>JAUXRI010000240.1 GCA_030681895.1 Myxococcales bacterium | reverse complement strand
TCGCGCGTTCGCAGAGTGGCGTGCTGCTCCGAGCGCCGCGGGTTCCCTGAGTCAGCTCAGGGGCTGGTGACGATTCCGTTGCCGTCGAGGAGCAGCAAGTTGAGGCGTGGGCCGAAGTCCCAGACCGTCGCCGTCGTGTTGGTTCCGAACGCCCACGTCATCGAGCCGGGGTCGAGCGGCCGGTGCACGATGCGCGAGCCGCCGATGCTCGTGGTTCCGAAGAAGAGGGTGCCGTTGGCGTCGATGCGCCCGTTGCAGAAGGTGGGCACGGTGCCGATCGCCGAGGTCGTCGTGTAGTCGCCGACCTTGGTGGCGGTTCCGCTCAGCGTGAGTTGGTAAAGCGAACAGGTCGGCGTCGTCTGCACGGCCAGAAACCCCTGCGCGTTGGCGCGGGTCATCTTGGTGGTCGGCGTGAAGGGCGCCGTCATGGGCGTCACGTTGCCGGAGGTCGAGATGAGCTGCAGGCCGCTCACGCTGGTGACGAGCGCGGTGCCGTTGGTGGCGAAGGCGATGACGTCGAGGCCCGCGAGCGCTGGAATCGCGGTGCTGCCTTCGACCCAGGTTCCGTTCGAGCAGCGGGCGACGACCGAGCCGGTGTTGGGCCTCAAGACGAAGCGCGTGGGGTTGCCGGTGCAGCCCGGAGTGACGTCGAGATCGTTGTCGACCGACGTGGGGTACAGCCAGCCGCTGGAGTTGTTGCCCATGGGGTCGGGAACAGCAGCCAGCACCCGGCTGGTCGTGGGGTGTCGGTAGACGAAGCCTCCGTCCGGTCGAAGGAACGCGAGCGTGGGGTCGAGCCCGCACGGGACTCCAACGTAGGCCTGCTGACCTGCATCGAGGGCTGCGAACGCGCCTTCGCACAGGCTGTTGGTGAGGGTGCCAAAGGCGACGAGCCCCGCCGGGTTGACCACCGGAGCGCGAACGTTGATGGGAACAGAGCCGCCCGCAGCGCCGCCTGCCGCGGAGCCGCCTGCGCGCCCACCTGCGGTGGAGCCGCCCGCCGAGCCGCCTGCCGAGCCGCCTGCCGAGCCGCCCGCCGAGCCGCCTGCCGAGCCGCCTGATGAGCCGCCTGCCGAGCCGCCTGCCGAGCCGCCTGCCGAGCCGCCTGCCGAGCCGCCCGATGCGCCGCCCGCCGAGCCGCCTGCCGAGCCGCCTGCCGTTCCACCGCCTGCCGTTCCACCTCCAGCCGAGCCACCGCCTGCCGAGCCACCTCCAGCCGTGCCACCTCCAGCCGAGCCACCTCCAGCCGTGCTGATCGTCACGCGGACCTCAGACGAGATCGTCATCTCCTTGAACAGCCAGTCTGCGGTGATCGTGACGCGCGATGAACACCTCGCATCACTCGCGGTCGTGCACGTGAATGGCGCCGAGCCCTTTCCGGCCGCGTCGAGCATCACCGTCACCGGCGTCGAGAACGAGCCGACTGGCGACGACAGCCGCACGCTCCCGGTCCCTGGAACGTCAGGGCGCGCGAACGCGGCGACCTCGATGCTGGTCGTCGCTCCCCGGCCGTCAATCGAACGCGGCGTCGCGATCACCTCGAGAAACGGTGCGTCGGCGGGTTGGCACGACAGGACCGTGACCGAGACCAACGCCCAGGCGGGGATGCGGAGCATCCGGGGAGGATACACCTGCGCGCCCGCAGACGTCGTGAGACACTCCGCGCGGTGCGCTCCATCGAGGCCGAGCTGCTCGCCAAAGACGAGCTCTATCAGCGCGTCGTGCTCGAGCGTCTGGCGCAGGCGCGCGAGTCGGTGCTGATCGCGACCGCCAACGTCAAGGCGATGCTCGTCGAACTCAACGGCACCTTCCGGCCCGTGGCCGACCTCTTCGCGCAGCTCGCGCGTCGCGGTGTCTCGGTGCGGCTGCTCCACGCCGAGCTGCCTTCGCGCCCGTTTCGCGCCGCGTTCGACAAGCACGAGAAGCTCATCCGTGACGGTGGCCGCGGCGGCGCGCGCATGGAGCTCAAGCTCTGCCCCAGGGTTCACTTCAAGGCCGTGCTCGTCGATGGCGCCTGGCTGTACGTCGGCAGCGCCAACCTCACGGGCGCCGGGCTTGGTGCGAAACACGCCAACGCGCGCAACTTCGAGCTCGGCCTGGTGACGGAGGACTTCGACACCATCGACCGCGTCTCGGCCCTCTTCGAGTCGGTATGGACCGGCGCGGAGTGTCGCAGCTGCCGGTACTTCGACCTGTGTCCCGATCCGATCGGCTCAGGCCCTGCGAAGCGACGTGGAACTCGCAGCCGCGGAGGCTCGACCGGCATCGTCCTGGGCCGCTCGCGCCGCATGAGCCTGCCGCGATGATCGACGTCCTCATCCTCGACCTCGGCAACGTGCTCGCGTTTCACGACAACGAGCGGCTCTTCGAGGAGATGGCCCGTGCCTTCGGCTCGTCACGTGAGGCCATGCGGGAGCGGCTCGACGGCGGCCTGTGGGATCGTGTGAACCGTGGCCTGCTCCCAGGCGATTCGTTGCGGCGGGAGCTGATCGCCCGGCTCGGACACGACCTCTCCGCCGAAGACTGGTTCTCGCTCTGGAACTGTCACTTCACCTTGTACGACGAGATGATCCGCGAGGTGGAGCAGCTCGTCGGCCGGGTGCGGCTCGTGCTGCTCTCGAACACGCACGATCAGCACATCGAGTTCCTGCGGCCGAAGCTCCCGCTGCTGCAGCGCTTCGACGGGTTGGTGCTCTCGTACGAGGTGGGCCACGTGAAGCCCGAGCGGCAGATCTACGAGCGGGCCCTCGAGCTGGCGGCGGTCGAACCCGCGCGCGCGGCGTTCTTCGACGACGTACCCCGGTACGCGGAGGCGGCGACCAGCCTCGGGCTCCACGGGCGCGTCTTCACCACGGTCGTTGCGTTCCGCGAGCAGCTGCGCGCGTTGCGGCCCGACCTCGTCGCCGGCTGATCAGCGCTTCGCCATCTCGCCTTCGACTGGCGCGTCGACGATCTGCATGCGGCTCTCGAGGGTGCGCTCGAGCCAGATGACCTGCGCGCGCTCCTCGAGCCCTTTGAGCAGCTTCACCCGGCGGCCATCGCGCAGCATCGCGTTGAGCGAGTACCTCGTGTACCGCCCGTTCTTGCCGTTCGAGACGACTTCTTCTGCGTAGAGCTGCGCGAGATCTTCTCTGCGCCACGAGCCAGACCCCGTCCACGGCAGGGGGCCGTGCTTCACCGACAGCGCCCCGTGCTCCAGCGAGATGCGCGTCGAGTTGAAGAACCCGCACAGCGTCGAATACGCGACGCCGATGCCGACCGCCGCGTGGAGGGTGCCGAACACCGCCATCACGACCTGGCCCTGAGCGATGGCGATGCCGAACCACATCACCATGAAGCCGTTCCAGAACACCGCGAAGAACGCGAGGAAGAGGTGCGCTGGCGAGAACCACCGCCAGCTGATGTCGAGCCGGCCCGAGGCGTCATTCACCTTGAACTTCTCGGGCAGCGGCAGGGCCGCGGGCGGTGGGCGCGTCAGCACGTCGAGCCGGGCGTCGGTCGCCGCGTCACGCGTGCGCAGGTCGAGCACCTCGTTGCAGGCGTGGCAGCTGGCGATGCCGAGCGTGCGGTCGATGTCGGAGGCGCGAAACGAAGCGCCGCAGGAAGGGCAGGCGAGTGGAGTCACGGCGCCGATGGTAGCCGTTTGGCGGAGCGCCGCCGAAAAAGGAACGGCCCCGGCTCCGTGAGGGGCCAGGGCCGCGGACTCCAGGTGCGCTCAGCTCACTTCAGCGCGTAGTCGATGGCGTAGTCGCCCTTCGAGCTGGTCGGAGGATCCCACCCGCGATCCCTCAGGTCGTTGTCTCGCAGAATGCGCTGCACCTCGTTGCCGCGCGCCGCCGAGAGGTCCTGCTGTGCCTTCTTCACCATCGTCCAGACCTCTTGCGCGATGTCGAGATCGTCGACGAGCGAGGCGTGGCCGGTGACCGGCTGACCGACGTTGCTCCCCGCGAAGGGCTTGAAGTCGAGCGTCTTGAGCAGCTCGGGCGAGAGCGGAATCTCGCTCTTCGTGTCGGCGGCGTACTGCGCGACCTCGGTGAGGAACGCGTTGAGCTCGGTCTCGCCCAGGTTGGCCTGCTGCCGGTACCAGCCCTCGACGGCGGCGCGATCGTTCGAATTGAGCTGCGGGTTCTTCTTCGCCGCGAAGCCCGTCAGCACGCGAATCGACTTCTCTTGATCGTCGAGCGGCCGGAGCGTGCGGTTGAAGTCGATGGGCGACCCCTTGGTGCGCGCGAAGGTGTTCAGCTCGTCGATGAACGCCTGCTTGGGAGCGCCGGTCTTCGCCACCTCGGTCGAGAACCACTTCTCGAAGCCCGCCGCGTCGCCTGCGGTGAGCCCCGCGATGCCCTTCGACAAGGCGTAGTCCATCATCAGGCCCGCGGCCGCGCCGTTGATCGCGTACTGCGCCTTGCGAATGGCGCTGGTGTACCCAGCCTCGGCCTCGAGCTCGATCTGAATGTCGTTCGAGATCATCGCGCCGGTCATCTTGGT
>JAUXRI010000231.1 GCA_030681895.1 Myxococcales bacterium | reverse complement strand
GTGCACTACAACATCGGCCACCTGATGACGATGGAGGGCGACTCGGTCAACCCGAAGGGCCGCTACCTCGTCGCGCTGAACAAGCTGGCCATCGACCGCTTCAACCCGGTCGGTCCGCTCCACCCGCAGAACCACCAGCTCATCGACATCAGCAACGACAAGATGCAGCTGCTCTACGACATGCCGATTCCGCTCGGTGAGCCGCACTACGCCGTCGCCATCAGCGCCGCCTCGCTCAAGCCTGGCGTTCGCTACAAGGTCGGCACCAACAGCCGCACCGACGAGAAGCACCCGGGCGCCGTGCGCGCTGGCGAAGAGAAGACCGTGCGCAGCCCCGGCAAGGTCGAGGTCTTCGGCACGCTCATTCGCTCGCACATCACGCCGGAGATCATCGAGGTCGAGAAGGGCGACGAGGTGACCATCAACCTCACCAACCTCGAGCGCGCGCAGGACGAGACCCACGGCTTCACCATCAGCGCGATGAACGTGCACGCGTCGATCGAGCCCGGCAAGACGGTGTCGGTGAAGTTCAAGGCCGACCGCGAAGGCGTGTTCCCCTACTACTGCACCGAGTTCTGCTCGGCGCTGCACCTCGAGATGCAGGGGTACTTCCTCGTCAAGCCCAAGGGCTACAAGGCCGTGGCCGGCGCTGCTGCGAAGGCCGAGTACACCAAGGCCGACTACGACAAGCAGTTCAACACCAACGTCGAGACCCAGAAGGTCATCGACAGCGTCGTCGGGTGGATCGTCGCGACCAACTTCAAGGAGTTCCCCGACGCAGTCGCGCTCGTCGAAGACGCGACCGACCAGCTGAAGGCGGCTGAGGAACCGAAGAAGAAGATGGAAGAAGCCGCCAGGAAAGAGGACTGGCAGAACGCGACGCTGTGGGCTGGCCAGTGGTGGCAGTACCAGGTGAAGGCGGCCGACATCGGCCTGCGCGCCAAGACCTACCTCGAGCAGAAGGGCGCGAAGAAGATCAAGTAGCGGGCCTTCGTCAGACAGGGTCGCCGGGCGGTGGCGTTCCACCGAACGGCGACCCTGTGCACGTTTTCTGCAGGGTTGTTCACCAACCCGCTGTTCCTTGGAGTTTCAAAATGAAATGGCTGCTCGTGCTGGTGCTGGTCCCCACGCTGGTCCTCGCTGCGGACCCGAAGAAGAAGGAAGAGGCGAAGCCCGACCCTGCTGCGGTCGCTGCCGGCGCCAAGCTGTACATGGAGAAGACCTGTTCGGCCTGCCACGGCAAAGACGCAAAGACGCCGATCATGCCGGACTACCCGAGGCTCGCCGGACAGAACGCAGGGTATGCGGAGCGTCAGATGCTCGACATCAAGTCGGGCGCGCGCGCCAACGGCAACACCGCCGCCATGAAGGGCATCATGCCCCTCGTGAACGAGGCCGAAATCAAGTCGCTCGCCGTGTACCTCTCGAGCCTGCAGTGAGCTGGGCACGGTTCTTGATGACAGTCATGTCTGTGTTTCACACCGAAAGCGCCCCATGAAGACCACGCACCGAATCATCGTCGCCGCCGCCAGCCTCCTCGCCTTTGGAGCGCTCGCCGGCCCGCCTGCACCGAAGAAGGAAGGCATCGAAGGGAAGGGCTACAAGTGGAACGCGCAGGAGGGTGAGAAGATCGAAGCCCTCAAGCTCAAGGGTGACGTCAAACGCGGTGAAGAGGCGTTCGAGGTCTGCTCCGCGTGCCACCTGCCGAGCGCCGCGGGCCGCCCTGACGGCACCTTCCCGCAGCTCGCCGGGCAGCACCCCACGGTCGTCATCAAGCAGATGGCCGACATTCGTGCGGGCTTGCGTGACAACCCCATCATGTACCCGTTCGCGGCGACGCTGGTGGACCCGCAGGAGCTCGCCGACGTCGCGGCCTACATCCAGACGCTGAAAGTGCCGCACGACAACGGCAAAGGCGCTGGCGCCGACCTCGCGACGGGCAAGAAGCTGTACGCGCGCGACTGCGAGAGCTGCCACATGAAGAACGGGGAGGGTGACGGGAAGAAGTTCTACCCGGTGCTCGCGGGCCAGCATTACAAATACATGCTCCGCCAGGCGACTGAGATTCGTGACGGCAAACGCCGGAACGCAAACCCAGACATGGTAAAGGTCATCAAGACGTACAGCGACAAGGAGATCGACGCCATCGTCGACTACATGTCGCGCCTCGAGATGCCCTCGCAGAAGAAGTAGCGCTCCCTTTCACCTCTCAGCTCGACCCATTTCCACCGCTCGCCACCCATCGCGTGGCGAGCGGGCCGGTGCCGCCATGTCTGCCGCCAACCCCACCGCTGACCCGAAGCTCGACCTGGTGCCGGCCCCCGCCACGACGGCGCCCCGTCAGTCGATGTTCATCAGCGGGCTCTCGGTCGCCGCCGTCGGCTTCATGGTCGCTGCCTATTTCGTTCCGCTCTGGTGGGTGTCGCTCACGGCGCCGAACTACCCGCCCGACGCCTTCCCCGACGGCATTCGAATTCTCTTCGGCTTCACCGGCGTCACCAACGGCTGCACCACGGTGCCGAAGACCAGCCGGCTCTCGAAGGAGACGCAGCAGGAAGACCTCGGGTGGCGAGGCGACGAAGGCGCCATCGACGAGAAGCTCGCTGCCAACGCGAAGCCTGAAGCCGCGCTCGACTGCATGCACGAGATGAACACCATCAACCACTACGTCGGCATGCACCCCATCGGCGCGGGCGCACCGGCGGAGCGTTTGCTCGCGAAGTACATCTTCGGCGTCCTCGGGGTCGGCCTGCTCGCCTTCGCGTTCGGCTCGAAGAAGGTGCGCCTCATCATCCTCGGGGCCGGCTACGCCGCCGTCTCGGTGTGGATGGTCTTCGGCCTCTGGGTCAGCGGAGGCCTCGCGGCGCACGTCACCCAGTACACCACCGAGGCTGGCCAGTACTTCCGCGACGCCGATCGCATCGTGACGTGGGGCCACAACCTGGAGCTCGCGGTGACCCTCAGCGCCATCGGGCTCATCGTCATCATGGTCGTGCTGACGCTCGCCTCGGCGAAGTGGGAGAAGGCGCAGCTGCTCCTCGGCGTGCTGCCCGCGCTGCTCCCGGTGTTCTTCGTCGGCACCTTCGCCGCGTGGCTGTACTTCTTCGGCCACAACCTGCACCCGTGGGGCGCCTTCACGGTGAAGCCCTTCATGCCGACGGTGTTCGGTGAAGGAAAGGTCGCGCAGTTCTCGACCTTCTCGTACCCGATGCCTGGCTTTGCGTTGCTGGTCGCGGCCTCGGTGCTCCTCCTCATCGCCGTACTTCGCCGTCGCCTCGAGCTGCTCGACGGGAGCCGGTGACGTCATGCGCTGGCGCCTCGCCATCGTCGCGGTCTTCGTCGCGGTGCTGGCGCTCGCGCAGCCCGGAAGCGAGCCCGCATCAGGCGACGGGATGGCGGCACCACCAGCAGGCACCTGGGGCGCCTCGTGGGAGCCGACGCCGAAGCCGACGGGCCCCGCCGTGAAGGGCATTCCCTGGCTGCAGGACCTGGTGGACGCGGTGCCTGAAGGCGGCGTGCTCGCGCTCGCGCCCGGCCGCTACTCGGGCCCGGTGCTGGTGACGAAGAAGTTGCTCCTCGACGGCGCAGGCAAGGCCGTCATCGAAGGCGGCGGGAGGGGCACCGTCTTCACTCTCGAGACCAGCGACTCCACGCTTCGCGGGCTCACCTTCACGGGCTCCGGCGACTCGCACAACACCGACGACACCTGCCTCAACGTGCGCGGCCATCGCAACCGCATCGAGGACAACCGCTTCGAGGAGTGTCTGTTCGGCATCGACTTGAAGCAGTCGAACGAGAACGTGGTGCGGAAGAACCACGTGCGCTCCCTCGACCTGCCGCTCGGGCTTCGCGGCGACGCCATTCGGCTCTGGTACTCGATGAAGAACGTCATCGAGGAGAACGAGGTCGTCGACGCTCGCGACGTCGTCGTCTGGTACTCGAACGACAACATCATCCGGAAGAACATCGGCCGCCGCGGCCGCTACTCGCTTCACTTCATGTACGCGCAGCACAACGTCGTCGAAGACAACCAATTCCACGACAACTCGGTCGGCATCTACGTGATGTACACCGATGGCGTCGAGATTCGGCGCAACCTCATCTCGCACTCGCTCGGCGCCACGGGCATGGGCATCGGGTTCAAAGAGGCGTCCGACTCCGTCGTCGAGGGGAACCAGGTCGTCTACTGCGCCGTGGGCATCGGCTCCGACCTCTCGCCGTACGAGCCTGACTCCACCATCTCCATCAAAGACAACCGCATCGCCTACAACGGCGTCGGCATCTCGTTCGTCGGCGACAAGCCGGGCACCGTCATCGAGGGCAACGTCTTCGAAGGCAACCTCGACCCCATCGCGAAGAGCGGCGGCGGTGGCGCGATGAACAACGTCTTCCGCGCGAACTACTGGGACGACTACCAGGGCTTCGACCGCGACCACGACTCGGTGGGTGACACGCCGTACGAGCTGTATGCCTACTCCGACCGGTTGTGGATGGAGGAGCCGACCGCGCGCTTCTTCAAGAACGCGCCGCTCATGGAGGCCATCGACTTCCTCGAGCGTCTCGCGCCCTTCTCGAGCCCTGACCTGCTGGTGCGTGACGAGGCCCCGCGGTTCGAGAAGCCGGTGACGCCATGAGCGACGACCCGAAGAAGCCCGTGGTGGCCGACGCGCGGGCCCAGGAGCAGCGGCGCAAGGTGCTCAAGGCTGCCGCGTTTGGCGCCGGCGTCGTCGGGCTGTCGATGACCGGGCTGCTCCCCGTGTTGCTCCGGAAGGAACAACGGCTGCGTCCGCCCGGAGCGCTCGACGAACACGACTTCCTCGCGTCGTGCATCAAGTGTGGCCAGTGCGTGCAGGTCTGCCCGGTGAATGCGCTGAAGCCCGCAGACCTCTTCGACGGCTTTGGTATCGGCGTGCCGTACCTGGAGCCCCGGAAGCAGGCGTGCGACTTCTCGTGCGACGTCGGCCAGTGCATCCTCGCGTGTCCGACAGGCGCGCTCACCTACCACA
Source organism: Myxococcales bacterium (assembly GCA_030681895.1). GTDB lineage: Bacteria > Myxococcota > Myxococcia > Myxococcales > Myxococcaceae > Xiheimicrobium. Next base: position 49 of record JAUXRI010000231.1, on the reverse strand, counting down.
AGCCCGCGTTCCTCCCGGTGGACGCCGCGATGCAGGTGCCCGCGCCACC
>JAUXRI010000230.1 GCA_030681895.1 Myxococcales bacterium | reverse complement strand
GGTGGCGGCGGGCGGCCATACATTCCGGCGAACCACCGCGCGTAGCAGCCCGGCCATTCACCCAACCTCAACGCGTGCCTCGTGAACGTCTGCGTCAGCTCGAGCGAGCTCGGCGGCAGGCGCGCACAGTCGACGTCCACTTCTCGCCGCGTCTGCTCCCTGCACTCCTTCGCGGCCTTCGCGAGGAGGGTGCGCAGCGGCCCGTCGAGGCGATGCGGACGGGTCTCGTCGAGCAGGGTGCTGGAGGTGTCGACCACCAGCTCGTCAGCGGTGAGGTGCTCCGACATCGTCTTGCCGCCGCACGTGACGCTCACGTCGACGTCGAGACGAACGCGCGGGAGCGACGCCTCCATCTCGAAGGTGCGCATCGATGGGTCGACCGGCTGCTGCGTCTCGGTCTTCGGGAGCACACGGCACCGCGCGACGATGCGCGCCGACACCCCGTCCTCGAGCGGCGGGAGCGTCGGCTTCGGCAGCTGACAGACCCACTGCGCGGCGCTCCACTGGCCGGGCTCGAGCGAAGGCACGGGCGCGTCGGCGCCGAGGAACCACGCCGACAGGTACCGATGCACCTGCGCGGCGAGGTGGAGCGACTTCGCGTCGACCGAGAGCTGCGTGTGTTTTCGGCTCGCCGCCTGAACGAAAGGCTCGACCCGCCGCCGGCTCTCGTCGACGAGCAACAGCGGCCTGACGACCACCGCCGCGGCCTCCACCTTCCCCGAGCCACGGAGGACCTCGGCGCGCGCAATCAGCCGGTCCGTCATGCGGCCCAGGTCGTCGAAGAGCGGCGTCAGCGCCACGTGCTCCCGTGGCAGCGCGAGCGCCCGGAGCACGTCACCCAGCAGCGTGGCGCGCGCGTCGTCCTCCAGCACCTGCTCTTCCTTCTGCACCCGAGCGACGAGCGCGCGCACCGAGGCCTCGTGTTCCTGCGCCTTCGCGTCCTCACGCCGCCACTCGGCCAGACACGCGGCGGCCTCGACGGTCGGCCGGCGAAGACAGCTCGCGCCCTCGCCGAAGTGCTCGTCGCCCGGCAACGTCGGCGTGTCACGCTTTGGTGCGATGGGCTCCTTCGGCGCAGGTTGGTCCGGCGTCGGCCCCGGCGCGAAGCCGCTCAGCGTCACCTCGGCGAGGAACCCATCGGCGTCGTGGCCCCACTTCGCGCGCAACAGCCGCGTCGTCTCGTCGGGCCCGAGCGCGCGGGTGAGGGCGTCGACCTCGGTGACCGCAGCGCTTCGACCCTTGCCCTGCTGACGCTCGAACAGGCCATCGATGGTGGTGGCGGCGCAGCGGGCGCGGGCCTTCGACAACGACTGACTCGTCGGCACCAGGTCTTCACCACGCGCCGTGGCCACCAGCGCGTCACGTTCTTTTGCGAGCACGGGCTCGAAGGTCGAAAACGACTCGCACCGCTCGGCCTCGACTTCGAGCCGGGTCGCGCGTTCACGAACGCTGCCGCCCGCCGTCACGCACGCGCACCACAGCAGAGGAACGAGTCGGAGTCGGAGCACGCTTTGCTTCTGCCACAGGGCTCGAACTGGCGGAGCGAGTTCAGTGCGGCCGAGGCCTTGTCTTCGAGACCTCAGCCGCCACGTCGAACACCTCATCGCGCGCGTACGGCCGCTCGTCGGCAACGTCATGAGTTGGGTCGGAGGTGCTTGCGCGTCAAGACGGCCGTCGCCATCGCAGCGAGTCCGAAAAATCGCACACTCCATGTCGTTTTCTTCAGAGTCGATGCGGCCGTCAGGTCGCTACAGCCCTCGACGGGCCCCTGAACAGCCGCAACAAGGAGCTGCAGACCATCCAGCGCGCACGATTCCTGTTCCCTCGGCCCACGCGCACCGTTGCCTTGGGGAACGAGAATGAGCTCGGGGTTCAGCGGCCGCTGCGCTTCTTCAGCCGCGCGACGCACTGCTTCGCCACGCACCGGGCCTCGAGCGCGTCAGGGCTCATCGGCGGCTCGCACACGATGTCGCACTTCGTCGGCCCGGCGCACTCGATGACGCTGCACTTCTTCAGCATCTGCGCCTCATCGGCCTTCGACGTGACGTAGGGGCCCGGCCCGCAGCAGCCGGCGCAACACGTCGTCGTCGTGATGATGCAATCGGAGTGCTTCACGCACGCATGGCCATCGGATGACGACTGGGTGAGCAGCACCGACACGAGCACGCTGAGCATGCCGTGCACTCTGACATGTGCTGCGATGCGCCACGATGCGTGAGTTCGTCATCAGCCGCCGGAGCGACCTTCGTCTCGCGCACGTGCGTGCGTACCTCAATTCGCTCCCTGCCGATGGTGACGTGCTGGTGCTCGGCGCGACGTTCGAAGCCGGTGCGGAGCTGACCCGCTCGCTGGGCCGCTCACTCTTCGGCTGGCGCAGAACGACGCCGTACCGCTGCGCGCTCGAGCTCGCGCGGCCGACGCTGCTGGCGCGGGGACTGACCGCCGTCACCTCACTCTCCCTCGAGGCGCTCTGGGCGCGCGTCACCTGGAACCTTGGAGAGACCGAGCTGTTGCATCGCCTCGCGCCACTCGAAGGAAAGCCCGGGCTCTCGCGCGCGCTGTCCCGAACGGTGGCCGAGCTGCGCATGCTCGAGGTGTCTCCCGACGCCGTGGAGCCAGCGCTCGCGGACGCCATGCGCGCCTTCGACGAAGCGCTCATCACCTCGAAGCTCGCCGACCGTGCGCAGGTGTATGCGCTCGCTCGCGAAGCAGCGGGCACTCTTCCTCACGCGCCGCTCGTGCTCCTCGACGTGCCGCTCTCCGCCGGGCTGGAGCAGCGCTTCCTCGACGCGCTCGTCACCGCGTCCAGCGACACGCTCGCCGTCGCGCCGGCCGATGACGAGCAGACCGTCGCGGTGCTCTCGGCCGTCGTCGGGCCGCCACGCGTGCTCGAGGCGACGCCAGGCACGCCGCTCACCGAACTGCAGCGCAACCTCTTCTCGTCCTCGCAGCCCGCGACGCCCCACACGCTGGAGGACTTCTTCTCCGCGCCCGGCGAAGCACGTGAGTGCGTCGAGATCGCCCGGCGCATCATCGCGCTCGCGAAGTCGGGCGTGCGGCACGACGACATCGCGGTGCTGCTGCGGAGCCCCGGCGCCTACCGCGCCCCGCTCGAAGACGCGTTCCGCAGGGCCGGCTTCAAGGCGCACTTCAGCTCCGGCCTTCCGCACCCGGACCCGGCGGGCCGCGCGCTCCTCTCTCTCTTACGCTGCGCGGAAGAGGGCCTCTCGGCGCGCCGCTTCAGCGAATACCTCTCGCTCTCGCAGGTGCCGAAGCTCGACGCAGACGGCGCTCCTCCGGCGGCGCAACACAAGCCGTTCTCGCGCCCCGACGCGGCCGACACGCTGTTGCCGCTCTCGCCGCTGCCACCGCCGCTCCCTCCACCTCCCGAAGAAGTCACCGACGTCGAAGCGCCATCGGTGCTGGGTCAGCTCCGCTCGCCGCGCCGCTGGGAGAAGCTCATCGTCGAGGCCGCCGTCATCGGGGGCACGGACCGCTGGCGACGTCGCCTGTCAGGCCTGCGCAAGACGTTCGAGACGGAACAGCGGAACCCGACAGCCACCGAGGCCCAGCTCGCCCGCTCGAAGCGCTCGCTCGGCGACCTCACCGCGCTGGAGCAGTTCGCGTTGCCGCTCCTCGACGTGCTCGCGGCGCTCCCGAAACGCGCGACGTGGGGCGAGTGGCTCAAGGTATTGATGAGCCTCGCGACGCGCGCGTTGAAAGACGCTGACCGCGTGCTAGCGATGCTGCACGAGCTGAGCCCCATGGAGCCCGTCGGCCCCATCGAGCTCTCAGAAGTGCGCACGGTGCTGTCCCGCCGCCTCGCCGAGACGACCGAGAACCCGCAGGACAAACGCCCCGGCTTCGTCTTCGTCGCGCCAGTCGATGGTGCGCGAGGCCTGTCCTTCCACACCGTCTTCGTTCCCGGCCTCGCCGAGCGGGTGTTTCCGCAGAAGATTCGTGAAGACCCGCTGCTCCCCGACCGCGTGCGCGAGACGGTGTCGCCGCAGCTCGAGACGAACAAGCGCCGCATCGCCTCGGAGCGTCTGGCCCTGATGCTCGCCGTCGGCGCAGCGCGTGAGCGGGCCGTGCTCTCGTACCCGCGCATCGACGCCGAACACGCCCGGCCTCGCGTGCCGTCGTTCTATGCGCTCGAGGCCGCGCGCGCCGTGCAGGGAACGTTGCCCGGCTACGAGGCACTGCAGCGGCAGGCCGAGGCGTCAGCCAACGTTCGCCTCGCGTGGCCTGCGCCGGCGCGACGTGAGAGCGCCATCGACGACACCGAGTTCGACCTCGCCACCATCGACAGCATCTTCCGCGCAACCGGCCCCGTGAAAGGCCGCGGCCGGTACCTCGTCACGACGAACGCACACCTGGGTCGCGCCTTGCGAGCCCGCTTCGCGCGATGGCAGACCAGCGCGTGGACACCGCATGACGGCCTGGTGAAGCCCGGTGCGCTCGCGAGGAAAGGGCTCGAGGCGAACCATCCCTCGGTGCGGCCGTTCTCTCCCACCGCGCTCGAGCAGTTCGCCGGCTGTCCGTACAAGTTCTTCCTCTCGGCCGTGGTGCGGCTGCAGCCGTACGAGATTCCCGCCGAGCTCGAAGAGCTCGGACCGATGGAGAAGGGCTCGATGGCGCACGAGGTGCAATTCCAGCTGCTCTCGGCGCTGCGAAACGATGGCGTGCGCGTCACCGACGAGACGTTGCCGACGGTGCTCGAGCGCCTGCACGAGACGATTCAGCGCGTGGCCCACGACGTCTACGACACCTTCAAGCCCGCCATCGAGCGCGTCTGGCTGGACGGCGTGCAGACGCTCGAGGCCGACCTCCGCCAGTGGCTGCGCTTGATGAAGGACGACGCGCAGTGGCAGCCGGCGCACTTCGAGCTCTCCTTCGGGCTGGCCGGAAAAGCCGTCGACGAGCAGGACCCCGCGAGCTCGCCCACGCCAGTGAAGCTGGTGGAGGGCCTGCAGGTGCGTGGCTCCATCGACCTCGTCGAGAAGCGCAGCGACGGCGTGCTGCGCGCCACCGACTACAAGACGGGCCGCGTGAAGGCCGACGAAGACGCCATCATCGGCGGCGGCCGTCACCTGCAGCCGGTGCTCTACGCGCTGGTGCTCGAGAAGCTCTTCCTGGGCTCCACCGTCTGGGGCGGGCGGCTGCACTACATGACGCAGGTCGGTGGCTTCACCGAGCGCCCCGTGCCGCTCGACGCGCTCTCTCGCGAGGCCTTCGGCTTCGTCGCGCGCACCATTCGTTCCGCGCTCGAGACCGGCTTCTTCCCGGCCGCGCCCGACGACGGCGAGTGCACCTGGTGCAACTACCGCGTCGTGTGCGGGCCCGATGAAGAGCGCCGCGTGAAGGCCGCGAGGAAACACCTCAAGCCCGAGATGGCCGAGCTGCGGCGCCTGCGCGACCAGCCGTGAGGTGAGTCGTTCACCATCAAGGATCCCCGGAACACTCAGGAGCGTATGGTGCCCGCACGATGACGAGCAGCAACGACACCGAGCCCCGAGGCCTTCCGTTTCCCCTCGTTGGGCTCGGCGCGTCGGCGGGCGGGCTCGCGGCGTTCGAGGCGTTCCTCTCCGGGCTGCCCACCGACCGCGAGACGGGCATGGCCTTCGTCTTCGTTCAGCACCTCGCGCCCGACCACTCGAGCCTGCTCCCCGAGCTGCTCCGCAAGATGACGCGCCTGCAGGTCGTCGAGGTCGAAGACGGCATGCTGGTGCAGCCGAACCACGGGTACACGATTCCGCCGAACCACGACCTTCGCTTCGCGAACGGCGCGCTGTACCTGATGCCGCCGAGCGAGCCCCGGGGCCATCGGCTTCCCATCGACACGTTCTTCACCTCGCTCGCCGAGGCGCAGCACGAAGCGGCCATCGGCATCGTGTTGTCGGGCACCGGCAACGACGGCACGGAAGGCGCGCGCGCCATCAAGGGGGCAGGCGGGCTGGTGCTGGCTCAGACGCCCGAGACCTGTGACTTCGACGGCATGCCCCGCAGCGTGGTGGCTGCCGGGCTGGCCGACGAGCAGCTCGCGCCTGGCGACATGGCACCCTGGCTGATGTCGCGCGCCTCGAGCGTGCGAAGGCGGGTGATGGCGCCAGTGGCCGGCGACGAGCCGGTGGTCGAACTCTCGAGCGCGCTGGTGAAACGAATCGTCGCGCTGCTCCTCGCGAAGACGGGCCACGACTTTTCCCAATACAAACCAAACACCGTCAACCGCAGGGTCGCGCGGCGCATGGCGGCGCATCGGCTGGACGACGCGGGGGACTACGCCACCTTCCTCGAGCGCACGCCCGACGAGGCCGACGCGCTCTTTCAGGACCTGCTGATTGGCGTCACCAGCTTCTTCCGCGACCCCGAGGCCTTCGAGGCGCTGGCGCGGGTGGGCCTGCCGAAGCTCTTCGAGCGCGTCGCGCCAGGCGCCCCCGTGCGGGTCTGGTGCGTGGGCTGCTGCACGGGTGAAGAGGCGTACTCCATCGCGATACTCCTGCAGGAGCACCTCGAGGCGACGGGCAGCTCGTCGACAGTGCAGGTCTTCGCGACCGACATCGACGCGCGCGCCATCGCGACGGCGAGGCAGGGGCTCTTTCCGGCGAGCATCGCGGCCGAGCTCTCACCCGCGCGGCTGGCGCGCTTCTTCACGGCCGAGCCCGGCGGGGGCTACCGCGTCAGCAAGCACCTCAGAGAGCTGCTCATCTTCTCGGAGCAGGACGTCATCATCGACCCGCCGTTCTCGAGGGTCGACCTCATCGCCTGTCGCAACCTGCTCATCTATTTCTCGAGCGAGCTGCAGCGCCGACTCATTCCCCTCTTCCACTACGCGCTCAACCCGGGCGGTGTGTTGTTCCTCGGCACCTCAGAGGGCGTGGGCGACCTCGGCGAGCTGTTCACCCCGCTCGATCGGCGCGCGAAGCTCTTCGTGCGCGCAGGCTCGGCCACCAGGCTCGTCGGTCGCCTCGGCGCCCGGAGCGCGTTGAACGCAGGCCTCCCGCTCTCCGAGAGACGAGCCGTGTCGCCTTCGCCGCTCAAGGCGATGACCGAGCAGGCGCTCCTCCAGTTCGTCGGCACCACCGGCGCGCTTGTCAACACGAGCGGCGACCTTCTGTACCTGCATGGGAGCGCGGCCTCGTGGCTCGCGCTCAATGAAGGCGAGGTGGGCGTCAGCAACGTCATCAAGCTCGCGCGAGGTGGCCTGGGGCAGAGCCTCGCGATGGCGCTGCACCGCGCGTCGGCCACGAGGGCGCCGTCGACGGTGAAGGCCGTCTCGAGCGGCATCGACCTCGAGCCGACGGTGGTGAACGTGAAGGTCTTCCCGCTGGCCGACCCGGCGCTCTTCCTCGTCGTCTGGGAGCCGCTGCCAGGCCAGGACCGACCCGAGACGGTCGAGGCGGGCGACGGGACCGCCGCCGTCATCGAGGAGCTCCGCCGCGCGCTGCGCTCGAGAGACGAATTCCTGCAGGCGACGCGGGAACAGCTCGAGACGTCGAACGAAGAGCTCAAGTCGTCGAACGAAGAGATGCAGTCGATGAACGAAGAGCTGCGCTCGGCCAACGAAGAGATGGAGACGTCTCGCGAAGAGCTGCAGTCGGTCAACGAGGAGCTCTCGACGGTGAACGCCGAGCTGCACACGAAGGTCGCCGACCTCTCGCGCCTCAACAACGACATGAACAACCTGCTCGCGGGCACCGGCATCGCGACGGTCTTCGTCGACCAGGAGATGAAGATTCTCAGGTTCACGCCGAACGCCGCGCAGCTCATCAACCTCATCCCCTCCGACGTGGGGCGGCCGCTGGCGCACCTGATGTCGAACCTGAAGGGCTCGGAGCAGCTGGTGCCTGATGCACGCCGGGTGCTCGACACGCTCGAGCCGCACGAGCGTGAGGTGCAGACGACGTCGGGCGCCTGGTTCGTGCTGCGGCTGCGACCCTATCGAACGCTCGAGAACGTCATCTCGGGCGTGGTGATGACGTTTGCCGACGTCACCGAGCGCAAGGCCATGGAGGCCCGGTTGGCGCAGACGGCCGAGCTGGCGCGGCTGGCGCTGACGGTGCGCGACGCGGCAGACCCCATCGTCGTTCAGGACTTCGAGGGCAAGACCTTGAGCTGGAACCCGGCGGCGGTGCGAGCGTACGGGTGGAGCGAAACCCAGGCCCTCGCGCTGAACCTTCGTGAGCGGCTGCCCGAGCCGGTCCGCGTCAGCGAGGCCGAGCGGTTGCTCGCCCTCCGCACCATCGGCCACGTCGCGCCCTCTCGCACGCAACGGCTGACGCGCGATGGGCGGGTGGTCGACGTCTGGCTGACCGCCACGGTGCTCCTCAACGGCACCGGGCAGCCGTACGCCATCTCGACCATCGAGCTGCTGGAGTCCCGATGAGCGACGCGCCACCGCCAGACGACGACGCAGCGCGGCTCCGACGCGACGCCGAAGAGCGGCTTCGTGACGGCAAGGTGCGCCACGGCAAGGACATGCTGTCGGCGGAGGACGCGACGCGGCTCCTGCACGAGCTGCGGGTGCACCAGCTCGAGCTCGAGATGCAGAACGAGGAGCTGCGCCGCTCTCAGCTCGAGCTCGACCTCTCGCGTTCCCGGTACTTCGAACTCTACGACCTCGCGCCGGTCAGCTACCTCACCCTCGACGCGGCCGGGCTGGTGCAGCTGGCCAACCTCACCGCCACCACGCTGCTGGGTGTGTCGCGTCAGCAGGTGCTGGGCCAGTCGTTCAGCCGTTTCATCTCGCCCCCCGACGCCGACACCTTCTACCTGTTGAGCCGGCAACTGCTGGCAGCCGGTGGCACGCGCTCCTGCCGGGTGCGCGTGGTGCACCGAAACGGCGGCCTGGTGTGGGTGCACCTCGTGGCCACGACCCGGTCTGACTCCAAGTCGAAGCTGATCAACGTCGTGCTGACCGACATCACCGACACGGTGCGTGCAGACGAGGGCCGTCGCGAGAGCGAAGAGCAGCTGGAAGAGGCCCAGGCCATCACCCACTTCGGCAGCTGGACACATTCACTCGAGACCGGCGAAGGCACCTGGTCGAAGGGCATGTTCAATCTCCACTCGGTGCCCCAGGTCGGCTCCGCGCAACCTCCCGACGCCCTCGACTTCATTCACCCCGAGGACCGTCAGCTGGTGACCGAGCTGACCACCGCCATCGTCACCGTGCGCACCAACCCCGCCCGCGGCCCCGAGCGGGTGCACGAGGTGCGGCGCACGGTCATCACCGACGACGCAGGTCGACCGGTTCAGCTGCGCGGCATCACGTTCGACGTCACCGACCGCGTGCGCGCCGAACGTCTGCAGCATGAGCTCCTCGAGCGCTTCAGCCTGACGCTGTCAGCGTCGAACCAGGGCTGGTTCGACGTCAACGTGCAGACCGGCGAAGCCCAGGTCGGCCCCAACTACGCGCGCATGCTCGGGTACGAGCCCGACACCTTCGTCGAGACGAATCAGCGCTGGCTCGACCGACTGCATCCCGACGACCGCGAGCGCGTTGGCGAGGTCTACCGCCGGTACATGGCGGGCCAGCTGCCGACCTACCGCGTGGAGTTCAGGCAGCGCACCCAGCAGGGCGAGTGGAAGTGGCTGCTCTCGGTCGGGAGCGTGGTGGCGCACGACGCGAACGGCGCACCGTTGCGCATGCTCGGCACGCACACCGACATCCACCACCTCAAGACGCTCGAGATGTCGCTGCAGGAGACAACGCGCTCGTTGTCCGTGGCGCTCGGGGCCGCCGAGCAGACCGCGGTGTCGCTGCGCCGGTTCAAGAGCGCCATCGACCAGGCGCCAGACGCCATCGTCATCACCGACCGCGAGGGCATCATCCAGTTCGTCAACCCGGCCTTCGTGGACATGACGGGGTGGCCGGCCGGCGAAGCGATGGGCCAGACGATGCGCCTCGTCAGCTCGGGCCTGACGGCGGCGAAGGTCTACGAAGACCTGTGGAAGACGATTCTCTCGGGCAAGACCTGGCGCGGGGAGCTGCGCAACCGCCGCCGCGACGGCCGCCTGTATTGGACGATGACGTCCATCGCGCCGGTGCACGACGCCGGTGGGCTCAACGCGCACTTCGTGGCGGTGCAGGCAGACATCTCGGAGCAGAAACGCCTCGAGGCCCAGGTCCTGCGCACCCAGCGGCTCGAGTCGACCGGCGCCCTCGCCAGTGGCGTCGCGCACGACTTGAACAACCTGCTGGCGCCGATTCTCGTCTTCAGCTCACTGCTGCGAGACCCGACCTCGCCCAGCTGGGCCCAGTGGGTGAAAGGCATCGACGACAGCGCGCGCAGCTGCGTGGCCGTGGTGCAGCGGCTGCTCGCCTTCGGGCGGGGCAGTGACGACGCCTTCGTGGACGTCGAGGCCGGCGCGCTGGTGACTGACTTCACGCGATGGTTCTCGAGCACCCTGCCCGCCGAGTTCTCGCTGAGGAGCGAGCTGCGCGGCGACGAGCTCGTGGTGAACGCAGACCCGACCCAGCTGCGGCAGGTGCTGCTCAACCTCTGCGTCAACGCGCGTGACGCGATGCCAGCAGGCGGCGTCGTGCAGGTGGTGGTCGACGACGTCACCCTCGAGGTCGCGCAGCTCGAGCCCGGCTTCAGCGAATTCTGGCAGGGCGCTCGCCCGGGCCACTGGGTTCGCTTCGTCGTCGCCGACACCGGCACGGGCATCAGCGCCGAGGTGCGCGAACATCTCTTCGAGCCCTTCTTCACCACCAAGGCGGCCGGCAAGGGCACCGGCCTGGGCCTGGCGACGGTGGCGCAAATCTGCCGGCGGCATCACGGCTTCGTGCGGGTCGAGTCGGCGCTCGAGAAGGGCACCCGGTTCGAGGTGTACCTTCCCGCGTCAGAGGCCGCGCCAGCGACGACGCCTGAAGCCGTCGTGGGTGGCGGGCGGCTGGTCCTGGTCGCCGACGACGAGCCGCTCGCGCTCGAGGCCGTTCGACAGGCGCTCGAGCAGAGTGGCTTTCGAGTGCTGACGGCGCGTGACGGCGTCGAGCTGGTCGAGCTGGCCGCAGCACAGACCCCGGCGTTGGTGGTGACGGACGTCTCGATGCCGAGGCTCGATGGCGTGGCGGCGCTGGAGCGAATTCGCGTCTTGCTCCCTTCGGTGCCGGTGATGTTCATCACGGGCGGCTCGAGCTCGATGCTGCCGGTGGGCATTCCTGCGCTGCGCAAGCCCTTCACGGCCACCCAACTCTTGAGCACCGTGGCGCGCGCCCTGGAGCGGTGACGCCTCCCCCGAGCTTTCCCTTCCCGGCAGTGTGACGAGACGGGGAGCGTCACCGATGACCCGGCTCCGCCAGGTCCGCGCGCGCTCGACTGACGTGCCAGTTTCGAGCTTCGGGGCCTGCTACGGTGAGGGCACGTTCGCGGGGGCGAACGGACCCGGGCCCAGAATGACTTCCTTTCTCCTCGTCGACGACCACGAGCTGATGCGGCAGGGCGTGCGCCAGCTGCTTCTCGCCCTTCGCCCCGACGCGACCGTCAGCGACGTGGGCACCGCCGAAGACGCGCTCGCCAGTCTGCGCACCACGCGCGTCGACCTCGTGGTGCTCGACCTCGGCCTGAAGGGCCGCAGCGGGTTCGACCTGCTCTCCGACCTTCACCGCGAGAGGCCCGACCAGCTCGTGCTCGTGCTCTCGGGCTACACCGAGGTGGCGTGGGCCAGGCGCGCGCTCGCCGCTGGAGCCCGGGGGTACGTGGCGAAGACGTCGGCCGCCGACGAGCTCGGCACCGCCGTGGTGCGCGTGCTGGGTGGGGGCCGCTACGTCTCACCAGAGCTCGCCGAAGCCCTCGCGGCTGATCTCGAGTCGGGGCCTTCCAGCTCGCCGCTCGAGTCGTTGTCTGGCCGCGAGCTCGAGGTGCTGCGCCTGGTCGCGACCGGCTCGAGCCTCAAAGAAATCGCCGCGCAGCTTCACCTCTCGGAGAAGACGGTCGGCACGTACCGCTCCCGCCTCGCCACCAAGCTGGGCTGCTCGTCGAACGTCGAGCTGACGCGACTGGCCTTGCTGCACGGCCTCGCCGACTGAACCAGCGGGGCAGCGACCGACCGTCGGACGGTCAAGTGATGTCAGGTGAACACCTGACATGAATACCGGGCGTCTACCCGACAGCACGGATCAGGCCATGGCGAGATGGTTGTCCCATGACCTCCGAACTCAACCTCGAGGACGCCGCGTTCATCACGCGCCCTCTCAGTCAGGGTCTGGGGGCGGTGGGCGTGGGCGTCTGCGAGCTCGATGGCGAGGGGCGGGTCGAGTGGTTGAGCCACCACGCCGCGAAGCTCTTCGGGACCACCGTCGAGGCCGCCGTCGGCCAGAGCCTCACGGAGTTGATGGCACACGCGGAGCGGTCTGCGCTGCCCCTGCGCCTGGTGCACCCGGGCCCCAGGCTCGCCTTCGTCGTCGAAGACCTCGACCGTGGGGGCGTGCTCGCGCAGCTCAAGCTCAATCACGCCGCGGTCGAAGCGGCGGCCAACTCCATCGTCATCGCCGACAGCGACGGCCTGATTCAATACGTCAACCCGGCCTTCTGTCTGATGACGGGCTACTCGAAGGCCGAAGCCGTGGGGCGTCACACGCGCCTCTTGAAGTCGGGCCACCAGGACCGGGAATTCTACGAGGTGCTGTGGGCCACGCTGCTCAGCGGCGCCACCTGGCACGGCACGCTGATCAACAGACGCAAAGACGGCTCGACGTACACCGAAGAGTCGACCATCACGCCCATCATGAGCAGCGGGCACCCCACCCACTTCATCGCCGTGAAGCGCGACGTCACCGAGCAACGACGCCTCGAGGCCGCTGCGCTCCGCAGTGAACGGCTCGGCGTCGTCGGCGAGCTCGCGGTGTCGGTGGCGCACGACCTCGCCAACGTGCTCGCGCCCGTCGTGTCGACCGTCTCTTTCCTCAAGGACGAAGACACCACGGCCCTCGAGCGCGCCGAGGCCATCACCGACCTCGAGGACGGCGCCAGACGCGCCACGGCCATGGTGCGTCAGCTCGTCGACTTCGCGCGTGGAGGCATTGGTCTTCGCGCGGCGATTCAGACGACCCGCCTCACGCGCACCTACGCCGAGCAGCTCCGGCGGGCCATGCCGAAGCGGGTGACCTTCGAGGTGCTGGTGAAGGACGACCTGCCCGTGCTCGTCGCCGACAGCTTGCAGCTGTACCAGGTGCTGCTCAACCTGTGCGTCAACGCCGCCGATGCGATGCCGACGGGTGGCGTGCTGGTGCTCGCGGCTTCGGTGCTGGAGCGCGACGGCGCCACCTTCGTCGAGTTCACGGTCAGCGACACGGGCACCGGCATCGAGCCGCGGGTGCTGCCGCACGTCTTCGAGCCGTTCTACACGACGAAGGAGCCGGGCCAGGGCACCGGCCTGGGGCTCCCCACGGTGAAGCGGGTGGCCGAGGCCCATGGTGGCTCCGTCACCGTGAAGAGCACGCTGGGGCAGGGCTCGACGTTCTCGGTCTGTTTCCCGGCGGGCCCATGACGGCGCTCGTGAAGGACCAGCTCCTCAAGAAGGTCGACACGCTGCCGGTGCTCCCGCGGGTGCTCAGTCAATTGCTCGAGCTCGACCCGGCGGCGCCCTCGTGGTTCGACGACCTGGTCAAGATCGTCGAGGCCGAGCCGAGCTACGCGATTCGGCTCATCGGTGCGGCGAACTCGATGGCGGCGCACTCCGTCACGCCGATTACGCGCATTCGCGACGCGGTGGTGCGCCTCGGCGCCCGCGAAGTGTCCAATTTGATCATCTCGATGTCAGTCGTTCGGGTCTTCGTGCCGCGAAACGACTGGGAGCGCGGGCTGTGGACCCATGCGCTCGAGGTCGCCTCGGTGGCGCGGGCGCTCGCGCGTCACGCGAACATGGGGCTCAACTTCGAGCAGGCGTACCTCGGTGGGCTGCTCCACGACGTCGGCCGGTTCATTATGTTCGACGTGGCGCCGGCGGCGCTGCGCGAGGTCGACGAAGCCGCCTGGGACACGCCGTCGCAGCTGGTCGCAGCCGAGCGCGGCATCTGCGGTCTCGACCACGCCGAGCTGGGCGCCGAGGCGTGCGCGCGGTGGATGATTCCCGCGCACTTCGCGAACCTGGTGCGCTTTCACCACGACAAGAACGTCGAGGTGACGCTCGGTGGCAACGACGGGCGCATCGGCAGCCTCGTGCAGGTGGCCGACCTCGCGGGCTTCTCGGCCGTCTCGAGCAGCCACACGCTTCCCGCGCTCGTCGACCTGCCCGCCGCCGAAGGTGAAGCGCTGCTGCGCAAGGTGTTGCCTGCCTGGTACCGCGACCGCATTCCCGGCGCCCTCGCGGCCGTGACGCAGGCCCTCGCGCAGGCAGACCTCGTCGCCGAGCAGGTGGGCGTCAAGCCGGTCTCGCGGAAGAAGCCGGCCGCCGTCGCGCCAGGCGCCGTCAGCGCGCGTCGCTGAGCTACTTCGTCTTCGTCACCACGGTTCCTTCGAACTCGATGCGCTTGTCGTTGACGCTGACGAGCTCGTTGAGCTCGTAGACGTTCTTGTACCCGTAGCCGTACAGGGTGATGAACGTCGGAATGTTGAGCGCCAGCATGATGGGCTTCTGGTTCGACAGAATCTGCGTTTCGGGCGCTGGCCGCGGCACGAACATCTTGGTGGCGAAGTCGACCTGGTCGTCCGAGAAGTTGTTGTTGCAGTAGATGAGAATGGTCGTCTTCGGGTCGGGGATCAGCGCGGCCAGGTTGTCCTGGGTGAAGTCCGTGAAGTCGAGATGACGGGCACCCTTCAGGTGTTTGCGGCCGAAGCGGAAGTCCGAGCGCGAGTCGAAGATGATGGTGTTCTTCGCCTTGCTCATCTTCAGGAACGTCTCGAGGTCGATGAGCCGCTTTGCTCGGTGGCCTTCGACCTCGGCGACGAGCTTCTTGAACGCGTCGAAGTCGACCAGCGCTTTCTCGTAGGTCATGGGTCCTTTCGTTTGTGGGGTTGCAGGTTGTGAGAACGCCACCACCGGGAAGACACAGAGGAGCACGCTGAAGGTGAGCGACGATCGCAAGGAGGTCTTTCGCGTGTGACGAGTGGCGCCGCGCGAGACCATCGCACGCCCGAGCGCGCCAGGCTGAGCGGAACCGGCGTACCAACACCCACACGCCAGGTCCGCGACGCCACGGAGGATGGGGCTACACTTCACGTGTGCGGTGGCTCTTCATCCTCACGGCGGGCTGGGCCTGCGTCGCGGTGGCGGGCCCTCCGACCATGACCAACTTGAACCCGACGACGCGCCCCTCTGCGCGAACCGGCGCCGCCCTGGTCTCGACCGGCAGCAACATGGAGTCGCTGTACCTCTTCGGTGGAAACGCGACACTCGCGGGCACGAACAACCAGACCTGGGCGTACGACGTGACGGGCAACACCTGGGCACAACGAACGGTGACAGGAGCTCCGGTCACGCGCGCGTGGCACTCGATGTCGTGGGACACGGTGCTCAGACGCGTGGTGTTGTTCGGTGGCAGCCGTGACCTGAACGGCCCGCTGCTCAACGACGTGCATCTGTTCGACCCGGCGACGGACACGTGGCAGGCGCTCACGGCGTCAGTCGGAGCACCGACGCCCCGCTTCCTCGCGTCGATGGTCTACGCGCCCGACCTGTCGGCCCATCTGATCTTCGGCGGGGGCACCGCGACGTCGAACAACGCCGAAGCGACGGTGCTCTCGAACGACCTGTACCGGCTCAACGTGGATCTTCCGGGCGGAACAGCGACCTGGACGTTGCTGACGCCGATGGGCACGGCTCCGGCGGCGCGCGCCTCGGCGTGCGTGGGCTACGACCCGGTGAGACGTCGGCTGCACGTGTTCGGTGGTGAGATCGTCAACGACACCATCACGGCCCAGGCCGAATACGACGTGGCGACGAATACGTGGGTGACGACGACGCCACAGGGAATGCTGCCGACGAAACGCGGGTCTGCGGTGTGCACGTACGATGTGCGCGCCGACAAGCTCATCCTGTACGGAGGCGTGACGAACCCGAGCGCCACTCCCATCTCCGAGGCGTACACGTACGAGCCGGCGACAACGCTGTGGACGCGCATCATGCCCACCCCGAGCGCGGGCAACGCGACGTTCTCGGCGCCGACCTACAGCCCCCAGCTCGGAGGCATGGTCTTCTTCGGCGGCCGCACCTCGCTCATCGGCGTCTCACAGTCGACGTGGAGCATGCGGGTCAACGCCTCGCCCCGGCTCTCGCCCATCGCGCCCGCTACGCTCGGAGAGACCATCATCTCGACTCGCCCGGCGCCGATGGTCACCGACGCGGATGGCGACATGCTCGTCTATTCGTGGATTCAGATGACGGGGCCGGCGGCAGTCATCACCGGCGAGACGACCGCGACGCCGACCATCACCACGCCGCGCGTCTTCACGAGCTCGATGCTCCGGTACTCCGTCATCGTGAGCGATGGCCAGGACCGCAGTGACGGCGGATTCCTCCTGACGGTGAACGACAACCTCAACGAGCCGCCGACCGCTGACGCCGGGCCCAACCAGACCGTCGACGCCGGGGCCGTGGTGACGCTCGATGGGCGAGGCTCGGTCGACCCGAACGGAGAGACCCTCGTCTTCACCTGGGCGCAGACCGTGGGACCGGTGGTGGCGCTGCCCGTCATGGGGTCGACCGCTTCGTTCGTTGCACCGCCGGGCCCGACGTCGGTGGGTGTGCGGTTCACGGCGACCGATACGCGGATGGGGTCGGCGACGGCGAATGTGGTGATCACCGTGAGGGGTGCGGTGGCAGGTGGAGCAGCGGGTGGCAGCGCAGGTGGAGCTGCGGGCGGCAGCGCAGGTGGAGCAGCTGGCGGATCCGCAGGCGGCAGCGCAGGTGGAGCAGCTGGTGGATCCGCAGGCGGCAGCGCAGGTGGAGCAGCTGGTGGATCCGCAGGCGGCAGCGCAGGTGGAGCAGCCGGTGGATCCGCAGGCGGCAGCGCAGGTGGAGCAGCCGGTGGATCCGCAGGCGGCAGCGCAGGTGGAGCGGCTGGTGGATCCGCAGGCGGCAGCGCAGGTGGAGCAGCGGGTGGATCCGCAGGCGGCAGCGCAGGTGGAGCAGCCGGTGGATCCGCAGGCGGCAGCGCAGGTGGAGCCGCAGGCGGCAGCGCAGCTGGCTCCGCAGGTGGGGGCACCGGAGGCGGAAGCTCAGGCGGCGCACCTGATGCAAGCGTCTTGATGGACGCCGGCTCAGAAGCGGACGCAGGTGAGTTCCCCGACGCAGGTCCTGGCCCTGCGAAACAGTTCGGCGTCGGCTGTGGCTGCACCTCGGCCTCCGACCTCTCTGTCTTCGCGCTCGCGAGCTTCCTCGCGCAGCGCCTGCGTCGCCGTCAGCGCTCCTGACGCCACCTTTGAAAGGTCTCTCATGCACCGACGCGAGTTCGTCTCCGCTCTGGGCGCACTCCCTGATGGCGGCACACCGGGCACCTCGTCGACCCGCGCCGTGAAGCCTCTTCCCTTCGACGCCACGAAGCTCCGAGGCCTGTCGGCGGCGTTGCTCAACTCTCACCACGACAACAACTACGCCGGCGCCGTGAAGAACCTCGGCAAGGTCGAGGAGGAGCTCGCGAAGCTCAAGGCCGATGCGCCCTCGGCCCTCGTCGGCGGCCTGCGAGAGCGGGCGCTCCAGTTCCACAACTCGATGACGCTGCACGAGTGGTACTTCGGCAACCTCGGCGGTGACGGAAAGCAGAGCGGCGCACTCGCGAAGGTGCTCCCGTCTTCCTGGGAGCAGGACTTCCGCGCGACGGCGCTCTCACTCGCCGGCGGGAGCGGCTGGGTGACGCTCGGCCTGCACTCGACGACCGGCGAGCTCTTCACCGCCTGGAGCAGCAACCACACACAGGCACTGGCGCAGCCTGCCGCTCCTCGTGCTCGACATGTACGAACACTCGTACGCGTTCGACTACGGCGCGGCGGCCGCGAAGTACGTCGACGCGTTCTTCGCGAACGTGAAGTGGGACGAGGTGGAGCGTCGCTTCGAGCGGGCGCAGGCGGCGTTGAAGGTACTCGCGGCGCGGTGAGCTCTGTCACGGCGGGTGCGAAAAGCGCCCGATTCGTGACACTCGATTTCACTCCTGGACGGCGGGCAGGCGAACGGTTCGCCGCGCGACCTCGTGCGTCGTCACTTCATCCCCGCGCCCCTGAAGCGCCAACGCCTCGAGGACGTCGTCCCGAATCGCGCGCGCCCGAACGATGACGTGCACCTCGAGGGCCCCGCTCACTCCAACGGGGCGGGTCCACCGCATCGACCGCGACGCGCGAGGATCCAGCGCACCGGTGGTGACTCGACTCGCGTCGGTGATCAACGCCACCGGAAGGCCGTCTCGCTCGAGCGCCGCGCGCAGGTCGAACAACCTGGGCACGTCGACCACGGTGCCCGTCGCGTCATGCACCTCGAGGGCGACCCACACGTCTCGCAGCATCGCCACGCCGGTCGGCACGGCATGCCGGGCCTGATTCGTGAGCGTGACGCGAACGCCCTGCCCTTCCGCCTCCACCGAGAGCGCGAGCCCCTTCGCCCAGAGCGCGCGGCCGCGACCATCAGCCTCGGCCCGTTCAGCGCTCGGAGCACCCCACGCCGGGTCGACACCCGCGAAGCGATGACCGTCGACGCCTCCGACGCCGTGACACGAGAGGCAGGAGTCCTCGCCGTCGGTGCTGCGGAACTCCGTCAGGGTGCGCTCGTCGAACAGGCCGGGCCCGTGCACCTCGTGACAGGTGCCGCACAGAGACGCCGAGGTGAGCAACCCCCGCGGCGCCACGGCGTGCGCGTCGTTCTGCACTCGCGTCTTCGTCGAGGCGAGCGGCTGCTCCAGGTCGACGACGAGCGCGCCGTTCTTCGCTCCACGATTCCCGGTGGCGCCGTGACAGCTGACACAGCTGACGACGTCGTCTCCACCGTGCGCTGGCGCATGACAGCTCACGCACTGCTGACGGGCCGCCGCGCCCCACGCCGCCTCGACGCGCGGCAAGAGCGCCTGGAACACGGGAGACGCCGTGCCTCGCGCGTGCGCCGACGTCCTCCACGTCTCGAGCTGCGTCGCGTGACAGGTGCCGCACGACGCGGCGTCGGTGCCATGCGGCAGGCTCGGCGCGGCGCCACAGCCCGAGGCCAACACGCCGAGCAGCAGCGCTCTCATGCCCCGCCGAGGTGGAACGTGAAGCCGAGCTGCGCCTGACCGAGCACGAAGGGCCGCACCTCTCCGCTGACGACGCCCGTCCACCCCTGCACGGAGCGGTCGTTGCCGAACCACGTCACCGCCTTGGCCTCGAGGAAGAACGAGAGCCGGTCGTGCAGCGCCAGCTCCACGCCGCCGCCCGCGTGAAAGCCGACGAGCACGGTGTCGGCCCGCGGGGCGCCGGGCTCTTCAGGGTGAAAGAAGCTCGGCGTCACGCACATGCCGAGCAGCGGCCGCAGCCGCACCACCTGGCCCATGCGGAACGGGACGTAGAGGTTGAAGCCGACGGGGTGGTCGTGACGCAGCCCGTGCGGCACCGGCACCAGCAACGCCTCGCCGAACAAGTCGAGCCCGAGAAAAGGAAATGCTTCGTACCGAATGCGCCCACCCACGCCTGCGCCGCCGTACGCGCCGTGCCAACCCGTGGCGTAGGTGCCGATGCCGAAGGTGCGGTCGAAGGGGCTCTTCTTCGCCACCTGTCTCGTCTCGACGGGCTGCGCGGCCACCATCGAGCCGACCAGCGTCACGGCCACCACCAGGATTCGATTGAGCATGCTGCGCTGGTGTCCGCGCAGTCACGAGACGTTCATCTTCATCGTCGCGTCGATTGTGTGGATCGTCTCGAGGCGCTGCGGCAACGCTCAAACGCTGGCGCCCGGGCTCCGACTGCGCTTGAGGGAGTCCATGCGAAAGAACCTGCTCCGTGTCGTCGGCGGCCTCATCGCCCTCCTCGTCTTGATTCAGCTGCTGCCCTTCGGTCGAGACCACACGAATCCCCCCGTCACCGGTGAGCCGGCGTGGCCGTCTCCCGAGGTGCGCGCGCTCGCCGTTCGCGCCTGCTTCGACTGTCACAGCAACGAGTCGAAGTGGCCTTGGTACAGCCACGTCGCGCCCGTCTCGTGGCTCGTCACCAACCACGTGAAGGAAGGCCGTCGCGAGCTCAACTTCTCGGAGTTCGACCGGACGCAGAAACACGCCAAAGACGCGGCCGAAGAGCTGCGTGAAGGCGAGATGCCGATGAAGGGCTACGTCGTGCTGCACTCGGAAGCGAAGCTGACAGACGACGAGAAGAAGCAGCTCAGCGACGCGTTCGCGGCGATGTTCGGAGCGAAGTGAGCCCATCGAGAGCGGCCGGACGCGTCGCGGGCCAGGTCGCGACCATCGGCTTCATCACCTTCATCGGCATTCAGGCGGGCCTCGCGCTCGGGCTCATTCCGGTGACGATGGCGTGGGGAGGAACTCAAGCGACGTTGACGCCGTCACTTCGCGTCGCGAGCGTTGTGGCGGCGCTGGTGCTCGCGGGCTGCGCGGTGGCGGTGCGAACGCGCGCAGGCCTGACGCGGTTTCGGGTGAGCCGGGGCGTACGCATCGCTGCGTTCGTCATCACCGCGTACCTCGCGTTGAACGTCGTGGGGAACCTGACCTCGCCGAGCAACGCGGAGCGGCTCCTGTTCGGCCCGCTCTCGGCGGTGCTCGTCATCGCGTGCGGTGTCGTCGCGAGCGCGCGCCTGGAGGGCTGAAGGAGCGCGTCACCTCGACGCTCCACGCCTTGGCGCTTCGCGAGGCTCCATGAGAGACCTCGGCGCCCCGGTTTTCGGGGACAGGAACGGGTGCACATGAAGACGACGCTCTTGAGCATGACCCTCGCGGTCTCGGTGTTCGCCGCGCCGCCGGTCATCGGTCCGCTCCTGCCGCTCGATGCGCCCGTGGTGGTGCCGTCGCGTGCGGGGAATGGGCTCGCCCTCGTGCGGGGCGTTCGTGGTGTCGGAAACGTCGGGCTCGTCGTCTGGGCAGACCAACGCGCGGGCTCGGTGCGGCGGCTCTACGCCACGCGGGTCGACGCCAGCGGGCAGCCGCTCGACAAGCCATTCCTCGAGGTGAGCGACGACTGTGACTGCAGCTCGGACTCGAGGCTCGTGCGGGGGGTCTTCGACGGCACCCACTTCGTGCTCACCTGGATCAACGCGCGCGCCAACGCCGTGTTGCTGCGGCGCCTCTCGCCACAGGGCAGCTTCGTCGACGCGGCACCGCTGACCGTCACGACGGTCAACCTCAACACCTTCAACGGGCCGAACGTCGCGTCGGACGGCGCGGGCCTCACCCTCGTCACGTGGACGCGCACCATCGGCTTCAACAACTCGGTGCTCGAGGCGCGTCGGCTTCAGAACGGCGCCTTCCTCGACGCCGCCCCGCTGGCGCTGGGAGCCGTGCAACCCATCGGAGCTCCGGCGCTCGCGTGGGACGGCACCCAGTTCGTCGAGTTCTTCCTCACCGGCACCTCGACTGCGTACACGCTCAGCTCGCGGCGCATCGCGAGCACCGGCGTGCTGACGGCGACGGCTTCACTGCGAGCGCTCGGCACGGCTTCCCCGCGCCTCGACGTCGCGTGTGCCACGGCAGACTGTCTTCTCGTGTGGGGCTCGGGAGCCACGACCGTTGGCGTGCGAACCGCGAACGGCGCGCTGGTCGACCCCAACCCGGTGACGCTGCTGACGCGCAATGGCCGCACGCTCGACTCACCGACCATCGTCTTCGACGGCACGCGCTACTGGGTGACGGTGTCGTCGCGTGGCACCTCGGCGTTCGACGACACCGGCGTGGTGCTTCGCGTGTCGGACGTGCTGATGCCCCTCGGCACGACGGACCTCACGTCGACGTTCGCGCCGACCGGCTTCGTCGCCGCGCCGGGCACGTACTTCGCGCTCCCCGGAGGGCAGGTGGTGCTCCAGCGCATCGACTCGGCCGGGGCGCTGCTCGACGCGCAGCCGACGCAGCTCGATTGGGCGGCGAATGACCAACGAAGCCCGCGCGTCGCGTTCGGGCAGGGCACCTGGCTCATCGCGTGGATCGACTCGCGCGAGGCCGGCGACGTGCTCTTCGCGCGCCGCTTCGACGCGACAGGAGCGTCCCTCGACGCCCAGCCCCTGCGGCTCGGAGCGATGAGCGGCATGTTCTCGGGCACCGTCGGGAACGTCCTCTTCGATGGGCAGAACTTCGTCGTCGGCTGGTCGGAGAACGGCGTCGTGCGCGCGGCGCGAGTCTCGGTGAACGGCGCGCTGCTCGATGGCTTCGGAGGGACCGCGCTCTCGCCTGCTGGAGTGAGTAACCCCCGCTTCGTCTTCGACGGCACGCGCACCTGGGCGGCGTGGCAGATGCCTGGGCAAGTCGACATCGCGGGCGCGCGGCTCTCGTCGGCCGGCGTCCTGCTCGACATGACACCGCTCCCGCTCGTCGCCACCACCGCGTCCGCGCGCACGCCCTCGGTGTGCTTCGACGGCGCTGACGTGTGGCTGAGCTGGGTGAACCTCACGACGAACGAGCTCCGCGCGAGTCGCCTGTCGGCTGCAGGTGCCCTCGTGACGCCCGGTGGCCTCCTGGTGGCCAGCAGCAGCGACGGCGCACTGGTGTCTGGTCCCGGCTGCGCGGCGGCCTGGCGCGACTTCAACTCCGTTCCACGCGCGACCCGTCTCGGCCCGACGGGAGCCCTCGATGGAACGGGTCGCGCGCTCTCGACGGTCACCACCGACCTGACGCCCTCGCTGAGCTGGAACGGCGCGCGCTTCGTCGCGGTGGTGAAGGACCGCCAGGCAAACGCGCTGAGCGTCACGCGATGGGAAGACGGAGGCGTGCTCGACCCGACGCCGTCGACCGTCGCGCTCGCCAACCCCGCGCTCGCGCTCGACGCGACCTCGAACCTGCGTGGCCGGAGCCTGGTGGTGAATCAGCACTTCGTCTCGTCGCCGGCGCTGCAGACGCAGCGGGTGTTCTTTCAGTTCGTCGATGACCTCGCGAACGGTGAGTCGTGTTCGTCGGGCGCGCCGTGCCACAGCGGGTTCTGCGTCGATGGTGTGTGCTGCAACAGCGCGTGCGCCGGTGGCACGTCGGATTGCTCCGCGTGCAGCACCACTGCCGGCGCTGCAGTCAGTGGCGTGTGTGGGCCGACCAGTGGCAACGCGTGTAGCGACTCGAACGCATGCACCCTGACTGACCAGTGCAACGCAGGAGCGTGCTTCGGCATGAACCCCGTCACGTGTGCGGCGCCGGGGGAATGTGAAGTGAGCAACGTCTGCGTGCCGATGAGCGGCGCCTGTCAGCTCCAGCTGAAGGCTGATGGGACGGCGTGCAGCGTGGGGATGTGTCTGGCCGGGCGATGCGTCGCGACCGATGGTGGAAGCGGGACGGGCGGTGGGAGCGCGGCCGGTGGTGGCAACGCGACCGGTGGCGGCATCGCGACGGGTGGCGGGAGCGCGACTGGTGGTGGCGTCGCGGCTGGTGGTGGCAGCGCACTCGGCGGCGGCAGTGCGGGCGGCACAGCGTTCGGCGGTGGCACATCATTCGGTGGCGGCGTCGCATCCGGCGGCGGCGCGACCGGCGGCGGCGGCACGGGGATGCCGTCAGGCTGTACCTGCTCGAGCTCCGGCGGCTTCGACGCGCTCGCGGTGCTGGGCGTGATGCTGCTCCGGCGACGCGCTCGGAGCCGATGACGCTGAGTGGTACAGAAGGGCATGCCGTCGCGTGTTGAGCCGTTCATCACAGAGTCTCTCGACTCGGTCCGGCAGCGGCCGGGGATGTACATCGGCGGCACCGGAATCGATGGGCTCCACCACCTCGCTTTCGAAGTCATCGGGAACAGCATCGACCAGGTGCTCCAGCGTCGAGCCACCAGCATCTCGGTGGACCTCTCGGACGGCTGGCTCACCGTCGAGGACAACGGTGTCGGCATCTCGGTTGAAAGCGTCGACGGTGGTGCGAGCTTTCTCGAGTCGGTGTTCACGAGCCTTCATCTCTCACCGACGCGCGATGGCCCCAGACCGCATGTTCACGTCACCGCCGGTCTGATCGGAGTCGGGCTCGGCCCGGTTTCGGCGCTCTGCCGACACGTCGAAGTCGAATCGCACCGTGAAGGCCTGTGCCACCGCGCAGCGTTCTCACGGGGTGTCGCGAGTGAAGCCCTCACGCTCGTCGGCCCGACGCAGAGACAAGGCCTCCAGGTGAGACTCTTCCCCGATCCAGAAATCTTCCAATCAGCAGCCTTCGAAGCGGAGCGACTGGAAACGGCCATTCGCCGGTTCGCCTGGCTCACGCCAGAGGTGAGCTGGCGCTTCCAGGGCCACGACGTCTCGAAGCCTGACGGACTCCTGTCATTCCTCACGGAGACCGCGAACGGGCCGCTCGAGCCGGGTTCCTTCGGCGTCTTCGAGGGGCAGACCGACGACGTCGAAATCACCTTCGCCATTGCACTCAGGAAGCGCGGCCGACGGAAGAAGGTCGCTCCAATCGCGTCGTGGGTGAACCTCTCGTCGACGGAAGAGGGAGGATCTCACGTGAAAGGCATGGTCGCTGGCCTGGCCGACACGTTCGGAGCTCACTGGCGAGTGCTCGAGCCGCGCGTCGTCGGTGCGGTGCATCTGGTGCTCGCCCACCCACGATTCGAAGGGCCCACGAAAGCAAGGCTCGCAGTGCCGACGACGGAGCCGCTCGTTCGTGCCTTCGTCGCGGCTGAGTTGGCGAAGCAGGACGACCTGCGAGTCACGTGGCTCCAGATACTCTCCCAACTCGACCCGTAACTCGGCTCACTCGCAGCAATCTGTCGTACGACGCCGGGGCGAGGCGCGCAGACGGAGGACATCGATGACGGTGGCAGCAGACCGAAAGCCCGGCGACCACGACGTTCGAGTGCGATTGCTCGAAGACCTCGACAGCACCTTCGTCGTCGAGGCCGCGGCCGGCACTGGCAAGACGACCGTGCTCGTCGAGCGCATCGTGATGCTGGTGCGCAAAGGCAAGGCGCGGCTCGAGCAGATCATCTCGGTCACCTTCACCGAGAAGGCCGCGGGCGAGATGAAGCTGCGCCTTCGCACCAAGCTGGAGCGCAGCCGCGACGAGGTGAAGGACGAGGCCGAGCGCGCGCGGCTCACCAAAGCCCTCGAGGAGCTCGAGGTCGCGCGCATCGGCACCATTCACGGGCTGTGCGCCGACCTCTTGCGCGAGTACCCCGTCGAGGCTGGCGTCGACCCGCTGTTCGAGGTCGCCGCGGAAGGTGACGCCGAGGCGCTCCAGCACACCGCGTTTCAACGCACGTTTCAGGCGCTGCTCCAGTCGCAGCCCGAGGGCATTCGTCGCGCGTTGAGGCGCAAGGCGCGCGGCCGTGACGCCCAGCCGCCACGCCTGGTGCTCTTCGGCGCGGCGCAGCAGCTCATCGAGCATCGCGACTTCGACGCGCCGTGGAGGAGAGACCCGTTTCACCGCATCGAGCTCCTCGACGCCGTCTTGACGCCGCTGCGTGAGTTCGCGAGCCACGCGCCGTTCTGCAAGCTCAAACCCGGGAAGGACAAGAACACCTTCCTCGAGCTGCTCGACAAGGTGCGGCGCTTCGTCGACGACGTCGACCACCGCGAGTCCGTCTCTCCACGCGACCACGACGGCCTCGAGGCGCAGCTGCGAGACCTCGGGAGCAGCAAGTTCCTCTGGGAGTCGAAGCCGTGGGGCGTGTCGTTCCTCAACGGCCGCTCCGAGGCGATGCTGGCAGTGGTGCGTGACGCAGCATGGAGCGCGCTCAGCGACGTGGTGCGCCGGTGTGACGCCGACCTCGCCGCGCTGTTGCAGACCGAGCTCTCACCCGTCATCGCCGCGTACGAGCACGAGAAGGACCGTGCGGGCGTGCTCGACTTCGTCGACCTGCTCCTGCTGACGCGCAACCTGCTCCAGCGGCACCAGAGCGTGCGCGAGTCACTGCAGCAGCGCTTCACGCACCTCTTCGTCGACGAGTTTCAAGACACCGACCCGCTGCAGAGTGAAGTCGTGCTGCTGCTGGCGTCGACCGACGCGTCGGTGAGCGCGCCGTACGAGACGATTCCGGTGCCGGGGAAGTTGTTCGTCGTGGGCGACCCGAAGCAGAGCGTCTACCGCTTCCGCCGCGCCGACATTCTGCTCTACCACCGCGTGAAGCAGCACCTCGCGAAGCACGGCGCGCAAGTGGAATACCTGTCGACGAGCTTCCGCAGCACGCCCGGTATTCAGGCCGCGGTGAACGGCGCGTTCTCGCAGGTGATGCGCGGCGACCATCAGGCCGACTACGTGCCTCTCGGCGAGTGGCGTGAGGCGAACAAGGAGCAACCCTCGCTCATCGCGCTGCCCGCGCCGCACCCGTTCGCCGCGAGCGGCTACCCCAGCAAAGACGCCGTCGAGAAGAGCGTGCCCGACGCCGTCGGCGCCTTCATCGAGTGGCTGGTGACGTCGAGCGGATGGACGGTGGATGAAGAAGGCACGCGCGTGCCGGTGCAGCCACGTCACGTCTGCATTCTGTTCAAGCGGCTGCGGCGGTGGGGTGCGGTCGACGTGCCCAGGCCGTACGCGCAGGCGCTCGAGGCGCGAAAAGTGCCGCACGTGCTGGTGGGCGGGCGCTCGTTTCATCATCGCGAAGAGGTGATGGCGCTGCGCACGGCGTTGTTCGCCATCGACCGACCAGAGGACGAGCTGTCGGTGTACGCGACGCTCCGCGGGCCGTTCTTCGCGCTCACCGATGAGGTCCTGTTCGCCTTCAAACAGTCGGCGGGCTCGCTGCATCCGTTGAGGCCGTGGGAGAAGGAGACGCTCGAGGAGCCGCAGTTCCAGGACGTGGTGACGGCGCTCGGCGTGCTGAAGGACCTGCACTTCAAACGCAACGAGCGACCCGTCGCCGCGACGCTCCACCAGTTCCTCGAGGCGACGCGCGCGCATGCTGGAGTCGCCTTCTGGCGCGCCGGAGCACAGGCGCTCGCGAACGTGCTGCAGCTCGCTGAGGTGTCACGACGACATGAGCGCCGCTCCACCTCGTTCCGGGAGGTCGTCGAGTCGCTGCAAGAAGAAGCGGACGAAGGTGAAGCGCCCGACGCGCCGCTGGTGGAGCAGGGCCTCGAAGGCGTGCGCATGATGACGGTGCACGCGGCGAAGGGCCTCGAGTTCCCCGTCGTCATTCTCGCCGAGCCCACCGCGAACGCCGCGCGCCAGGAGCCGTCACACTGGGTCGACCCAGAGCGCAACCTCTGGGTGCATCCCCTCGCGGGCTGCGTGCCGTCGGAGCTGCGCGAGCACGAGGTCGACGCCATCGCGCGCGACAACGAAGAGGCGCTCCGGTTGAGCTACGTCGCCGCTACGCGCGCGAAGGACCTGCTGGTGGTGCCGGTGTGCAGCGAGAAGCAGTGGAAGGACACGTGGACCGAGGTGCTCGCGACGTCGCTGTACCCGTCGAAGGAGCGCGCGCACGAGCCGAAGGTGGCTCCCGGTTGCCCTGCGTTCGGCCACGACGTCATCGTCGACCGTGATGGGCCGCTGCCGATGGGCGTGCCGAAGCCGGGCCTGCACCTCGCGGAGTCCGGGAAGAACCGCGTCGTGTGGTGGGACCCGCGCGGGTTGTCGCTGGGGAAAGAAGACGCGTCGGGGCTCGAGGCCGATGAGGCGCTCCGCGACGATGACGTCGAAGGCCCGAAGAGCATCGCGGCGTACCAGACGTGGCAGCAGGAGAAGACCGACGCCGTGGCGCTGGGCGCGCTCCCCAGCATGACGGTGAAGGTGGCCAGAGACCTGCCGAACGACCCGAACGCGCCCGTCGTTCCAGTCGAGCTGACGTCAGCGCAGCGCGAAGGCCGCCCGACCGGACGGCGGTTTGGAGAGCTCGTGCACGCGTGCCTCGCGACGGTGGCGCTCGATGCACAGGCGGCGCAGGTGCGTCGTGTCGTCGAGGTGATGGGACGTTCGCTCCGCGCGCCAGACGATGAAATCGAAGCCGCCGTGAAGGCCGTCGACGCCGCGCTCGCGCACCGCGTGTTCGAGGCCGCACGACGCGCGAAGCAGGTGCGCCGTGAGGCCTCGCTCGTCGACCACCTCAGCGATGGCACCGTCGTCGAGGGCGTCATCGACCTCGCGTACGAGACGGACGACGGTTGGGTGGTGGTGGAGTTCAAGACCGACGCCGCCATCGACGACAGCCTCACGAAGTACGAGACGCAGACGCTCGCCTACGTGCGCGCCATCTCTCGCGCGACGGGCAAGCCGGTGAGCGGCCTCATCTTGCGCGTGTGAAGCTCCGCGGACGCGGAGGAATTCCAGGGGCGCACTGCTGCTTATCGACCGTGCCATCTGACCCAGCGTTGATTCCGGCGTGACGAAGAGTTCGTCTCCGGGTCAGCGGCCACCGTCGACGTCGTCACGGGATCCACCTTGCTGATCATCCAGTGCAGAGCATGTGGTCGCCGGGTCCGGGAGGCGGATGCCGAATGGGACGAAGTGTCGGCGAGCGGCCAGTGCCCTGAGTGCCACGTCTCCTTCGATGCCGTGCGGGAGTCGCGAGCTGAAGTGATCTCCCGAGACCCGGGCTTCGTTCGGAAGAACACCAGGAAACGGTTGCTCGCTGCGTTCTCCGGCGTCCCAATCACCGCGCTGGGGATTGGCCTTGAGCTTCTTAATTTCGGCCGCCTCGCTCACCCCGTCGTCGGCCTCGGCCTGGCCCTTCTCCTCGGAGCCATCTTGCTCAACCCGCGCCGTGTCGCGCGGCAAGATGCAGCCGCGCCGCTCAACGTCGACCAGTACGCCCGGAAGGGCGAGCCAGACGAACGCGATTGAACGGCGTGACGAACGCCGAGCGCCGCATGCGTTGAGCATGGCCTGCGCGAAGGCACACCGCTGCGTCGCATCGAACAGCGAAAATGGAGAGCAGATGAGAACGAACCTGTACTGGGTCGAGACCGGTGCTGCAGGCCGGCTGGCGACGATGGCGCGGCCGCGAGCGGGCGACTGGCTCGAGGACGAGATGCGAGGCCTCAAGACTGCTGGCATCGACGTGGTCGTCTCGCTCCTCACGCATGACGAGGTCTCTGAGCTTGGCCTCGAGGGCGAGCCGCAGGCCTGCGAGCAAGTCGGGCTTCGATTCCGCTCCTTCCCGATTCCCGACAGGGAGCTCCCCCCGAGCACCATCGCTACGAAGACGTTCATCGCAGCGCTCCAGACCGAGCTCGTTTCAGGGAGCTCCATCGCGATTCACTGTCGAATGGGCATCGGTCGCGCATCGCTCGTGGCCGCGTCAGTGCTCCGAATGCAGGGAATCGATGGCACGGACGCGCTTGCGCGAATCGCAGCGGCTCGCGGCCTGCCGGTTCCAGACACCGACGAGCAGCGCCAGTGGGTCATCGACTTCGAATCGTGACACTTCGGGTCGGAACCCCTGTGCAGGCACGACTCGCGCTACGGAATCACGGCTCGCGGTCAGGGAACTCCAGCGCTCTTGTCTTCTGCCGACGCGAGCGGAGCCACTGCCGGCTTCGCCTGCACCAGATGCACGGTCTGCGTGGGGAACGCGAAGCCCGAGCCCTGCGCCTCGACCTCCTCCATGAAGCTGAGCAGCACCTCTTCACGAACGAGCACGAACTCGTCGTAGTCCTTCACCAGGAACCAGCACATCACCTCGAGGTCGAGCGACGACGCTCCGAACCCCACGAAGCGCACCATCACCGAGTCGGGCCACAGCTTCGGGTGCGCACGCAGAATTCGCTCGAGGCCGTCGCGCACGCCGCGCAGCTGCGCCGCGGTGGTGCCGTAGGTGAGCCCGATGGTGGTGCTGAGTCGGAAGCGGTCGCGCGCGGCGAACGTCTCGAGGCGCTGGTCAGCCAGCTTGCCGTTGGGCATCGAGATGAGGGTCCGGTCGAGCGTGCGAATACGCGTCGAGCGCAGGCCCACGCCCTCGACGGTGCCGACGAAGTCTTCGACTTTGACGAAATCTCCTTCACGAAACGGCTGGTCGACCGCGAGCGCGAAGGCGCCGAACACGTT
Organism: Myxococcales bacterium; assembly: GCA_030681895.1. Taxonomy (GTDB): domain Bacteria; phylum Myxococcota; class Myxococcia; order Myxococcales; family Myxococcaceae; genus Xiheimicrobium. The sequence goes on along the minus strand of JAUXRI010000230.1, from coordinate 21,223 downwards.
CTCCAGCGTCTTCTGCGCGCCCAGCGCCAGCGCGATGCCGCCGATACCGAGACCCGCCACCACGCTGCTGACCGCGAAGCCCAGCTCGGACAGCCCCATCAGCACCGCGATGGCCAGCACCGCCAGCTGCCCCACCCGGCCAAAGAGGTTCACGACCGCGCGGCTGCCCGGGTTCGCCAACGCCCGCTCGCTGGCCAGGTAGCGCGTCGCCCAGACGCCGACGGCCCGCGACAGGCCCCAGAAGAAGCCCACCGCCAGCAGCACCCGGAACAGTCGCTGCGCCCACTCGTGCGCGGCGTCGGGCAGCGCCAGCGAGTACAAGAAGAGCTGCCCCAGCACCCCGAACCAGAACATGCGCAGCGGCCCGCGGAGCCGCTCGAGCAGCACGTCGTCGGCCGTCGTCGCGGTGCGCGCAGCCACACGCTCCAGCACTGCGCCCGTCACGCGCTGCAGCCCCACCGACACCAGCGCCGCCAGCGCCACCACCACCAGAAGACCCAGCCACTGCCACCGCTCCAGGCCCGAGAGCGAGGGGAGCAACAGCCAGTCGGGCATCGAGCCGCGCAGGCCCTGGGCCGCCACCACCACCGCTTGTTGCGCGACGTCGAGCGACCGCTCGTGCACCACCACCACCGTGACGCCACCATCGGAGGCGCCCGGCGCAGGGGCCGCGTGAAGCACCAGCTGCAGAATGCTCGAGCGCATCCAGTCTTATGCGCGTGCGGCGCTCGGAAAGCGACGCTTCAGCGCTGGGCGCTCGCTTCACGGCGCTGAAAATGGGGGTGGAAATGGCCCGGCTTTGTAAGCCGGCTTCCCAACACTCGCGCCGAATGAGAACCGCCGTGTGTCGACAATACCCACATGAACTACACGATCCGCCGCGGCGACACCCTGAGCGCGCTGGCAGCCCGCTTCAACACCTCGGTCTCGGCGCTGGCCAAGGCGAACGGCATTCGCAACGTGAACCTCATCTACGCGGGCGCGAACCTGAAGGTCGACAGCTTCCAGCCGGCTCCCAGCAAGCCCGCGCCGGCGAAGAAGCCTTCAGGCGGTGGTGGCGCAGCCCCGGTGGCGTCGGGCGGCGGAAAGCTGACCGCGTCGCAGACGATGCAGCGGCTCGCGGCGAACGCGCGCGGCGTCGCCATGGGCATGGGCGGGTACAACAGCCAGGGCCTCTGCGCGACCGGCGTCAGCCGCACCATCCAGAAGACCATGGGCATCAAGGTCTGGGGCAACGGCAATCAGATCGACAACAACCTGCCGCGCAGCAAGTTCAAGCAGGTCAACCTCTCGCTGGCCGAAGCGCTGAAGATCCCCGGCCTCGTGCTCACCTGGGAAAAGACCTCGAGCCGCCTCGGGTCCATCTACGGCCACACGGCCATCACCACCGGAGACGGCCGTTCGTCGATCTCCGACTTCATCGAGCGCAACACGCTGGGTGCGGGCGGGCGTTCGGGCTTCAAGGTGTTCCAGCCGATCTGAACGGACCTCACGTCTTCAACGAGAACGGCGTGAAGTCGGTGTCGCGGTCGAAGTAGTCCTCGTTCTCCTTCTTCTTGAGGAACGCCACCACGCGGTACGTCACCGGCGTCGCGAGCACTTCCCACGCCACCTTCAGCGCGTAGTTCCCCATCATCACGGTGAGGAGGAGCTCGTTGCTCCAGGTGCCGAAGAACGCGAGCGGGTAGAACACGAGCGTGTCGGCCGCCTCGCCCACCACCGTCGAGCCGATGGTGCGCATCCACAAGAAGCGCCCCTGCGTCTTCACCTTCAGCTTCGCGAGCGTGACCGAGTTGGCGAACTCTCCGCACGCGTAGCCCAGCAGCGACGCCATCGAGGTGCGCCACGTCGCGCCGAACACCGCCTCGAGCGCTTCCTGCCCGTGCCAGCTCGCCGCAGGCGGCAACGCCACCACCACCGCGCTCATCACCGAGACGTAGGCCAGCGCTCCGAAGCCCGCCCACACCACCTTGCGGGAGCGCGCGTAGCCGTACACCTCGGTCAGCACGTCCCCGAACAGGTAGCTCAGGGGAAAGAAAATGTTGCCGGCGCCAAACGTGAAGCCACCAATGGTGACGGCCTTGCTGACGCCGACCAGGTTTGCGCACAGGAGCACGCAGACGAAGGCCGCCATGATCAAATCGTAGTAGCGGTAGTTTCTGACGGGGACGCTGGTCGCGGGAGTCATGCGGGGCCCCATTACTCACGAGGAAGTGCCCATTTGTCGAAGCAGATTGTGTGGAATGACGAAGGCGCCGATCTGCCGATGGTCGATGTCTATTTGCCGATGATGAAGGCCGCCGCGCTCATCTCGGCGGGCCAATTGCGGCTGTTCGAAGCGCTGGCCGACGGGCCGCTCCCGCTGCCTGAGCTCGCCCGGGCCATCGGCGCCAGCGAGTTCGGCGCCGGCCACCTCGCGGACTTCCTGGTCGCGCTCGGCTACCTCACGCAGACGGACGCGGGCTTCGCGAACACCGCGCGCGCTGGCTGGTTCACCGGGAAGCACGCCTCGGGTGTCGACTACACCGCCGGCCTGCTGTGGACGGCCGAGTCCTGGTCGTTGATGAGCAACCTCACCGCTGCGGTCCGCAAGGGCGCGCCCGCGAAGACGCTCTGGGAGTCGATGGAGGAGCGCCCACACTGGGGCCCCGTCTTCTCGAGCTACATGCACGCCTTCGCGCAGCACCTGGGGCCCGACCTGCTCGCGAAGGTGTCACTCCCCGATGGTGCCGCGCGCCTGCTCGACCTCGGCGGCTCGCACGGGCTCCACTCCATCGCCTTCTGCCGCAGGTACCCCGGGCTCGACGCCGTCATCGTCGACCTGCCGAGCGCGCTGACGAAGACCGCCGCGACGCTCGCCGAGGCGAAGTTGAGCGAGCGCATCAGCCTGCGGCCCGGAAACCTGCTCGCGGGCGACTGGGGTGATGGCTACGACGCCGTCTTCTATCTCTCGGTCGCGCACAACCAGACCGCCGACGACAACCGCGCCGTCATCGCGCACGTCGGCCGCGTGCTCAGGCCCGGCGGGCTGCTCTTGATTCACGAGTACCTCTCGGGAACGCCGCTCGACCTCTACGACGCCGCGTTCCGCCTCACGCTGCTGGTCGAGACCGCGACGCGCACCTACAGCTTCGACGAGCTGTCCTCGTGGCTGACGAGCAGCGGGTTCGAGACGCCGACGCGCATCGACCTCGACCCACGGGAAAAGGGCTCGCTCGTCGTCGCGAAGAAGAAGGGCTGACGGTCAGCTCCACTTGCGCAACACGAAGCGCGTCAGCTTCGGGAGCAGCGGCGTGAAGTCTTCCTCGCCCGCGAGAATGGCGCCGGCCACCACGTCGTTGACGCCACCGATGATGGCCTTGCGCACGAACGCGTCCTCCGAGGTGTGGGCGAAGACGAGGTCGGCGAAGCGACGGTTCACGGCTTCGCGTGCGACGAGCCCCTTCGGGCCCGACGACAACACCTCGACGATGAATGCGCGCGCGACGAGCGGGTCTTTCGAGAGCGCCTCGAGGTAGCGGCGCAGCTGCGCTTCGGTGCGCCCGTCATCGCCGGTGCGTTCGCCTTCGGCCACCAGCGTGTCGACGAGCAGGCCCGAGAGCTCGGCGTAGGCCTCGAGGAAGCAGGCCTGCTTGTCGGCGAAGAACTCGTAGAACGTCTTCCGCGAGACGCCGGCGCGCTCGATGACCTGCGCGATGCTGGTGTCGCCGTAGCCGTTCTTTCCCACCAACTGCGCCATCGCGAGCAACAGCCGACGCTGCTGGGTGTCGCGCGCTTCTTCACGCGTGCGCGGACGGTTCACGCGGCGCTCGAGCAGCGTCATGGCCGGCCCGCCTTGACGGCGCCCGTCGGGAAACGGTAGTGTTTCTCAAATTGGAATTGCCGAGGAGGCATCGTGAAGGTCCAGAGCGGTCAACGAGTGGTTACCACGCCGCAGCCGTCCGTGAGTGCAGCGACGACGCCGGACGCACCCGCTCCCGTCGCGCCGCAGGGCTGGGTCGCGAAGAGTGGAAAGGCCGCGCCAACCGCGACGGCGACAGCAACCGAGACCCGCAACGCCGCCACAGCCGAGCAGTTCTTCGCTGCGTTCGGCCGCGGAGACCACAAGGCACTCGAGCAGCACTACCGGCCCGACGCGAAGTTCAAGGACGACATGTTCACCCTGAGCAAGCGCTCCAGCATCATGGGCATGTGGAAGGGCGCGCCGCCGTTCGCGAGCTTCAAGGCCGAGGTGCTCGAGGTGAAGGGCGACCAGGTGAAGGCGAAGTGGGTGTGCGACTACGTGATGTTCGGCAACAAGGTGCACAACGAGATCGAGTCGACGCTGACCTTCGACGCCGAGGGCAAGGTCGCCTCGCAGGTCGAGCACTGGGACCGGACGAAGTGGATGTCGCAGGCGCTGCCGATGGTGCCGAAGTTCCTGCACGGCGTGGCGTACGCGCTGATGGGGCCGATTCTGAGCTCGCGTCTGGGTGGGTGATTTCCAGTCCGCAGTCCGCCCGCCTCACGGGCACGGATTGATGGTCGAGCCGTTCAGCCTGATGGTCGCGTTCGCGATGCGCCGCACCGAGCAGCAGTCGTCGACGTGGGTGAGCACGATGCGGTTGGGACCTGGCGCCATCAGCGAGGCGAGGTTCGAGGTCGAGCCTCCGCCGAGGAACGCGTACGAGCCGGTGCTCACCACACCAGCCGGGTGGGCGGCGTTGAAGACCGTCACCCGCACGCCGTCGTCGACGTTGGCGATGGCGACCTCGAGGCTCGTCACCGTGAAGCCCACCGGCAGGGTGAAGCTCGTCTGGAAGTAGGTGAAGTCTCCGCCCGCGCGGCAATCGCAGACACCGCACATCTGCGAAGGGTCGTCGAAGGAGATGGCAGGCGAGGCGTGGGAGCGCCAGCCCGGGTTGTTCTGCGAGGGAATCGTCGACCACGCGTACTCGCCGACGTCGCCGTTCGTCGGGAAGGTGGTGCCGAAGCACATCGGCGCCTCGCCGTCGTGGATCTGCCACGGCGTCAGGCCCGGGCTGCGGATGCAGAGGCACCCGTTGTCCACCTGGCCGTCGCAGTCGTCATCGATGCCGTTGCCGCAGATCTCCGGCTGCGGCTGCGGCGCGCTGCACGTGCCCCACCCTCCGTTCACGCACGCCTGGACGCCCGAGCCGCACGCGCTCGAGCACGCCCGGTTGAGCGCCTCGTCCACCTGACCGTCGCAGTCGTCGTCGACGCCGTTGCACACCTCGGGCTGTGGCTGTCGCGCGCTGCAGGCGCCCCAGGCGCCGTTGGTGCAGACCTCGACGCCCATGCCGCACGCGTTGGCGCACGCGCGGTCGATCGACTCGTCCACGAGGCCGTCGCAGTCATCGTCGAGCCCATTGCACGTCTCGGCGACTGGCTGCCGCGCCGTGCACGCGCCCCACGCCCCGTTGCTGCAGACCTCCACGCCTGCGCCGCACGCGCTGGAGCACGCGCGATCGATCGACTCGTCCACCTGGCCGTCACAGTCGTCGTCGAGCCCGTTGCAGGTCTCGGTGCCGGGCAGCACCTCACCGAGGCACGCGCTCCACGCCGTGGTCAGCTCGGCGGTGTCGACGCACGTGTGCTGGCCCGCGCGGCACACGCCAACGCCGGCCTGGGCGGGGGCTCCCGAGAAGCACGCATCGGAAGTCCCGGCGAGGCAGCTGCAGTCCTCGTCGACCTGCCCGTCGCCGTCGTCGTCGAGGCGGTTGCCACACAGCTCCTGGCGCACCCCAGCGTCGGGCTCACCCGCGTCGACCGTCCCCGCGTCACGGAGGCCGGCGTCGCGGAGACCTGCGTCGACCCGGCTTCCCGTGCTGCTCGTCGAGGCGGAGTCGTCACGCATCCCGCCTTGATCGAGCTGCACCGCCCCCACGCCGCACGACAGCGCCCCAATCACCGCGAGGCCGCCGACACCCACCATCAGGACTCGTTGAATCGTCTTCACCTGAGGGTTCTCCCCGGGTGTGCACGACTGGTTGCGGTTTCTCGCCGCGCGAGAACGCGAGCGCGAGTGCGCATGCACCCTGTGGTCGCGCGTTTTACAGGTGCGGCCATCGCGGCTGATTTCTGGCGGAGCACCGAGAAGACCGCGGGTAGCGTCGGCTCGTGCCCGCTCGCGCGAAGACACCACCGACGTCGATCGCCACCGTCGAAGCCGACCTGCGAGCGCTCGACCCACGCGACGCGAAGGCCGTCATCCCCGCGCTGGTGAAGCTGTGGCGGGCGACGTGGAACCCGCGCGTCGGGCGGCTGCTCGAGAGCTTCGGCGCCGCCAACGCCGGGCCGCTTGAAGACCTGCCGCTCAAGAAGACGGAGCGCAGCCTCGAGCTCGCCAGGCTCGCGCGCGATGCGGGTGATGCCGCCCGCTCATCGGTGCTCCAGTCCTTCGAGGCCTTCGCGCGCGACGCGACCGGCGGCCTCGTCTGGCCAGCGGTCGAAGCGTGGGGCGACATCGAGCCGGACCCCCGAGTCGCGCGTATGGCGTTGCGCACGCTCGTGTCGCTCGAGCACCAGCTGACGGGAAAGCTCTGGCGTCGCCTCGTCGGCTGCGTCGAGCGACATGGCGACCGCGGGGTGAAGGACGAGGCGCGGCCGTACCTCGCGTTGCTGACGACGAAGGGCGGCGGCTGGGGCTTCTCGGTGGAGCGCTTCACCAACGTGCTCGAGAAGCTCGCGCTGAAGCGGCCTCCCGTCGACGTGGACCCGACGGTCCTGGAGCGCCTCGACGAGGTCGCTCGTGAGAACCCGTCGCCCGGGCCCAACCGCGAAGACGCCTCGATGATGCTGGCTGCCATCGTCGCGCACCCCGACGACGACACACCGCGCGCCGTCTTCGCCGACTGGCTCACCGAGCGACGGGACCCGCGGGGAGAGTTCATCGCGCTCCAGCTCGCGCGAACGCAGCGAAAGGCCACTCCCGAGGAGCGCCGTCGCGAGGCCGCGTTGCTCGCGAGTCATCGACAGGCGCTGCTCGGTCCGTTCGATGGCCTCGTCGGCAAGACCGGGCTGGTGTTCGAGCGCGGGTTCCTCGTCGAGGCCACCGCGTTGACCGAGCTGCCCGTGCACCCGCTGACTCGCCTGCTGCGGTCGGTGCACTTCAAGAAGGACGTCGGCGACGGGGTCGACCTGGGTGGACTCGAAGAGGCGCACGGACCGAGACCTCGCGCAAACACGCCTTCGTTGCCCGCGCTCGCGCCGCGCCTTCGACGCTGGAGCTTCGACGTCATCGATTGGCCAGTCGCGCTCGCGGCCTTCGAGAACGCCTCGCTCGACGAGCTGCGCCTCGAGGGCGTCGGGCGATGGGGCGCGCTCCCGCTGGCCGAGGTGCTGAACACCACGCTGAGGACTGGCTGCGCGAAGGGCCTGTCGCGGCTGACGCTCGAGCTCGTGAACTTCCGTGCCGACACGCTCTCGCGCGTGACGCTCCCCTCGCGACTCGGAGTCCTTCGCATTGGCGGCCCGTCGCTGGGGTGGCTCGAGTTCACTCGCACCGCAGACGCCTGGGCGCTCGAGGCGACCGTCGAGGGGTACAACCCAGACCGCACCGCGCAGCTGTTCAAGGCCGTGCTCCAGGGCCTCGGCCTGAAGTGCGACTCGCGCGTGACGTCGAACGGCGTCCAGCACGAGCGCTCCGGGGGCCTGCTGCGGGCGGTGCTCGAGCCATTTTCGCGTTCACTCGAATGGGTGGTGAGCTGATCAGCGATGATCAGCCATGGCGTCAGATGATCAGCATCTGCGGCCGAAAATTCGACGTCTCTGTAGCGCGCTGTAGAAACACGTCTCCCTCACCGGCGCGAACGCGTCGGCCTCCTGGAGACGTCATGAACCGAATCACTCTCTCGGTCGTCCTCGCCCTGGTTTCCGGTTGTGTCCGCGCCGTGCCCCCGGTCGCCCTCGCCCCGGCGCCCGTCACGCTCCCCGCCGAGGTCGAAGGGCCGAGCCGCTCGGCCATCGCCGAGGTCGAAGCCGTGCTGAACGACGTCACCGTGCGCTTCGAGTTCGACAGCGACCTGCTCGACCCGCAGGCGATGGTGTCGCTGCAGAAGCTCGCGAAGGTGCTGCGCCGGAACAAGCTCGTCTCCATCGTCATCGCGGGCAACTGCGATGAGCGCGGCACCGAGGAGTACAACATGCTCCTCGCGCAGCGCCGCGCCGAGTCGGCCCGCCAGTACCTGACGCTGCTCGGCGTCACCGACACACAGCTCGACACCATCAGCTACGGCTCGGAGAAGCCGCTGAGCTCCGAGAAGACCGACGAGGCGTACTCGATCAACCGCCGTGACGACGTCTCGGTGAAGCCGAGCGGCTCGGTGGCGTCGTTCTCGTCGCGCGCGCTGCGCGGCCCGCAGGAGTAACCCGCAGCAACTCAGCGACACGCCCTCGGTGACGGCGAGTCGGAGCACGAGAAGCGGACCGCGTGCCCAGGGCGCTGCGTGCGCTCCACAACCGTCGGCGCACGACAAGCGGACGCGAGCCACGCAATGCCGACGGCGCTGCACGCTCCACAACCGTCGGCGCACGACAAGCGGACGCGAGCCACGCAATGCCGACGGAGCTGCACGCTCCAGAACCGTCGGCGCACGAGCAACTCCGGCTCCCGAGGGTCAGGCTTCAACGAAGCGTCGAAGCCGAGAATGCCGCGCGCCTGCTCGAGCGGCCCGTGATGCCTCTCGGGCTCAGGCCCGTCGTTCGCTGTCGAGCATCTTCATCTGCGCAGCGTCGTACCGCGTGCCCGCGACGGTCTCGGGCGTCACGGCCTGCTCGATGGCGAGCAGCTCGGCAGGGCTGAGCTCCAGGGAGAGCGCACCCAGCGCCTCAGTGAGCTGCACGCGCGTCCGCGCACCGATGACCGGCACCAGGTCCGTGCCGCGTGAGAGGACCCACGCGATGGCCAGCTGTGCCGGGCTCGCCTTCCGCGCCGCAGCCAGCTCGGCGAGCGAACGCTGGGCCTTCTGGTTCGTCGCCGCGTTCTCACCGCTGAAGCGCGGCAGATACGCGCGGTAGTCCGTCGGCCCGTTGGGCTTCGAGCCAGTGAGCAGCCCACGCGACAACACCCCGTAGGCGGTGACGCCGACCCCGAGCGCGCGGAGCGCCGGCAGCTGCGCGTCGAGGCCACGGCTCGCGAGCGAGTACTCGAGCTGAACGTCGACGATGGGGTGCACGGCCTGCGCGCGCTTCACCGTCTCGGGGTTCACCTCGGACAAGCCGATGTGCCGCACGAAGCCGGCCTTCACCATCTCGGCGATGGCGCCGACGGTGTCTTCGATGGGGACCGCCGGGTCGAGCCGGCCCGGGCGGTAGATGTCGACGTACTCGCTGCCAAGGCGGTCGAGGCTGTAGGCGAGCGCGTTCTTCACCGCGACGGGGCGGTTGTCGACGCCGGTCCAGCCGCCGCCCGGAGCCCGCAGCGCGCCGAACTTCACGCTGAGCAGCACGTCTTTGCGGCGTGCGCCGAGCGCCTTCGAGAGCAGCCGCTCGTTGTGGCCGATGCCATAGAAGTCACCGGTGTCGAAGAGCGTGATGCCGGCGTCGAGCGCGGCGTGAATCGTGGCGATGCTCTCGGCCTCGTCCGTCGGGCCATACATGGCCGACATGCCCATGCAGCCGAGCGCGAGGGGAAAGACGGTGGGACCGGTACGACCGAGCTGCCGAGGGGTGGTGGACATGGCGTTCTCCAGTGGGTTGGTTCGACAGAGCGAGGTGTATTGCTGCCCCCGAACCAAATAAACAGCACGGCTCTGGCAACACTCTTCGGAGAACCTGAACAATGGACCTCATCCGCTCCATGGAGGCCTTCACCCGCGTCGCCCGCCTGGGAGGCTTCACGCCCGCCGCGAGAGCGCTCGACGTCTCGAACGCCACCGTCACCTCGCTCGTGCAGCAGCTCGAGGCACACCTCGGCGTCGAGCTGCTCCACCGCACCACCCGGCGCGTGACGCTCACCACCGATGGCGCTGCGGCGCTGGAGCGGGTCGAGCGGCTGCTCCAGGACGTGCAAGAGCTCAGCGACGGCGTGCGAGGCGCCACGCGGGCGGCGAAGGGCCGGCTCCGCGTCGACGTGCCCGCGTCGTTCGGGCGGCACGTGCTCGCGCCTGCGTTGCCCCGCTTCTTCGCGAAGTACCCCGGCATTCAGCTCGAGCTGGGGAGCAGCGACCGGCCCGTCGACCTGCTCCGTGAAGGTGTCGACTGCGTGGTGAGAGGCGGGCCTGCGGTCGACGAGTCGCTGGTGGCGAAGAAGCTGAAGACGCTGAGCGTCGTCACGCTGGCCTCACCCGCCTACCTGCGCAAACACGGCACCCCGAAGACGCCGGGCGAGCTGGCGAAGCACCGCGCGGTGAACTTCTTCTCGCCGCGCTCCGGAGAGGTCTTCGCGTTCGACTTCGCGCGCAACGGCGAGACGCTCGAGGTGCCGATCGCCCATGCGGTGGCCTGCAACGACGCGGACACCATGCTGGCCTGCGGTGTCGCCGGGCTCGGGCTGCTGCAGGCGCCGCGGTCGGCGCACGTCGACCAGCTGCTCCGGACGAAGCAGTTGGTGCGCGTGCTGCCGGAGTGGGACTCGGGCACCCTGCCGCTCGTCGTGCTGTACCCGCCGACGCGCCACCTGAGCGCGCGCGTGCGCGCCTTCGTGGACTGGCTCGTCGACTCGGCGCTGTGATGGGGTGGATCGTCTCGCAGCACCGAGGCAACGAAGAGCCCCGGGAGGGAATCACGATGAGAGTCGTCCTGCTGTCGATGCTGATCGTTTCCACGGCGTGCGTGACGTCGACGACGCCGGCCGACGCTGGTGCGCCAGATGCGGGCACCCTCACCGACGCCGGGGTGACGGTCGACGCAGGCACGACGGACGCGGGCGTCGCGGGCCTCGCGTTCTTCTCGAAGCTCGCAGGGCTGTGGGCGGGCCCTGCGACCATGACGCCGCTCGGCGACTTCCCCATCATGGCCGTCGACTTCCGCGGCGTGGGAGACGGCTTCCTCTTCGGGCAGACCGACCTCGACGCGATGAACACGCTGCGCTTCGGGTTCTCCATCGAGACGTACGCAGGGACAGACGTGCTGTCGTACCGCAACGGCGGCTTCTTCCAGGGCGTCTTGCGCGACACGCGCACCACGCTCATCGAGCGTGACGACGCTGCGGGACGATACCGGTTCTGCTCGGTCGACAGGGGCTGCACGTACCTCGACGCGCGCTTCACCTTCGCGACGGCTGATCAACTCACCTTCGACGTGAAGGTCCGCGGCAACCAGCACGTGTGGTGGAGCGCGCGACGTGCCGAGCCGCGAACGCTCCCGATGCCATACCCGGCGACGCTCACCTCGAGGGGCGACGGCTCGGCGCCGTGGCCGACGATGGGCGCGCTGTCGCTCACCGTGCGCTGGCCCGCGCCGCTCACCGCCGACGCCGACGTCTGGGCGTTGCTCACGACGACGCCGTGTTTTCCAACGTTCCAATGCAACGCGAGCCGCAGCGTGAAGGTGCGCGTCGCCGCCGGAGCGACCAGCGCCGTCGTGCGGATTCCGACCGTGCACGCTGGCACCTACAAGGTGACGACGGTGGTCGACCGCGACGTGAACTTCTTCACCACGCGCGCGCCGTCACGAGGCGACTCGGTGGGCATCGACGCCGACCTGACGATGACGCCGCAGGACACGAGCCTCGAGGTGCAGGCCCTGTACACGGCGCCCTGAGCCCGCGTTCACGTCGACGACGTTCGGGTGGTGCACTCGGCATCACGAACGCCAAGACGCTACAGATCGTTCCGGCTCGACGAGCGTTCATCGCGCGCATGCTCTTCCTCGCCGCCGTCTCGACGGTCTTCACCGTCGCGCCTGCTTTCCACTTTCCTGCAGCCGCGCCCGACACGAGCGTCAGCGTCGACACCAGCGGCCCCTTCGTGCGACTCGACGGAGCGCTGACGAGCCTCTCCTCCTCTTCCTCGAAGTATTCGCTGCACCGGGTGGACGAGCGTCGCTTCGTGGTCGTCGACGAGCTCTACGCGAGGCTCGTGTTCGACCGCGTGAGCGGCGCGATGACGCCGTTGGTGGCCAACGTGAGCGCCCGGCCCGTGGGCGGCGTGTTGGTGTTGCTGCTGTTCAGCCGCATCGTCTGCGACCTCGACCCCTCGCGGCCTGCGTTGCGGGTGCTCGACATGCCGAACGCGTGGGCCGACATCCTGGCCTTCGACGGCGCGCGGCTCATCGTCGGAGACACAGGGTTTGTCCGGGTGCTTCGTGCCGGCCAGCCGCCGCTCGTGCTCCCACTCCCCGAGGGCTTCGGCGTCGCGCCGGGCATCGACCGGGTCCGCGGCGCGCGCGTCATCCTCGTTCGGGAGGGACCGCTTCACGGCGCGACGCGGAGCTTCGACAAGCAGACGTGGGAGAAGCCGGTGCCGTGGACGCTCGAGGTGGCCCTCCTCGACGTCACGACGGGCACTGCGACGGTGCTCGGGAAGGTCCCTGGCAGGTGGCAGTACGTCGGGACGGGCTGCTGTTCCGGCTGGGAGCGCAGCGCGCTCATCTCGTGGATTGACGCGGCCAGAGCGCGTGAGGTGCTCGATGCAGCCTCACCACGGTCCGGGTACGGGATGATGAGCGGTCAACCGAGCGCCGTCGTGGACGAGTGGAATGAGGTCATCACCTGGGACGGGCCCGAGCCGGTCGAGTGAACGTCACCTCTTCGGCTTCGCCGCCTCGTCGCTGGTGATTACCTGATCATGATTCACGTCGAGGGTCGCGAGCACCAATGACACCGTCGCCTCGCTCGGCGGAGCACCGGTCGCCTGTTCCAGCGCCTTCGCGAGGTCGGCGCGCGTCACCTTGCCGTCGTGGTCGTGGTCGAGCGCGTCGAAGCCACCGAGCGCCGCCACCCGAGCGCGCACGAAAGCGTCGAGCAGAATGAGCCGTGGAGGTTTGCCGCTCCCCGACGGTGGAATCACCTCGGGCCGCTCGCGAGCCAGCCGCAGGAACGGCTCGATGCGGTCGAGCCCGAGCAGGTGTCCGCGCGGAACCGCCACCCGGTAGTCCCGCGCCTCGTCGAGCGGAGCGTTCGCCACGTGCGTCACCGTGCGCGCATCGGCGCCCACCGTCATGCGGTCGTCGACGTGCAGAAAGCCACCATCACCTCGAGGTGCGTGCCGGCGCGACGTGGCCACCGCGTCTTTCACCACCGCGCCGCTCAACGTCACCAGCACCACCTCGTTGTCGAAGGGCAGCTCGTTCTGCAGGTCGCCGAGGGTGAAGACGTCGCGGTGCGTCTCGGAGCCGCGCATGCCGCCACCGTTGAACAACGCCGCGTCTGCATCCAACGCGTCTCGCAGTGAGGAGCAGACGAACGTGCCCATCGTCGTCTGTCGCGAGCGCCCGCCCTCGGACGAGAGCGGGCTCACGAGCGTCGGCAACAGCACCGCCCCCGAGAGCCGCTCCACGAACGTGTTGGCCTCGTCGACCAGCCTTCGCAGCGCGACGTCGTCTGCGTACGGCGCGACGAGCTCATGCGTCACCTCGACCGTCGGCGGCATCGAGAGCGTGACGGTGACGACCGCCGCGTTGACGGCGTCCATTCCCGACTTGCTCAGCACCGCGTGCTCCGTGCGCTCGAGGTGCGGGTCGTGCTCGTGGCCGCCGAGAATGAGCGGCACCACCCCACTCGCCGCGAGCGCCTGGTCGTCTTTGAGCCACTGGTGGGTGATGGCGATGACGGTGTCGCAGCGCTCGTCACGCCGCAGTCGCGCCGCTTCACGCACCACCACCTCGTTCGGGTGCTCCAACGTCGCGCCACCGAACGGAGGCCGGCGATAGACGTTGCCGTCATCCATCACGACGCCCACCAGCCCCACGCGCCGGCCGCCGAGGTCGATGACGTCACACGTCGGCAGCGGCGGCTCGAAGCCGTGCACGTTGGTGCCGAGCCACACGCCGCGGAACTCGCGCACGCGGGCCGAGAGCTCCGACACCGGCACGTCGTCTTCATGGTTGCCGAACACCACGTGCGTGACGCCGACCGCGTTGAGGCACTCGACCATGCGTTTGCCGCCATCGAGGCTCGACAACACGCTGGGCGCGACGAAGTCACCCGCGAGCACGACGAGCCAGCGGTCTGCCTTCCCCGAGGCGCGGTGGTGAGCGATGAGCGTCGCGAGCCGGGGCAGGTGTTCGAGCGAGTAGACGTCGTTCACTGCGATGAGGCCGAGCACCGGAGGCACCGCCCTGTTGTATCGCCGTCGCCGCGACCGGCCGTCAGATTTCGAGACCGGGTGCTCCTGACGGGCAGCAGCGCAGTGGCCGAGGTGGGCCAGGGTCGAGAGCGTGCAAACGCCTGCACACCTGCCTGCCATTCGGTTGCACACGCGACACGGAAGGGGGGGGCGTTCACGGGCGGCATGACGAGGCACGACCCTCGCACTGCCTCGCCGCCATGACCTCGACCCGACTCCTCTGGCTTCTCATCCTTCCTGGTCTCGCGGCCTGCAATGGCGGCACCCCACTCGATGCGTCAGGGCCGCTTGCCATCGACATTGAGGGCAGTCAGCAGGCAGATTTCACGAGGCTGACGCTCTCGGGCGCAGCAGAGAACTGTCCAGCGACCGTCGCCGACGGAACCGTCAACGGGTTCGCGCTGCGCCAACGCGAACTCGGTGGCGAGCGACCGACCCTCACCAACTACGTCAACCCCTCCACCTTCTGCGCGACCTCCATCTTCGAAGTCGACCCGGACCGAGTTCCTCTCGAGGTCGCCGAGTCGACAGCCCACACCCCGCCGGGAACACCGCTGCGCATCGAGTTCGACCGCCCGGGCTTCATCGTCGAGAGTGCAGGCGCCTTTCCCGCACCGCCCACGCTTCAACAGAATCGCGTTCGAGCGGGGACCACGTTCGTCGTCGCGCTGGCTCCCGCGTTTCGTCAGGGTGTCTCGACCTTCGAGTTCCGCCCCGCGCCGGGGCAGCCTTTGAGCTCGAGCCGAGAGGTGGCCGAGACGCAGGAGCCGGAAGCCGACGGCACCTGGCGCCTCAACACCCCTGTCGCGCCGGGTGACTACACGCTGGTCGTCGTTTCAGTCGCGCGCATTCCCATCGAGCGCTGTGAAGGCTTCGCCACGTGCTCGCTGAAGAGCCGCGCCGTCGAGCACCTCGACGTCACGGTGTTGCCGTGATCCGTCAGATTTCCATGGTGACCTGACGGGAATCACGGGGTCCCGAGACGCACTGACCTCTGAACCGGTTGATTTCGCCAGACTCTTTGGTGGCACAAACCCTGCGAGGGTCGCCACGGCCGAAACAACCGCTTCCGAGGACACCACTTGATCAAGACCATCTCGACCATCCTGCTCACCGCCACCGTCGCCGTCGCGACGTGGTCAGGCCGCGCCGACGCGTGTGGCTGCTTCGCCCCGCCTGACCCGAGCGTTCCCATCGTGCAGGCCGGCGAGCGGATTCTCTTCGCGACCGCGAATGGCAAGGTGACCGCGCACATTCAGATTCAGTACGCGGGTGACGCGAAGGACTTCGGGTGGCTGCTCCCCGTGCCGAGCGTGCCGACGCTCAAGCTCGGCACCGAGGAGCTCTTCACGCAGCTCATCGCCACCACCCAGCCGCGCTACTTCGTGCAGGTGAAGGCGACCGGCAACTGCGGGAACCTGGGCTTCAACGGCTTCGGCACGGCAGCGCCGAGCGCGCGTGGTGGGGTCGATTCTGCCGAGAGCGGCGACGGCTCGCCCCTCGTCATTCAGTCGTCCATCGGGCCCTACGACTACGCGGTGCTGAAGGCCGACAACAAAGACGCGATGCTCAAGTGGCTCGCCGACAACCGCTACTTCATCCCCGTGGGCACCGAAGACGTGGTTGGCCCGTACATCAACCCCGGCAGCTTCTTCCTCGCGCTCAAGCTCCAGTCGGGCAAGTCGGCCGGTGACATTCAGCCGGTGGTGCTCGAGTACCCGAGCGAGAAGCCGATGATTCCCATCATCCTCACCAGCGTCGCCGCCCAGCCGAACATGGGCATTCAGGTGTGGATGCTGGGCCAGGGCCGCGCCATTCCCCGCAACTACCGCCACGTCGTCATCAACGACGCGCAGCTCGACTGGCTCAACCAGGCGCGCAACTACAATGACGTCGTCATCAAGGCGATCTCCGAGGCGCCCGAGAAGCACGCGTTCATCACCGAGTACGCCGGCACCTCTGACGTCATGAGAGACGTGCTCGACCCGGCCTCGCGCTTCGGCACCCAGGACGCCCTCGCCGCGAAGACCGAGCCCGGCACCTTCGTGCAGCACCTCTTCGACAACGGCTTCATCCCGGTGCCGGCCAGCCAGCAGCAGAGCGGCCGCGGCTTCCCGTCCCAGCAGCAGGTGCTCCCGCCGAACCTGAAGGCGCTCGTGCTGGCTGCGATTCCATTCCCCGCCGACCTCAAGGGCATCACCACCGAAGACGAGTTCCTTCGCCGCCTGTCGTACTACCTGGGCGAGTACCGCACGAACAACCCGTCGCGGTTCATCGGCTACCAGCTCGCGTTCAACCCCTCGGCGCTCGCTGGAGAGATCTTCGAGAAGATCGTCAAGCCGGTCCGCGAAGCCGGCGCGCTCCTGCGGGCCTACCCGACGCTGACCCGGCTCTACACGACGCTCTCGCCCCAGGACATGACCCGCGACCCGGTGTTCTCGTACAACCCCTCGCTCCCCGGAGTGCCGCGTGACCACAACGCGACCTACGAAGTGAACTGCGGCGTCGCCGGCAACACCTTCAGCTCGCCGGGCCGCCTCATCACCGAGCAGGGCTGGAGCATCAAGTACCCGGAAGGCCAGAGCGCTTCGCCCGAGCGTGAGCTCGCCGCGGGCCCCAGCGCCCTGCGCGTCGAGACCCTCGCTGAAGAGGGCAGCCCCGTCGTCGAGCTCGACAACTCGAAGCCCATCGCGAAGCTCAGCGGCTGCTCGGTCGTCGACCCGGCTGGCCTCGGGCTGCTCGCGCTGGTCGCCTTCCTGCGCCGCCGCCGCGCGAGCTGATCATCGCTTCCTTGCCGTAGGCTCTCGGCCCGCTGAGGTCTCGTGCTTGAACAGACGAGCTCGCAGCGGGTCGAGTCATTTCCGGGGTGCACGATGATGCGGTTGGTCCTGATGGTGATGGCAGGGGTGACGATGGCCGCGTGCGGTCCTCCGAACCCGAACCCCGACGGCGGCGTGCTGCCTGATGGCGGCGAGCTCGTCGCGCCCCTCGAGCTCACCACGCTCGACGAGAGCGGCGCGCCCATACCGCTCACCGGCGACGCGTTCGCGATTCCCGGCTCGCAGGGCGGCTTCCACGTCAACGTCAACTACGCGCTCCCCGAGGGTGGCGTCGGCGAGGTGACGTTCGAGCACCGCGTGGTGCGCGCGAGCGACGACAAGCTGGTCAGTACTGGCACTCGCCAGTGGGACCTGGGCCTCTTTCGCGTGTCAACGTGGGCCAGTCCGACACCCGTCAACGTCTTCATGTGCCCGACGCCAGTGGGCATCGACGTGATTGATAGGGAGCTGCTCTTCACGGTGAAAGCAAAGGACGCTATGGGTCGGGTCCTCGCCGCTGGCACAGCGCGCGCAACCTTCCGGTGTGGTCCGAACGCTGGAAGTTACTGCTCCAACATCTGCAAAGGGTGACCATGAAATCGCTGACGTCATGTCTTGCCATTGGGGCGCTGAGCCTCTTCACGCTGGGCTGCCCGACCGGACCGACAGGCGAGTGGCAGACCCTCGCCAGCGGATTGGACGAAGCGCTGATGGGTGTCGGTGGCACGTCTGAGAAAGATGTCTGGGCTGTCGGCGCCGACACGGGCCAGGGTCCCCTCGTGCTGCACTTCGACGGCACCGCCTTCACGCGCGTCGCCGTGCCGGGCGTGACGAGCCCGCTGTGGTGGGTTCACGCGTTCGCGCCGGGCCACGTGATGATTGGTGGCGCGACCAGCGTGGTGGTGGAGCTCAAAGACGGCGTCGTCACCCGTCACCTCACGCCGGGCCTCGCGCGCCAGACGGTGTTCGGCGTCTGGGGCCGCTCACCGACCGACGTGTATGCG
This sequence comes from Myxococcales bacterium, assembly GCA_030681895.1. Classification (GTDB taxonomy): domain Bacteria; phylum Myxococcota; class Myxococcia; order Myxococcales; family Myxococcaceae; genus Xiheimicrobium. Next base: position 3,172 of record JAUXRI010000230.1, on the reverse strand, counting down.
GTGGGCAGCAACACCTCGGGCCGCAGCGGCTTCATCTGGCACTACGACGGCACCACGTGGAGCTCCCTGCTGCTCCCGACCGACCTGCCGCGCCGGGCTGGCGAGATTCCCGGCCTCTTCAAGGTGTGGGGCACCGCGACCGAGGCGTACTTCGTCGGCGCCGACGGTCTCGTGCTGCGCCGCACCGGTGATGGCCCCCTCACGCGCCTCGAGAGCAACAGCACCGAGACGCTCTTCACCATTGCGGGCGCAGGCACAGACGTCTTCGTGGTCGGCGGCGGCCGCATGGGCACGCTGCTCGAGAAGCAGGGCGATGCCTTCGTCGCGCCGGCCGTCGACGGGCTGCCCGGCTTGCTGCAGGGCGTCGCGAGCAACGGCACCGTCACCTACGCCACCGGTGAAGGCGGCGCGGTGTTCGAGCGCAAGAGCGGCAAGTGGACGCGCGTCACCACCAACGGCGCCGGCGTCGAGTCGCTGCACGCTGCGTGGGTCGACCCGCAGGGTGGCCTGTGGACGGTCGGCGGCAACGTCATCAGCGACCTCAAGCTCGGCGCCATCCTCCACTATGGCCCGAAGCGGCCGACCTACACCCAGCCCGAGAAGCCGATGCCTCTGGCGCCGACCTGCCCCGAGAAAGACATCGACCCGGTGCCGTCGGCCTCGGTCGCCCGCCGCTGGAACGAGCAGATGATGGCGTCGATTCGGCGCGACCTGCCCCGCCCCACCGTGCACGCGCGCAACCTCTTCCACGTCAGCGCCGCCATGTGGGACGCGTGGGCCGCCTACAGCCCGAGCGCGCAGCCCGTCTTCACCGCCGAGCGCCTCACCGCCACCAACGTGGCCGCCGCCCGTGACGAGGCCGTCAGCTACGCCGCCTTCCGCGTGCTCGACCACCGCTACAAAAACGCCATCGGCGGCAAGGTGTCACAGGCCTGCTACCGCGCGCTGATGGCGAAGCAGGGCTACGACGCCAACGACGTCACGCTGACCGGAGACTCACCGCGCGCCGTCGGCAACCGCATCGGCAAAGCCATCATCGACGCGCATGTCGGCGACGGCTCGAACGAGGCGAACAACTACGGCGACACCACGATGTTCAAGTCCGTCAACCCGCCCATCGCCGTCGAGTCGGCGACGCGCACGCCGGCGATGGACATCGACCAGTGGCAGCCGCTCGACCTCGCCATCGCCGCCACGCAGAACGGCATTCCCATCGCGGCCGGCGTGCAGGGCTACATCGGCGCGCAGTGGCGTGACGTGAAGCCGTTCGCGATGACCCGCGCGACGCCGACCTCGCTGTACGCAGACCCGGGACCGCCGCCGAAAATCACGCCGGCCACCATGGAGTGGGCCGTCGACGTCATTCGGAAGAGCTCGAAGCTCGCGCCCGGCGCCGAGCTGAAAGACATCTCACCCGGCGCGTATGGCAACAACCCGCTCGGCAGCAACGCCGGCACCGGCCACCCGATGAACCCCGTGACGGGCCAGCCCTACGCGCCGCAGTTGGTGCCGCTGGGCGACTTCTCGCGGGTGCTCGCCGAGTTCTGGGCCGATGGCCCCAAGTCCGAGACGCCGCCGGGCCACTGGAACGTGGTCGCCAACCAGGCCTCGGACCACCCGATGTTCACCCGCAGGTGGAAGGGCCAGGGGCCTGCGCTCGACGCGCTCGAGTGGGACGTGCGCCTGTACCTCACGCTCAACGGTGCCGTGCACGACGCCGCCATCGCCGCCTGGGAAATCAAGCGCGCCTTCACGTGCTCGCGGCCCATCACCATCATCCGCTCGGCCGCCGCGCGCGGGCAGTCGACCGACCGCACCCTGCCCTCGTACCACCCCGACGGCTTGCCGCTCGAGCCCGGCCTCATCGAGCTGATCACCGCCGAGTCGTCTGCCCCGGGTCAGCGCCACGCCCACCTCGCAGGCTTCGTCGGAGAGCTCGCCCTTCACGTGTGGGTCGGCGAACCGGGCGACTTCAAGCTGCAGGTGTCGGGCGTCAACTGGGTGCGGGCCGCCGAGTGGGTGCCGTACCAGAAGCGCAACTTCGTCACGCCCGCCTTCCCCGGCTTCACCTCGGGGCACAGCACCTTCAGCCGCGCGGCTGCCGAGGTGATGACGCTGGCGACCGGCTCGGCCTACGTGCCGGGTGGCCTCGGAGAAGCCGCCATCGCGAAGGACATCGCGCTCACCTTCGAGAAGGGACCCAGCGTGGCGCTCAAGCTCCAGTGGGCCACCTGGTACGACGCGGCCGACCAGGCCGGTCAATCACGACTGTGGGGCGGCATTCACATCGAGCCTGACGACTTCGTGGGCCGCCGCACCGGAGGCATCGTGGGCGCCACGGCGTTCGCGAAGGCCGAGACGTACTTCCGCTGACTCGACCGCACCGTCTTCACGGTGTCAGCCGCGCCTGACACCCCGTCGCGAGAGCAGCGGAACTCCATGAGACTGGCAGGAGCCCCCCACGTTCTTCGGGGTGCATCGATGCCGCGGTCACGAGGGACTCACCTCGTCCAAGCTGTCGGTCGCGTGGCGACAGACTGCATGAGATGGATCATCCATCGCCGAAGGTGCTTCGATGCGCGTCTCACTTCGTTGGGGCCCATGAACGAGACGTCACCGTACGCCGTGCTCCTCGACTTGTTGAGTCAGGCGTCGCGCGGCGTCACCCGCGGGCTGCTGACGCTCGACGCCTCTGGCGTCATCGTGAGCGCCGACGCGCGCGCCGAGGGCGCCCTGGGCCGTGCGGTCGTCGGTCAGCGCCTCGACGGCGTCGTCCCCTTCCTGGCGACGTCGAAGGGCTGGCGTCAGGTGCTCCTCGAGCGCTGCGCCTCGCTGCTCGAGCACGCCACCACCGGTGTCTGCGGCGTCGCGGTCGCGCCCACGCCCGACGGCTTCGTCGCGGCGCTCCTCGTGGCGCCCATCATCGACGTGGCGTTCCAGGCGACGCCGGCGGTGGTGCTCGTCGTCGACGCCGACGCCCGCATCGTCGAGGCCAACGAGCTGGCCCTCGCGCTGTTCCGCACCAACGGCACCGACCCGCGCCAGCGCGTCATCACCGAGCTCATCCCCTCCGAGGTGCTGGCGCACGTGGTGCGCGCCGCACTCATCGGCCAGGCGCCGCCGGGACTCATCTCGTTCGAGTGGGAGCGCCCCGAAGGCCGCCGCATCTTCG
>JAUXRI010000227.1 GCA_030681895.1 Myxococcales bacterium | reverse complement strand
CGTCGACGCCGTCGGCGAAGAGACCTCGACCGCGCTGTGGCTCGGCGAAGGCACCACGCTCACCCTGCTGGAGCGCATCACCTTCCCCCACTCCCTCGGCCTGCTCTACTCGGCGCTGACGGCGTGGTGCGGCTTCGAGGTGAACGAAGGCGAGTACAAGGTGATGGGCCTCGCCGCGTTCGGCACGCCACGATTTCGCACCGAGTTCGAGAAGCTCGTCACGCTCGCAGCTGACGGCAGCTTCGAGCTCCACCTCGAGTACTTCGACGCGCACGCGAACACCGAGGTCGGGTTCTCCTCGAAGCTCGAGGCGCTCCTGGGTCCACGTCGCACGCCGGGCACACCGTGGAACTTCTCCGACTCTGCAGACCAACGCTTCGCCGACGTCGCCTGCACGCTCCAGGCGGTGCTCGAGGACGCGATGCTGGGGCTCGCGCGCCGAGCGAAGGCCCGCACGCAGGCCGACGCGCTCTGTCTCGCTGGAGGCGTCGCGCTCAACGCCGTGTCGAACGCCCGCCTCGCACGCAGCGCCGGTTTTCGAGACGTCTTCGTTCAACCCGCCGCTGGCGACGCTGGTGGAGCGCTGGGAGCCGCCCTCCTCGGCGCCTTGGACGCGCGCGCGCCACGCGTCACTCCGATGGAGCACGGCGCCTGGGGCCTTCCCGCCATCGCCGATGACGCACGCAGCATCGCGACATCGCTCGGCCTCAAGATGAGCTCACTGCCGAACCCGCCGACTGACGTGGCGGCGCTCCTCGCAAGGGGAGACGTCGTCGCCTTCGTTCAAGGCCGCTTTGAGTGGGGCCCGCGCGCGCTCGGCCATCGTTCGTTGCTTTCGCTCCCGACGCCGCTCGCGGTGAAGGAGCGCCTCAACCGCGTCATCAAACGCCGCGAGCCGTTTCGCCCGTTCGCGCCAGCGGTGCTCGAGGCCGACGCCTCACGCTTCTTCGGTCCCTACGCCTCACACCTCGCGCCCTTCATGGTGACGGTGGCCGACGTGAGAGACGAAGCGAAGCCGGTGCTCGAGGCCGTCACCCACGTCGATGGCACCGCGCGCGTGCAGACCGTGCTGCCCTCGACACCGTTCGGAGCCGTCATCGACGCGGTCGGCCGGCAGACGGGAACACCCGTCGTGCTCAACACCTCACTCAACGGAAAGAGCGAGCCCATCGTCGCGTCGGTGGCTGACGCGTTCGCGTTCTTCCTCGGCCACTCCGCCGACGCGCTGGTCGTCGAGGACGTGCTCATTCGCAAGTCGTGAGCGATGCTGCCGCCGTGCTGTCCGTCCGAACGCTCAAAGACCTCGTCGGCCACTTCGCGAAGCAGAACAGGCTCGTCCTGCTCCCGCTGCTGGTGGTGCTGCTGCTCGCGGCGGTGTTGCTCGTGCTGACCCAGGGCCTCGCGTACGTCACGCCCTTCGTCTACGCGCTGTTCTGAGCCGGTTCAGTTGAGCGCAGCCATCAGCCCGACGAGCGCGACGAGCAGAACGAGCGCTCCGACGACCATCAACACCGAGTTTCGCGTCATCGTCGCGCGCACCTCGGGAGGAAACGACGCGCGTTCGATCTTCCCGCACTTCGCGCACGAGTAGCCCGCGAACGCCGAGTACAGGAGCAGACCGACCAACCCTGCCGCTGCCTGCGCCGTCCGGTCACCACCACGCTGCGCCGCTTCACCACACGTCGGGCACTGGTACGCCATGTCTGAGCTCCTTCGCAGGCTTCGAGAGCGCAGCACTGTAGCGCGTGACACGCGACGCCACTGCGGCCACCTGTGACGTCAGACGTCACGGAGCCCCACGACAACCAGCCGGCTTCTGGCCGTGGAGCGTTGGCAGGGCCTGTGCTTCGTTCCTCGTTCATGAAAACTCCAGCCCTGCTCGTGATCTCCAGCGCGCTGCTGCTGTGTGCCTGCCCGCCTCCGCCTGGCGCGTGTGCGACGACCGGCACCGGCTCGATCGCGGTGACGTTCGCGGGCTTGCCCGCAGGCACGGACGGCACGGTGACGTTGATGGGCCCGACGTCGCAGACGCTCACGATGGGGCAGACGGTGATGGTGGGCGCAGGGACCTGGGCGGTCGCGGGTGGCCTCGTCACCGTCAGCGATCCGCTCGTTCGATCCGTCTACGCCGCGCGCGTCTCGGCGCCCAACTTCTGCCTCGTGAAGGACGCCACGCAAGCCGTCACGGTGACGTGGACGAAGGTCGCCACCAGCAACCGGCTGTGGGTCGGCAACGGCTCGGGCGGCATGGGCAGCACGCACGCCTTCGACTCGGCGAGCCTCGCCACCACGGGCACCGTCGCTTCGTCGTGGAACGCCAACCTCGTCGCGAGCGCGTCGACGGCGTTCGACAAAGAGGGAAACCTCTGGGCCCTGGGCAACACGACGGTCGACCCGTTGATCGCGCGCTTCCCGGCCGAGGGCTTCGCCACACCTGCTGCGCCGATGGCCGATCGCCGCATCGACGTGCCGGGCGTGAACTGTTTCCCGCGAGCCAGCGCCCTCGCCTTCGACAGGAGCGGCAACCTCTTCGTGGGCTCGAGCTGCAAGCGTGAGGTCTACAAGTTGCCGGCGGCGTCGCTCGAAGGCTCGAGCACCGTCACGCCCTCACTGACGCTGACCGGCTTCATGGCGGTCTCGGGCCTGGCCTTCGACAAGGACGGCAACCTCTGGGTCTCAGACGGGTCGACCGACGAGCTGCTGCGGTACGACGCGGCCTCACTCGAAGGCACCTCGGCGACGGCCACGCGCCGGCTGAAGGCCCGCAAGTCAGACCAGCCGGCCGACCCCTCTGCGCTGAAGCCCGACACGCTCGCGTTCGACAAAGACGGGAACCTGTGGAGCTCCGACTTCGGCTTGAACCTCGTGTTCGCCGTGCCCGCGGCAGAGCTGACTGGCACGGGCCCCCGCTCGGCGACGCCGCTGGTGCGCATCTCGATCTCGGTCAGTGCGGTGCTCGAGGGGCTCGCGTTCGACGAAGGTGGTGGGCTGTGGTTGCCGTACAGCGCCGGCGCGCTCGCGCGGCTCTCGCCTGCCCAGCTGACCGTGAGCACCGGCTCGGGAGCGCCGACGGTGCCCGACACCATCATCACCGGCTCGTCGCTCGGCAGCGCGCAGGGCCCTGCGTTTTACCCGGGAGCGAAGGGCACGCCGCTGTTCCACGCGCTGCCGTAGCAGCTACGGAATCGTCAGGACCTGCCGCGAGAAACCCGCTTTGCCGCCAGGAGCAGCCGCTCCACCCGGCCCCGCGTTGACGTTGGTCGAGGTCAGCGTCACCGAACTCGAGACCGAGACGACGCCGATGGAAGGCCCGCCTGCGCCAGGTCCTCCCGGGCCGCCCTGCCCGCCTTCTCCTCCGGTGCCGCCGTCGCCAGCCCCCGGCACGTTCATCAGCTGCGCCGCGAGGGTGCAGGAAAAGGCGCAGAGGGAGCGATTGCAGCTCGCTCCAGTCGGGTCGGAGCAGCTGAACGGGTTGCCGCGGGCGCCGAGCGACCCACGGGCGCCAGCGCCTCCATCGGCACCTGATCCACCGACGCCGCCAGCGCCTGACTCGAGCCTCGAGTTCGTCACCACGACGGTGCTGCCTCCAGCAGCGAACAGCGCAATCGACGCGCCAGCGCCGATGCCACCGGGGGCGCCTGCTCCAGCGAGGCCACCACAGCCACACCGGCCGGGGGAACCGCTCATCCCTGACGTGGTGACGGGGCAAGCGAGCATCTGGTTGCTGCAGCTGGGTGTGGTGCCGCAACCGACGGCGCACGACGTCGGAACGGGCACCGGCGCGACCGTGCCGTTGAAGCCAGACCCACCAGAGGATCCAACCGCGCCGTGGCCGGCCAGATAACCAGTCACGTCGAACCAGCCGCCATCCGACGGACGGCCCATGGCGCCGCGTGCGCCGGTGCTACCGCTGGAGCAGTCGGTCGTTCCAGCGCATGAGGTGGTGCCCGTCGTCGCAGCGGGGTCGGTCGGCGTGCCCCCGTTGCTCGCGTCGTTCGCACTCACCACCACGTCGTTCAGCGCGACGTTCGCCGCCGTCGCACGGAGCCCATAGGTCGACCCGTTCTTCAGGCTGGTGTCGCCCGATCGAACCGTCAACTGTCGCACGGTGACCGGATCGCCGGAGATCGAGACGAACTCGAGGCCCACGCCTGAACCTTGAATGACGGTGCGGCCCCGCGCCGATGCCGTGCAGTCGCGTGCCCAGTCGGGCAGAAAACCTCCCGTCAGCGTGCGCCCAGAGTGGACACCGCTGATGGTGAGCGCCTCGTTGTAGAAGCCAGGCGCAATGGCGATGACCGACCTGCGCTGCGTTCGCGAGAGTGCGCGATCGATGGTCGCAAAGGCCGCGGCGGGTGAGGTGCCGGCGTTGGTGTCGCTGCCGCCGTCGGCGCTCACGAAATAGGTGTCGAGCGGGTCGAACGGCGCGCCACAGCCTGCCGTCCCGCCTGCTGCTCCGCCGCCTGACGTTCCGCCGCCTGACGTTCCGCCGCCTGACGTTCCGCCGCCTGACGTTCCGCCGCCTGACGTTCCGCCACCTGACGTTCCGCCACCTGACGTTCCGCCACCTGACGTTCCGCCACCTGCGACTCCGCCACCTGACGTGCCGCCTGCGACTCCGCCGCCGCCGCCTGCGATTCCGCCGCCTGCGATTCCGCCGCCTGCGATTCCGCCACCTGCGGCCCCGCCGCCTGCGATTCCGCCGCCGACGCCGCCGCCGCCGCCGCCGCCGCCTGCGATTCCGCCACCTGCGATTCCGCCACCTGCGATTCCGCCACCTGCGATTCCGCCACCTGCGGCCCCGCCGCCTGCGATTCCGCCGCCGCCGCCGCCGCCTGCGATTCCGCCACCTGCGATTCCGCCACCTGCGATTCCGCCACCTGCGATTCCGCCACCTGCGATTCCGCCACCTGCGACTCCGCCGCCTGCGACTCCGCCGCCTGCGACTCCGCCACCTGCGACTCCGCCACCTGCGACTCCGCCGCCTGCGACTCCGCCACCTGACGTGCCGCCTGCGATTCCGCCACCTGACGTTCCGCCACCCGCGGTTCCACCAGCCGCCGCACCGCCGTCATCGCCGATGCAGTACCGGCCTTCGTCGAGCGCGACGCACCGAAGGCCGTCCGGGCAGCCTCCGTCTGACTCGCACCTGAAGTTCACGCCCGTGGGAAAGCTGCAACCCGCGAGCACCATCGGCAGCAAACTGATCGTGGTCCAGCGCACGGAACGACCATAGCCGCTCTTCCGCGGAGCCGGAGCCAGCCGCATACGAGAGTGAAGCGCGGCTCACATCACGGCGTGCGACCCATTGATCCGCCTTGAACTGCTGACGCTCTGTGCTACGCGCGCCGCGCCATGAGCGCTTCTGTTTCGACCACCAACGGCCGCATCACCCAGATCCTCGGACCCGTCGTCGACGTCGAGTTCCCGCCCGGCGGGCTGCCTGAGGTCTACACGGCCCTCAAGCTGACCAACCCGACGATCTCGGCCGAGGTCGACAACCTGACGGTCGAGGTCGCCCAGCACCTCGGCGAGAACACCGTGCGCTGCATCGCGATGGACTCGACCGACGGGCTCTCGCGCGGCATGCCGGTGAAGAACACGGGCACGCCCATCTCGGTGCCGGTGGGCCCTGAGACGCTCGGCCGCATCTTGAACGTGACCGGGGACCCGGTCGACGAGCTCGGTCCCGTCGGGGCCAAGAAGTTCTACCCGATTCACCGCCCCGTCCCCTCGTTCACCGAGCAGAGCAAGAAGATCGAACCGTTCGAAACCGGCATCAAGGTCGTCGACCTGCTCTGCCCGTTCACGCGCGGCGGCAAGATCGGCCTGTTCGGCGGCGCCGGCGTCGGCAAGACGGTGCTCCTGCAGGAGCTCATTCGTAACGCCGCCATCGAGAAGGGTGGCTTCTCGGTGTTCGCTGGCGTCGGCGAGCGCACCCGCGAAGGCAACGACCTCTGGAAGGAATTCCAGGAGGCCGACGTGATCGCCTGCCAGAAGGACGAGAAGGGCCACATCAAGACGGACGACAAGGGCCGCATCTCGCTCGTCCCCGGCAAGTCGCAGTGCGTGTTGGTGTTCGGCCAGATGAACGAGCCGCCTGGAGCCCGCGCCCGCGTCGCCCTCTCGGGCCTCTCGATCGCCGAGTACTTCCGCGATGAAGAGAACCGCGACGTGCTCCTCTTC
>JAUXRI010000204.1 GCA_030681895.1 Myxococcales bacterium | reverse complement strand
CGACGACGCTCGCGAGCAGCGGGCCTGGCTCGCTCCTCGAGGCGCTGCTCACGAAGGGCCCGCGCATCGTGGTCTTCCGGGTCGGCGGCGTCATCACGCTCGAGCGCATCGTGTCGGTGACCGAGCCGTTCCTCACCGTCGCAGGGCAGACGGCGCCTGGAGATGGCGTGCTCGTGAACGGCGCAGGGCTCGCCATCTTCACGCACGACGTCCTCATCCAACACGTGCGCTTCCGGCCGGGCACCGCGGTGCTCCCTGCCGCCTCTGCGCAAGACAATGACGCCATCACCATTCTCGGGAAGACGTCAGGGCAGGGCGCCGACGCCTTCAACGTGGTGCTCGACCACGTCTCCCTCGGCTGGAGCGAAGACGAGGTCTTCAGCACCTACTTCGAGGCGCACGACGTCACGGTGAGCTGGTCGCTCATCGCCGAGGGGCTCGCGTCACCGCGGCACAACAAGGGCGCCCACAGCGCGGGCTTCCTCTACGCCGAGGGCACGCGGTGCGCGTCGCTCCACCACTCGCTGATGGCCCACAACGGCTTCCGCAACCCGGTGCTGAAGGGCGGAGGCCGCTTCGAGGTGGTGAACAACGTCGTCTACGACTGGGAGGACGTCGCCACCGAGATCAGCCCGCTCCTCGAGGTGAGCCAGACCAACCTGGTGGGCAACGTCTACCTGCCCGGCCCGAAGACGAGCCGCGAGCAGTTGCCCGTCAGCACCAGCCGAAGCCACCCGGTGAACCACCTCGTGAAGGCCGACACGCTGCTCGGCGGGGCGGCGCCCTTGAAGATCTTCGCGCAGGGCAACCTCGGCCCCGGTCGCCTCGACGACGTGGGTGATGAATGGGCGGTGGTCGCCAACGGCTACGGAGCGCTCGTGCTGCCCGCGCAGCATCGGCAAGAGACCGCCTTCGATGCGCCCATCACCACCTTCACTCCCACGGCGCAGGTGAAAGACTCCGTGCTCTCGAGCGCGGGTGCGAACAAGCCGCGGCGTGATGCCATCGACGCACGCGTGGTGAACGAGGTGCGCACGGGCACGGGTACCATCATCGGCAGCGAGAACGACGTCGGCGGGTTTCCTGTCTACGAGGGTGGGGCCGCGCCGCCCGACGACGACCACGACGGCATGAGCGACGCGTGGGAGCGCGCGAACGGTCTCGACCCGACCGACGCGAGCGACGGGTCGAAGGACGCCGATGGCGACGGCTACACCAACGTCGAGGCGTATCTGTTCTCGCTGCTGTGAGCCGTTGAGGTTGGGCGACAACCGCGCGATGACGCGGCCGGTGAGCGCGTACGAGGTCGTCGACATCTTCACCGATGGTGCCTGTCGCGGAAACCCGGGGCCGGGCGGGTGGGGCGCATTGCTCCGCTCTGGCGCGAAGGAGCGCGAGCTGTTCGGCGGCGAACCCGACACCACCAACAACCGCATGGAGCTCACCGCCGTCATCCGCGCGCTCGAGGCCCTCAAGCGGCCCATCAAGGTGCGCGTGCACACCGACTCCACCTACGTGCAGCAGGGCATCAAGACCTGGATTCACGGGTGGAAGAAGAACGGGTGGAAGACGAAGGCGAAGGAGCCCGTGAAGAACGCCGACCTCTGGCAGGCCCTCGAGGCCGCCGCCGCCCAGCACGAGGTCGAGTGGCTCTGGGTGAAGGGCCACGCCGGCCACCCCGAAAATGAACGCGCCGACGCCCTCGCCAACAAGGGCATCGACGCAGGCCTCGCCGTCCGTTAAAACGGACGTTCGGACAGTCCCTCCGTCACACAGGAAACGACCCATGCGCGCGAACTCCATTCTGCAGACCATCGGCAACACGCCTCACGTTCGAATCAACCGCCTCTTCGGCGCGGACCACGAGGTGTGGATCAAGCTCGAGCGCGCGAACCCGGGCGCCAGCATCAAGGACCGCATCGCGTTGTCGATGATCGAAGACGCCGAGAAGAAGGGCCTCCTCAAGGCCGACTCCGTCATCATCGAGCCGACGAGCGGCAACACCGGCATCGGCCTGGCGATGGTGTGCGCGGTGAAGGGCTACAAGCTGGTGCTGGTGATGCCCGAGTCGATGTCGCTCGAGCGCCGCCGCGTGATGGCTGCCTACGGCGCCACGTTCGACCTGACGCCGCGTGAGAAGGGCATGAAGGGCGCCATCGCGCGCGCGACCGAGTTGGTGCAGTCGACGCCCAACTCGTGGATGCCCCAGCAGTTCGAGAACGAAGCCAACCTCGAGGTGCACCGCCGCACGACCGCGCAAGAGGTGCTCGCCGACTTCCCCGAAGGGCTCGACGCCATCATCACGGGCGTGGGCACCGGCGGCCACATCACGGCGCTGTGCGAGGTGCTCAAGCCGAAGTGGCCGAAGCTGAAGGTGTTCGCCGTCGAGCCCGTGAAGTCGCCCGTCATCTCGGGAGGCGCTCCCGGCCCGCACCCGATTCAGGGCATCGGCGCCGGCTTCATTCCAAAGAACCTCAAGAAGGAGCTGCTCGACGGGGTCATTCAGGTCGAGCACACCGACGCGTACGAGCTCGCCCGGCGCGCCGCGAAAGAAGAGGGCCTGTTCATCGGCGTCTCGTCCGGAGCGTCGCTGGCCGCGGTGAAGCAGAAGCTGCCGGAGCTCCCCAAAGGCAGCCGCGTGTTGACCTTCTGCTACGACACCGGCGAGCGCTACCTCTCGGTCGACGGGTTCCTTCCCTGAACGGCCGTCGCGGCGCGAATGTGTGGAGCGCGGTCGCCAAGCCGTGAATAGTGAATGCTGGCGCGCCGTCTTGCTGCGCGCTCCACACGCCCATGAACCGACGCCTCCTGCCCCTCCTCGCTGTCTTCACCCTCGTGACGTCGGGCTGCGCGTACCTGCAGCAGTTCCTGCGCACCGCGTTTCAGCAGCCCTCGTTTCGCTTCAAGAACCTGGGCCTCAACGACATCTCGCTGGGCGGGCTGACCCTCGACACCATCTGGGAGCTGAAGAACCCGAACACCGTCGGCCTCTCGCTCGCGAGCATCGAGTACGCGCTCGCCGTCGAAGAGAAGCAGGTCATCGCGGGCGCGCCTCCGCAGGGCCTGCAGATCGCTCCGAACTCGGCGTCTGACCTGCACTTCCCCGCGGCGCTGAAGTTCCAGGACCTCGTCGCGGTGGTCGAGACGTTCCTCACGAAGGACTTCGCCTCGTATCGCGCATCGGGCGCCATCGGCGTCAACACGCCCATCGGCGTCATTCGGCTGCCGCTCGCCACCGAGGGCCAGTTCGAGGTGCCGAAGGTGCCGCTCGTGCAGTTCGGCAACCCGCGCGTCACCAACGTCACCTTCGGCGGCGCCACCATCGAGTTCCCCCTCGCCGTCACCAACCGGAATACCTACGCGTTGCCCATCAGCGGCGTGAGCGGCGCGGTCTCGCTCGCGGGCGCGAACATCGGCACGCTGTCGACGGGCGACCTCGGCAACATGGAGGGCAAGGGCCTGAAGAACGTGACGCTGCCGCTGAACGTGAACTTCTTGTCGGCCGCGAGTGCGGGCCTCGCCATCGCGCGCGGTGGGAATGCGCAGGTGGCCTTCAACGCGCAGGTGCAGTCCGGTGGAATCGGGTTGCCCATCAAGGTCGACCAGCTCGTCAACCTCATCAAGTAGCCGCGGGCTGACGGCAGCCGTCGTCTTTCGACTGCCGCTCGAGGTTGGGCGCGCCTCGATCTCCAGGCTGAATGCCTACGGCTCACCCGCGCGCGAACACGATGGCCTCGCGCTTGAGCAATTGCGCCTGCGCGAACAGCGCGATGGCCGTCAGCACCAGACACACCGCGCCGGGCACCAGCACGTCCATCGCCGAGACCGTGCTGCCGCGGAACATGCGGGCGAGCACCATGTTCTGGCCCATCGCCGGCACCAGCAGCTGCCACGTCGCGTCCTGCAGCGAGAGGAACATCGACAGGCTCGGCGCGATGGAGACGAGCGAGACGATGTAGCTCGTCGTGGCCTGCGCCTCCTTGTGGCCCCTCGCGAACAGCGCCGCGAGCATGAGCACGGCGGACACGAGCAGACAGAACGGCCCGAGCACCGCGACCGTGAAGCCGGCCTCCGTCGCGCCGAACTGGAACGCCGCCGCGAGGCCTTCGTCGCGCACCAACTGGCCGGCGATGGCGAAGCTGCCCACCGTGCCCGTCAACGTCACCAGCGACGCGAGGCACACGGCCAGCCACTTGCCGACGACCAACGCGCCGGCGCTCACCGGGTTCATCAGCAGGGGCTCCAGCGAGCCGCGTTCACGCTCTCCAGCCGTCACGTCGATGGCGATGGCGAGGGCGCCGATGACGGCCGAGACGAGCGCGACCAATGGCACCATGAACAACAACCTCGCCGCGCCACCACGCGTCGCGCCGATGCTCACCACCGTCGAGCGCACCGAACGAAGCAGCGCCGGGTCGACGCCACGCACGAGCATGCGCTGCAGCCCGAGCTCCTGGCTCCACCCATTCACCAGCCGCTCGAGCGTCATCGCCGCCGTCACCGACTGCGCGCGGTTCGCGTCGTGGAGCACCGAGACGTCTGCCAACTTCCCATGGCGGATGTCGGCCTCGAAGCCGTCGGGGATGATGAGCACGGCGTCGTCGAAGCGGCCTGCCTCGATGCGCACCCGCACGTCGTCTGGAGGCGCCTTCACCGTGCGCGCCTGCCGCTCGAGGAAGTTCACCAGCGCCGGCGCGGCCGCGGCATTCTGCACCAGCACCTCACGCGCCTCGGCCTTCGACTTCAGGTCGCTCATGAACTTCGACACCAGCAGCAGCGTCACTGGCCCGCTCACCAGCGCCGTCACCAGCACCACGAGCCACACGCGCCGGTCCCGCAGCCCATCGAGGACTTCCTTCTTCAGCACCGTCACGAGCTGTCGCACGTCACACCCCTTGCCCGAACGCGAGCTCGACGAAGGCGTCTTCGAGCGAGGCCTTGCCCGTGCGCGCCTTGAGTTCTTCCACCGTGCCTTCGTGCATCGTCTGGCCCTTCGCGATGACGACGACGCGCTCACACAACGCCTCGACCTCCTGCATCACGTGCGAGGAGAAGACGAGGCACTTCCCTGACTCCTTGAGCCGCACGAGCATGCGTCGCAACGCGCGCGCGCTCACCACGTCGAGGCCGTTGGTAGGCTCGTCGAGCAGAACGTGTCGCGGGTCGTGAACCAGTGCGCGGGCGAGCGCGACTTTCAGCTTCTCTCCAGTCGAGAAGCCTTCGGTGCGGCGTTCCAGCAACGGCTCGAACTCCAACAGACTGGCCAAAGCGCCGATGCGGTCCTCGAGGATGGCGCCGCTCATGCCTCGCAGCTCGCCGTAGTACCGAATGTTCTCTCTGGCGGTCAGGCGCGTGTAGAGCCCGCGCGCGTCGGACAGCACGCCGAGGTCTGCGCGCACGCGGAGTTCGTCCTTCACGACGTCGGCGTCGCCCACCTTCGCGGTGCCGGAGTCGGGCTTGACGAGCGTCGACACCATTCGCAGCGTCGTCGTCTTCCCGGCGCCGTTGGGGCCGAGCAGCGCGGTGATGGCGCCATCGGGCGCGGTGAACGAGACACCACGAACCGCCTGAATGACGGAGCGCTGCGCCCCTCGGCCCGTGACGAACGTCTTGGTGAGTCCTTCGACGTGAATCATGGCGTCGGCGCCTCGAAGAGCGTGGGCGCGGGAATGGCCTCGAGACAGCCACCATCGAGGCCGGCAGCAGAGCCCTTGGTGATGAACTGGTGCACGAGGAGTGGACCGCAGCCGTTCGTGCTGACGCCGTGGCCCAGCTTCGGCGCGATGAGGTGCGTGGCCTGCTTGAGCGTGCGCGCGACCTCGGCTGCATGGCGAGGCGGGGTCGCCGGGTCGGCGCCTCCCGAGAGCACCAGCGTGGGCGCTGCGAAGGACGGCGGCGCGAAGAACTCCGGCGGCACCGGGCGCCTTGGCCACCCACGACAGGAGCGCTCGTATTCCTCGATGAACGTCGTGCCGGCTCTGGTCGTCATCACTGCGGCGCGGTCGGCGTCGGTGATGCGGGCCACGTCT
>JAUXRI010000273.1 GCA_030681895.1 Myxococcales bacterium | reverse complement strand
CGCTGGTTGGTGATGCCGATGGCGGCGATCTGCGTGCCCTTCGCCTTCCCCTGCTTGAGCGCGCGCGCGATGCAGCGCTCCGTGGTGTCCCAGATCTCCTTCAGGTCGTGCTCGACGAGGCCGGCCTTCGGGAAGTGCTGGGTGAACTCCTGCTGGCCGATGCCGCGCACGTTCAACTTCGCGTCGAGGAGCACGGCGCGGGTGCTGGTGGTTCCCTGGTCGACGGCGAGGACGTAGCGGGTAGAGGCCATGGAGGCGCGTCGTAGCAAACCCCTCCGCGGGGAGTAACCTGTGGATCCCGATGCGGTTCGCTCTCGTCTGCGCGCTGTTCACGTTTTCCTGCACGCCGAGGCTCGCGGTGACGGTCCGCTCGGCGTCTCCGGTGCGCCTCGGGCCCGTGAAGACCATCGCCGTGCTCACGCACGAGACGCGGCTCGGCGTGGTGATGCGCGAGCGCGTGCAGCACGACCTCGGCGCCGATGGCCACTTCGTGCTGGTGAAGATGTGTGGCGAGCGCAGCTGCGAGCCGGTCGATGCGTTCGTGCGCCTGTACGAACGTGACGTGCGCGTCGCGTCGGTGCCGTCGGGCAACGTCGTGGTGCCGACGATGATGGTGGCGGTCGAGACCGACGTCGTGGCCGCCGACACGAGGGCGCTGACGCCGAAGAGAGCCCGAACCCGCGCGGCGCCAGTCGGAGGAGACCTGCCGCAGACCGTCGCCGAGCGCCTGGTGAGCGAGGTGGCCGGAGAGGTCGCGAGTGAGCTCTTCCACCCGAAACAGGTCGAGTACCTGGTGTTCGATGATGGCGCAGCGTTCAAGCTGGGCATCAAGCAGGCGACCGAAGGCAGGCTCGCCGACGCGCGACGCACCTTCGAAGAGATGATCGCCAACAACCCGAAGACCGCGGGCGCATACTTCAACCTGGCGGTGGTGCTCGAAGCGCAGGGGGAGTTCGCCGCAGCGCGCGCCAACTACGAGAAGGCCACCACGCTCACCAGCAAGTCCGAGTACGAGCAGGGGCGCGCGGCGTTCGAGCGGCGCATGAAGGCGATGGAGGCGCTGGCGGCTCCAGCGTCGCGATGAGGGCGCCCGACTGCTGCGCGACGCCGGAGCTCGTGACCGACTCGCGCTTCAAGCTGGCCTTCGGCCCCATCAGCACGCGGGTCGCGAAGTGTTCACCCTGCGGCGCGATGTGGCACGAGACCTGGACTTCACGCACCCGCTACGACGGCGAGCCCGACGACGAGGTGTTCGAGTACGCCCGCCTCGGCAACGTGATCGTGCGCTGCCCGAAGTGCAAGTCGATCGAGGCCGAGGGCGTCGAAGACGTGTACGAGTTCACCCGCATGAAGTGCAGTGACTGCGGCCACGAGGCGCTCGCAGACGACTACCGAATCAAAGACGACTGGAACGTTCGAGCCTGAAGAAAGACATCGGGCCACCGAGTTTCCCCGGCAGCCCGATTCACTTCTTCACTGCTTCGCCTGCCGGCCCATTCTTGTGTTCACGGACTCGCGGGAGCTTTCGTCACTTCCGGGTGCGTCGTGGTCAGGCGAGCGTCATTGTGGGGCACTCGCTGTTTCCGCTCAACTGCCATTCCTGCAGCACACCTGGACCGACACCACCCACATGGAACGACGCCCCTTCGGAAAGACAGGCCTCGAGGTCAGCGTGCTCGGCTTCGGCGGCGCGGAGCTCGGCTTCAACGACGGCGTCACGGACGAGAAGGTCGCCGCGCTGCTCCACCCCGCCATCGACGCGGGCCTGAACGTCATCGACACCGCCTCGGCGTACCTCGGGAGTGAGCAGCTCATCGGCCGCGCGCTCGTCGGCCGGCGAGACCGCGTGCACCTCTTCACCAAGTGCGGAGCCACCGACGGCTTCTCTCGCAGCGACTGGTCGAAGGCAGGAATCCGCGCGCAGCTCGAGCAGTCCTTGCGCGCTTTGAAGACAGACCACGTCGAGCTGCTCCAGCTGCACTCGTGCGGCGTCGACGTGCTGGAGCGCGGTGAGGCCATCGAGGCGCTAGAGGCGCTCAAACGAGAGGGCAAGACGCGCTTCATCGGCTACTCCGGTGACGCGGAGCGAGCGGTGTGGGCGGCGACCAGCGGCCGGTTCGACGCGCTCCAGACGAGCATCAACGTCGCCGACCAGCTGGTGCTCGAGCAGGCGCTCCCGCTGGCGAAGAAGGCGAACCTGGGCGTCATCGCGAAACGCCCCGTCGCGAACGTCGCGTGGAAGTCTGGCGCCACCCCACCAGACAACTCGTACCACTCGACCTACTGGCAAAGGCTGCGCGAGCTCGACTTCGAGTTCACGAAGCGGCCCTCGAGCGAGGCGGTGGAAATCGCGCTGCGCTTCACCGCGTTCCAGCCGGGCGTCTGCACCGCCATCGTCGGCAGCTCGTCACCGGGCCGCTGGAACGAGAACGCCGCGCTGGTGGCGAAGGGGCCGCTGCCCGCGGCCGAGCTCGAGCCGATTCGCCGTCGCTGGGCCGAACGCGCGCACGTCTCGTGGGTCGGCCAGCAGTAGCCGTCAGCCGACGTCGACGATGACCTTGCCGACGGCCTCACGCGACTCGAGGTGGGCCAGGGCGTCGGGCAGCTGCGCGAACGAGAACCGCTTCGGGTCGATGACGGGAGCGATCTGTCCCGCCTTGAACATCGCGCTCAGCCGCTCGTGCGCCGCGAGTACCTTCTCGGGCGCGACGAACTTGTACATGCCCCACTGCAGCCCGACGACCGCGGCCGTCTTGAGCAACAGCCGGTTCACCGCGATGGTGGGAATCGTGCCGCTCGCGAAGCCGATGACGAGCAGGCGGCCCTCGAACGCGAGCACCTTCGTCGACTTGTCGAACGTCTCGCCACCGATTGGGTCGTAGATGACGTCGGCGCCAGCGCCCTGGGTGAGCGCCTTCACGCGCTCCACGAAGTCTTCGGTGCGGGTGTCGATGACCTCGTCGGCGCCGCACGCTTTCGCGACCGCGCACTTGGTGGGGCCTCCAGCCGTGGCGATGACGCGCGCGCCCAGCGCCTTGCCCAGCTGAACAGCCGCCGTGCCGACGCCTCCCGCCGCGCCGTGGACGAGGAGCGTCTCTTTCGGAGCGAGGTGCGCGCGACGGTCGAGCCCGAAGAGCGAGGTCTGGTAGGTGACGTGAAACGCCGCCGCCTGCGCGTTCGACATTCCGTCGGGCACCGGCAGCAGCAGCGCGTCGGGAAAAACGGCGAGCTCGGTGAAGGCGCCGTACACGCCGCTGATGCACACGCGCTGGCCGACCTGAAAACGGCTCCCCTCGCCTGCACGCTCGACGACGCCCATCGCCTCCATGCCAGGCACCGCAGGGAGCTCGGGCTTCACCTGGTACTTGCCCGAGACGAGCAGCAGGTCGGGGAAGTTGAGCGCGAGCGCCTGCACACGCACCAGACACTCGGAGGGCCCGGGCGCCTCGGGGGCCGGCCGCTCGGTCAGCTGCAGCACCTCGCGGTACGGGCCGAAACGCTGGAAGGTCCACGCGCGGTGCGTCGTCACAGGCTGCCCTCGCCTTGCGGTGCGCTCTGCGGGGGCGGCGCCGGGCTCGCGCTGTCACCCTGCCGCTCTTCGCGCGCGGCTTCTTCTTTCGAGGCGCCGACGGCCTCGGCCGACGTCTTCGGGAGCACCAGCGGCTTGCCACCCTCGCTCACTGCGGCGCCGGGCACGCCCCAGTCGAAGGCCTTCATCGGGTCTCCGACGCTGTCGGGCGTGGTGGCGCGCAGGTGCGTGCGCACTCTCGTAATCGCCAGCTGCACCACCTTCGGGTCCGGGTGCGTCTTGAGCGCTTCGACCCAGAACTCGATGGCGCGCTCGCTCTCGCCGAGGTCGACCTTGAGTCGGCCGAGCTCCACCAACGCGTGCGACTTGAGCGGAGAGTCAGGGAACCGGCTGACCAGCTCGAGGAAGGCACGTTGCGCCTCGGCGTTGCGGCCGTCCATCATCGAGAAGGCCTGCCCCTTCAGGTACAGCGCGTCGTCGACCCACACGCTCGCCTCGTAGCGGCGCACCACGCCGTCGGCCTCGATGGTGACCTGCTGATAGTCGCGCAGCTCGAAGTAGAGCGTCGCGACGGTGTAGGCGAGCTCAGCCGACTGCGGCGGGTTGCGGGCGAGCGCCGCGGTGAGCTCGGCGATGGCCGCACGAATGTCGCGGAACTCGTGCCGGAGCAGGTTGGCCAGGTGCAGCCGGCCCTCCATCGTCTCGGGCGCCTCGGGACAGGTGGCGATCAGCTCGCGGTAGACCTCGACGGCGCGACGCGGGTCGTGCAGCTGAAAGGCGTAGATGTCGGCCGCGCCGCGCAGGGCCCTCGCCCGATAGAGCGCCACCTCGGGCCCGCTGTTCCGCTCGAGCGCGTCAAGGGCCAGCTTGTACTCGCTGAGCGCGACCTCGGCCTTCTGCGCGTAGAGCGCGGCGCGTGCGGCCTCGAGGTGCGTCGAGGCGTCACCCCGCTTGCATCCGGCCATCGACAGCAGCGCGACTGCAACCAGACAGGTCTTCACCGGCAAGCCTCTGGCACCCACCGCACGCATTGCCCGCTCTCACAGCCGATGCACTCGTAGAGCCGGTCCTGCGTCATCGTGCACGTCAGCGTGCCCGCTTCCACCGGGCAATCCGTCGGGCGCACACAGACGATGACTCCGCCGTCGGGGCCCGCGAGCGGCCGCTGCTGCGGGCAGGGAAAACACCCGGCGGCGAGCGAGGCGCAACAGAAGAGGACGGCCCTGACGAGCATTCGAGCGCCTCGTAGCACGTGGTGGACCGGCTGCACGAGGCGCGGCGGTCACTCAAATCGCGCTTCCGATGCCTCGGACTGGTGGCACGATGGCCCCGTGGAGACGCTCTCGCGCGCGCTGCTTGCCCTGTCACTGATGGCCATCGGCGTCATCGTGATGGCGCTGGTGTTGCCTGATGTCGGCGGCGTCGGCCCACCACCGAGCCCCGACGCCGCGATCGCCACCGTGACCACCGCCGCGACGCAGCCCCTCGTGCTCCTCGCGCTGGTGCTCGCAGCCATCCTCGTCATGGTCAGCGCTGCGACGCCCGGCTCCCGGCCGATGAGCGCCGCCATCTCCCCCAGGCTCCCGCCGCTCCCAGCGAACGCCTCGACGCCCGCGCGGCTCGCGTTGACCCGCGAGGCCATCACGCGCGCCGTCACGCCGACGACGTCTGGAGAGCAGGTGCTCGACGTGCTCATCGAAGGCGCAGCACGATGCGGCGCCAGCGACGTGCACGTGCAGCCCAGCGGCGAAGGCGGCCAGGTCACCTTCCGCGTCGACGGCCAGCTCGAGCCGGTGCTCGAGGTCAGCCACGTGACGCTGCAGTCGCTCACCAACCGGCTCAAGGTCGTCGCCAAGCTGGTGCACTACAAGAGCGATGCGCCGCAAGACGGCGGCTTCTCGCACCCGATGAGCGATGGGCAGGTCGACGTTCGCCTCTCGCTGCTGCCGACCCAGCATGGAGAGAAGGCCGTGCTGCGGCTCACCGGACTCGGCCGCAAGGTGCCGACGCTCGACGACCTCGGGTTGACCCGCACCGAACACGAGCAGCTCGAGCGGCTGCTCCAGAAACCGCAGGGCCTGCTCTTTTTCACGGGGCCGACGGGCAGCGGGAAGACGACGAGCATCTACGGCGCGCTCCAGCACCTTCGCGCGGTTCGTGGAGGCAACGCGCAGATCGCCTCCATCGAAGACCCCATCGAGCTGACGCTGCCACACGCCGCGCAGACCCAGGTGAACCGCAGCACCGGGCTCGACTTCGCCTCGGGCCTGCGCGCCATTCTCCGCCAGGACCCGAACATCATCGTGGTGGGAGAGATTCGAGACGCCGAGACCGCCGGCATCGCGGTGCAGGCCGGCCTCACGGGCCACCTCATCCTCACCACCGTGCACGCCGACTCGGCGGCGGGCGTCTTCAACCGGCTCCTCGAGATGGGCGTCGAGCCCGCCATTCTCGCGTCGGTCTCGCTCGCGGCCATCTCGCAGCGGCTGGTGCGCAAGCTGTGCCTGTACTGCAGGGCCTCGCATGTGCCGACGGAGGAGCAGTCGAAGCGGCTCCTCGCGGCCGGGCTCACCGGCCGCGCCTTCTTCACGTCGAAGGGCTGTGAGCAGTGCGGCGGCGCCGGGTACATCGGCCGGGTCGCCATCTTCGAGGTGCTCGAGATGTCGATGGCGCTGCGGGAGAAGCTGAGCGCCACACCGAACACCCAGTCGTTGATGGAGCTCGCCGTGAAGAACGGCACCGTGCCGTTGCTCACCGCGGCGGTCGCGCGCGCGGCCGAGGGCATCACCACGCTCGACGAAGCTTTCCGGGTGGCGGGATGAGCGCGCCAGCGTCACCACGCGCGCTGCTCCGCCTGGCCGCGGCGCTGCTCGCCTTCGCGGCTTCGGCGTCGGTCGCCATCTCGGTGGTGAACACGCGGCTCTCGAAGTCGTCGCCGAGGCCCGACGTCGTCATCGTCCCCTCTGCGGGCACCGAGGGCACCACCTACGTGCCAGGGCCTGGCCGGCTGCTGCTGGTGGACTCGACGCCGACCGGCGCGCGCGTCTCGGTGGGCGGCAAACGCGTGGGCACGACGCCCTGGTCGTCGGACTGGGCGTGCACCGATGGTGAGGCCGTTCACGTCGTCGTCGAGCGCGAAGGCTCGCAGCCGCATGACAGCGTCGCCATCTGCCAGTCGGGCACGACGCGCATCGCCGTGACGCTCGAGCGGGCCTTCCGGTGATTCGGGGCCTGATTCTCTCGAGCCTCGTGGTCGCGACCGGCTGTCAGACGACGCTGCGTCAGGTGCGAGACCTTCCGCCCGCGCTGGTGCTCGCCGGCCCGACGGTGGGCATCGACGTCAGCGGCCAGTACCGGGAGGCGGCCGTGGAGCAGCTGGAGCTCGGCCTCGCGCAGCACGCCCAACCGGTTCGCTGCGATTCGTCGGCTGTGTGTCAGGCCAGCACCGTCGTGCACGCGAAGGTCGTCGACACCTCCGTCACGCCGCGCCTGGCCGGGCCCAACCTCGTGCGCGCGATGACCGACGTCATCGTGCAGGCCACCGTCGACATCGATTCCGTCAGCGCCGCGGGCCAGCAGCTCTCGAGCAAGCGGTACTTCGGGAGCATCACCGGCAACGTGCTGTCGACGCCGGTCGAGTCGCTGAAGGCGCAGGCGGTGCAGATCGCCACACGCCGCTTCTTGCGAAAGCTGCTGCCTCGCACGCTGAACATCGAGCTGGCCGTCGAGACGGGCGGTGACCTCGAGCCAGGCGTCGAGCGCGCGCTCGCGGGCGACCTCGCTGGTGCCGAGGCCGAGTTCACCCGACTCACGCAGGCGAAGCCCGATCACGCCGCCGCCTGGTACGACCTGGGTGTCATTCGGGAGCTGCAGGGCAACGAGGAGCTGGCGCTCGACGCGTACCAGCGCGCCGTGGGCCTGAACGACCGCTCGACGTGGCGTGAAGCCGTGCGCCAGCTCGAACGGCGAATGAACTGACGCGCGCGCGTGGCATTGCTCGCGTGTTGCCGCTACGAGGAGCGTCATGTCGAACGACTCCGCGAGCCCGAGCCTGCCTCAAGAGCTCATCGACCAGCTCATCGAAGAGCGGCGCAAACACCACGTGCCCTCGCAGCTGAGGCCCCTCGCGCAGCAATTCGTCCAGCAGAGCCTGGGCGTGCTGTTCCCCCACTTCGCGCCGACGGTGGTGTGCAACGAAGACGCGGTTCGCGAAGACCTCATCCAGCTCGAGGAGTCGCTGCGGCGGCTCGAACGCAGCATCGCCACCCTGCACGAGGCGATGCCGGAGCGCCTGGTGGAGCGCTTCCTGGCCGCGCTCGCCGAGGTGCACCGCCGGCTCGCCGATGACGCGCAGGCCATCTTCGAGGGCGACCCCGCGGCGAAGAGCGTCGACGAGGTGGTGCTGACGTACCCGGGCTTCTTCGCCATCGCCGTGTTCCGCATCGCCAACCTGCTCCACCGGCTCGGTCTGCCGCTGCTCCCACGCCTGCTGACCGAGGTCGCGCACGAGAAGACGGGCATCGACCTGCACCCGGGCGCCACCATCGGCCGGCGCTTCTGCATCGACCACGGCACCGGCATCGTCATCGGTGAGACGACGCACATCGGCGACGGCGTGAAGCTGTACCAGGGTGTCACCCTCGGCGCGCTCACGGTCGAGAAGGGCCTGGCCGACGCGAAGCGGCACCCGACCATCGGCGACGAGGTCGTCATCTACGCCGGCGCCACCATTCTCGGCGGGCAGACGAACGTCGGGCACCACTCCATCGTCGCGGGCAACGCCTTCGTGACGAGCTCGGTGCCGGCGAACTCGGTGGTGACCCGGAAGAACGACGTGCGGCCGCGCAGCAGCGGAGCGTCGATGTTCGACGACGTCGACTTCGTCATCTGAACCGTCGGGCGGAGCGTGGGCTCTCAGCCTCCGATGGCTGCGTGGCTGACGCTCCTGATGTCGGTTGCGGCGGCCGCGGAGCCGGTCGCGAGCGCACGGGTGTGGCCTCAGCTGCGACTCGAGGTTCCGCTCGGCGCGCGGACCACCTTGCAAGCCGAGACCTCGTCGCGAGTGACCCTTGTCGGTGGAGCGACTGGCTGGGATCGCGCCGTGAGCGCGCTGACTGCCAACGTCCGCCTGGTGGGAGCGCTGCAGGCCGGCCTCGGCGGCGCGTGGGTGGCTCGTCACACCAACCGCAGCCTGCTCGACGTCACCGAGCTACGCGTCTTCGAGCAGCTGCTGTGGTCGCAGCACGAGGGAGGGCTCACCTTCGCCTCGAGAACGCGGCTGGAGCATCGCTTCGTGGGCGACGCAACGCTCCATCGGCTGCGCGTGCAGGGGCGGCTCGGGGGCTCGGTGTCGGAGCGGGTCGAGCTCTACGGCCTGGTCGAGAGCTTCGTGCAGCTGCATGACGGGGTGACGGCGCACGCGGGCCTCGAGCAGCAGCGACTGCAGCTCGGCGTCGTCTGGCGCCTGACACCGCAGGTGAGCCTCGACGTCGCGTTCCTCGAGCGGTGGCTGACGGGGCTGAACGCACCGAACGAGTGGCAGCAGGTGCTGGCGGTGACGCTCGTGCTCCAGCCTCGGGCGAGGTGAGCTTCAGTTGAAGGGCACCACCACCTCGTCGATGAGCTCGGGGCTGAGCAGCCCGGGGGTTCGCAAGTTGCGGAGCGCGGTGGCTTCGGGTGACGGCCGGACGAGCTGCTCGTCGAGGTACCGCGGGTGGAACGTCTGGTAGCGCACGCGCACCTCGACGCGCCCGGCGGCCGACGGCGCGGGTAGGGAGATCTGGACCGAGTCGCTGCCGGCGAGGAAGTCAGCATCGGTGACGCCGACGGACGCCGTCGAGAGCGGTCCGACCGTGGAGTCACGATGCCCGCGCGGGAGCAGGCGGTTGTCCTTCACGAAGCCCTCCGCGCCCAGCAGCGAGAACGACGCGCCGCCGTGGCCGTCGCTCATCACCGATTCCCAGACGACGGGCTCGTCAGCCGAGGTCACGCGGGTTCGGTGCGGATGCGTCGGCCCGCCGACGAGCTCTGCAGGGAGCGGCTGTCCGTTCTGGCCGAGCAGCCGACCCTCAGCGTCGACGACACCCGACTGGCTGACGATGGCGCCGGCGGCGTCCCGAACGACGACCTCGAGGAACGCGCGGCGGCTGGGGTAGCCGGAAGGCAGCTTGTGGCCCACGCGGCTCTCGACGCGCGCCGTCAGCTCGACTCGATCTCCCACGCGCGTCAGGCCCGACACCGAGACGGTCGCCGTCTGACGGCGCAGCAGGTCGCGACTTCGCTGCTCTGCCGCCGTCAACGCCGCGTCGCTCGCCTCGGGCTGCAGCAGCGCGCGTCCCTGCCTCAACAACTTCGGGAGCAGCGTGTTCGCTCCCGCGAAGCCATGCCGCGAGAACGGGCTGCGCGCGACGACGGGAGGGAAGTCTCCACCCTCGGGCCGCCGTGCCAGGCGAGTCGTGAGCGGCTGCCCGTCGTCCTGCCGGTCGGGCATGTGGCAGTCCTGACAGCTCGCGGGCGTGGTGCCGCCACTTTCCGTCGAGAACGCCGAGGCGCGCCACTCGAGATACGTCAACTGCTCGCCCATGCGATGGCCTGTGCCGACGCCGTCGGGCGTCAGCGCCTCGGTCACCAGCACGTGGCAGCTGCCGCACAGCGCCGACTGCTGCACGTGTGGCCCCTGGGTCGGCGTGAAGTTGGTGCGGCTCACCATCGGGTTGGTGAACGGCGCGGCGAACGGCCCGTACATCTGCCGGCCGGAGCCGATGATGAAGCCTGCGCTGAAGCTCGACTCCAGACCGAGGCCGGTCGGCTGAACCTGGTGGCAGAGCGTGCACGAGATGCCATCGCGCGCGAGCGAGCCCACCGCACCGGCCGCGTAGACGGTGTTCGCGAGCGTCGCCGGGAGCGCGTTGGCGTGCTCGAGCGCGAGCTTCGCCATCGGCGTGTGGCAGGTGAGACAGACCGTCGAGATGGCGTCAGCAGCGGCCGGGGCGCGGGCCATCTCGCTGGCGAGCACGGCGCGGAACAGCGGGTCTCTGGCCGAGTTGCCCATCGCTGAGGCGCTCCACCACTCGTAGAGGTCGACCGACCGGCCCTGCTCGTCACGGTTGGCGCTCGAAGCAGCCGACGCGCTGTGACAGTCGCCGCACACGCGGCCCGTCGCGAAGACGTCGTGCTGCATCGAGACGCCGACGGCGAGAGGCGCGTGGGCCGGCGGAAGGCCCGCGTCAGTCGCTCCGCCGCCGCTCGAACCGCCGCCGCTGGAAGCGCCACCACCGGAACCGCCGCCATCGCTGAGCGGCTCGACGCCTCCATCGACCGTCACCGGCGCTGGGCACCCCATCGTCGCGACCACCACCGCCACCAGGACAAGACGCATCGCCCGCCTCCGCCGACGAGAGCCGCGCGGGAGCCAGTGCGATTCCGCTGAACCCTCTGGGACGTGCGAGGCTCCAACCGGGCCCGCGGTCTCGAGGCGAACCAGGCACATGAGCGACGCAGACGATGCCCGCGCGAAGCTGTTCGCGAAGAAGGGCCAACACACCTTCGGCACCAGCGCCCGCCCCAACGACCGCGCGCCGTTCGCGAAGAACGTCATCATCGTCACCAGCGGCAAGGGCGGCGTCGGGAAGAGCACGGTGGCCGTCAACGTGGCGTCCGCGTTCGCGCAGCGTGACTGGGCGGTGGGGCTGCTCGACGCCGATGTCTACGGGCCTTCGATTCCCCGCATGCTGCAGCTCGAAGACGCGCGCCTCGAGTGGAATGACGCCGACCGCATCGTCTGCGCCGAGAACTTCGGCATCAAGGTGATGAGCGTGGGCATGACGACGCCGACGCCCGATACGCCGCTGGTGTGGCGCTCGTCGGTCGCGACCAGCGCGATGATTCAGCTCATCGACGACGTCGACTGGGGCGAGCTCGACGTGCTCATCATCGACATGCCGCCGGGCACGGGCGACACGCAGCTGACGATGGCGCAGGAGCTTCGCGTCACCGCAGCGCTCGTCGTCACCACGCCGCAGGTGGTGGCGACCGACGACGTGCGCCGCGCGATTCGGATGCTGCAGGACGTGAACGTGCCCATCGGCGGGCTGGTCGAGAACATGAGCCCGTTCACGGCGCCAGACACCGGCGTGACGTACGCGCTCTTCGGTGAAGGTGGAGGCCGGTGGCTGGCGGATCAGTACAAGCTGCCGCTGCTCGCCGAGGTGCCGTTCGAGCTCGCGGTGCGTCAGTCGGGAGACGCCGGCACGCCCGTGATGATCTCAGGCACGCCCGCGCAGAAGGCGCCGTTCGAGCGCATCGTCGACGGCCTCATCGCGACGGGGAAGCTGAAGCTGCCGGGAGCGGAGGCAGCAGCTCCTTCTCGATGAGCTCGCGGTGGTAGTGCGCGGCGCGGAAGCCCACCACGCGCTCGAACTCGCGGCCCTTGCGGAAGTACAGGACGGTCGGCGTCCCGCTCACTCGGAACTTCGCGGCCATCTTCGGAGCGCGCGCAACGTCGAGCTCGCCCACCTTGAGGCGCCCACGGAAGTCCCGCGACAGCTGCATCACGATGGGCTCGAGCAGCTTGCAGGGCCCACAGCCCTGGCTCCAGACGTCTACCAGCACGGGCGTCGGGCTCTCGAGCACCTCCTTTCGGAAGTTCTCGTCCGTCAGGGACACCACGTCATGCGCTTCGGCTTCGAGACCCAGCAGCTTTGAGAACCATCCCATGGCGGTACAGAGCCTGGGCGCCGGCGAACGGGTTCACAAGCGGATGTCGCGCTTCGTGTCTTCGAGGAGGACGCAGGTTCGGCGGGCGCGTTCGAGCCATGGCTTCCACACGCTCGCGCTCGCCGGGTACGTCGTCACGAGGGCCTCGTACTGCTCCAGGCTCACGCGGGTGAAGGTCAGCAACTGGTCCATCATCGCGACGAGCTCATCGGCCGTCTGGGCCGAGCGCAAGATGTCGACCAGCATTCGCGGCCGCTCGTTGATGCGCACGCTGGCCTCGGTGAGCCGCGCGAGCACCAGCAGCTCGTTTCGCGTGAGATACACGCCGCTGCGAGAGGGCGTCATGAAGGTGCGCGCGAGCGCTTCGAAGGGGCCGTCGTCGCGGGTCGTCACGGGCGGCGCTCCAGGTGCGGGTAGGCGGTGCGGAAGGCGTCGTCGGTGAGCTGGCAGGGCCTGAAGGTGGTGGAGGAGAGCGCGCCGGCCAGATCGTTCGGCACGCGCGGCTCGACCCCGAACTGCGAGGTGAGCTCGTCGCCAGCGCGGCGCACCCAGAGCGCGAAAGGAGGCCCGAGCTGCGTGGCTTCGGCGAACGCGCGCCGACGTGGATGCTGCAGCGCCCACGAGGTCGCGCTCCAGACCTCGGGTGGAGACGAGATGACGGGCCGGAGCGGCTCGCCAGCGAACGAGGTATCGAGCGCCAGGTCTCCCGAGTCCGTCAGCACGCCCAGGGAGCGCAGCTGCCGTTCGAGCACTTCAGCCAACGTTCCCGCCGGGGCCCGCTCGAGCAGTCGGAGCTTCATCGGCTCCGCGAACGAGACGAGGCGCGCGGCGTGTTCGAAGCGTGGGCCCGAGGCGAGGTCGACCGCGTCGACGAAGGGCTCGCTCGACTTCAGCGCCGTGGCAGCCGCAGCCCACAACGACGGCGCGACGTGAACGTGATGCGCCCGCTTGCCGGCGAGGAGCCCGTCGAGCACTGCGGCGACGTGGGTGGGCTGCACGACGAAGACGACGTACGCAGCGTCGAGACCGTTGAAGCCGAACAGTGCGTTGTAGAGCCGCGCCAGCCAGCCGTCGTCGGCCTCGGCAGTGAGCAGTCCGAACACGCGAGTCGTTGGGCGAATCACGCCGACGCCCCGGGGTCTCGTGGTGGCAGGCCGTGGAGTTCACGCGCCTCGGCGTCGTGTCCCTGGCACCGCGGACAGAGCGCGTCACCACCGTCGTACTTGAAGCGCGCTCCGCACTCGGCGCAGTCCTTCACCGTGAACTGCCCGAGCACCACGGACTTCAGCGACACGAAGTCGGTCGTCTCGAAGCGTCGACTCACCGTGAGCGCGCCGGGCTCGCAGACGTCGTGACAGGTGCGGCACTTCACGCAGCGCGAGGTGTCGAAGTGGATGGTGTCCTGCGCGCGCGAGGCCGTGAGCGCGGCAGTCGGGCACGCGCTCACGCACTGCATGCAGCCGGTACAGGTCGTCAGGTTCAGCACCTTCGACGACGAGAAGTCGATCTGCGCCGCGTCGAGCGCATCGGGAGCGCGGACCGGCGTGGCCTGAGCCAGGGCCATCAGGAGTCGCGCGCGATTCGCGGGGAGTGGCCGGTCCTTCAGCTTCGACGGCTCGACGCTCCCCTTCCCCATCGGCGTCAACGCGAGTGGCGCCTTCGTGACGGCTTCTTCGACGATGCCTGGCACGAAGCGACGGAGCAGCGCGCGACGCGACGCCGCGACGGGTGGTGGTGCAGGTGCTGGCACAGGCGCGGGTTCTCGGACCTTCGGCTTCACGCTCACCACGAGCCGGCCGTCAAACCCTGCGGCGGAGACGAAGGCGTTGGCCTGCTCGACCCGCTCGGCCACGACGGCTCGGGTCGCCCGGCACGCCTCACAGCCCGCGCCGTCGACGGTGACCGCGCCGTGCTTGAGCGCCAGCGAGACGAAGTCTTCGGTCGAGAGCGACGCCAGGCAGAACGACGACGCGCAGGCGAGCGCAGGTCCTGACGCCGCGACGAACGCGCCAACATCGACGACGCCGCTGAAGGCACCCGTCGGGCACACCGGCTGGCATTGGCCACACGACGTGCACGTCGCGAGCTCGACCTTCACCGAGTCACGAGGCCCACCGAGGCTGATGGCGCCAGCGGGACACGCGTCGACACACGCCTTGCACGCCGCAGCACGCGAACGGGTTCGAACACACGCGGCCCAGTCGAGCGAGAGCGTCATGCCGAGAGCGCCTCGTGGTCCTGGTGGAGGAAGTGGAGGAGCGCGTCAGCCCCTTCGCCGTAGAGCGTGGTGCGCGCGTTGCGCTTCGCGGCGAGCAGGTACGCGGGAGCCCACGAGAGCAGGTGCTCCGTCAGCAGCTCGAGCTCGACCCGGCGCACCTGGCGCGCGAGCTCTGGCGTCTCGGCGTCGGCCTCTTTCGAACACAGCACGGCCATCAGCTCGAGCTCGATGCCCAGGTGATCGGGAGACAAGGAGCGCGCCGCCGCGAGGTCAGCCTCGAAGCCGTACTTCGTGAGGAACGTGGCCAGCGGGTTGGCGCCGCCAGACTCGATCATCGCGTCTTCGCGCCGGTAGAACGACTCGTACGGCACCACGTTCACCATCGTGAGGTGCGCGAAGTCGACGTCGAAGGTCGCTTCACGCCGCGCCGATGGAGTCAGGAGATCGACCTCTGGCGACGACGCGAAGGCCGGCAACACCGCGCGCCCCTGCTCCCCACGCAGCACCTCGACGAAGGCGTCGTCGAGCTCCTTCACCCAGAGCCGGGAGAAGAACGTGTACAGGCGGGCGCGGGCGCGAGGTTCCATCAGACAGGCATCTTGTACGCCGCGCGCGTGATGGGCACCCACGGGCGTTTCAGGTGCTCGGGCCGCCGCAACCCTCCCGGCCCCGGCGCCGGCCGCGTCAGCTCGTCACGCCACACCTGGTACGTCTTGAGCGTGGCCGCGATGTCGACCTGCAGATCGCCGATCTTCTCGCCCGGCCCCGTCGCCTCGAGCAGCACCTTCTGATGCCAGCAGTGCATGCCCGAGACAGGGTCAGGGTGCGGGTGGTGCACGGCGTTCTGCCAGACGCCCGACAAGCCATCCCAGCTGATGTTGTCGAGGTCCTTGTTGAAGTCGGCGAACGGCCAGCCGCGCTCACCGAACTCCTTCGTCGGCGTGACGTGCATCTTCGAGATGCCCTCGACGTTGGTGAGGCTCTTGCGCGAGCCGTCTTCCTTCAGCGCCACGACGGGGGCTCCGAGGCCCATGATGCCGAGCGGCTTCTCGAAGCCCGCGATGTCGACGGACTTCACGACGCGCCAGCGGCCCGCGTGGTGGGAGCACGCGAGCGTTCCTGGCGCGATGCCTTCGGTCGGCATCGCCATGGCGATGAAGTACCCCGACTCGAGCTTCGACATCGTGTCGACGACGCGCACCTTCACCGGCTGGCCCTTCTTGAAGCCGAGCCGCTCGGCGTCCTTCGTGTTGATCCACACCGGATTGTGGTTCTGGCTGATCTCCATCAGCCACTTCGAGTTCACCGAGCGCGTGTGGATGTTGTACGGCAACCGGAAGATCGGGTTGAGCGCGAACGCGTTCGGCTCGGTCATGTACTGGTGATGAACGTGTGAAACGACGTGCACCATCACGTCTCGCTGCGCCTGGGTGCGCGGGTAGATGGGAATCGCGTACTCGGCCCAGCCCCAGTCCTTGAACCAGCGGGCGTAGAACTCGAGCTTGCGGCTCGGCGTGGTGAAGCCAAGCGCGAGCTTTCCATCGGGGCGCTTCACGCCGACGTTCTGCCGGCCCTCTTTCGTCTCGAGGTAGAGCTGCTGCGTTCGTTCGTCGGTCTTGAGGCTCGCGAGCGGCACCTCGACGACGCCGCCCCAGAACTGGGCCTCCTTCACCTTGAGCAACTTCTTCTCTTCGTCGATGTGCAGCTCTTCTTCGTGCTGCGCGTAGACGTCGACCCGCTCGGTCCACGCGCCGCGGTCGCGGAGCAGATCGTAGTTCGGGAACTTCAGCGCGTGCGCGGCGAGCTTCTTCTCGAGGTCGCTCTTCGCGGCCGCTGACTTCTGCTGGGCTGCCTCGAGCGCTGCGGCCTTCAGTTTCGGCAACGTGGCGAACGCAGCGTCGTAGTACTCGGCGATGGTGACGGGCTTGCCGGGGTTGGCGCGGCTCTCCCAGTACTTCCGGACGCCGAGGCTCCCGTCAGGGTCGACGTGGTGGAAGAGCAGGTTGATCCACAGCTCGTTCTCTTCCCACACCTCGCCCAGGCCCGCCTTGACGTGCGCTTCGAGCGTGGCGCGCGCCGGGTCCTTCGGCTCCCAGCCCGACTTCTCGAGCGCGACGCGCAACACCGGCTGGCGAAAGCCAATCCACGCTTCGGTGTTGGTCGGCTCGGAGTGCTGGTCGTGCCGCTCGCCCGAGAGCCCGACCGGCAGGATGTAGTCCATGAACCAGTTCGTCTCGGACCAGGTCGGCGACGGGTTGAAGGTGAGCTCGAGCTTCGTCTCGTCTCGCAGCACCTCGATCCACCGGAAGCCGTCCGGGTTGATCCACACCGGGTTGTACTGACGCGGAATCCACACCGAGAGCTTCTGCGGCACCGTCAGGCCCTTCGCGCGCCACTTGTCCTGCCAGGCCGTGTCCGAGAGCAGGTGCGGCAGCAGGTACGAGAGCTCGTAGCTCGCGAGCGGCCACTCCGGCGGGTACGAGAGATCGTTCCACGCGTCGACCTTCGCGGGCTTCTCACCAACCGTCGACGCGCCGCCTTTGCCGGCGAGCGCGATCACACGGCCCTCTTCCTGACCGAGGGCGCCAACGCCGTTGAAGTTGCCGGTAAGCGAGAGCAGCAAGATGCCGGTGCGGCCCGACGACATCCACCCGCCGCGGTTGCCTGCACCCGAGGCTCGCCAGAAGAACGAGCTGATGCGGTTGCCCGCGTAGACAATGTAGCCGTACAGCTTCTCGAGTTTCTCGACCGGCACGCGACACTCGGCGGCCGCCCACTCGAACGTGTAGTCGCCGTAGAGATCGAGCAGCAGCGCCTCGAAGTCTTCGAAGGTGTTCCCCTTCGGGAGCGCCTTGATCAGCCCACGGTCGAGCAGCAGCTTCAGCTCGTCGGCGTCGTCGAGCAGGTCGTGCCAATTCCACCACTCGCGCACGAACTCGCGGTCGTACTTCTTCTCTTTCAACAGCCGCGCTGACATCGCGAGGTAGATGGCTGACTCGGTGCCGGGCCAGACGGGAATCCACAGGTCCGCGATGCCCGCCGAGTTCGACATGCGCGGGTCCATCACCACCAGCTTCGCGCCCTTCTTGCGGGCCTTCGCGATCTGCCCGGCCGATTGCTGGAAGTAGTGGCCGGCATCGGCAGCGTGCGAGCTCTGCAGGAAGATCAGCCGGCTGTTCTGCCAGTCGGGCGCGCTGCGATCGTCGTTGAGCCAGAGCAGGCTCGACATGCGCGCGCCTGCCGAACAGATGTTGGTGTGTGAACTCTGGCAGTCTTGCCCGAGGCTGGCCCACACCCGCGGCGTGAAGCCCGACTCGTTGGGGCGACCGACGTGATGCATGATCGCCTTCTTCGACGCCTCGTCACCGCGCTTGAGCGTCTCGCGCATCTTCGCGCCGATGGTCGACAGCGCCTCGTCCCACGTCGTGCGCACCCACTTGCCGTCGCCGCGCTTCGTGCCCGGCGCGCGCTTGAGCGGGAAGGGAATGCGATCGGGATCGTACATCTGGCTCTGCACCGCGTAGCCCTTGGCGCAGTTGCGGCCGAGGCTGCCCGTGTGGAGCGGGTTGCCCATGAACTTGCGGACGACCAGCGTCTCTTTGTCGACCCACGCGGTGAGCCCGCAGACGGCTTCGCAGTTGTTGCAGATGGTGGGCACCAGCACGTGCTCGTGCACCTTGATGTCGGCCCGCCCGATGCCGCCGCGCTTCCAGTCGTCACCGCTGAGCTCGCGCCAGCCGCCCCACTTCTCGAACGGTGGGTAGCTCGCGAAGTTGCCGTTGGTGACGGGCACGGTGTCGAAGCTCGCCGAGAGCGGCTGACCCGCGCGCGCCTCGGGGATGAAGGAACGAATGGCGCCGACGGCGACGGCGGTGGCTCCGGTCGTCACGGCTGCAGCCTTGAGGAAGTCGCGTCGATTCACGGTCATTGGCAATCCCTCACGACAGCGGGAGCAGCTGCGGCGCGATGAGCCACGCGTGCTTCACCATCCACAACCCCGCGAGCCCTGCGACCGCCGCGAAGCGCAGCGCGACCGGACGGTTCACCTTCGCGGAGAAGAAGCCGAGCGACGCCGGAATGACGAAGCCGATGACGAGACCGCTGACGAAGAGCACGCCGAGCCGGCCTGAGAGCAGCGTGTGAATGACGTACTCGGCCTCTTCGGACTTTCCGGGCGCGAAGACGATCTCACCCAGAAAGATGATGAGCGCGACGAAGGCCGACAACGACAGCACCCAGCCCAGCGAGACGGACTCTTCGTTCGTCGGCGCGCCGAGCAGCAGGAAGGTGGCGCTCCCCGCCAGCGTCGCCGCGAGCAGCATCTGCGCCGTCTCGGTCGGCATGCTCCAGAGCTCTCGCGCGTTCGCCTGACCGAGCAGCGCGGCGGTGTAGATGGTCGCGAAGAACGCCACCACGACGGTGGGGCCGAGGAGCTTGTCGTAGAGCCCCTCACGCTTCTTCCACCACGCGAAGATCATCAGCGTCAGCAGGCCCGTGTACGCGGTGAGCAGCCAGGCGCCGATGTTGATGGCCGAGGTGCGGTGGGGAAAGAAGAAGATGTGCCAGAACCTGAACATCTGGTGCAGGTCGAGCACGGTGAAGAGCAGCGTCACCTGAATGAAGGCGAAGCCGACCAGCGGCATCCACCGTCGGTAGAACGCGCGGCTCTGGCCATAGCGCAGCATCATCGCCACGCCGACGAGCAGCACGCCGGTGCCGATGCTCTTCGCCCACATGTTCATCGTGACGTACCAGCCCCACAAGACACCGCTGTGGAGCACGTCGAGGGTCACGGTGGCCGACTGGAGTATCGGCGCGTCCGCCGTCATCGGGTCCATCACTCGCCTCCGATCTTGTCGAGTTTGCCGATGTGGTTGAAGAGCCCGGGGCCCTCTTCGCGTTTGCTGGCGAGAGGCTCGAGGTGGGTCGCGCCACCGCCCGTGTAGAAGTGCTTCGGCTTGGTGCCCTTCTCGGGTTTGCGCACGCGCACGTCGCGGTTGTTCGCGATGTACTGGCTGATCTTCGAGCCCGCCTCGTCGAGGTCTCCGAAGATGTTCGCCTCGGTCGGACAGGCGACGACGCACGCGGGCTCGAGGCCACCTTCGACGCGGTGTGCACAATAGGTGCACTTGTCGGCCGTGTTGGTGACCGGGTCCATGTAGATGGCGCCGTAGGGGCAGGCCATCATGCAGGCCGCGCAGCCGATGCAGCGGTCCTTGTCGATGTTGACGATGCCGTTGGGCAGGTAGTGCAGCGCGCTGACCGGGCACACCTTTTCGCAAGGCGCGTTCTCGCAGTGGTTGCAGCGCATCGGCGTGAAGGAGCGCTTCGTCTCGGGGTACAGGCCCGAGTCGACGTACTTCACCCGCAGGCGCCAACTGCCCACCGGCACTTCGTTCTCGGCCTTGCAGGCCACCTCACAGGCCTTGCAGCCCATGCAGTTGTCGAGGTCGACGAGGAAGCCGAGCCGCATGCTGGTGCCCTTTCGAGAGCGTGACGACAAACCCGGGGCTCCTGAGAGCCGTCGGTGGTGGCGGGCGGTTCACCCGGGTTCGGGGTGCACCGCGTCAAGCAGGTGAATCTCATCGGTTGAGACGGCGTGAATCATCGGCGGCCCGTTCGGCTCCCATCGCGCATGCGCGCATGGGCCGTGGGAGTGCTGCTGATGATGGGCCCGGCGGTGGCGTCGACGCCTGACGCGGGAGTCACGCAGACCGGGCGCACGGTCGCGAACGTGCGGCTGTTGTACTTCCACTCCGCCGCGTGTGCGTCGTGCCGTCGTTTCGAGGTGGCAGGCGTTCCGGCAGCCATCACTGCGCGGCTCCCCGGTCTTCGCGTGGAGAAGGTCGACGTCTTCGCCGATGAAGCGCTCGTCACGCGGTACGGCGTCGAGGTGACGCCCACGCTGGTGCTGGTCGACGCCGACGGCTTCCCGCTTGGAAAGCCGCGCATCGAGCTCGACGCCGCGGACGCGACGGTCGCGCGCGTGGCGAAGCTGGTGGAGAAGATGACGAAGTGAGGCGTCAGAGGCAGCCCTTGAAGGCGCCGGCCTTCGGCTTCGGCGTGACGCGGTACTCGGTGACCTTCACGGTGACGAGGCCCGACTTCTTGTCGACGGCCTTCACGGTGCCGGTGACGTCGATGGAGCCGCCGCCGTACGCGCGCTCGAGCTGCGAGGTGCGAATGCTCTTCGCGTCGAGCTGGTAGTACTGCATCTCGGCGACGTCGAAGACGACGATGCCCTTCGGCGCCTCATCGAGTGGGCACGTCGAGAGCAGATCGAGCTTGCCGGTCTCGATGGCCTTCTTCGCGCAGGCGAGGCCGGTGACGGGCGCGCTGGAGAGCTCGACCTCTTCACCGGGCTCAGCCGCGAAGGCGACGCTGGAGAACACCACTGCAGCGAGAACGAGGCGCGCG
Source organism: Myxococcales bacterium (assembly GCA_030681895.1). Taxonomy (GTDB): domain Bacteria; phylum Myxococcota; class Myxococcia; order Myxococcales; family Myxococcaceae; genus Xiheimicrobium. Next base: position 22,622 of record JAUXRI010000273.1, on the reverse strand, counting down.
CTCATGGCGTGGCTCCTTTTCCATCGAGGGTCTTGAGAAAGGCGACGAGGTCACCAAGCTGCTCCGCCGAGAAGCCGGCGAACGAGGGCATCTTCGAGGTGCGCTTGCCGTCGGGCGCGACGGTGAACCAGCGCAGCCCGTCGTTGTTCGGGTACGCGCCGTTCGCGTCTTTCGGCTGGCTCTTGTCGTAGTGCTGGTTGGGGTTGGGGCCGTAGAGCACCACCTCACTGGGGTTGACGATGCTGTCGCGCAGGTAACCCGCAGTCGCGATGGCGCCGACGTCCGCCATGTTGGGCGCGAGGCCCACCGGCGCGACGGCGCGGCCCGGCAGGTGATGGCACGACGCGCACACCGCCTCGGCGAGCACCTTGCCCTTCGACACGTCACCGAGTTCGCCAGGGCCCCAGCCCCACGCCATCGCCTTCACGTACTCCGCGTCAGAGGGACGCCCTGGCACGCGCACGAAGCGCCACGCGGAGAGCCGCTTGTTGCCTGCGCGCTCGAGACGGCCGCCGTCCCACAACGCGAACGACACCGGAACGAGTGACGCGGTGGCGGACACCGGCACCGAGAACTGCGCGCGCCACCGCTTCGCGGCCGCGTCGTACGTCATGGTTCCCTGCTTCGGAGCCGCGGGGGCCTGCCGCGTCGAGCTCCCGAAGCCCGCCGCGACGATGGCGCTGAGCTGAGAGCCCGTCTTCGTCGCGCGCTGCAGCCACAGGTGCACCGGCTGGCCTTCGTCGCCCATCGAGATGGCTGGAAGGCGCAGTCCCCTTCCGAACGACACCGGCGACTGCACCGCGGCGGAGTCGGCATACGTATTCACCTCGTCCTCGCGGACGACGTCGAGCGTCTCGTCGCTCCACTCGAGGAGCATGACGAGCTCGGTGCCGGCCAGCGCCGCGCGCACCAGCACCTCAGTGAGCCCCGGCGTCGAGAGCTTCTCGTTCGCGAGCTTGTCGTTCAGCCTGATGGTGCGCTGAGGCACGAGGGAGAACGTCTTGCCCGTCACCCCGCTCCACACGGCGTCAGTGGTGCTCTTCGGCGCTTGCGGCAGCGACACCGCGTCGACCACCTCGGCCTTGAAGAACGCCTCGTTCGCAGAGGCGACGGACGCGACCACGACCAGCACTGCGGCTGCGCGCGCGTTCACTTCAGCACCGGGAGCTTGAAGCCCGGGCGCGGCTTGCCCAGACGGAACATGTCGGAGTGTTTGTAGGCGATGAGCAGATCGAGCAGCTCCGACGGCTGGCCCTGCTTGCGCTTCTCGACCTCAGCGTTCATGCGCTTGAGCACGTCGTGCACCGGCGGCCCGAACAGGCTCTCGAGGTACGCGGAGGGAATGCGCTCGCTGCCTTCGATGGGCTTGCCCGTCTTGTCGAAGCGGCGCGGGCCCGTCATCGGCGGCACGTAGTAGACGTTGGGCTGCGTGCCGTACTCGGCGTGCAGCGGCAGCGCGACCTTGTACGTGTGCACCAGCTTGTAGACCTGGCTGTCGACGTCATCGAGGTAGCCGACGAAACGAATGCGCCCGACGCACTGGTCCGCGCACGCGGGAGGCAGGCCCTGCTCGATGCGCGGGAAACAGAAGATGCACTTCTCGGACTTCGAGAGCTTCGGGTTGAAATAGATCTTCTTGTACGGGCACGCCGCGATGCACATACGGTTGCCTTCGCAGCGGTTCAGGTCGACGAGCACGATGCCGTCCTGGTCGCGCTTGAAGATGGCCTCTCGAGGACACGCCGCGAGACAGCTCGGGTTCGAGCAGTGGTTGCAGATGCGCGGCAGGTAGAAGAAGTGCGAGTTGGGGAACTCGCCGGCGCCCACGTCTTCGTCCCAGTTGGGCCCGACCCGCGGCTCGGTCTGCGCCTTGAACTCGGCGCCCTTCATGATCTCGGCGCCGTTGTAGTCCCAGGGCACGCCGTAGTCGCCGTAGCGCGAGGGCACGACGCCCTCTTTCAGGTTGCCGCCTTCGTCGAAGCCGCCGCCGAGCTCTTCCCACTTCTTCGGGAAGCCCATGCCCGGCTTCGTCTCGACGTTGTTCCAGTACATGCCTTCGCGGCCGTTGCGGTTCGTCCACTGCGTCTTGCAGGCCACGGTGCACGTCTGGCAGCCGATGCACTTGTTGAGGTCCATCACCATCGCGAGCTGTCGGGTCGACATCAGTGTCCTCAGGCCTTCGCCAGTTCGACGGTGGTTTCGTACGCGTGCTGGTTGCCGTCCCAGTTGGTGCCGAACTTCAGGTGGCCCCAGCCGTCAGAGAGCTCCAGCAGGTTGAGCATGTCGCCCACCAGCAGGTTGTGGCCCTGCTTGTTGGCGTACATGAAGGGCTCCCAGCCGTGCTCCATCACCAGCGCGTCGGGCGGCACCGCGGGCGAGAGCTTGGCCATCAGCTTCACCTCGCCGAGCTCGTTGAACATCTTCACCATGTCGCCGTCGGCGATGCCGCGCTGCTTCGCGACCTCGGGGTTGATGGAGAGCAGCGGCTGCCCACGCTGCAGGCGAAGGAGGATCGGCGACGTCTTGTACGTGGAGTGAATCGACCAGCGCGCGTGCGGTGTCATCAACACGAACGGGTGACGGCTCGGGCGAATCGGCTGCTTCGCCGTGGGCACGTGGGCATTCGACGCAATCCACGCGGGGTGGTCGACGTAGAAGGTCAGTCGGCCGGTGAGCGTGTCGAAGCGCTGGTGCAGGTAGAGCTGGTTCTCGAAGGTGTTGTACGGCTTGTCGGCGTACAGCGGCGAGCTCTTGCCGGCCTTCTCGTTGAGCTGCAGGAAGCCGCCGCGCTCGTACATCGTCTTCGTGGTGTTCGGCTTGAACTGGTCGACGTGCTCGAGCGCGTACTCGACGGCGTCCTTGTCGGTGCGGAGCGTGCCGCCCTTGGTGAACTCCTTCACCAGCTCATCCATCCGCCGCACGCCGCCTTGCGTGTGCGTGGTGTCGACGATGGCGAGGTCCTTCTCGTCTTTCGTCTTCTGGTGGCGCGCCTTCGCGAGCGCCTCGAGCTTCTCGACGAGGAGCGTGGCGATCTCCCACTCGCTCTTCGACTCACCCACCGGCTTCAGCGTCGGCGACGGGTACGCGATGTTCGCGTAGCGGTGGTAGCCCGGATTCACCCGCAGGTCCCAGCACTCGTAGGGCGTCTTACAGGGCAGCAGCACGTCGGCGTAGACGCCGAAGTCGCTCATGCGGAAGTCGCCGTACGCGATGAACTTCGCCTTCTCGAGGAAGGCCTTCTTGTAGTGGCCCTTGTTGCGGCGGAAGCGTGAGTCGGCGAACAGCAGGAAGTTCTCGACCGTCGTCCAGTACGGCTTGCCTTCTTTGTAGCCGGCGTCGTTCTTTCCCTGCGTGAGCGCCGTCTCGACCTTCTTGCGGTAGTCGGCCTTGGTGTCGCCGGTGCCGCGCTTGAAGTCCTCGTCGGAGTAGAGCGCATCAGCGTCATTGAGCCCGTCGCCCAGCACGAACTCGCTGACGAAGCCCGACGCGAAGCGGTGCGCATACTTGCCCTGGAAACCCGAGAGCCCTTCGAGCCCGGTGATGTTCCACTCGTTCTCGGTGTTCATGCCGCCGTTGGGGCCGAGCTTGCCCATCATCGCCGTCAGCGCCGCGATCGCGCGCTGCGAGAGCATGCCGTTGAAGTGTTTCCCGACGGCGAAGCCCATCGTGATGAGCGCCACCTTGGCCTGCGTGAGGTCCTTCGCGAGTTCGTCGACGACGACCGGGTGCACGCCGGTGAGCGCCTTCATCTTCTCGGGCGAGAACGCGGCGAGTTCCTGCTTGAAGAGCTCGAACGCGGTGGTGACCTTCGCCTTCGTTCCGTCTTTGAGGGTGATCTGCCAGCGCCCGTTCAGCGCCGGGTCGATGTCCCAGTCGAGGTCGGCCAGGCGCAGCGTCTCGACGGAGCTGCCCTCGCTGCCGGGCATGACAGTGAACTTCTTCGTGCGCGTGTTGAAGGCGAGGAAGCAGTCGTGGGGATGGTCGGGCTTCGCGAACAGCTCCACCGACTTCGCGTCGACGTCCTTCGCCTTCACGTCGATGTCCGACAGCCGCACCAGCTCTTTCGTGTCGGTACGAACGAGGAGCGGGAGGTCGGTGTACTCCTTGAGGAACTCGGACTTGTAGAGCTTCTTCTCGACGATGCGGTGAACGATGGAGAGCGCGAGGTGGCCGTCGTAGCCCGCCTTCACCGGCACCCAGAGGTCAGCGTGAATCGCCGTCGAGCTGAACTCGGGCGTGATGACGATGATCTTCGAGCCGTTGTACTTCCCCTCCCACAGGTAGTGCGCGTCGGGGATGCGGGAGGTGTTCGGGTTGCAGCCCCAGAAGACGGCGACGTTGGTGGTGAAGACGAAGTCGTAGGTGCAGCCGATGTTGCCCTCGCCGTAGACGGCGCTCACGCCCGGGAACATGTCGCCGACGTAGCTGGCGATGTACGGCCGCACCGCGCCGAGCAGGGAGCCGAGCCGCTTGATGCTCGCCGCGCGCGCCTCGGTCAGAATGCCTGCGCCGACGTGCACGTAGTTCGACGCCGGGCCCTTCTCGCGCATCCCGTCATAGAGGTGCTGCGCCACCTCCGTCGCTGCTTCGTCCCACGAGATGCGCTTCCACTGGCCTGAGCCGCGCTCACCGACTCGCTTCATCGGGTAGAGGAGTCGATCGGCCTCGTACATCACCTGGCTGTGCTGGGTGCCCTTGTTGCAGCCGCGCGGGTTCGCGTCGGGCAGGTTCGGCGCGAGCTGCGGGTACGCTGCCGACTGGTTCTCGCGCGTCACCTTCCCGTCCTTCGCCCACACCTCGAAGGCGCAGTTCCCCTGGCAGTTGACGCTGTGGTACGCGAAGCCGCGGTCCTCTCCGTCGCCGCGCGTGGAGCGGAACTCGGCCCGGTAGAAGTCTTCGGTCGACTTCGTGTCCGGGTAGGTCTTGCGCGGGTCGTCGACCCGCACCGGTTTGACGTCGGCCTTCGCCTCGGCGGCACTCGCCGCTTTCGCCGCGACACCGGCCGCGACGAGGTTCTTCAGCGCATCACGACGTGAGATGGACATGCTGACCTGTCGGAGAAGAAGTGAGTCTTAGAGACAGCCGCCGCCCGCGGCGTTCTTCGGCGGTGAGTAGTCGCCCGTGTCTTCGGGCAGGTTCGCGTCGCTCCACGCCGCCATTCCGCCAGCGAGCACCCGCGCGTTGGCGAAGGACCCACGGCACGCCTCGAGCGCGGGGCTGGTGCCGTCGTCGGTGATGAGCACTGTCGTGACGTAGGGGTAGACGCGCTCACGCGCAGCCTCCGGCGCCTTCGCAGCGTCGCAGTCGGGCCAGGGCACCGCGCCGGGCACGTGCACGTCGAGGTAGTGGTCGTCGTCGTACGCGCGCAGGTCGACGAGCTGCACCTTCACCTGCGGGTTCGACAGCAGTGCGTAGAGTGCCTTCGGTGTGACGCCCTCTCTCGCATCGAGCGCGGCGCTGCGACGGCCTTCGGAGAACAGCAACACGGCGAGGAGCGCCATCGCCGCGACGTAGATGAGTTCCTCGAAGCGCTTCATGGCGTCACCTGGGCCGAAGGCGTTTGCGCGAGCCGTGTCTCTCGCGCCTGGTTCTGCGAACGCAGGGCGATGAGCCCCGCGGTGAGCGCGGCGATCAACACGAGGAACATGATTCGCACCGAGCGCTTCATCAGTCGTACACCTCGTCACCGACGGCCTGGGCCTTCGCGAAGTCGAGGCGCCGGGTCAGCAGCAACAGGTTGGAGGTGGCCATCGAGGCGACGAAGAACGTTCCGCCCATCGCGAGGCTCCCCACCGAGAGCGTCGGCCACGCGGCGATGAAGGCGCCCGTGGTGCAGCCGCCGCCGATCATCGCGCCGAGCGAGAGCCCGAAGCCGCCCGCCAGCGCCTTCGACGACGCCTTGAGGCTGAACGTGTGCTTCACCGTCGGGTGCGTCGCGGCTTCCGACTTCGTCGAGAACAGACTCGCGAGGAAGGCGCCGGGGAAGACGCCGACGATCAGCATCGCCCGCCAGAGGATGTCGTCGTTGATCTTCGGCACCAACTCCATCGGGTGACCAACGAGGTGCGCCACTCCACCGACGACCGCGAGCGCTGCGCCCGAGAAGCCGAGGTAGCCGTTCTGCGCGGTGGCCAGGACGATGACGGTGCCGCCCAGAATTCCGCCCGCGAGCCAGCTCCACTCGCCGCGCACCACGTCGAGCAGCGTGCGCGACTCCTTCGAGGGCGCGAAGTGTTTCTCTGGCAGGAAGCGGTCGACGACCATCGTGATGGTGAAGAACAGCGCGCCCCAGCCCAGCGCCACGACGCCGTAGGGCAAGCCGAGCAGGCCGTGCAGCGTCATCGGCTTCTGGTTCGTCGCGATGACGCCAGCGTCGGTGAGCGGCGTCTTGAGCGCCGCGTAGGCGAGAATTCCCAGCGCGAGCCCGAAGACGCTGAAGAGCGTCGCGAAGCGTTTGTCACCACCACGCCCGCCGGCCTTCGCGATGCAGGTGCCAGGGCAGGTGCCAGTCGTGCCCATCGCGACGCCGAAGATGATGCCGCCGAGCACGTGCGCCGAGCCGAGGAACGGCATCACGCGCGGCACCAGGTGCCACTGCTCCGCGACGCCGAAGAGCGAGGCCAGGCCGTACAGCGTCGAGGCCGTCGCGATGGCGGTGAAGGCGAACTTCATCACCTTGGTGTCTCTCAGCGTCAGCATGCCGATGACGCGCGAGAACCGGCTCGCGCCGACCTTGTAGAGGACGATGCCGAACGCTGCGCCAGTGAGGAGTCCGCCGAGGATGGGGATCATGGGAGCGCGCTCACTGCTGCGTGCCGAGCGCGAGCTCAGGCGTGTTGCCCCACTCGCTCCAGCCGCCGACGTACAGCTTCGTGTTGGTGTGCCCGGCCTTGAGCATCGCGAGGTACTGGAACGAGCCGCGGCCGAGGCCGACGTGGCAGTACGTGATGATGGGCTTGCCGGCGTCGTAGCCATTCTTCTTCAGCTTCTCGAGCTGCTTCTGCAGGTCCTTCGCGTCTTTGAGCGTCGGCTTGCCGGCCTCGGCGTCTTTGTTGCCCGCGTACTTGGTCCACGGCGAGAAGACGGCGCCGGGAATGAAGCCTCCACGCGCGACCGTGAGCTCCTTGCCTGGGCCGGTGAGCCCCGCGAGCAGCTCCTTGCCGGTGTACTCCTCGAGCTTGTGGCGCGAGTCGAGGATGAGCGCCTTCGACGGATCCTTCGACGCGGCCTCGACCTCGGCGCGGCTCGCGATCATCGAGGTCTGCACTGCGCCCTTGAAGGTCTTCGCCGCCGGAGCCTTGCCCTTGCCCTCTTCGATGGCCCCGCCCTTCGCCTTCCACGCCGCGAGCCCGCCATCGAGAATGCGTACGTTCTTGTGGCCGTAGAGCGCGAGGAAGAACCAGGTGCCGCTCGCGTTCACGCCCATGCCCGCGTCGTAGACGACGACCTGCGTCGCCGCGTCGATGCCCAGCGTCTTGCCGATGAAGTCGAACGCCGTGGCTTCGCACATCGGCAGGCCCTTGCACTTGCGCACGTCGTCGAGGAACTGCAGGTCGTGCGCGAAGGCCTCGACCGCGCCCGGCAGGTGGCCCTTCTCGAAGTCCTTCTCGTTGTCGGAGGCGACGAACCGAACGCCGTCTTTGCCGACGAGCTTGAGGGCGTCATCGGCGCTGATGAAGGCGTCCTGCGCGAAGGCAGGGGCCGAGCAGAGTGCGGCGAGCAGCAAGACGCGTGTCATTGAGACTCCTGGGGAACGAATCGGAAGACCGTCGACCGCTGAGAGCCAACGCTGCTGAAGACGATTCAGCGGACTGATGCAGCCAGGAATTCCGAACACTTGAAGCTGAGGCGAACCTCGCAACGCCCCGATGGCTCTTGAGCGTGCATGCCTCTCGACCGTCGCTCCCGTCCGTTGCGCGCCCTGCGCCTGTCGGTGACCGATCGCTGCAACCTGCGCTGCCAGTACTGCATGCCGGAGTCGAAGTACGACTGGGTGCCCCGCAGCGAGCTGCTCACCTTCGAGGAGCTCTCACGCGTGGTCGACCGGTTCATCGCGCTCGGGGTTCGGAAGGTGCGCCTCACCGGTGGGGAGCCGTTGTTGCGGGCTGACCTGCCCGCGCTGGTGAAGACGCTCGCGGGAAAAGCGCTCGAGGAGCTCGCGCTGACGACCAATGGCGTCCTGCTCCGCTCGCTCGCGAAGCCGCTGTTCGACGCCGGCCTGCGGCAGCTCACCGTGAGCCTCGACACGCTGTCGCGAACGACCTTCGTGCACCTGGCGCGGCGCGACGAGCTCCACCGGGTGCTCGACGGCCTCGACGCGGCACGCACGGCGGGCTTCTCGCGGCTCAAGCTCGACACGGTGCTGCTGCGGGGCGTGAACGATCACGAGGTCGACGCGCTGGTCGACTTCGCCGCGCAGCTCGGCGCCGAGCTGCGCTTCATCGAGTACATGGACGTCGGCGGCGCCACCCGGTGGGATCGTGATCAGGTGGTGACACGCGCGGAGCTCCTCTCGCGGCTCGCCTCGTCGCGCGGCTCCCCACACGCCCTGCCGAGCCGGGGCAGTGCACCTGCCGAGCGGTTCGCGCTGCCGGGCGGACAGATCGTCGGCATCGTCGCGTCGACGACGCAGCCGTTCTGTGGCGCGTGCGATCGAGCGCGGGTGAGCGCCGATGGGCAGCTCTTCACGTGTCTGTATGCGACCGAGAGCACCGACCTCCGCACCGTGCTCCGGAGTGGCGCCGATGACGCGGCCGTCGAGGCGACGCTCGAGCGCGTCTGGAATCGACGGGTCGATCGCGGCGCCGAGGCCCGCGCGGAGCTGCTGAGGCGTGGCCCACTCGCAGACGCGGAGCAGCTCAAGGTGATGCCGCAGCTCGAGATGCATCGGCGCGGCGGGTAGCGCCTGGCGTCACGCGCGCTCCCACGCGAGTCACATGGCCCGACTGCCGAGGCAGCGCACGAGGGGCTGCGAAGCGTCGGCGGACGCGTCCAAGCGGGGCCCACGCGTCTCGAGTCGACGCTTGCGCGAAGAGAGGCTCGTGCGGCCGTGACCACCACCGCGCGGGCCGTGCGAGCCGCCTCGAGACCTGCTGGCTCGCGGAGCGCTCGAGCACGAAGTCGCCACCGCTCCCAGCACCGTCGAGGACTAGCGCAAGGCGACCCGCTCGCCGCACAGGTGGGCCATCGCCATGATGCTGACCATCGGATTCACCCCGGTGTTCGTCGGGAAGACGCTCGAGTCGGCGACGTAGAGACCATCGACCTCGTGGTGACGGAAGTCGGGCCGCACCACGCTCGTCGAAGCATCGCTGCCCATGCGCGCGGTCCCGAACAGGTGCGTCATCGACATCGAATACGCGCCGGCCTCGAGCGGAGCGAGGTGCTCGAGCTCGCGCGCCTGGGCCACCGAGGTCAGCTCCGAGGCGACCCCACTCACGCCGGGAGCGACCGCTACCGCCCCCGCCGCGAAGAACAACTCCGACAGCACTCGCACGCCGCGACGAACGACCCGCAGATCGTCGGCAGTCAACGCGTAGCGCACGATGGGCGCTCCACCGACGCTGCGCACCGAACCCCGCGCCTTCGCCCGAATCGCCGCGCCCCACGCTGCGTGATGGGCCAGGCCCTCCAGCGCAGTGGCGAAGCTCCGGCCCGTGCCCGGCAGCCGGCTCGCGAGGATCGAGAGGTCGAACCCCAGCGCCTCGATCTTGATTCCTTCGTGTCTCAGCCCAATCACCTCATGGCCCTGGGTCGCGCCGAGGTGGTTGTTGACGATCTGCGCGAAGCGGCCCGTCACCGAGACGCCGGGGTGCGCCATCAGGTTGTCGCCCACCGGCCCGCGGGTGAGCCCGCTCTCACGCAACAGCACCGGCGTCTGAATGGCGCTCGCGGCGAGCACCACGGCATGGCGCGCGCTGACGTCGACCCGGGGCCCCGCGACCGCCGCGCCTTCGATGCCGACCGCGCGCCCTCCTTCGAGCACGAGCCGCCGCACCTTCACGCCTGAGACGACGCGCGCGCCGGCCTGCACCGCGTCGAGCAGGAAGGTGCGGTCGGCCGTCGTCTTCGCTCCGTTGGGGCAGCCCTGCAGACAGCGGCCCGAGCCCCTGCAGCCGAGGGTGTTGCGACGAATCGGCCGGTGCTCGAGCCCGAGCGCGGTCGCGCCTCTCGCCAGGAGCAGGTTCTTCTCGCCCGCGACCGTCGGGTCCGTCGGCGCGACGCCCAGCCGTTCGTCCACCATCGCCTCTGCCGCCGCGAACGCCTCGAACGGGAGCGCCTCACGGAGCCCTTCGTCGGCGCGAACCCAGCCCTCGTGCACGTCGCGTGGGAGCCGCCAGCAGATGGCGCCGTTGACGAGCGACGTTCCGCCCACCGCGCGCCCCTGGAGATACGGAATGACGGCAGGCCCGAACGCGACCGTCATGCCGAGGTCGCGATACCAGCGCGCCATGGCCTCGAACCCGCTCTCGGGAAAGTCAGCCGTCGTCGCCTCGTGGCCTTCCTCGACGACGATGACACGCAGGCCTTTGCGCGCCATCGCCCGCGCCGCGGCCGCGCCTGCGGGCCCACTGCCCACCACGACGACATCAGCATGCAGCGTCAGCGGCGCTCGGAGCGTGCGCCCGTCGAACTCCACGAGGGCCGTCATGGCGACGCTCCGGCCGAAGGGGCAACGGGAACCCGAGCGGTGGCGCCTCGAGGAGCGCCGTCACTGTCGTGGGCTGTGTCCCCGAGGTGCTGCCGCGCTCCAGGCGCCTCGAGCAGCGCGAAACACGCCAGCACCTTCAGCGTCGAGACGACCTGCCGCACCACCAGCCGTGGGTGCGTCGCCATCGCCTCGATGCAGTCGAGTCGGGCCTGAGCGTCGAGCGCAAAGAAAGGCCGGCCGTAGCCACGCATCGTCACGGGCAAGAAGGTGAGCGTGTGCACCGCGAGCCGCAGCCCCGCGCCGAGTGGCGCTGGGCCTCGCTCCGCCAGCAGCGTCCAGAAGCGCTCCCGGTCGCCCACCGGTGTCCCCAGCACGGCGTCGAACAACGCGTCGGCCCACGTTCGCTCGAAGCCGCTCAGCAACGGCCGCGCGCCGAAGGGAGGCGGCACGAACGAGATCGGGTGTTCGCGCTCCAGCAGGAAGTACGTCGGCGTCTCGACACACCGCCCGCCGAGGCTGATGAAGCTCACCCCGAGGAGCGTGTCGGTGTTGCCGGGCTCGAGGGCGACGAGCGGGTCCTTCACCACGCGCATCGAGTCCACCACGCCTGCGAACGGCCCGTAGTCGATGAGCAGCCCACGGTCGAAGCCAGGCGGAACTGACGTGCCTGCCGGCTCCACCACCTCGTAGGGCCACGTGGTGACGGGAACGCCGTTCGAGGTGAGCGGCCGGCTGGGCGCGTCGAGACCGTCCTGGTGCAGCCGCACGTTCCACCCGACGAGACGCCCCGTGTCGGGCTGCCGGTAGAACGTCTTCTGAAACGTCTGCCAGGTGGCGCGCTCGACGAGCCGCGGCATGCCGAGGACGGTGCCGCGATAGGCCCAGCCTTCGATGGCGGCCGCGTCGACCCGGTGCCCCTCTGCGATGCGCTGACGAAGCGCCTGCCGTGACGCTCCGCGAAGCGCCTGCGCCCCCGTCATCGCCCCGCCCGCTTCGTCGCGCGTCGGCGGCGCGCGATGGCCTTGAGGACTTCGCCATCGGCCAGCTCGAGCGCGCGGCGCAACACCGTGCGAGCAATCTCGGCGTCTCTGCCTTGAATGCACGCGATGGTGACGGTGTACCCGGCGAGTGAGCGCTCGCGGTCTTCCACCAGCGCCTCTGAGAACTCGGGGTGGGCCGCCGAGATGGGAATGAGCGTGTTGAACAACAACAGCGTCGCAAACGCCTGCGCCGAACGGAGCACCGCTCTCGCGAACGCCACGTCTCGCTCGAGGTAGCGGGCCTGGTCGGTCTCGGCCGCCTGTTGAGCAGCCAGGCGCTCGAGCTCGGCGACGTCGCGCGCCGTCGCTCGCGTGCAGGCCTGAGCGACCGCCTCGACCGCGACGGCGCGCCGCAGCTCGAGGAACGAGCGCAACATGTCGGGTCGCTCGATGATGTCGAAGTGCGAGAGCACCGCGAGCCCCGCGTTCTCCATCACGTCGAGCACGCGAACGCCTTCGCCCTGCCGCGCCCGCACCAGCCCTTCTGACTCGAGCTTGGCGACGGCCGCGCGCAGCGTGAGCCGGCTCACTCCGAGCGTCGCGGCGAGCTGCCGCTCCGGTGGCAGGTGCTCGCCGGCCGGGTAGTGGCCATCGACGACGGCGGCGCGAAGGCGAGAGAGCACGGCGTCGACGGGCCGGGGGACTCGGGGCAACAGGGTGGTGAGCGGCATTGGTTAAACCACTAAACCAATCCAACCGCGGCGCGCAAGAGGGCCCCGCCTCCGTCGACGTGCAAGCCCGGGTTCGCTGTTGAGGAAGGCCGCGGCGCTGCGGCTACTTCTTCTTCGGCGGGATCGCCGGCGCCTTGCCGGCCTTCACCGTCAGCAGGCAGTGATGAAACGTGCCGTCGATGACGACCGCGACGAACTTCGCCGACGGGTGCCAGAAGGCCTTCTGCAGCTTCGAGGCCTCTCGAAGGCCCGAGGCCGCGCAGGTCTGAGCCTTGCCTCCACCTTCGACGACGAAGCCCGGAGACTCACCGTCGGTGACGAGCTCCGCGGCGATGGCGAGCCCGTTGCGCGACGTGCCCGGATCACCCGCCGAGACGAGCTTCTGCCACTGGTACGGCGCCTTGTTCTGGTCGAGGAACCGAACGCACTCGAGCCCGGCTTCGGTCATCGAGTCCTGATCGTTGAGCACCGCCGGCCACTTCGGCGCCGCCTCGGTCGTCTTGCAGAAGTAGAGCTCGACGACCTCGTTGCGGCCGGGCCGCGAGAACGCGAGCCACGAGCCGTCTTTCGCCCACCCGTGAAAGATGTCGCTCTGCGCGAGCGCTGGAGCAGCCCCCAGGACGGCGACCATCAACAACGAACGACCGAGCGTCATCATGGCGTGGTTCCCGTCGGCGTGGGCCCACTCGGCGTGGGGGTCGGCGTGGTTCCACTCGGCGTGGTTTCAGTCGGCGTCGGAGTGGGGGTCGCCTCACTGGCGGGCAGCGCCGGCACGGGCATCTGCGGCGCCGCGGGCGGAAGCGGCGGTGGCGCGAGGGTCAGCGCGTACGCCGAGGTGCCCGGCGGCAGGAGCAGCACCAGCACCGGGTTCTCATCGAGGTACTTCTTCTCGACCGGCAACGAGAACGTGCCGTCGGCCGCGCTCGTCATCGCGACGCGGTTCTTCAGCTCCGACAGCTCGACCTTCACGTTCGGCATAGGAGCGCCGGCGCCGTTGGTGACGAGCAGCTGCACCGACTTCGCGTCGGTCTTCGCGGTCACGAAGTCGCGATACCGCGGCCGCAAGGCGCACGACGAGGCCAGGCCCACCAGCAACACCACCGACACCACCACTCGAGCTGCGCGCATGGCCTGCCTTCTAACGGCCCCGGAAGGAAACGTCAGCGATCAAGACGAGGGGCCCTGCGGGAACTTCACGAGCCGGCCCGCACCATCGGCAGCACGATGCTGAAGACCGAGCCCTTCCCCGGCGTGCTCTCGACGCCGATGCGCCCGCCGTGGTTCTCGACGATGCCCTGAACGATCGACAGGCCGAGGCCGGTGCCCTTGCCGTCGGGCTTGGTGGTGAAGAAGGGCTCGAAGACCCGGCTCTGGACGTCGGCGGGCATGCCCGCGCCGGTGTCGCGAATCTCGACCAGCACCTGGGAGTCCTGCACGAGGGTGCTGACGGTGATTCGGCCGCCGCTGGGCGTGGCGTGGCAGGCGTTGGTGATGAGGTTGATGAACACCTGCACCAGGTTCTGCCGCACGGCCATGAAGCGCGGCACCTCTCCGAACTGACGATCGAGCGTCACCCCGTGCTTCTGGAGCACGTGCTCGCAGAAGCCGATCGCGCGATCGACGGTCTGGTTGACGTCGACCTCTTCGGGCGTGTCCTGGGCCGGGCGGGCGTAGCTGACGAGGTCTCTGGTGAAGCGCAGCACCCGGTCGGTGTTCTCGACGATCTTCCGGTACTTGCTCACGTCGTTCGGGTCGGCCGTGAGCGACGTCGAGGCCCGGCTCAACAGCGCGTCGGCGTAGGTCGCCACCGCCGTCATCGGGTTGTTGATCTCGTGCACCACCGACGCGGCGAGCTGCCCGAGCGACGCGAGCTTCTCGGCCTGCACGACGCGCTTCTCGAGGTCGCGCATGCGCGAGAGATCCTGCCCGATGGCGATGACGCCCTCGATGTCTCCTGCCTGGCTGACGACCGCGCTCGAGGCCAGGGTCACCCGCGCCTCGCGGCCATCGTGAGTGACGAGGGCCGTCTCGAACGCCGACTGCGACTGGCCCACGAGGGCATCGGTGAAGACGCGCAGCATGTTCAGCTTCATCTTCGGAGCGACCAGCTCGTAGAAGTCGCGGCCCAGGACGTCGGCCTTCGTCCACCCCGTCAGCTGAGTGAGCGCGCGGTTGAAGACGACGACCTTCCCCTCGCGGTTGGTCACCACGATGAGGGCGTTGCCGTTCTCGATCAGCTCCTCGAGGTATTTCCGCACGAACGTGAGCTCGTCGATGAGCTTGGCGTTTCGCACCGCGACGGCGACCTGGTTGGCGAGCTGAATGAGCACGCGCTCGTCGGCGAGGACGTCGGCGGTGAGCCCGGGCGGGTACTCGACGTTGATGGCGCCGACCAGCTGCCCCGAGGCGACCAGCGGCGCGGCGATTCCCCTGACGCTCCCCGTGAAGACGAGCGGCAGCTCTTGCGTGGTGACGACGACCTTGTCGCTCGGCAGGTGCCCGGTCTCGAGGTGCGTCTTCTCGACCATCGAGCGCCGCAGGTGGAAGACGTCGCGCTGACCGTCCCGCAGACGGCCCTCGGCGTAGAGCGAGGTCAACGCGCAGGTGCGTGGGTCGACGATGCGCACCACGAAGGTGCGGCCCGGGAAGAGGCCTTTGACGCCCCTGGCGACCGTGGCCACCAGCTCCTCTTCACCGGTGGAGCCCGCGACGTTGCGGCCGATCTCGAGGAGCTGCGACTCGACCCGCGCCTGCTCGATGAGGGCGCGCCCCGCCGCAGCGAGTGAGTCGAGCATCGGCGAGAGCCGGCGGGCCACCACGGCGATCGTCTCTCCGCGTCGACTCACGGTGAGCGTCACGTGCTGCCCGCTCTTGAGCACGACGTCGAGGTCGACCGGCCGCTCTTCGTCGGGCCGCGTGATGCCGTCCGACCCGAGCGCCTCGCCGAGCGGCACGCCCACCACGTTCTTGCGGCCCGTCAGCACCTCGAAGGCGGCGTTGGCGGTGAGGATGGTGAGGGAGAGATCGCAGAGGGCCGCGGGCGCATCGACCATGTCGAAGAACGCCTGGAAGGCGTCGGCGGCGGGCCCGGAGGTCGCGAACGGTCTGAGCTGAGACTCACTCTTCATGCGACGACGCCTTGTCGAGGTCGACGATCTGCGAGGTGCCCACGTACGTCGTGGTCTCGTACCGGGTGATCTTACCAATCTTGCGGACGATCTCAGCCATTCGCTCCGCCTCCCGGTAGATGATGTCGACGTACTTGGTCGAGGGATCGTCGCCTTTGAGCTTGCGCTTGAGCAATTCGGCGTAGCCGGTGACCGAGGTGAGCGGCTGGTTGAGCTCGTGGGCCGTCGTGCCGGCCAGCGCGACGATGACGGCGTTCTTCTCGCTCTCGAGCAGACGGGCCTCGACGTCGGTCAGCTTGCGCTCGAGGTTCAGCCGGTCGCGAAGGTCGGTGAAGAGCCCGACGGTGCCGACCTCGTGGGTGCCGTCCATGATGATGCTGGCGGTCATGTTGACGGGAATGCGCTCGCCGGTGTGGCTGACGATCTCGTAGCGCGACTGCGCGAGCCGGCCGGGGCCGCCGTGCTCTCCAGAGCGGAGCCGGGCCATGACGTCACGCGCGATGCCGTCGGGGTAGAGCCGCGTCACGTGCAGCTTGCCGATGACGTTCTCGCTCCGATAGCCGGTGACGTCTTCTGCGGCCTTGTTGAAGAGCGTGAGGTTGCCCTTCATGTCGGCGGCGATGATGGCGTCGACGCTCGAGTCGATGAGGCGCTCGAGGTACTCCTTGGTGCGGCGAAGCTCGTCGGCCATCTGCCGTTGCCGCGTGACGTCACGCATGGTGACGATGGCGACGCCTTCTCCAGCGTCACCCGACAGCGGGGCGGCCGAGATGGCCAGGGTCAGCCGGCGCCCGGCTCCGGTGCGCACGTGCAGGTCGACGTCGGTTCTGACCTGGCCCTTCGACACAGAATAGAGGACGTCGAGGAGCAGCCCATCGTCGGTCGGGTTGGTGAGCGAGTTGACGTGGCGCCCGAAGAAGTCGGTCGGCGAGAGGTCGAGCAGCTTCTGCCCAGCCGGGTTGAGCGACAACACGCAGGCGCGGCCGTCGAGAATCGCGACACCGTCCGAGAGGTGCGAAAAATACGAGGCGTAGCGCCCCAGCTCGTGCACGCGCTCCTCGGCGGCGAGGCGCGCGGTCTTCTCGAGCTCACGTTTGCCGCGCTCACGGTCGAGCTGGCGAATGTTGCGGAACGCGATGGCCGTCGCGTGGGCCACCGTGGTGAGGAAGTCGATCTCACGTGGGTTGAACGCGCCGCGGGCCGACGAGCGCCGCACCAGCAACACGCTGAGCACCTTGCCGCTGACGATGAGCGGGAACGCGGCGATGTTGCGAATGTTGCGCGCCTTCACCGACTCCTTGACGTCTTCGAGGAGCGGGTGGGACGGCGCGTCTTCGAGGATGACGGGCTTGCCGGTGCGCACCGCTTCGCGAATCTCGGGGTAGCGCGAGAGCTCGACCCGCAGATCCTTCAGCGACGCGTCGTCCGAGGCGGCGACGATGGTGCCGAGCTGCTTCTCGACGTCGACCATCACCAGCGTGGCGCGATCGATGTCGAAGTCTTCGGCCAGCTTCCGGGTGACGTCGTGCAGCAGCTCCTCGACGTCGGTCGCCTCGGCGTAGCGGGCGGTGAGCTCGAGGAGCACCTTCAAATCGCGCTGCCGGGCCACCGCGTCCTGCTGGCTGACGAGCCGGGCGCGCAGCCGGCTCAACCGGGGAATGAGCTCTGACTCGAGCGACTCGGGAGTGACGACCTCGAGCACGGCGCTCTCGAGCGCGAGGTCGCCTCGCGAGATGACCAGCACGCCGAGGCGGGGCACACGCATCATCAACGCCCGCTTCCGCTCGAGCCCCTCGGCCGTGGTGACGTCACACACCGCGACGTCGACGGCGGCAGTCACCTCGCTCGCGATGGGCACCTGCGCGCGCTCCAGCAGGTCGCGCACCTGCGGCTGAAACAGGCCACCAGGCTCGACGAACACCGGCCGCACCGGAACGGGAGTCTCCACGGGCGCCGATGCTAGCCAAAGTCCGTGTGCGGGTGTGGGTTCCTCTGCGACCACAGGCTCGGCGCCGATTGTCCGGCGCCGATGGAGTCGGGCGTGGCGCGGCGCGCCGAACACACTCCCCGTTCGCGAACGCAAGCCCTTGCCTTGAGGCCCACCTCGAAGCGACAAGGCGCCGCATGGAACGCCCCGCGACCACCCTGCCCTCACACCTGCAGCGCTACGTCGTCGATCAGGAGTACGCCTCGTACACGCCCCGCGACCAGGCGGTGTGGCGGCACATCCTGAACCGGCTGCGCTCCCACCTCGATGGCCGCGCGCACTCCGTCTACCTGCAGGGCCTCGACGCGACCGGCATCGACCTCGAGCGCATTCCCCGGCTCGAGACGATGAACGAGAAGCTGGCGCCGCTGGGGTGGAGCGCCGTGGGCGTGCGCGGCTTCATTCCCCCTGCCGTGTTCACCGAGATGCAGGCCCGCGGCGTATTGGCCATCGCGGCCGACATTCGCAGCCACGAGCACATCGCCTACACGCCGGCGCCCGACATCGTGCACGAGTCGGCCGGCCACGCGCCGATCATCGCCGACGCGGCATACGCGCGGTTCCTCAAAGCGGCTGGAGAGGTCGGCTTCAAGGCCATCGCGTCGGCGGAAGATCGCGCGATGTTCGAGGCGATTCGCAACGTCTCGGTGGTGAAAGAAGACCCGTTCTCGACGCGCGAAGACGTGGTGCACGCAGAGAACCGGCTCCAGGCGGCGGCCGCTTCGGTGCGCTACGTCTCGGAGTCGACGCGCGCGAGCCGGCTGTACTGGTGGACGGCCGAGTACGGCATGGTCGGCACGCCCGAGCAGCCCAAGCTGTATGGCGCGGGGCTCCTCTCGAGCATCGGAGAAGCAGAGCACTGCCTGACCGACTCCGTGCGCAAGGTGCCGCTGTCGATGGTCTGCACCACCACGGCCTACGACATCACCCGCATGCAGCCGCAGCTCTTCGTGGCGCGCGACTTCAACCACCTCAACGACGTGCTCGACGAGTTCCGCAACACGCTCGCGTGGCACCGCGGGGGCGACTTTGGACTCGACGAGGCCCTGCGCTCGCAGACGGTCAACCACCTGGTGCTCCGCAAGCCGACCGGCGAGCTGCTCGAGCTCAGCGGCGAGGTGAACGAGGTGCGCCGCTTTGGCCGTGAGACGGGCCCGAACCTGACCGCCGCCGTCATCGAGCTGGGCGGGCCGGTGATGCTGTCGAGAGCGGGCGTGGTGACCGAGGGGCCGCGAAAGAACAACGCCGTCGTCCTCGTGGGCACCGAGAAGCTGCCGACGCGCGGGCACTTCAGCTTCACGCTGCGCTCGGGCGTCGAGGTCTCGGGCTTCGTCGTCGAGGGCCACGAGGTGATCGACTTCACCGCCTGGTATGCGGGCAAGCCGTTGCCGGTGCCGACCTGGGCGTACGTGGCCATCGCCCAGTCGATCCCCTCCGTCGCTGGTGGGCCGGCCGACCCCGCGACGTGGGACAAACACTTCGGGCAGCTCGACAGCTTCACGGCGGGCAGCTCCGAGGCGCTCGCGCGCAAACGCAAGGCTGAGCAGCTCTCGAGCGCGACCGCGCAGGCGTACCGCGACGTGGCGAAGATGCGCGAGACGAAGAGCGTCGACCCGAAGCGTCTCGAGGCGCTCCGAAGAGAGCACCAGGCCGAGAAGCTGCTCGTCGAAGAGATTGGCCAACTGCTCGAGAAGCGGAACTGACGCGCCAGCGTCGTCATCGCGCCGTTTCCGCAGCCGAAGGGCCCCGTCGAGCCGCCCTTGTGGACGGCGCGGCCACGGCCTCACACGTCACGGGAGCGGCGCCACCGTCAGCGACTTCGACGCCAGGAACTCGGGGTTCAAGACCTTCGAGGTGTACCGGCTGCCGTGGTCGCAGAGGAACGTGACGATGCGCTTGCCCGAGCCCTGATATTTCCTGGCGACCTCGTACGCGCCGCGCACGTTGAGCGCAGCGCTGGTGCCGACCAGCAACGCGTCGGTGCGAGCCAGGTGGTACAGCATCTCGATCATCTCTTGATCGGTGACGCGCAACGCCGAGTCGATGCGCGCGCGCTTGAAGTTCTCGGTGAGGCGCATGATGCCGATGCCCTCGGTGATCGAGCTGCCCGAGCCCTCGACCTTGCCGTCCTTCACGTACGAGTAGAGGCCCGAGCCGAGCGGGTCGAGCAACACCACCTCGAGCTTCGGGTTCTTCTCCTTCAGGTAGCGCGAGACGCCGCCCAGCGTGCCGCCGGTGCCGACCGACGACACCAGCACGTCGACGCGGCCCTCGAGCTGCTCCCAGACTTCTTTGCCGGTCGTCTCGTAGTGAAAGTCGCCGTTGGAGGGGTTCTCGAACTGGTTCGCCCAGAACCAGCCGTGCTGCTCCGAGAGGATGCGGGCCTGATGGTAGAAGTGGGCGGGGTTCACGAAGGGCACCACGGGCACCTTGCGCACGTCGACCCCCATCGCCTCGAGGTAGTCGTATTTCTCGCGCGCCTGGTTGTCCGGCATCGTGACGACGACGCGGTACCCCCGCTCGATGCCCAGCACCGCGAGCCCGATGCCGGTGTTGCCGGCCGTGCCCTCGACGATGGTGGCGCCGGGCGTGAGGAGCCCCCTGCGCTCGGCGTCGCGGATCATGCCCTTCGCCGCGCGGTCCTTGATGCTCCCGCCCGGGTTCATGAACTCGGCCTTGCCGAACAGCTCGCAGCCGGTGCGCTTCGAGAGCGAGCCGAGCGCGAGCAAGGGCGTGTTGCCGACGGAGTCCCACAGGGTGGCAGCCATGGCCCGCTCCTATGGGCTCGGACGCCCGCCGGCCACTGTGGCGAAGTGGTTCAACCACTGAACCAGCAGATCCGGTTGCGCGTTTGAGCCCCTCCGGGTGTCGTGGCAAGAGGTCTTCTCTCTTCGTTCGACGTCTCAACTTTCCCCAGGGGGTCGTTCCCATGCCCAGCATCACTGTGAAGCGCGGAGTCCAGTTCCGCCCAGACCTGTTCTCGAAGTCCGACCGTTCTGCTTGGTTCGATGCCATCGGCAAGGAGCTCGAGACGAAGGGCGTGAGCCTGAAGGTCGGTGAGGGCGCCGGCGCGAAGGTCGTGAAAGACGGCGCGTCGCTCAAGGCCGCGATGAAGGAGCTGCAGGCCCAGGCCACCTCGGCCAACCAGCCGCTGCGCGCCTACGTCTCGGACCTGATGCAGGCGATGGACGACGTGGTCAACGGCGGCAAGGTGAAGGCCGGCGACCAGTTCGACTTCTCGAAGGGCTCGAACCTGGCGAAGGCGCTGGGGATGGATGACGGGAATCGCTACAACTACGCCGCGTCGACGACCGAGTTCGGCAAGGCCGCGAAGCTCAAGCCCGAGGCCTCGCTCGCCATCGACGGCGTGACGCTGCAGATCATCGAGCCGAAGGTCGTCGACCTGACCAACGTTCCGCACATGAGCGCCGAGACGCTCAAGAACGCGCCCATCAGCTACGGCCGCGACGGCGAAGAGGTCGAAGACACGCGCGTCATCACCGGCCTCACCACGGCCGAGACCGTCAAGCTGGCGAGCACCTCGCTCAACGATCTCCAGCGCTCCAAGGCCGTCGCCGGGCTCACCGTCGGCACCGTGCCGCTCGAAGAGATGAGCTGGGAGAGCGACGCGCACGCGCTGCGCCGCGCGAACCCGTACGTCTCGTTCACCCTCGACAGCCGCAGCTACGAGGTCAACCCGAACAATGGCCAGCCGCGCGTCGCCGTCGGTCGCGACTTCTTCTTCGACACCTTCATGGCGAAGAAGGACCTCTCGACGGGCAAGCTGACGAAGGACCTGCAGAAGGCCGAGCTGATGTACCGCGCGCGCATCCGCTACGGGTCCGACCGCGACCCGTTCGAGGGCACCCGCGTGCTCATCGGCATGAAGGAAGGCACGGCCATCGACGCGACGGGCACCAAGCACGCTCGCAAGATCGACAGCCGCACCGACAGCGCGAACCAGAAGATCTTCGACACGCTGCTGAACTCGGCCGCGACCGGGAAGCTCGGCGACGGCTGGGGCAGCTGGAGCGCCAACAACGTCGCGCCCGCCGCCGCGAGCATGTACCGGGTCGCCGTGCAGAAGGGCATCACCGAGAACGTGGGCGGTGAGACCGGCGTGCTGGCCCTCGAGGCCGGCGCCGTGGCGCGCCAGATTCGCGGCCGCTTCCACCTCGACGAGACCGACCAGAGCGCGCTCGTCACCTCGTTCCAGCAGTCCGGAGAGCCGCGCATCAAGGAGCTCGCCGAGCTGATCAGCGCCGCGCCCGACTGGGCTGCCGCCAACAACCAGCCGTCGAAGGCGCAGCTGCTCGAGACCGCCACGAAGTTGCAGGACCGCAGCGCCATCGTCGGGGCGGCGGCCGAGGGCCTCAAGAAGCTCGACCCGAGCCTCACGGTCGACAAGGCGCTCATCGATCGCCTCTGGCCTGGCCAGAACATCACCACCAAGCAGGACGCGAAGCTGCAGCGCGTCGTCGCCGACGCCATTCGCACCCAGTACGACGGCTTCGCCGAGAGCGTCGACCAGCTCCAGCGCAACATCGGCGGCAACGGCGATCGCACCGTTCGTGACGCGGGCAGCGCCAACGACGTGCGCGACTTCCTGCGCACCAAGGCCGCGGTCAGCCGCTTCATGGCGCACGCCGAGCGCGCCTCGGGCTCGGGCGTCACGGCAGGCAACGCGGCCAGCTACGTCGCGTACGCGCAGAAGGTCATCGCGATGCCTGACGGGCGCGACAAGACCAACCTGCTCCAGTCGATCGGCGTCGGCGCGAACCAACTGCGCGACATGACCGAGGCGTCGTTCACCTCGCCAGTGAAGATCAACGCCGAGCTGACGAAGCAGCAGACGTTCGGCGGCTTCCTCAAGGAGTTCGACGCCCAGGTCGCGGGCCCGAACAAGGACGCCTTCCTCGCCGAGCTGGGCACCGCCCTCTCGCGCAACAGCCCGGCGCTCAACGCCGCGACCGACAAGACGAAGGTGGCTGGCGACATTCGAAAGAACCTGGTCGCCGCGCACGCCGAGGTGCTGCACCGCATGGTCGAAGGCGCCGCCGGTTGGGGCCAGGCCATCTGGTTCAACAACTACCGGGAGGCCGCGCTCAACATCAACCCGCAGTCGTGGAACTTCATCATCGGCTC
>JAUXRI010000203.1 GCA_030681895.1 Myxococcales bacterium | reverse complement strand
GGCGGCTCGGCGGCAGGTGGCTCGGCAGCTGGCGGCTCGGCGGCAGGGGGCTCGGCAGCCGGAGGTTCGGCAGCGGGTGGCTCGGCGGCGGGTGGCTCGGCGGCTGGCGGCTCGGCGGCGGGCGGCTCGGCAGCGGGCGGCTCGGCAGCGGGCGGCTCGGCAGCGGGCGGCTCGGCAGCTGGCGGCTCGGCAGCGGGCGGCTCAGCAGCTGGCGGTTCGGCAGCTGGCGGTTCGGCAGCTGGCGGCTCAGCGGCTGGCGGTTCGGCAGCTGGCGGTTCAGCAGCTGGCGGGAGCGCGGGTTCAGACGTCACCGGCACGCTCACCGCGCTGAACTATCTGGCCAACGGAACCACCGTCACCACTCCGGTCAACCTCACGACGACCACCATCGAGGCCTACGTGCCGAGTGGCGTCGCGTACACGGTGATCCCCGGTACGGGCCAGGTGAACGGCACCTTCACGATTCCGGGAGTGCCCGCCGGAAACGCGCTCATCCGGGTCGGCGTCAGCTTCCTCGAGACCAGCGCGCGGCAGGTCATCTTCAACAGCTACGTGCTGGGGCGTCCCTCTCCTGCGACGGCGACGGTCAACCCGACCACCACGACGGTCAGCGTGACGGGGCTGCAGCCCTGGCAGGCGGGCCAGAATCAAATCGTCTGGGTGTCACCCAACGTCGGCAACACCTTCTACAACTTCCCGCTCAACCCGACGCCGCTGGCGAACGCCACCACGGCGACGCTTGGCGGCAACTTCAACGGCGCGAAGCTCGTCAACCAGGCCCAGGGCGACGACACCTGGCTGCTGCAGTACCGGTTCACGACCGACGGCGGCTCCTCGACGGGCGCAGCGATTGGAGCGACGCAGCTGGCTCCATTCACCCAGCTCAACGGACAGACGACAGCGCTGACCGCGACCATGCTGCTCCCCCCGAACGTACCGAGCCTCACCCAGGCGCTCTCGTGGAACTTGAACGCGTTCTCGGTGCTCCAGACGAGCCTGCCGCCCGGCCTGAATCCGAAGGGCTTCCTGGCGTTCTCACCCTTCCCGTCCACCACGCCCAACTCCACCGGCGTCGTCGACTTCTGGTTCGTGCAGGTGCCAGCGGCGGACCTTCCGCCCACGTCGTTGACGCTGGTGACGCCCTTCCCGTCTGGCTGGTCGATCGTCGGCCGGACCTTCTTCTCGGTCGACGCGCCGAGGCAGGTCGCAGGCACGACCGGCCCCCTCAACCTTGCCTCAGGCTTCGGTCACTACGACACGCTGGCCGCGCTGACGGCGTCGCCCATCACGCCGCGCATCGGCCCGATCACGAACCTCACGCTCAACGGCACGCCCTTCATCGCCGACCGCACGTCGGTGGGCAGCACGGTCGCGCTCGGCTGGACAGCGCCGACGCTCGGCGCAGCGACGACGTACTACGTGACGCTGTATCGGCTCAGCACCGCGAGCGGCGCACCGACGACCGCAGCCGAGACGCTGGAGTTCTCGACGGGCAACACCAGCCTGGTGATTCCTTCGAGCCTCCTCATTGCGGGGCAGCCGTACGCGGCGCAGGTGCAGGCCACGAACGCCGGCTACAACCCCCGGGTCGAGTACGGCACCCGCGCCGTGCCGCAGTCGGTTTCGACCATCGCGACGCCGATCTTCAGGCCGTGACCACGCGGTTCCGCCCTGCGCCCTTGGCTGAAAAGAGGGCAGCGTCGGCGCGAGCCAACCACGCCTCGGCCGACTCGCCGCGGGTCCAGTACGCGGCGCCGATCGACGCCGTCACCCGCATCACCCGCGCGTCGTGCTTCACCTCGAGCGCGGCGATCGCGGCCCTCAGCTTCTCTGCCAGCATGCTCGTGCTCGCGACGTCGACGTCTCGCATCAGCACCGCCAGCTCTTCACCCCCGTACCGCGCCACGAAGTCGCCCTTCCCCTTGAAGACGCGGACACAGGCCTGCGCGACGGCGCTCAAGACCGCGTCGCCACCCGGGTGACCGAAGGTGTCGTTGAGCTGCTTGAAGTGATCGAGGTCGATCATCAGCAACGCAGCGCCGCCGGCGCGGAGCGACGCGAGCTCGACCGTGCGCACCAGCTGCTCGTCGAACGCGCGCCGGTTGTAGAGCTGGGTGAGCGCGTCGGTGGTGCTCTCGTTCCGCGCCGTCTCGAGCTGCGAGCCGAGCTGCTCGAGCTTCTCGCCGAGTGACAGGAGCTGGGTCAGTTGCCGCGCGCGCCGCGCCTCGAAGACGGCGTGGACCTGGGCGACGGCCTCGAGCGCCACGCTGCGGATCTCGAGCGGCGCGGTGGTGCCGAGCTTGAGCGCGAGCCCAGACAGCGACGCGGTCACCGTCGCGTCGTCGGCGGCGTCGTCCGTGACGAGGCGGTTGAGCCCGCCGACGAAGGCCCAGACGACCTCGCGCAAAGCGTCATGGAGCTGACCGAGCTCGGCGTGTTCGGCCTGGCGGTGCTGCGAAAAGGCGCGCCGGAGCCCCGGGTAGTCCCGCCGCGTCCCGGTCCTGCCCACCCCACCCGGCGGCTCGACGCCCGAGGCCAGGTGCTGCGCCCACTGATCGAAGAGCTGCTGGGTTCTCCGCGCGTCTTGCCGCGAAAGGTCGAACGCATGGCGCCCGAAGTCACGAACGACGCCGCACAAGGTGTCGAGCAGCTCGTCCACGTTCGGCGCCGTCTGCGTCGGGGTGAGGCGTGGGTCAGCCGTCATGTCGCTGGCACGTGCAAGCGGGTGTCCACCCCCGCGCGAAGACCTTGCGTGGTGGAGCGGCATGTGTGCTATGCGCGCGCCGCGCTCTCTCACCGAGGAACAAAAGCAATGAAACTCTCAAGACTTGCGGGTCTTGCCGGGCTGGTTCTGCCGGCGCTCGCTTTCGCCAACGAAGCCAACCTGGTGCTGCCCGACCTCGCGAGCCAGCAGTTCATGGGCATCGACGGTCGCACGCTGCTGATGATCGGCATCCTGGTGTCGGCGGTGGGCCTCGCGTTCGGCGGCGTGCAGTACATGCAGCTGAAGAACCTGCCGGTGCACAAGTCGATGCTCGAGATCAGCGAGCTGATCTACGAAACCTGCAAGCAGTACATGGTGACGCAGGGCAAGTTCATCATGATCCTCGAGCTGTTCATCGGCGCGGTGATCGCCGTGTACTTCTCGATGGCCCACGTCGATGGCAAGGCGGCCGAGTGGCCGACGGCCGTGCGCGTGCTCATCATTCTCGGGTTCTCGCTCGTCGGCATCGCCGGCAGCTACGGCGTCGCCTGGTACGGCATTCGGGTGAACACCTTCGCCAACTCGCGCACGGCCTTCGCGTCGCTGATGGGCAAGCCGTACCCGACGTACGACATCCCCCTCAAGGCGGGCATGTCGATCGGCATGATGCTCATCTCGGTCGAGCTGCTGCTGATGCTCCTCATCCTCGTGTTCGTGCCGGCCGAGCTCGCGGGCTCGTGCTTCATCGGCTTCGCGGTCGGTGAGTCGCTCGCCGCCTCGGCCCTGCGCATCGCCGGCGGTATCTTCACCAAGATCGCCGACATCGGCTCCGACCTGATGAAGATCGTCTTCAAGATCAAGGAAGACGACGCGCGCAACCCCGGCGTCATCGCCGACTGCACGGGCGACAACGCCGGTGACTCGGTCGGTCCTTCGGCCGACGGCTTCGAGACCTACGGCGTGACGGGCGTCGCGCTCATCACCTTCATCCTCCTCGCCGCGCCGAGCCCGGCCGTGCAGGTGCAGCTGCTGGTGTGGATCTTCGCGATGCGCGTGATGATGGTCGTCACCAGCTTCGCCTCGTACCTGATCAACAACGTGGTGCAGAAGGCCCGCTACGCCAACGCGCTCAAGATGAACTTCGAGCACCCGCTGACGGCGCTGGTGATCCTCACCTCGGCGCTGTCGGTCGCCGTGACGTTCGTCGCCTCGTACCTGCTCATCCCCAACCTCAACGGCGACCCCTCGATGTGGTGGAAGCTGTCGGCCATCATCACGTGCGGCACGGTCGCAGGCGCGCTGATCCCCGAGCTGGTGAAGGCCTTCACGTCGACCGAGTCGCGGCACGTTCGTGAAGTCGTCACGGCGTCGAAAGAAGGCGGAGCCTCGCTGAACGTCATCTCGGGTCTCGTTGCCGGTAACTTCTCGGCCTACTGGATGGGCGTGGTGCTGGTCGCGCTCATGGGCGCGGCGTACTGGGTGTCGCTGCAGGGCCTCGGGCAGCTCTTCGTGCAAGGCGGCGTCGACCCCTCGCCGGTCTTCGCCTTCGGTCTGGTGGCCTTCGGCTTCCTCGGCATGGGCCCGGTCACCATCGCGGTCGACTCGTACGGTCCCGTGACGGACAACGCGCAGTCGGTCTACGAGCTCTCGCTCATCGAGACGATCCCGAACATCAAGGAAGAGGTGAAGAAGGACTTCGGGTTCGAGCCGAACTTCGAGAAGGGCAAGGAGTTCCTCGAAGAGAACGACGGCGCCGGTAACACCTTCAAGGCGACCGCGAAGCCCGTGCTCATCGGCACCGCCGTCGTCGGCGCGACGACGATGATCTTCGCGATCATCTTCTCCATCACCAACGGCCTCAAGAGCGACCTGAACCTCCTGTCGATCCTCCACGCTCCGTTCCTGCTCGGCATGATCATGGGCGGCGGAATGATCTACTGGTTCACCGGCGCGTCGATGCAGGCGGTCGCGACGGGCGCCTACCGCGCGGTCGAGTTCATCAAGAAGAACATCAAGCTCGAGGGCGTCACCAAGGCGTCGGTCGCCGACAGCCGCAAGGTCGTCGAGATCTGCACCCAGTACGCGCAGAAGGGCATGTTCAACATCTTCCTCGCCATCTTCTTCGGCACGCTCGCCTTCGCCTGCTTCGAGACGTACTTCTTCATCGGGTACCTCATCTCGATGGCGCTCTTCGGGCTCTTCCAGGCCGTCTTCATGGCGAACGCCGGCGGCGCCTGGGACAACGCCAAGAAGCTCGTCGAGACCGAGCTGAAGGCCAAGGGCACCGACCTGCACGCGGCCACCATCGTCGGCGACACCGTCGGCGACCCGTTCAAGGACACCTCGTCGGTCGCGCTCAACCCGGTCATCAAGTTCACCACGCTGTTCGGCCTGCTGGCCGTCGAGCTGGCGATCGAGCTCAACAAGAGCAACGCCGAGTCGGGCAAGACCATCACCACGGTGCTCGCGGCCGTCTTCTTCGCCATCTCGGCCTTCTTCGTGTACCGCTCGTTCTACGGCATGCGCATCGAGGGCGGCATCAAGGGCGAAGGCGTCGAGGCGAACACGGGCGCGAAGGCCGCAGCCTAAGCAGCTCGAAGACGTCTTGAAGTCACGGGCTTCGCTCCTTCACCGGAGCGAGGCCCGTTGTCTTTTCAGCGACGCCGGCGTCGGCCACGAGGTCGGCCGGAGCGACCTTGATGATGGCGAGCGCGACCGCGAGCAGGCGTCATCACCAGCCGCCTCGATGAGGAGCAGCAGCAGTGGGAGCACGTCGTCAGCTCGTGCGCGTCGTCACCAGCTCGGTCTCACGGCTAGGCCGGCGCTCGGGCACGGCCTGCAGGTTCCCCTGGCTGGTGCCCGTGAGGTTGCCCGAGCTCGTCGAGGTGCTGGCCCTCGCCGGCCGCCACACCTTGATGCGCTCGAGCCTCGGCCCGTCCTTCGAGTGCACGACGAAGGTGAAGCCGCCGCTCGAGAACCGGTCGCCGGCCTCGGGAATGGCGCCAGCGAGATGCGCGACGAAGCCGCCGAGAGTCTCGTACCCACCGTCGTCGGGGAACTTGAAGTCGAAGGCCTTCGAGAACTCGGCGCGCTCGATGGTGGCCTCGACGAGCACGCTCCCGTCGGCCTGCTTCTCGAACGGGCTGCTCGCCTCTTCGAACTCGTCGCCGATGTCGCCGACGATCTCTCGCAGAATGTCCTCGAGCGTCACGATGCCCGAGAAGCCGCCGTACTCGTCGACGACGACGGCCATGTGAATGCGCTGCTTCTGCATGTCGCGCAGCAGGTCGCCGATCGGCTTCACCCACGGCACGTACACGGCGGGCCGCAAGAGGTCCTGCAGCAGAATGAGGTCGGGGTTCTGCATCAGCGGCACGATGTCGCGCACGTGGAGGATGCCGACGATGCTGTCGATGCTCTCGCGGTAGATGGGAATGCGCGAGTGGCCCTGCTCAGCGATGCTCTGCAGGAGTTCCTGGATGGGCGTCGCCAGCTCCATCGCCACCACGTCGGTGCGCGACACCATGACGTCGCGGCACGTCTTGTCCGACAGGCGGAAGATGGAGCGGATGAGCTGCGGCGCGCCGCGGTCGACCTCGTGGTTCTGCGCCTGACGAATGAGCTGCTTCTCGAGCTCTTCGAGCGGCGGGGGCGGCGGCACGAAGGTCACCTTCGCGCCGAAGAGCCCCAGGACCAGGTTCACCGGCGCCACCAGCACCTTCACGAAGGGCCCGATGACGGCCCTGACGCCCATCGCGAGCCACGAAAAGCCCAGCCCCCACGACTCGGGGTCCTGAATGGCGAACGAGCGGAACGAGACGTCGATGAGCGTCGCCAACATCGCCACCAGCAGCGCCGAACCCAGCGGCGTTGCCCAGGCCAACCAGTCGGCCGACTGCACGGCCTGGGCGAAGGCGAGGTCGAGCATCTTGGGCGGCACCAGCACGCCGATGGCCGCCGCCATGAAGCCCAGCAGCACCATGCCCGAGCGCAGGGACGAGGCGGTCGACTCGACGTCACTCTTGAGCTTGAGGAGCCGGCCACCGCGACGGGGGTGCTCCTTCGCCAGCGCCTTCACCTGAGGGTCCGACAGGGACTGAAGGGCGGCCTCGACGGCTGCGAGCAACCCTCGCGCTGTCAGAAGCGCCGCCAACACCAGCCACATCACCCAGGTCGACATCTCGGACCCAAAGCTAGCTGATCGCTCCTGTTCACCCCACTGCCTGTCATCGGGGCATCGGAAGCCGCTGATATGTGACGGGTGCATCGGGTATGAAGCGCCGGTGCGACTCCTGCTCACGGTGCTGTTCACCTTCGCGCTGCCGGCGGTCGCCTGGCCCGTCGACTGGGTGCACGACGTCGAGGCGGGCAAGGAGCGCTTCGTGAAGCTCCCGCACATCGACTGGTGGGAGATCGAAGACCCGAAGGTGCTCCAGGTCGAGTGGCTGGCCGACTCGAACGAGCTGCTGCTGTCGGGCCTCAAGCCGGGCCGGACCGTGGTGCTGCTGGGCTCCGAAGGCCGGGTGGCGGCGTGGAGGGTGCGCGTGAGCGGCAAGCCGCTCCAGGACGAGAAGGTCAGCGCGGCCGCCCAGAAGGCGTGCCCTGACTTGAAGTGGACGCCACTGGAGGACGTGCGGCTGACCGTCACCGCCCACGCCGAGCCCTGCCGTCAGGCGTTGCTCGCGCTCTTCCAGACCGACGCCGTCGAGGCGCGGGCCCTCGAGGTGACCCTGTCGGGCGAAGTGCTCCAGGCCCAGCTGAAGGAGCTGCAGCGCGCGTTCGAGACCATCGCGAAGGGCAAGGTGAAGGCGCGGTACGTCGGCGCAGGCCTCGTCCTCACTGGCGCCGTCACGCAGGCTGAGTACCGCAAGGTGCTCTGGGAAGTGCTGCGCAGAAGCCTGGGCCGGTTCGCGCTCGACGATCAGCTCGAAGTGCAGAGTCCTCCGGCGGCGGCGGACGCGGGCGTCCAGGCGAAGCCGTAGCGCCACGCCGAGCCCAGCCACGGGGCGCAAACCGTGCGCGCGGTGCGTTCGAAAACTTCAGGAAAAGTCTCCAGAATCCCAGCCCGGTGGCTCCGCATCCTCACCATCGAACGCGCAGCGCATCACGCGGGCGCGAAACCACGGAGCCACACCATGCTGACCAAAATCCTCCCCGCCAACGAAGC
Source organism: Myxococcales bacterium (assembly GCA_030681895.1). Classification (GTDB taxonomy): domain Bacteria; phylum Myxococcota; class Myxococcia; order Myxococcales; family Myxococcaceae; genus Xiheimicrobium. The sequence goes on along the minus strand of JAUXRI010000203.1, from coordinate 126,345 downwards.
CACCATCGAGCGCATCCTCCGGGTTGTCATCGGGCTGGGCGTCCTCAGCCTCGTCTTCGTCGGGCCGAAGTCGAACTGGGGCCTGCTGGGCATCATCCCGCTCTTCACGGGCGCCATCGGCAGCTGCCCCATCTACACGCTGTTCGGGCTCAGCACGGCCGGCAAGAAGTGAAGCCGCAGCGGTGCTGAGCGAACGTCGCACCTCAATCTGCGGTTGGAGTAGGTGAATGCCATGAGTGACGACGCGGCGCTCGTGCGAGAGGCGATGGCTGGAGACCGCGCGGCCTTCGGCGCCCTCATGACGACCTGGCGTGGGCCCGTGTTCCGGTTCGCCCGGCGGCTGCTGCACGATGACGCGGCGGCGGAAGACGTGCTGCAAGACACCTTCCTCACCGCGCACCAACGCCTGGCGTCACTTCGCGCTGACGGCAGCTTCAAGAGCTGGCTCTTCGCCATCGCGCGCAGCCAGGTGCTGATGCAGCGGCGGCGGCGGGTCGGCGAGCCGAAGACGTACGCGCCGATGGAGGCCCTGAGCGAGCTGGGCGCCGACGCGGGCTGGGGCCAGACGATGGATCCGCAAGCCCTGACGGAGCGCCTCGAACATCACGCCTTGTTCGAGAAGGCGCTGGCGCTGCTCGACGACGAAGAGCGCGAGGTGTTGTTGCTGCGCGACGTCGAAGGGCTGTCGGGCGAAGACACGGCACAGGCCCTGGGCTTGACGCTGCCGGGCATGAAGAGTCGACTCCACCGGGCCCGTCTGCGGCTGGTGGCTGCGGTGAAGAAAGGGGCCCTCCGATGAGCGCAGAAAAAACAGTCGGCGGGTTGCGGTGCTCCGAGGTGCTCGAGCGGCTGTCGGACTACCTCGATGGCGATCTCACGACGGGTGAGAAGTCGAAGGTCGAGCTGCACCTCGCAGGGTGTGACGAGTGCACGCGCTTCGGTGGAGAGTTCGGCGCCGTCGTCACCGCGCTGCGGCGGCGGCTCGGCACGAACGAAGACGCGCCGTCGAGTGCCGTGAAGCGACTCGACGACGCGTTGTCAGAGGGCTGAGCCCTCCGGAAGAAGACTGCCGGGCTTAGCCGCGCTGAATGCGCACGTAGAGGCGGCGCAGGTCTTCGTTGATCTTCACGAAGTCGGTCTTGCCCTTCTCGTCTTTGAGCTGCTTCTCGAGGTCGGGGAGAATCGCCTGCGCGGCCTTCATCGCCTCGGCGTTGTCGTTCACGAGCCAGTCGGTGGCCTGGATGATCGACAGGCGCGCGTCGAGGTTCTGCTCCTTGAGGCGCTTGAACAGCTCGGGGGCCTGGGCGGCGTTGTTGCCTCGGCCGACCTCGGCCGCAGCGCGCTCACGCACCATGTCGCTCTTGTCGTCGAGCTTCTTCGCCCAGCAGGCCGAGTCGTTCTTGCACTCACCGGACGCGACGAGGCGCTCCCGGTGGGCCTTCACGCGATCGGTGTGGCGCTTGATGGCCTCGGGGATGCCGGCCTTGCAGTCGGGGTGCGACTCTTCCTCGTCCTTGCAGCCCGCCTCGGTCTTCTTCCCCTCTTCGGCGGTCGCCTTGTCGAACGCGGCGAGGTCCTTGTCGGTGCCCATGAGGGTGATGCCGCGCATGATCTCGTCACGCGCGTCCCAGTACGGCGCCTTGCCGAGGAAGGTGATGAGCGCCGGCACGCCCTCGGGGTTGCCGATGCGAACCAGCGCGAACACGCACTCGCGCACGACGCCGGCGTCGGTCTTCGCGTCGGTCACCAGCGCCGAGAGCGGCTTGACGGCGTTCTTCGAGCGCATGCGGCCGAGCGCGTCGGCGGCGCGGCCCTGGAGAATCGCGCGAATGTCGTCGTAGTCCGTCTTGGGGCTGAGCATGCCCAGCAGCGCCTTCTCGGCGCGCATGTCGTGAAGGTCACCCAGCACCTGGGCCGACTTGGCCTGGAGCGCGACGTCCTTCACGTTGCTCTTCGCCGCCCAGTCGTAGAGCGCCTTGTCGGTGCCATCGAGCGCGCCGAGGAGCGCGTCGGCCGCCGGCGTGCCCATCTGGTACAGCGCGAACGACGACTCCAGGTAGAAGCTGACGCCCTTGCGCTCCTTGAACATCGCCTTGACCAGCGTGGGGATGGCGCGCTTGTCGCCGAGGTTGCCCAGCGCGATGATCGCCTTCTTGGTGACGAAGGTCTCTTGCGAGTCGTCGGTGGCGATGGCGTTGAGCGCGTCGAAGCCCTCGGGCGACTTGAGATCGCCGAGCGCGTCGATGCTCGCGAGCACCGTGTAGTTGTCCTTCACGGTGAGCAGCTTCACGAGCGTCGCGGCGGCCTTGGGGCTGGCGATGTTGCCGAGCGCGGTGGCGATCTCCTTGTCGAGGCCCTTCTCGTCGGTGTCCGAGGGGCTCCAGACGACGGCGTTGGTGAGGGGCTCGATGCTCGTCTCGCTCTTCGCCTCGCCGAGCACGCGCGCGATGTCGCGCTTCACCTCGGCCGACTTCTCGGCGTTGAGGCGCTCGTGGAGCACCGGCAACATCGCCGGGCTCATGTGCTTGGAGCGCAGGTCTTCGATGGCCTTGAGCTTCTCCTTCTTGCCCTTGGCGCCTTCGATGCGCTTGGTCCAGTACTCGGGAGTCGTGGGATCTGACGGACAGCCAGAGAGAACCAGCATCAACCCTACGCCAGCGATCAGCAACGAACGCATACGAACCCCCAGAGGGAAGAGAACGAAAACGAGGGTCTCGTAGACGTGGACCCACGCGCGGTCAACGCGCTCGTGCGCAGGCGACATGACTGAATGCGTTGCCGACGCATCCCGATGCTATGGCGGGCTCATGCCGCGCATCGTGTTCATGGGCACTCCGCCGTTCGCCGTGAAGTCGCTGGAGGCCTGCCTCGGGCTCGGTGAGGTGATCGCCGTCGTCACCCAGCCCGACAAGCCGAAAGGCCGTGGCCAGGAGGTCGCGTTCTCGGCGGTGAAGACGTTCGCGGTGTCGAAGGGGCTGCCGGTGCTGCAGCCGCTCAAGCTCCGCGGCACCGACTTCGCGTCGCAGCTGGCCGCGCTCTCGCCCGACGTCGCGGTGGTGACCGCGTACGGCAAGATTCTGCCGAAAGACGTGCTCGAGACGCCGACGCACGGGTGCGTGAACGTGCACGCGTCGTTGCTGCCGCGCTTTCGTGGCGCCGCGCCGATTCAGTGGGCCATCGCCTGTGGCGACGAGAAGACCGGCGTCTGCCTGATGCGTATGGACGAGGGCATGGACACCGGGCCGGTCATCGATCGCGCCGAGCTGCCCATCGGAGCGCACGACACGTCAGCGACGCTCCATGACGCGCTCGCGGCGCTGGGTGGTGAGGTGCTGAGCCGCGCCCTGCCCCGGTACCTGTCGGGAGAACTGAAGCCCGTCGCGCAGCCTGTCGAGGGCGTGGTGATGGCGCCGATGATCAAGAAGGAAGACGGCGCGCTCGACTTCACGAAGAGCGCCGTCGAGCTCGAGCGTCGGCTGCGGGCCTTCACGCCGTGGCCGGGTGCGTTCACGAAGCTCGACGGCGCGCTGTTCAAGGTGCACGCCGCGACGGTCGGCGGCGGCGTGGGCGAGCCAGGCACGGTGTTGTCGGCGTCGCCCGTCGGTATCGAGGTGGCCTGTGGCCAGGGCTCGCTCGTCTTCACGTCGGTGCAGCTCGAGGGCAAACGGGTGATGACGGCCCAGGAGTTCCTCTCGGGGAAGAAGCTGCTCGCTGGCACTCGTCCGTTCGTGATGACCTGAAAATCCCCGCGGGCGGAGTTGTTCGAGCGACTGCTCAGACGCGACACTCGCTCCATGCGTCAAGCGCTGGGCGTGCTGGTCGTCATTCTGGCTGGCTGCGTGAACACCGAGCTGCCTCCGCCTCCCGGGCCGCCGCAGCCGGGGTCGCTCAGTGGCCGGGTCGTCGCGGCGCAGGCCGGCCGCAGCGAGCGCGTGCCCGTCATCGGCGCCGAGGTCATGCTGCTCGGCAGCGGCGTCAGCACGACGAGCGATGGCACGGGCGCGTTCCTCCTCTCTGGCATCACCAGAGCGTCAGGCAAGGTGCTCCTCCGGGCCGACTCCGACGGCGACGGCAGCTTCGACAAGCAGCGCCTCTTGTCGCTCGAAGCGCTCAAGGCAGGCCCGGGCCGCTCCATCACGCTCGGAGACGTGCTGATCAGCGACAACGCGCGCCTCGAAGGCAAGGCGCTGCGAGGCGACACGCCGGGCGCCCGAGGTCACGCGGGCTCGCTCGCGTTCCTGCCCGAGGGGCCCTTCAGTGCGCTGACCGCCGATGACGGAACCTTCACGTTCAACGAGCTGCCCGAGGGCATCGTGTCGGTGAGCTTCTTTCGCGCCGGGTATCGCGCACGCGAGTTCGGTGACGTGCAGCTGACGCCCGGGCAGACCCTGACGCTGCGTGACGTGACGCTGCTCCCGCTCGATGCGTCGGAGCGCAAGGCCGTCACGCTGTCGGGCCGCGTGGTGCCGCTCCCCACGGTCGACACGGCTGGCGCGTCGGTCGAGCTGAACGATGGCGTCGCGGCAGCGAGGATGAGCACCGTGTCGGCAACCGGAGAGTTCTCGTTCTCGGTGATGCCTGGCCTGTATTCGTTGACCGTCCGACTGAGCGGGTATCGCACGGCGATCCTGTCGAACGTGGTCGTCCAGGGTGCTGACCGCGACCTCGGCGCGATCGTCGTGGTGAGCGGCACCGGCACGGTGGGGGGAACCGGTGGAGGCGCAGCGGGTGGAAGTGCAGCCGGTGGAAGCGCAGCCGGTGGAAGTGCTGCCGGTGGAAGTGCAGCAGGTGGAGGCGCAGCGGGTGGAGGCGCAGCCGGTGGAAGTGCAGCCGGTGGAAGTGCAGCCGGAGGAAGCGCAGCAGGTGGAAGTGCAGCCGGTGGAAGTACAGCAGGCGGAAGCGCAGCAGGCGGAAGCGCAGCAGGTGGAAGCGCACCGCCCATCGCTGTCGTCGACATCCGGAGCTTCTCGCGCGCGGGCGCCATGGCTCGGCTCGACGGCCAGCGCAGCTTCGACGTCGCCGACGCAGGTCCGCTCTCTTTCCGTTGGACCGAACGCAGCGACGCGGGCGTCTCGCTCAGCGCGAACGACTCGGTGCTCGCGAGTGCGCCGACCTTCCTTGCCCCGGCCAGTCCGCGACTCCTCTCCTTCGAGCTCGTCGTCACGAACCAACTCGCCGCCGCCTCGGTGCCTGTCTCCACCATCGTCGAGGTCCTTCAGGCCCCGCTCGCGCGCGTCGTCCCCACGACACTGGTCATGCGCACGGGAAGCACCTCGGTGTTGTCGGCGGCGACGAGCACGGATCCAGCCGGAGCTCCGCTCACGTTCACGTGGAGCGTGGTCTCAGGCAACGTCTCGCTCTCGTCGATGGCCGGGCCGACGGTCACCGTCACCGCGCCCTCGCTCCCTGAAGCGGCGCAGGTCCGACTCGTCGTCTCGAACGCGGGTGTGAGCGCAGACCCGCTGCTCATCCCCATCGTCGTCTCGTCGACGTCGACGCCCATGGCCAGCGTCAGCGTCGGAGCGCCGCAGGTCGTCGGCCTCGGAGACTCCGTCACCATCACCGCGGTCGCCACCTCGACGAACAGCGCCGAGGGCTTCGGGTACGGCTGGTCGCAGTCGTCGGGGCCGGCCCTCGTGCTCGCAGGCGCGACGTCTTCGACGCTGGGGTTCACGGCGCCGGTCGCTCCGGGTCGCTTCACGTTCACGGTCACGGCGACGGGCGACGCCGGAGCCATCGGCATGGCGGTCGCGACCGTCGACGTGGAGGACGACGAGGGCCCGACGCTCGTGACGAGCGACCCGCTCGACGCTCCGGGAGCGTCAGGCGGCTGGTACTCGCTCACCGCCACCTTCGACGAAGCGCTCGCTCCGGCTTCGGTGAACGCGCTCACCGTCTCGCTCCGCGACGGCGCAACGGCGGTTCCAGTCGACCTGCGCCTCGAGAACGCGGCCCGTACCGTTCGGGTCACCCCGCAGCTGCCGCTCACGCCAGGCGCCGCCTACACACTCCAACTCGGAGCGCTGACTGACGCGTCGCCGCGCCGAAACCCGTTCGTTGGCCGAGCGCTGCCCTTCAACGCGCGCCAGCCGAGGTTCACCAGTTGGGCACGCACCGCCCTCTCCACGAGCCTCGCGTTGCAAGCCTTTCCCAGCCTCGCGGTCTCGTCGACTCAGGTGTGGATCGTGGCGAGGGAATCGAATGGGTTCACCATCGTTCCTCACGCCATCGAGCCCAACCTCGCCGACGGAGGCGTCGTGCAACGAGTCGTCATCGTCGGAACCAACTTCGTCCCGGTGAAGTCACGCCGAGGGCTGGTCGTGAACGACGTGCCACACGTGCTGATGCCGGGCTCGTCACCAACTGTCGCGCGCACGGGGCCCAGCACCTGGTCCAACATCGTGGGCGGTGGCGAGTTCGTTATCGCGACCGATGGCGTCCGGCTCGTCGGGCTGACCGAGGGCTATGGACCCCATTGGCTCACCTTCACGAGCCCGACGACGGCGCCGCTCGACGACTTCGTCGACAACTACGTGACGGCGATGCCTCCGTGGTCTGGGTTGGGCTCTTCCGGACAGGAGGGCAGCTTCGCGATCGCGGTGGCGGGCTCGAACCAGTTCGTCGCGAGCCCGACGAGCGCGCGCTCGCTGCGGGCGTACCTTCGTCAGGGCGGCGGCAACTGGCAGCTCATCACCTCCATCTCGGCACTGCCGCCTCAAGCGCGCGAGGCGCGGGCCACGTTCAACGGCACAACGCCGCTGCTTTGCTACGTGCACATTCCGACGAGCGGCCGGCAGCTCAGCTGCTCGGCCTGGGACGGCCTGACGTGGAGTCACTTGACCGACCTGGGGCCCGGCACAGTCGACACGCTCGACGTCTTCACACGCGGGCAGGTCACCTGGCTCACCTTCGCAGCGGGCGGCGCACTTCAGGTGAAGTGGCTGCGCGTCGGCGCTGGTGGCCTCACCGCCTCGTTCTTGAACGGCCCCACGGGCGTCGCGTCGTGGAACAAGAACCCCGGCTGCACCAGCTCGAACCCCGAGTCGTTCGCGACGGCCGACGCGCTGTACGTGCTGTGGGAAGAGGGCTGTGGCGGCGGTCAACCGCAGAGTCTGCAGCTGCAGAAGGTCGAGTGAATGTTCATGCGCGGCAAGGACGGAGCTGAGAGCCAGGGTGCGCGAGCTGCTCGACCGCCGTTGACCGACGGCATAGGAGCGCGCGCATGGCTCGCCGCGTGCTCGTCCTCCACGGACCCAACCTGACCCTCGACGCCGTGCTCGGCCGGGCGCTGTCGTCGCTCGACGAGGAGCTCATCCAGAAGGGCGCCGCGCTGGAACTCGAGGTCGAGACGTTTCAGGCGAGCGGAGAAGCGGCGCTGCTCGACGCGCTGCTCGAGAAACGGGACGGGCTCTTCGGCGTCATCGTCAACCCGTCGTCGCTGGCACCGGTCGCGCACTCGCTGGCTGATGCGCTCGAGGCACTGGGGCTCCCCTGCGTCGAGGTGCAGCTGAAGCACGAAGGGAAGTCGCGCGGCCGCAGCGCGCTCAAGCGGGTCGTCGAGAAGCAGTTCCACGGCCAGGGCGTCGAGGGGTACTTCAAGGCGCTGCAGGCGCTCGCGAAGACCGAGGCCCAGACGGCCGCGAAAGCCGACGCCGTGGAATCGAGCGAGGAAGAAACCGGCGAGGACGCGGAGCCTGGCGACGACACGAAGCCCAGGGCCTCGCCGCGCGTGCCGAACGGAAAGACCATCGGGCGCGTGAAGCAGTCGGCTCCCGCTGGCCCGGCAGCGAAAGGCAAGTCCATCGGTCGACGCCCGGCTGCAGCCACGAGCGCACCTGCAGGGAAGACCCTGGGAGGACCGAAGGCGGCCTCGACGCCCTCCGCCGCCATCACGCGCGCGCTCGTTCGCGAGAAGGTCGCCGCGCGGCTGGGCAAGACGCTCAGCGCTGACGAGTTCGCGCAGTGGGCACGAAGCCAATGGGCAGCGATTCAGCGCGGCTCGACGACCGACCACCCGAAGCTCGAAGAGGTGTTGTTGCTGTTGTCGACGAGCGCGAAGGCGAGCGACCACGTCCTCCTCTCGTACTCCGCGAAGCTCGAGTCATGACGCCCCCGAAGAAGCCGGAGCGACGGCCGCTCACCGCCCGGGCGCTCGCGATTCAGGTGATGGCGCGCGTGGCCGCGACTGACGCGTACCTGAACGTGGTGCTCGACTCGGTGCTCGACGAGTTCCAGCCGAAGGATCCACGCGACGCGGGCCTCGTCACCGAGCTCTGCTACGGCGCGACGCGGCGACTCATGGCCCTCGACTTCGCGCTCACGACCGTCGTCGACCGCCGGCTCGAGACCATCGAAGACAAGGTGCTCGCGGCGCTGCGGCTCGGCGCGTACCAGCTCTTCTTCATGCGGGTGCCGAAGCACGCCGCCGTCGGAGACACCGTCGACGCGCTCAAGGCCGTGGGGCTCGCACGCGCCACCGGCTTCGTGAACGCCAACCTGCGCAAGCTGTCGGCGTTGACCGAGCTGCCGCTCCCGACGGGCGACGACGCGACGCGGCTCGCCGTGAGAGAGAGTCACCCGGAGTGGTTGGTGCGCCGATGGCAACGGCAGTTCGGGCCTGAGCGCGCCGAGGCGATGCTGAAGGCCGACAACGAGCCGCCGCACGTGGTGATTCGCGCGAACACCTCGAAGCAGACGCGTGACGTGCTCCTCGCGCAGTTGCTGGAAGTGGGCGTGAAGGCGACTGCGACGACGACGTCTCCCGTCGGCATCGTGCTCGAGAACCCCGGCCGCGTGGAGGACCTGTTCGGTTACGACGAAGGGCTCTGGCAGGTGCAGGACGAGGCGGCGCAGCTGGTCGGCATCTACGCGCAGGTGCCACCGACGGCGAAGGTGCTCGACGCCTGCGCAGCGCCAGGCGGCAAGTCGTGCCACCTCGCCGAGACGAACGAGGTGCTCGCCATCGACCTGCACCAGAACAAGCTGCCGAAGATTCAGAGCGAGGCGAAGCGGCTGGGCCTGACGGAGCGGCTGCGCACGAAGGCGATGGACGCCTCGAAGATCCCCGACGACTTCGGCGAGTTCGACGTGGTGATGGTCGACGCGCCGTGTTCTGGCCTCGGCACGCTGCGCCGTCACCCCGAGCTGCGCTACCGCCGCACCGAGAAGGACTTCGCGAGCCTGGCCACGCTGCAGCGCGAGATTCTGGAGTCGTGTCAGCAGCGCGTCGCGCCCGGTGGCCTGCTCGTCTACGCGGTGTGCACGACCGACCCGACGGAAGGTGCGGATCAGATCGAGCTCTTCCTGCGCAGCCACCCCGACTTCACCGCCGAGTCTCCGCGCGTACAGGGCCTGCCGTTGGTGCAGGGTTATCTGCGCACGTTGCCGGGACCCGAAGGCTACGACGGCTTCTTCGCCGCGCGCCTTCGCCGCATGTACTGAGACGTCTACAAGTCGATGGCGAAGCGCTTCACGAGGTCGCCGCGCTTGTTGAACAGGGCGAAGTGTTCGGCGCCACGGCCCGTGCGGTCTCCGGTGATCAGCAGCAGCGAGCCGTTGCTCTTGTTGCGGAACACCTGACCCTCGACCGAGTCGCCCTTGAGCTTCTTCTTGTCCTCGCTCAGCACGGCCTTCATCTCGGGCGAGAGCGCCTCGGTGCGGGTCTTGCCCTTCAGCTCGCTCGCGTTCGCGTAGTAGTTACGAATGACGCCGATGTCGGTGTTCTCGATGGTGCCCTTCCACGCCTTCATGTCCGGCGTCCCGAAGTGCTCGGCGTACGCGCCCTGAATGCGCCTCTTGTTCCGGTCGACGTTCTTCGTGTCCTCCTTGAGCTCGATGTTCTTACCGGCGGCGTCGTACATCGCGAAGCTGGTGCCGAACTCGCTGTACTGGCTCAGCAGGTAGACGGACTTCCCGGCGACATCGAGGGCCGTCATCTGCACGTCGTCTTCGGGCGAGCTCTTGAGCCACCGGTCGTGGATCTTCTGAATCGGCGCAGGCACGTCGGCGCGCTTGACGTTCTTGCCGCCATCGCTGCCCGGGCCCCAGACACCAGCGGGGCTCGCGGCCTTCTGCGCGTACGCCACCCACTCGGCCTTCGTCATCGGCTGGTCGAGCTCCTTGAGGATGAGCCGCGTCGCGCCGGTCTCGATGGCCGCACTGGTGCGATCGATGGCCTTGAAGATGTCGTCGATGGGCTTCTTCGAGCCGCTCGCCTTCGCTTCTTTGATCAGCGTCTTCGCCTCGGCGGCGGTGATCTTCTTGTCGAGTGCAGCGCGGCGGGTAGCAACGTCGAGCTTCGCGATGGCCATGGGTCCTCCCCGAAAAAGAGGCCGCGACCATACCGGCGGCCGCTCGGCCGATTCCAGCACGGGCCAGCGCTATTTCGCGGTGAGCGCTTCGAGGGCGACGCGAAGGGCCGGCTCGTTTCGGGCCTGTGACACCAGGCCCTCAAGCAAGTCCCGGAGCGAGAGGTCCATCAGCTTGTCCTTGAGCTGACTAGCTCCGCCTCGGCGCGGCGACGTTCCTGATCGAGGTGCACAAGCGTGACGGCGGTGTGTTTGCAGATCTGCCGGCTGGTCCCGAGACTCCTGCGGCGTGACGATGCACCGGAGCCGCTGCCCTCCGACGGAGGGTGTTGTTTCGGCCTGCCACGAAGCGTTTCGAATGCTACTCGAGACGCAGCAACGCCTTGAGCTGCGCCTTGAGCAGCGGGCTCGCGTCTTTGGCCTGCGCCAGCCGTCGGGCAAACGCCCGCACAATGGGGCCCAGGGCGTCCCACTCGCGGCCGAGCTGAATCCACATTGCCTGGTCGGCGCGCAGGAACCGATCGTTCACGTTGGCGGGCAACCCAAGCTTTTCGGCAAGAGACGCCTCTTCGGCACGCACGTAGTAGCGGTTCAACGTGTCGTCGAGCGCGAGCACGTAGTCCCGGCTCAGCACCACCTCGTGCCACGCCTCGGGGTGCCAGCCGCTCTCGATGACCAGTACGCGCGGGCGGAAACGCTGGAAGTCGCCCCCTTCGATGACCTCGCGCTCGTGCCCCTCGACGTCGATCTTCATGAAATCGATGGGCGCGCCGGTGCAATGCGCGGCGCAGATCTCGGCCAACGTCACACAGGGAACGGTCCGCTTCAGCACCGTGCGGCCCTGCGCGCGATAGTCGTTCGCCAACTGGGTCGTCGCGGTCGAGAGCCCGAGCGCGCCTTCGACCTCTTCGAACTGCAGCTCGCCCACCCGGTTCGAGACGGCCACTTTCAGGTTCACGTCGCGCGGCCGCGCCTCGACGAGGCGCTGGTGCAGGGCAGCGAGCGGCTCGACGTTCACCCCGAGCCACCCGCGCGCCGAGAACGCATGGGTCACCGAATCGATGACGGGGTCATTCGCCCCCACGTCGATCCAGAATCCGTCGGGCTGATCAAAGAACACGCGGCCCAACACGATGTCTTCGCCGTGCTGCGCAAAGGACACGTTCAGGTCGTCGAACCGCAGAGGAACGTCTCGAACAGTCGCCACGCAGGTCTCTTCGCCAACGACGGTCGGGGCGTCAAGCGGAGCTGCCGAACGAGCGCGCGCGGCTGGATCTCAGTTCAACCGGTGGGGACAGCCGACGTCATAGCCGAGCGCCACCTCCCCGTTGGGCTACAACTTCCCGCATGAACCGCTCCTTCGCCGCGCTCGTCGTGTCGTTGTCGCTCGTCGCGTCGTCTGCCTCGGCCGGCCCGAAGGAGCCGACGGGTGACGGCAAGCTGATCAAACCCTACGAGGGTTCGACCTTCGACTCGCAGGAAGACCTCGGCTTCATGCGCATCGACCTGCCCGCTGGAGCCCCCGACACGAAGGGCGACGGCAGCTCGAAGGTCGAGACGATCGAGGGCTACGTCACCGTCGTCGCAGTCCGCACCGAGGCCACCAAACGGTCGACGCTCGAGATGGCGCGCAACTACAAACAGGCGCTCGAGGGCGCGGGCTTCAAGGTGCTGTTCACCTGCTCGGCGCAGGAGAAGACCTGCGGCAAGCACAACGCCCGGCCGATCGTGAGCTTCCCGAACGGTGAGGAGCACTACGTGTTGGCTCGCGGCAGCGACCCCGCGACGGGCGACCACCTCACGGTGGCCATCCGCGCCGCCGCGAAGCACTACAACCACCTCATCATCGTGCGGCACAAGGCGATGGACACGAACATGGTGAAGATCGACGCGGCCGCCATGGGCAAGGGGCTCGCCGCTGACGGACACCTCGCGCTCTACGGAATCCAGTTCGACTTCGGGAAAGCGACCCTCAAGCCCGAGTCGGCGCCGGTGCTCGCCGAGGTCGCCACGCTTCTGAAGGACATGCCGACGCTCAAGCTGCACGTCGTGGGGCACACCGACAACGTGGGCGACTTCGACGCCAACCTCACGCTCTCGCGGGCGCGCGCCGCGGCCGTGGTTGACGCGCTGGTGAAGCAGCACGGCATCGCGGTCAGCCGTCTCCGCCCGCATGGGGTCTCGTCGCTCGCGCCGGTGTCGACGAACCGCGGCGAGGGCGGCCGCGCCCAGAACCGCCGGGTCGAGCTGGTCGAGATGGAGTGAGACGGCGCGCGCTTCGAGGTGGTGCACGGCTCCTCGAGTGGCCACGCTTCGCGATGTTCTGGGTGACGTCGGTGCTGGGCGAGAAGCTGCGCCTTCGACGAGCGCTCGACGTCGTCACGAGGAAGCCGCTGCGGGCCGCTTGATTCGGCCCGACGACTCGCGAACGTCGGTCAGCGGTCAGTCCTGAAGGCAGAGCAGGTGAGCGAGGGCAGAGCACGACCGGACGCCGTCGTCCGTCCACCGCTCGGTCACGCTGCCGACGGCCCCCGTCGTTCCCATGGAGGACGTGGACGTCCAGCTGGCGCAGTCGAAGCCACTGGTCCTCTTCCAGGTCGTCACACCGGTCCAGATGAGGCCACCGTCGAGGGGCACGCCGCGCTCGTCCTCCATCAAGGGGCTCACCGGCGTCGTCGCGAAAGAATCCGTGTTGCGGAAGGCGAGCGCACCGGTCGAGAGGCGCCACACGGCCCGGTTCGAGAAAGCCATGGCCGGGTGGAAGGAACCTTCACCAAGAAACGCGCGAAAGCCCCCTTGCAGACCAGCGTCGAGCGCGAGCGCGTTGCACCGAGCGTTCGCTCCGACTCGGCCGCCGAGGCTCCCGGTCCACTCCGCGCTGGTGACGAAGAGGCGTCGAGAGCCTCCGTCGAGTGGCTGCGTCGACTGTGGTTCGGTTGCACGACAGAGGAGCTGGTAGCGGTCGCTACACGAGCCAGCCGATGGACGAACGCCACCAAGGCCGTCCTTGACGTGTACACCGAGGTCGGCCGCGCCGCTTCGGCTCGTCCAATTCTGGCACGTTCGGCCGGGCTGACACCGCTCGCTGAAGCCAGCCCAATACAAACCTCCTGCGTCAACAAGCCGCCCGTGCTCGTCGCTGAGGTCGTTGCCATAACACCTGCCGCCGTATGGGTCGGCGCAAGCAACCGAAACGAAGAGATCGGGACCGTCATTCGAGAACATTCCCTGAAAGAACTCATCCATTGGCCAGCTCGTCGAGTCTGCAAGCCACGCGACGAAGGCACGGTCGAGTCCGGCTCCCGATGCGGCGAGGTTGCATCGTGCATCTGCTTCACGACGACTGCCGAAATCGGCGGAGAGCGGCACGCTCGTGAGAAACTCGGTCGCTGGGACGAAGTTCGAGCCGCCGGTGTTTCGCGTACACAGTCTTTCTCCGCCGCCGCCAGAGCCGCCGGCAGTCACTCCGCCGCCGCCAGAGCCGCCAGCAGACACGCCGCCGCCAGCAGTCAGGCCGCCGCCAGTCGCGCCGCCAGCAGTCACGCCGCCGCCTCCAGTTCGCCTTCCACCTGCCATGCCGCCGGCAGTCACCCCCGCGTCAGTCCCACCATCGCCGGGTTCAGGAGCGACGGGCGTGCACATCGAGCCGACGATGAGCGCGAGCGCGAGGAGCAAGCGATGTCTCATGGATCGAGCGAAGAGCGCTTCGCGTCGTCGTGTCAATCTCTGCTGGGAAGCGCGGGCACCACGCACTCCTCGCGCTTCCGCAACGCGTCACGGGCTCTGCGACAGTCGTCGTCAACCAACTCCACGCGACAGGTTGACAAGCCCTTCTGAGGCTCCTAGGCGGCTGGAATTCCTCGCCTTCCAGGAGCCTCCCGCATGTCGACTTTTACTGGCCACGCCCACACAGGCCACGAGCGCCCCGTCGCCGCTGCCGAGCTGCCGCTGCGCCACGACTGGACCGTGCCCGAGGTGAAGGCCATCTACGAAGCGCCGCTGATGGACCTCGTCTACCGCGCGCAGTCGGTGCATCGCGCGGTGTGGAAGGAGAACAAGGTTCAGCTGTGCAGCCTGCTGAGCATCAAGACCGGCGGCTGCCCCGAAGACTGTGCGTACTGCCCGCAGGCCGCGCGCCACGACACCGGCGTGAAGGCCGAGAAGCTGATGCAAGTCGACGAGGTGCTGTCCTCGGCGAAGCAGGCGCGCGAAGCCGGAGCGACGCGCTTCTGCATGGGCGCCGCGTGGCGTGAAGTGAAAGACGGCCCGCAGTTCGACTCGGTGCTCGAGATGGTGAAGGGCGTCAAAGCGCTCGGCATGGAGGCGTGCTGCACGCTGGGAATGATCTCCGAGACGCAGGCGAAGAAGCTGAAGGCCGCGGGCCTCGACGCGTACAACCACAACCTCGACACCGGCGAGAGCGCGTACGGCGACATCATCTCGACCCGCACGTACCAGGACCGGCTGCGCACGCTGGGCTTCGTGCGCGAGGCCGGCATCGAGGTGTGCTCCGGCGGCATCATCGGCATGGGTGAGTCGGTGGAGCAGCGCGCCGAGTTGCTCGTCACGCTCGCCAATCAGCCGAAGCACCCTGAGTCCGTTCCGGTGAACGCGTTGGTCGCCGTCGAAGGCACGCCGCTCGAGAAGCAGCAGCGGGTCGAAGTGACCGAGATGGTGCGAATGATTGCCACTGCGCGAATCCTCATGCCGACGTCGATGGTGCGGCTGTCGGCCGGCCGCCTTCAGATGAGCGAAGAGGCGCAGCTGTTGTGCATGCTCGCGGGCGCCAACAGCATCTTCTTCGGCGACAAGCTGCTCACCACGGGCAACCCCGAGTTCGAGAGCGACATGGCGCTGCTCGAGAAGGCCGGCGTGACGGCGCTGCAGCCCTCGGTCGACAAGCCGGTGGCGCAGTAACCGTGGGCGTCGTCGACGCGTGGAGCCAGACGGAGCTGGTGTCGCTCCAGGCGAAGGGGCTGGCGCGCAGGCTCGAGCCGCTCGAGTCGGCGCAGGGCTCCGTCATTCGCGTCGACGGGCAGTCGCTGATCAACTTCTCGTCGAACGACTACCTCGGCCTCGCGAACGACGCGCAGGTGCGTGAGGCCGCGCGCGTGGCGTTGGAGCAGTTCGGCGTCGGCACCGGCTCCTCGCGCCTCGTCGTCGGCGACACCTCGGAGCATCAGGCGCTCGAAGCCGAGCTCGCGCGCTTCGAAGGCACGGAGGCCGCGCTGCTGTTCAACAGTGGCTACGCGGCGAACACGGCCGTGCTGCCGGCGCTGCTGGGACCGCACGATGTCGTGTTCTCCGACGCGCTCAACCACGCCTCGCTCATCGATGGCTGCCGGCTCTCGAAGGCGCGCGTCGTCGTGTATCCGCATCGCGACGTGGTGGAGCTCGAGCGGTTGTTGAAGGTTCATCAGGCGCGTCGGCGGATCATCGTCACCGACACCGTCTTCTCGATGGATGGCGACCGCGCTCCGCTGCGTGCGCTGGCGACACTGGCGAAGACGTACGGCGCTGGGCTGTACGTCGACGAAGCCCACGCCACCGGAGTGCTCGGCGCACGCGGCGCAGGCTTGTGCGAGCTGGATGACGTGAAGCCCGACATCCGCATGGGCACGTTATCGAAGGCGCTCGGCGCGAGCGGTGCGTATGTCGCGTGCTCGAGGACGCTGCGGGCCCTGCTGGTGTCGACTGCGCGTCCGCTCATCTTCTCCACCGCCCTCCCCGCGCTCGTCGTGGCGGCGGCGCGTGCGTCCTTGCGGCGCGTGGAGCAGGACCCCTCGCTCCGTCAGAAGCTCTGGCAGCACATCGAGTACTTCGCGACGGGTGCGCGCGCGCTGGGCTTCGACGTCGCGGCGGACTCGGCGGTGTTCTCGCTCGTCATCGGGGCTCCCGACGCGGCGCTGCGCGCGAGCGAACAGCTTCGAGAGCACGGCCTGCTCGTGAAGGCGATCCGGCCTCCCACGGTGCCTGATGGGACGAGCCGGCTGCGCGTGTCGTTGTCGGCGGCGCACACGACGGCGCAGGTCGACGCGTTGCTCACGGCGCTCGCCACGTTGCCGAAGGCGCGGGTCGCTCCGAACGTCTTGCCGACGACCCCGACGAAGGCGCTGCTCGCCGACGACCTTGCTCATGTGTGGCATCCCTTCACGCAGATGCAGGTGTGGCCCGACGACTCGCCCATCGTCATCGAGCGCGCCGAGGGCAACTGGCTCATCGACAGCGACGGGAAGCGCTACCTCGACGCCATCTCGTCGTTGTGGGTGACGGTGCACGGCCATCGCCGCATCGAGCTCGACGTCGCGGTGAAGGCGCAGCTCGACAAGGTGGCACACTCGACGCTGCTCGGCCTCGCGTCGGAGCCATCCATCGCGCTCGCGAAGAAGCTCGTGTCGGTCGCTCCCGAAGGACTCACCCGCGTCTTTTATTCGGACTCGGGCAGCACCGCGGTCGAGGTCGCCGTGAAGATGGCGTACCAGTACTGGCAGCTCGCGGGCCGGCCACAGAAGCAGCGGTTCGTCGCGCTCGCCGAGGCGTACCACGGTGACACCATCGGCTCGGTCTCGGTCGGCGGCATGGACCTGTTCCACGAGCGCTTCCGGCATCTGCTGTTTCCCGTCGAGCGCATTCCCACGCCGCACGCGTATCGCTGGGCCGGAAGTGACGTGTTGTCGGAGTCGCTCGCCGCGGCCGAGAAGGTGTTCCGGGAGCAGCACGAGTCCATCGCGGGGCTGGTCGTCGAGCCGCTCGTGCAGGGCGCCGCGGGGATGCTGATGCAGCCGAAGGGCTACCTCAAAGGCCTCGAGGCGCTGTGTCGGAAGTACGACGTGCTCCTCATCTGTGACGAGGTGGCGACGGGCTTCGGGCGCACGGGCACGATGTTCGCGGTCGAGCAGGAAGACGTGCGGCCCGACTTTCTGTGTCTCGCGAAGGGCCTCACCGGAGGCTACCTGCCGCTCGCGGCGACGCTGGCGACCGACCGCGTGTACCAGGCGTTCCTCGGCTCGTTCGGAGAAGCAAAGACGTTCTTCCATGGGCACACGTACACGGGGAATCCACTCGCGTGCGCGGCGGCACTGGCGTCACTGGAGCTGTTCGAAACAGACCGGACGCTGGAGCGGCTGAAGCCCACGACGGAGGCGTTGCAGCGCGGGCTCGACCGACTCTCGGCGCATCGTCACGTCGGCGACGTGCGGCGGCGCGGCGCGATGGTGGGCATCGAACTGGTGAAGGACCGCGTGACGAAAGTGCCGTTCGGCTTCGACGAGCGCATCGGCTTCAAGGTCTGCCTCGAGGCGCGGAAACACGGCGTGTGGCTGCGTCCCCTGGGCAACGTCATCGTGCTGATGCCGCCGTTGTCGTTGACGGTGGAAGAGGCGGAGCTGGCAGTGTCGGCGATCGAGCAGGCGCTCGCTGCAGTCTTCGCCTGACGCCGACTCAGCTCACGAACCTCGCGCGTCGTCGCAGCCCGACGAGCAGCGCGAGGATCCACGCGAACCCCACTGGAGCACTCGTGCAGCCCGTACCGGCGACCTCTCCAGGCACCTGCGTCGTCGGAACGCCGGCGTCGGGCACCTCCGTCACACCGGCATCGACGTCACTCGCGGTGCCCGCGTCGACCAACATCACTCCCGCGTCGGGCACCATCACACCTGCGTCTGCCACCGGCGTGCCCGCATCAACAACTCCCGCATCGACCGGCACCACGCCAGCGTCGGGCGCAGGCGGCGGCTGATACGTCGCTCCCGCCGAGACGAGCGTCACCGTCACCCGCAGGTCGGTCGGCATGTACCGCGCAGACTCGGTCGCGCCGACGTTCTCGGGCGAGGGCTTGCCGTTGGTCGTGTTCTTCAAGATGAGCGAGATGCGGCGCGCGCCCTGCGACCAGTTGACCTGGTTGAACTGGTAGAAGTTCGTGAAGCGCGAGGTCCACGTGTAGACGCCCGGCGTCGTGTAGGCCGGCGCCTGATCAGTGCACGCGTAGCTGGGCGTTCCTTCGAAGCAGATCTGAAACCGCGTCGCGGCGTTCGTCGGCTTGGAGAAGACCTCGAGGCGCACCACCGCAGTGCCTTGCGTGTAGTCGACCGGGCTCACCCAGTTCGACGGCGTGCCGGGCAGCGGAGACAACGTCATGTGCGAGTCACGCGTCGTGGTGCCCGAGTGCGTGTACGTCAGCTCCGTCACCACCACCTGCGCGGCCAGGGAAGAGGAACACCACAGGAGCACGACGGCGGCGAAGGAGCGGAGCACGTGCGCATCCTCGGCCAGTCGCGCCTCAGTTGCCAATGCGCACGAGGTTGGTGATCACCCCTGAGCTCTGCAACGTCGTGACATACGCCGAACCGTTCGGGGCGATGGACGGGTGCGACGTCTCTCCTGCGTAGCGCAGCCGCAAGCGCCAGTCGGAGCCGCCCCTGTATTCGTAGATCTCCCCGGCGCGCTCCAGCGTGCTGCCGTCAGTCGTGCGGACCTGCACGTAGACGCGGTTCTGGCGGTCGACCATCACGGTGCTCATCACCGTGCCGTGGGGAACCGTGGTGAGGAGGGTCAGCTCGTTTCCTCCGGCCGGCAGGCGCCACAGCTCACGTTTGTCCGCGCGGAAGAAATAGAGCGTGCCGTCGGTCGCGACCGCTCCGGGCGTCAGGTTGGTGAGCGGCGCGTTGGCGAGCGTGGTGAGATCGATCAGCTTCTCGAACTGCGTCGGCGCCGTGCTCCGGTAGAGCGCGCGGCTCGGGGCGAAATAGAAGAGCGTCGCTCCGTCCTGACTCATGAGCAGTTGACCGTTGGCGTCGGGCAGGTCACGAATGATCGGCGTGAACGTCGAGGCCGCGCGGAGCTTGACCGACAGGGCCCAGGCGCTGTCGACGATTCGGTGTACGTAGAAGTTGCCCTCGGCGTCGACGCGAAGAAGGACCGGCAGCGCGGGATCGTCAGAGAGCGACTCGAGCTGGCCGCCCTCCTTCATGCGCTGCACGTGCTGCTCGACGACGGTCCCCGACTCGGGCACCACCTGGCAGAAGAGCGTGGTGTCAGCGGGACCGATGCCGAGGCAGCGCGAGGGCGGGCCGAATACGCTCCACGACTTCTTCTCGAAGCTCCAGGTGAGCGTGTGGTGGTTCGCGAAGGTGTTCGCCGCGCTTCCCGCGCCGAATCTCGCTGTGACGAGGGGCGCTCCGTCGGGAGCGAAGCCGACCGCCTGAATCGACTGCGGCTGGCCGATCGCGCTGAGGTCGCATGGCACCACCGTCATGGAGTCGGTGCTGCCCGGGCCGCAGGCGACGAGGGTGAAGAAGAACAGCAACGCCAATCGAAGTCGGACCGAGACCATGTTCGAAAGAACTATCAATGAACGGGTCGGACACAAGCCGCGCGTATCGGCCACCTGACCGACTCGCGGGAGCCCGTTGCCCTCGCTACAGTGCCTTCATGTTTCTCGCGCTCGCTCTCGCTGCCACGCTGTCGCAGGCTCCCGCCAAAGAAGTGAAGGTCATCAAGTCGAACCGCGCCGCGAAGACCGTCGCCGCGAAGACCCAGGCCGAGCTCGACGCCGAAGCGCGCGCGGAAGACCTGAAGCTGCGGTGCGCCGACGATCCTGCGGCCTGCAACGGCGCCTCACCCGACGCGAAGGCGAAGGAGCTGACCGCAAAGGAAGAAGCCCTGCGCCGCAAAGAGGCCGAGCTCGCCGAGCGTGAAGTGGCGATGCGCAAGAAGCAGGAAGAAGAGAAGGAAGAGAAAGAGAAGACCGAGAAGCAGCGCGCCGAGGCGAAGAAGCACGTCGAGAAGCAGGCGAAGCAGCTCGAGCAGACGATGCAGGGTCTCGGCGGCGCGCTCGCGGGCGAAGACTAGGCGGTCTTCCGAAGGCGTCTCGTCCGGGAGGCGCGTCGAAGTTGACGTGATTTCGCGTCAACCGCGGGCACCACGAACGGTACCTCTTCGTCCACGCGTGTCGTGAAGGCTCCCGAGTTGATCTGCCTCACGACGAGCGGTGCTTGCTTCGACGCCGCGAAGTGCACCTGGCCACGCGACCGCTGGCGTCTGTGCGTGCACTCGCGCCTCGAGAGAACGAGCGGCGAAGCCGTCGACACTGGCCTCGTGAGTGATGCCTCCTCGTCGATCGCTGCGGGTAGCCGCTGACCCCGACCGTCCTCGCGACCCTCGAGCGATCTCGATCACAGCGGCGCTTGGGCGTGGATCTGCCCTTGCACAGAGGCCTCCCGACAGGGCGCTCCCTCCCCGCCCACTGGAGACCTCGATGGCCGGTGAAACCCAACGCCTCACGGAAGCCCTCTCGCCTCGAGCCGTCGCACCGGTCGTGCAGCGGTTGTCCCGAAGCGCCCAGCTCTCTGAGCCGCAGCACCGCACCTTCGAGCTGTGGACCGAATCAATCGTCGAGCGGCTGATCAGCCCTTCGACGGGCGGCCTCGCCGGCTTTCGAGGCGGGCTGGACTCGGTGCGACGGGAGTTCCGCGCGGTGCACGCCGGGGTCGCGGCGGGCTGGCTCGCGCACGGACGCATCGACGAAGAGCTCGTCTGCCGGCGCTCCTTCCTTGGCCACGTCATCGACCTCGTCGCGCCGATGGTGGGCCCAGAGCCGGCCACGGCCCGCGTCGTGAAAGCCGCTGCGTGAACCCGCTCGACCGCTTCCATGCGTCGTGGCCGCGCGGCGTCGCGCCGTCGATCGTCGAGCACTTCGCCGACGCGGCCGACCACGTCGCTCCTGCGATGACGCTGTGGAGCGGCGCGGAGCGCGTCGGCTCGATGTTGGCGGCTGCACGACTCGAGCGCGGCGACCGGTTGAGCTGCGCGCTCGCGCCTGGCGCGCGGTGGGCACAGACGCTCCTGGGCGCCCTCATGCGCGGTGTCGTCTTCTGCCCGGTCGTGCCCGGAGCAGCGCCCTCGCCCGACACGCGCGCCCACGTCGACGCCCTCGGCGCGCTGACCCTCTCCAGCAATCACCCACGCGCGCTCGATGGCCCCGCAGCCGTCATCTTCTCCGACGGGCGGCTCTGGTCACTCGATGCGCTCGACAGCCTCGCGTCAGGTGACGTCCCGCTCCCCCGGTCCGGCGCGCGCATGTGCTCCGAAGCGCCCTGGTGGGAGCCCACGGGAGTCGCGACGCTCTGGCTCGCCCTCACGGCCGGTGCCGAGCTGCACGTCGGCGCGACGGGTGACGAGCTCCATCGGCTCGGGCCCGACGTGCTCACCGCGCGGCCGGGTCGGCTCACGCAGGTCCTCGAGTGGGCGCCCATCGCTCCGAAGGGCGTCGCGGTGATCGGTGGAGCCCCGACCCTGGACGACGAGCGCGTGGCAGCGCAGCGCGGCTGGCCGCTGCTCTCGTTCGCCCTGCCCGGCTGACCCGGACCCTGTAGTGGAGCTTCTGGCAGGCTCACGAAAAACACCTGACACGCTGCGGAAGCCCATGGTACGGCGCGCGCGACTTCACCCACGCGAGGGACGCCGACACCATGCAGATCCGAGCCGACGAAATCAGCCGCATCCTCAAGGAGCAGATCCAGGACTACGGCAAGCAGATGACGGTCGCCGAGACCGGAACCATCCTCGCGGTCGGTGACGGAATCGCGCGCGTTCACGGCCTCGACAGCGCCCAGTCGGGAGAACTCGTCGAGTTCGCCAACGGCACCCGCGGCCTCGTGATGAACCTCGAGGAAGACAACGTCGGCGTCGCCATCATGGGTGACTTCAAGTCGATTCGTGAAGGCGACATCGTCAAGCGCACGGGCCAGATCGCCCAGGTGCCGGTCGGCAAGGGCCTGCTCGGCCGCGTCGTCGACGCCCTCGGCAACCCCATCGACGGCAAGGGCCCGATCCAGTCGACCGAGTTCCGCCGCATCGAGCTCAAGGCGCCCGGCATCGTGAAGCGCAAGTCGGTGCACGAGCCGATGCAGACCGGCATCAAGGCGCTCGACGCGCTCGTGCCCGTCGGCCGCGGTCAGCGCGAGCTGATCATCGGTGACCGCCAGACGGGCAAGACGGCCGTCGCCATCGACACCATCATCAACCAGAAGTCGCAGAACATGTTCTGCATCTACGTCGCCATCGGCCAGAAGCAGTCGACGGTCGCGCAGGTGGTGGACAAGCTCGCCCGCTACGGCGCCATGGACTACACGTGCGTCGTCGCCGCGAGCGCGTCTGACCCGGCTCCGATGCAGTTCTTCGCGCCGTACACGGGCTGCGCCATCGGCGAGTACTTCCGCGACAACAAGATGCACGCGGTCATCATCTACGACGACCTCTCGAAGCAGGCCGTCGCGTACCGGCAGCTGTCGCTCCTGCTGCGCCGCCCGCCGGGCCGTGAGGCGTACCCGGGCGACGTCTTCTTCATCCACAGCCGCCTGCTCGAGCGCGCTGCCAAGCTCTCCGACGCCGAAGGTGCTGGCTCGCTCACCGCGCTGCCCGTCATCGAGACGCAGGCCGGCGACGTGTCTGCGTACATTCCCACCAACGTCATCAGCATCACCGACGGGCAGATCTTCCTCGAGACCGACCTGTTCTTCGCCGGCGTTCGGCCCGCCATCAACGTCGGTCTGTCGGTGTCGCGCGTCGGTGGCGCTGCGCAGATCAAGGCGATGAAGCAGGTCGCAGGCTCGCTGAAGCTCGAGCTCGCCCAGTACCGTGAGCTCGCGGCCTTCGCGCAGTTCGGCTCCGACCTCGACAAGGCGACGCAGGAAGTGCTCGCCCGTGGCTCACGCCTCACCGAGCTGCTCAAGCAGGGCCAGTACGAGCCGCTCACCGTCGGCAAGCAGGTCATGCAGCTGTACGCGGGCACCAACAAGGACGACGCGGGCAAGCGCGGCTGGCTGCGTGAGATCCCCGTCACGGACGTCACCCGGTGGGCGAAGGAGTTCATCGAGTTCTGCACGGCGAAGTACCCGCAGATCGAGAAGGGCATCGACACCGAGAAGCAGCTGACCGACGGCATCAAGGCCGACCTCAACAAGGCCATCGTCGAGTTCAACGCCGGCTTCCACAAGACGCCGGGCGCGAAGCTCTAACGCCGACGTCTGAAGCTGCACGAGCGGGCCGCCCGGGCAACCTGGCGGCCCGTCGTCGTTCTGGGGCGCTGGCCGCTGGTTTGCTCTTGCTCCACCTCGCAGCACGGCGCGGCACGCAAAGCCGCGGGAGGTGGAGTGATGGAGCTCTCAGAGGCCCTCGCAGACGCAGTGCAGAAAGACTCGGTCCGGGTCCCGCCCTACCCGTCGACGGCGATGAGGCTGCAGCAGGTGATGTCGCGGCCCGACTTCCCGATGCACGCGCTCGTCGACGCCATGCGCACCGACGCGGTCTTCACCGGCAACATCTTGAGGCTCGCGAACTCACCGTTCTATCGACGCGGTGATGCGGTGACGTCGTTGAGCCTCGCGGTCGGCCGCATCGGCACCAAAGAGCTCACCCGCCTCGCGATGGCGGCCAGCGTGTCGAACGCCGCCTCGGCCGCGGGCCCGCTCTCGGAATTGCGCCGCGGCGTCTGGCGCCGCTCGCTCACGGCCGCGCTCGTCGCAGAGGCGCTCGCGAAGGTCGACGGGAGCGACGCGGGTGAGGCCTTCGTCGCAGGCCTGCTGCACGACGCGGGCAAGCTGCTCATCATCGGGTGCATCGAAGACGCGCTCGCCCGACGGCCCGACCTGCTCGCGTCGCCTCACGACATCGCCGAGCTGCTCGAGCAGCAGCACGCGAAGTTCGGCCTCATTCTCTCGGGGCGGTGGCAGCTGCCGGTGGCGCTGGCGCAGGTCATCGCGCACCACCACGACGCCGCACCGCCTGACGCGTTGACCCGCAGAGTGGCGCTCGCAGACCGCATCGTCGACGCCCTCGAGCAGCAGGCCTTCGTCGACGCGAAGGCGCTCCAGGCGGTGACGGGGCTCCCCGCGTCGGCGTGCGAGACGCTCGCGACGTCGATTCCTTCGATTCCGGCGACCATCAGCGCCTTCGAGGGCGACGCGGCAGCCACCGAGAGCGTGCCCATGGTCGCCGCTCCCGACGTCTCACCTGCTCCGGCCCCGACGAGCCGTGCGGTGGCGCTGACGCTCGAGCTGAAGGGGAGCGCGAAGCCGGTGCTCCTCGACGTTCGACGCGCCGACGCCCACGGCTTCGTCGCGTTGGCGAAGGACGCGCTCCAGACCAACCGCGTGGTGGAGTTCCAGGTGCAGGGCTCGACGCTGAAGGTCTGGGCCGTGGTGCAGCGGGTGCGCCGACGCGGAGAGGTTCACGAGCTCGACTGCTCGTTGTTCGCGGCGTCACCCGAGGTGGCCCGTCAGTGGAGTCGGGTGCTCGAGCAGAACGTGCGCGCTGCGGCGTGAGCGGTCGCCGGTCAGTCTTCGCCGAGCTCGTTCAGGAACTCTTCGCGGGTGATGAGCCCCTTCTTCTGCAGCAGGCGCAGGAGCGCCCAGAAGCGGCGCTCCATCGTCTCGACGTCGTCGTCACCCTTGAGCCCGAAGAGGAACGCGAGGTCTTTCGACATGCCGCCCTCACGCGTCTTCGGCGTCGTCGCGGCCTTCGCCGGCAGCTGCACGTCGGCGGGAATCGGGTTACCGATCGAGATGATCTCTTCGCCCATCACCACCGGCTCATCGTCCTCAGCCAGTGAAGGAATGAGCCGCATCGTCGCGCCGCCAGGCATACCGCCGGGGGCTGGCGACGACGCGCTCGCGGTGACCTTGTGGTAGTAGCGCAGGATCGCCTCGCGCACCTGCGAGTGCGTCGCCACGCACGGTGAAGGCTTGAGCCCCGTGGTGAACTCGACCTCGTCGAGCGCGGGCTGGTTGAGCGGGTCGCTCATCGCCACCACCAGCCGCTTCGTCGTGGTGCCTTTGCCGTCGATGCCGAACGGGAAGACCTCGTGGTTCTCGCAGAAGCGCGCGCGGAGCATGTGCACCGCGCTCCAGTCGACCTGCACCTTCGAGAGATCGACCGCAGGCAGCCCCAGCGACGCCGCCAGCGCGCCCGCGAGCTGCGTTTCGGTGAGCAGCCCCTGCTGAATGAGCGTGATGCCCAGGCGCTGACGGGTGCGCTTCTGGGCGATCAAGCCCGCCTCGAGCTGCTCCTGACTGATGACTTTTCGCTCGAGCAGCAGCTCGCCGATCCGCTTTCGCGACATGCCGACGCTCTCTCTCACTTCCGCTTCGGGTGATCCACCGCGCGGCTCGAGAAACTCTCAGAAGACGGGAAAAACGCCGCTCGCGCAGGGTGGACGAAGGCCCAGATTCACTCTCGTTCATCCCGCCTTGACACTCTTTTCAGGCGGCGCTTATGGTGCGCGCGATTTTCGGACGTTCCTGATCCGAAGACAGACACACACTGGACACAGGTTGGAGGCATTCCCGCAATGACGCTCGCATCGCTGATTCCGCTCGCTTCTGAGGCCGCTGGTGAAGAAATGGGCCTTTTCGCATCTATCGCCCACGCGTGGGTCGAAGGTGGCTGGGGTATGTACCCCATCGCTTTCTTCCTCGTGATCGGCATGGCCATCACGGTCGAGCGCACGATCGTGTTGTTCTTCAGTGCCGCCATCAACAAGGACGGCTTCCTGCGCGGTCTCAAGAAGCACATCTACGCAGGCGACCTCGACAAGGCGATCAACTACGTCGCGGGCCAGAAGCCCACGCCGCTCACGAACGTCGTGAAGTCGGGCCTGATGAACGTTCCCAAGGGTGAAGAGGAAGTTCAGGCGGCCCTCGACGAGGCGTCGCTCCGTGAGAACCCGAAGCTCGAGGCTCGCTCGGGTTACCTCGCCATGCTCGGCAACGCCGCGATGCTCGCCGGTCTGCTCGGCACGGTCGACGGTCTCATCGGCTCGTTCAAGGCCGTCGCGCACGCCGCGCCTGCCGACCGCGCCACCATCCTCGCCGGCTCGATCGGTGAAGCGATGAACTGCACCCGCTTCGGCCTCATCGCCGCCATCCCGCTCCTCATCTTCTTCTCGGTGCTCAACGGCCGCACCCAGTCGTTGATCAACGACATCAACGAGACGTCGGTCGCCGTCCTGAACCTGGTCGTCCAGAACAAGGACAAGTTCAAGAACCTGACCGTCCCCGCGCAGGCCGAGGAGTAATCCTCCCTGTCTGGTGTGTGTCTCCGACGGCCGGGGGGAACCCTTCCCGGCCGTCACTGTCTTGAGTGACGTGACGCAGTGCCGGCGTGGTGCCGGGTAACGATACGAAACGGAGTAGCGCATGGCCGGCGGTATGGACCTTGGCGGAGGTGGAAAAGGCGGCAAGAAGCCCCTCGACACCAGCATCAACCTCGTGCCGTTCATCGACCTGATGGCCGTGACCATCGTGTTCTTGATCATGTCGGCCGTGTGGACGCAGCTCGGCCGCCTGCAGGTGTCGCAGTCGGGCCAGTCGGCGCAGGAAGAGCAGCCGCAAGAGAACAAGCCGCCCCCGCCGTCGCTGCTCATCACCGAGAAGGAGCTCAAGCTCTCGGTCGGTGGTCTGCAGTACGACCCGATTCCCATCACGCGTGACGACAAGGGCCGCGTCGATCTCAAGAAGCTCGTCGAGAACCTCGGCAAGGTGAAAGCGGAGCAGCCTGATCAGGCCTCCATCACCCTGCAGACCGAAGACAACGTGATGTACGAAGACCTGGTGCGCATCATCGACACCTGCATCGGCTCGCAGTTTCCGAGCGTCTCGGTGTCTCCCGCCTCCAGCTAAGAAAGAACTCAAGAAATGGCCATCGAAGCCCCTGGTAAGCGGTACGGCAAGCGCCTGCAGCACTCGAAGATCTTCGGACACCTCGGCGGGCACAAGAACATCAACGCCGACCTGAACGTGACGCCGCTCGTCGACATGTTCGTCATCCTCGTGCTCTTCCTCATCGCCAACTTCTCGGCGACGGGCGAAATCCTCGCGATGTCGAAGGACATCGAGCTCCCCGAGGCCTCCAACACGGACGAGCTCCAGCTCGCGCCCGTCGTGCAGGTCTCGAAGGACCAGGTCATCGTCTCGGGCACGTCGGTTGGCCGCGTCGACGACCTGACCCGCGAGGACTACCTGAACATTCCGCAGCTCGAAGAGAAGCTGCGCGACATGAAGAAGCAGTTCGAAGACCTGCACAACGCAGCCAATGACTCGGGCGCCTTCAAGGGCGACGTGAACATTCAGGCCGACAAGAAGGTGCAGTTCCGCATCATCAAGCGGGTGATGTTCTCGTGCGCCGCAGCCGGCTACGGCAACATCGCCTTCGCCACGATGGCTGCCAGTCAGAAGGACGAAGGCGCCAAGACCGCATCGCGCGAGTAGGCGCTGAGGTCGTGCTTCGACAAGCCCCGGCTGGCCCTCGCGGCCGCCGGGGTTTTCGTTTGTGGCGAGGCCGGTGGCGTTTGTTCGCCGCAAGCTCTGGTGCTAGGCGCGCACCTGCCGCCTGCCAAGGAGTCGCCGTGACCGAGATGCTCATCAGCCACATCGAGACGATCGCCGCCTCGGCGAGCACGTGGGGCTTTCTGCTCATCGTGTTGTTCATGACGATCGAGAGCTCCTTCATCCCCTTCCCCAGCGAAGTGGTGATGATTCCCGCAGGGTTCCTCGCGGCGCGCGGAGGGCTGTCGACCGGGTCGCCGCTCGTCGACGCGACGATCGCCATCGTCTGCGGCACGGCGGGGTCGTTGCTGGGCGCCTACGTGAACTACTTCCTGTTCAGCTGGCTGGGCACGCCCTTCCTCGAGAAGTACGGGAAGTACTTCTTTCTGCCGCCCCCGAGCCTCGCACGCGCGAACGAGCTCTTCCGACAGTACGGCGCTGGTGCGACGTTCGTGTGCCGGCTGCTCCCCGCGATTCGTCAGCTCATCTCGATTCCTGCTGGGCTCGCGCGCATGCCGCTCGGGAGCTTCAGCTTCTGGACCAGCCTCGGCGCGGGCATCTGGGTCACCGTGCTCACCGTCGTCGGCTACGTGGTGGGCAGCCGCACCTCGAACATGACGTACGCCGAGCTCGTTCACGAAGGCACGGCCATGGTGAAGCAACACTTCATCTGGATGATCCCCTCGCTCCTGCTGGCCTTCGGCGCCTACGTGGCGCTCACCAAGCGAATCATGAAGACGAAGGCTCCGGCGGCGCCGGCCCCCTCACCCACCTGACGGGTCAGCGAAGGACTGGCGGTCGAGGCCTCGACACGGTTAGGCAGTGCCGGTGCGTGACGGGCTCGAGAAGGTGAAGGCCGCAGCAGGGCGCCTGAAGGTGTTCCCGCTGCCGTCGGCCGTGCTCCTGCCCGGGGGCATCATGCCGCTCCACGTCTTCGAGCCCCGCTACAAGGCGATGCTGAAGGACGCGATGGACTCGGACAGCGTCTTCGCCATGGCGCAGGTGGTGCCTGGGCAGGAAGACCAGCTCGCCGGCCGCCCCGACCTCGACCCGATGCTCTGCGCGGGCGTCATCTCGGTGCACGAACACCTGGAAGATGGGCGCGCCAACCTCGTGTTGGTCGGCGTGTGCCGCGCGCGCATCATCAAGGAGTGGCCCCAGACGCATCCGTACCGCGAGGTGATGGCCGAGGCGCTCCCTGACGCTCCGTACGAGGGGGAAGAAGAAGCGCAGCTCCGCACGGCCATCTTCGAGTTGATGGCGCGGGTGCCCAACGAGGTGGGCCAACGGATTGCGCAGGTCACCACTGGGGCCCGAGGCGGCGCGCTGGCGGACATTCTGGTGGGCAGCCTCGTGGCCGACCCGGAGCGCCGCTTCGAGGTGCTCTCGCAGCTCGACGTGCCCTCGCGGCTCAGCGCCGTCACCAGCGACCTCATGGAGCTGGTCAGCCGCATCAAGCCGCCGCGCAAACCGGAAGGGCTGTTGAACTGAGGCCGGCGGATGCCGTGCGAGTTCGTCGCGGGTGCCGTGTGAGTTCCGCGAGGTTGCCGTCCGCGAAGGCGACCTGGTCTGCCGGCCCGGCATGCGTGCAATTCACACCGTTGCCTGTCGTCCCGACGTCACGCTTCGGACATCGGCAGCGCCTCCCGAGACCTGGCGCTCAGGCCACGAGCCTTCCGGGCAGCGGAGTCTCTCCCGTCACCACCGCCACCTTGAGCGTCACCGTGAAGCGCGCGCCACCACCGGGCAGGTTCGCGCCCCGAATCGTCGCGCCGAACGCCGCAAGGTACTCACGCGACAGCGCCAGCCCCAGGCCCGTGCCCTTCCCCGGAGCCTTGGTGGTGAAGAACGGCTCGAACAGGTGCTGGAGCGCGTCGGGCGTGATGCCGGGGCCGTTGTCGTCGATGGAGAGCGCCACCCCGTCGTCGACTCCGGTGGAGCGCACGGACACGCAGGGGTTCGCCGTCTTCGCCTCGTCGATGGACTCGCCTGCGTTCACCAACACGTTCAACACGACCTGAGACAACTTTCGTCGGTTGGCGCGAACCAGGAGCCCGCGAGGCACCTCCACCAGCACCTTGAGCCCCGCGGGCCGTCGCACCGACGCCAGCCGCACCGCCCCGTCGACGAGGTCGCGGAGGTCGACGGGCTCCACCTCATCGCGACCTTCGTGAGCGAGCGACTTCAGGTCCGCGACGATCTGGCAGATGCGGTCGATGCCCACCGCGGTCTCGTCGAGAATCTCGCGCGCTTCCGAGGCCGAGAGTGGCCTGGGCCCGAAAAGCTCTCGATGCAGCACGCTGACGTTGGCCTTCACGAAGGCGAGCGGGTTGTTGATCTCATGCGCGACGCCCGAGGCCAGCCGCCCGACCATCGCGAGGCGCTCGGCGTGCGCGCGCCTCGTCTCGGAGAGCCGCAAGGCGTCGCTGCGCACGTGCTCCGCCGCGACCTCGGCCTGTCGCATCGAGCGCAACCACCCAGAGGTGATGAGCAGCGAGCCCGCCGCGCACGACTGCGCGAGCCCCACCCCGATGAGCTGCACCGGCGTGAAGCCAGAGAGCGCGAACCAGACCATGTTCGCGACGAGCCCAGCCACCAGCACCACCGCCACCACCCCGAGCTGGTCGAAGAACATGACGCCCAGCACGAGCGGGAGCAGCGCCACGGTAGCCTGCTCGGCGGCGCCGCCTCCTTCGATGACGAGCGAGAGCGGCCCCAGGACGGTGACGACCGCTGGCACGAGCAGCCACGGCGTCGGCAGCGGCCCGTGACTGCGCGTCAACACGAAGCCGAGGAGCGCGACGAGGCCCGCGCCAGAGAGCTGCCAGACAGCACGCCAGACGCCCACCTCACCGATGACGGCCTGCGCGACGGTGAGCGGAAGGACGCCGCCCGCGGCGATGGCCAGCACCACCAGACGTTGGTGATTGATCAGGCTCAACGCCGTCTGAGTCGGGTTGATCAGCGTCGACGGAGGCTTCGTCGTCGCGCGAGCTGGAGCGTTCGTCCGCACGGCCCGGGTCCGTGCAACCCCTGAACCGCCGATAGACCCGCAATCCTACACCTGCGCAGGTGAGTCAGCGGCGACGAAGCAGTCAGCCCAGACCCGCCTTCAGCCTTCAGGAACGAACGAGGACCTGGAAGAGATCGGACAGGCGCGACTCCGCGCGAAGGGTCGCGCGCAGATCGACCAATGCGGTGATGCGGTCACCCTGCCGCTCGAAGCGGAGCCACTGGTCAGCCTCGACCTTCGGGAGCAGCTGCCTCGGCACCACGACCGCACGCCCGCCGAAGTCGAGCGAGACGTGAGACGCCGAGGTGGTCTCGACGCGGCGAAAGCCCGTCTTCTGCCACCCGAAGAGCTCTTGCGTGGTGACCCCAGCCTCGCGCAAAGACGTCGCCAAGCTCTCAATCTCTCTGGGCTTTGCCGCCGGCGGAGTCGCGACGTTCGCAGCAGATTTGGGACCGACGGGACGCATCAGCGACATTGTCGCACCTCCGTCCGATGAAGTTGCGCGGTGCGCCATCAACCGTGGTACGCGCGCGCCATGTCGGAGAAGGCGCCCCAGCCCGTCGGAGCGAAAGCCGCTCACGAGTCGCTGGAGGAGAACGCCGAGCTGATCCACCACCGCATCGAGGCAGCGAACGCGGGCCTCGAGAGCACCAAACACAAGCCCATGACCGAACAGAACGCCAACGCCGCCGCTCCCGCGAAGAAGCAGAACGACAACCTGAAGCTCCCGACGCGGGCTGCCGACTTTTCCGGTTGGTACAACGAGCTCGTCAAGCGCGCGAAGCTCGCCGACAACTCCGACGTGCGCGGCTCGATGGTGATCCGCCCGAACGGGTACGCCATCTGGGAAAACATGCAGCGCGTGCTCGACGGCATGTTCAAGGACACGGGGCACCAGAACGCCTACTTCCCCGTCCTCATCCCCGAGTCGTACCTGGCGAAGGAGAAGAAGCACGTCGCCGACTTCGCGCCGCAGGTCGCGGTCGTCACGCACGCTGGCGGTAAGGCGCTGCCCGAGGGCGAGCGGTACGTCATTCGCCCCACGTCCGAGACGATCATCAACCGCTCCTTCACCAACTGGGTGCAGAGCTACCGAGACCTGCCGATCCTCATCAACCAGTGGGCGAACGTGATGCGCTGGGAGATGCGCCCGCGCCTGTTCCTCCGCACCACCGAGTTCCTCTGGCAGGAAGGCCACACCTGCCACGCGAACGAGGCCGAGGCGACGGAGGAGACCCTCAAGATGCTCGATTGCTACGAGCGCTTCGCCGAGGACTACATGGCGATGCCGGTCATGAAGGGCCAGAAGACCGAGAGCGAGAAGTTCCCCGGCGCGGTGAACACCTACTCCATCGAAGCGATGATGCAGGACAAGAAGGCCCTGCAGGCCGGCACGTCGCACATGCTCGGGCAGAACTTCGCGAAGATGTTCGACACGATGTACCAGTCGAAGGAAGGCCAACAGGAGTACGTCTGGCAGACCTCGTGGGGCGTCTCGACGCGGCTGATCGGCGCGCTGATCATGACGCACTCCGATGACGCGGGGCTCATCGTGCCGCCGAAGCTCGCGCCGATGCAGTGCGTGATCGTCATCATCAGCAAGACGCCCGAAGAGCGCGGCGCGGTGCGGGCGAAGGCGCAGGCGCTGGCCGCCGACCTCAAGAAGTCCGGCGTGCGCGTGCTGGTCGACGACGACGAGACCAAGGGCCCGGGCTTCAAGTACGCCGAGTACGAGCTGCGCGGCGCGTGTCTGCGCATCGACCTCGGCCCCAAGGACCTCGAGAAGAACCAGGCGATGCTCACGCGCCGCGACACGAAGGCGAAAGAAGCCATCGGCATCGACGCGCTCGTCGGCAAGGTGACGGAGCAGCTCGAGGCGATGCAGAAGGACCTGTTCACGAAGGCGAAGGACTTCCGCGCCGCCAACACCTTCGAGGTGAACACCGTCGAGGAGCTCAAGGCGAAGGCCGACGACGGCTTCCTGCTCGCGCACTGGGACGGCACGCCCGAGACCGAGAAGCGCTTCAAGGACGAGTTCGGCCTCACCACGCGCAACCGGCCGTTCGACCTGAAGCAGGAGGCCGGGAAGTGTCCGCTCACCGGCAACGCGTCGCCGGGTCGCATCGTGCTCGCGAAGGCGTACTGAGTCAGTGACGGCGCGCGTCCTCTATCTCGAGCCGGTCGGTGGCATCGCGGGCGACATGTTCCTCGCGGCGGCCATCGATCTCGGCGTCGAGGTGAGCGCGCTCGAAGGCCCGCTGCGCTCGCTCGGCGTTCCAGGATGGAAGTTCGCGCTGTCACGCCAGGAGCGCCACGCCATCACCGGCACGCACCTGGACGTCGTGCTCGATGAAAAAGAAGAGCACCCGCACCGCAGCTACCGTGACATCGACGCGCTCATCACGAAGAGCGCGTTGCCTGAACGCGCGAAGGAGGTGGCCCTCGCCATCTTCAAGAACATCGGTGAGGTCGAAGCGAAGGTGCACGGCACCACGCTGGACGCGATTCACTTCCACGAGGTCGGCGGCGTCGACTCCATCGTCGACATCTGCGGCGCAGCCCTGGCGCTCCACCTGCTCGGCTGGCCCGAGGTGTTCACCACGCCGCCGCCGCTCGGCTCGGGCACGATTCGTATCGCGCACGGCACCGTTCCGATTCCCGTGCCCGCGACGCTGGAGCTGCTGAAGGACCGGCCGGTGCGCTTCGAAGGCAAAGGCGAGCTCACGACGCCGACCGGCGCGGCGATCCTCAAGACGGTGGCGACGTTCACGCAGCCTCCCGAGCTCGTCGTCGAGCGCATCGGCTACGGCGTCGGCACGAAGGACTGGCCCGACCGCGCGAACGTGCTCCGCGCTTCAATCGGCCGCCGGTCGAGCGACACGACGTCGCTGCTGACGGTGCTGGAGTGCAACCTCGACGACGCGTCACCGCAGTTGGTGGGCTCGCTGCTCGAGACGTTGATGAGCCGTGGCGCGCTCGACGTGTGGGTGACTCCGGTGCTGATGAAGAAGAGCCGGCCCGGGCAGGTGCTGAGCGTGCTGTGTGACGCCGCGAAACGCACGGGGCTCCTCGACACGCTGCTGCTCGAGTCCACCTCGTTGGGCGTTCGCGAGACGCACGTCTCCCGCATCGCGCTCGAGCGCCGCTTCGAGACCGTCACGACGCCCTACGGCCCGGTCCAGGTGAAGCTGGGTCTGCGCGACGGCAAGGTCGTCAACGTCGCGCCCGAGTTCGAAGACTGTCGCGCGATAGCGGAGCAGGCCCACGTGCCGCTCAAAGAGGTGCAGCAGCGGGCCATCGCCGCCTGGTACGCGACGAAGACCTGAGCCGTCCAAGTCACACCGGAGCGCAGCAGGAACCCCGGCAGCTCGCGTCGCCCCCCACGCACTGCTGCGACGCGAACGCCAGGAAGCACGACGCTACGCGCGTTCTCGGAGCCCGCCCGTAGTCATTCAGTCGAGCTCCGGAGCCATCGGCGTCAGGGCGCCTTCACCAGCGCTTCGAGGGCGGCGCGGTCGCGCTCCATCACGCCCGAGTTCCCGAAGTACGACTTCGTGAGCGGAACGAGTTCACCACTCTGGAGCTTGAGCGCGAGGCGAACCGTCCGGCCGCGAGGCCGCCACTGCAGCTCGACGCCCGATAGCTGACGCCGGGAGAAGGTGTGCGTCGTCGACGACAACGGCCACCGCGAGCTCTCGAGCCGCAGCGAATCGCCTTCGACGAAGACATCGACCCGCCGCAAGACGAACGAGAGCAACAGGAGCTCGAACGAGAGCAACACCGCCAGCCCGAACACGCCGCCCACGTCCATGAAGCGCTCGGGCGCCATCACCAACCCGGGGACGATGATCACCGCGAGGAACACCATCGAAGCGATGACGACGACGCGCGGTGCAGGGCGGTGAACGAGGCGAGGCGACACGCGCCGAGGTTATCCCGCTTCGGCGCTCACGGCGCCCGGCGCGCAGCAGCGCAACGGCACGGCGCCTTCACGCGAGACGAGCTCCAGCGATGCCTCTTGCAGCCGAACTCCACACCCACCAGCCACGGGCCGTTCCTTGAGGAGCAGGTCCGCGGCGCCGTCTTCGTCGAGGTCGAAGCTCGCGAGCGAGCCCGAGTCGTACACCGCCGGCACCTTCGTCTCGCGCGCGCCGACCAGACGAGCCACCGCGACCACACCGTCTTTCGTGAGCGGCTCGAGCGAGAGAATGTTCGGGTCGACGGGCACCACGGCCTCGGCCGTCATCCACATGCCGCCTTCGTCTTCGCACGAGAACTTCACCGTGAAGACGGGCGCGTCGACCTGCGAGCGATGGCCCTGGGCGTCGAGGAGCTCGAGCCTGGCGGCGACCTTCAGCTTCTGGCCTTCGACGGCGTGCTCATCTTTCCGCCACGCCCGAGGGAACCGAACAACGACTGTCCCGTGCTTACCCGGCCGAACCCGCGCGACGCCCACCGCGCCCGCGTCGAGGGCACCGGCCGGAGCCGCCAGCTGCGCGAAGGCGGGTGAGGCGAGCAGCAGAAGTGGAAGGAAGTGCCGCACCTCGACTGGATGCGGGGTGCTCCGAATGCGTGCATCGGCTCAGTCTGCGTCGTCGGGGTCCACGCCGGTCTCGAGGTCAGGCAGGGCCGTCGACGTCGAGCGCTGGGCCTCGAGCCACACCGGCTCCTCCTCGATGGACGGCCTGCCCATCAGCAGCTCATGCGGGCGGAACATGCCCTTGTACGTGAGCGACGCGCACCCATCGACGCGGTAGCCCAGGTACATGTGCTGGCAGCCGAGCTCACGCGCGAGCTCGACACAGGCCATCACGTTGCCGACGCCGGGCGAGAGGCGCGCGATGTCGGGGTGGTAGAAGAAATACGCCGCAGAGAGGCAGTCGGGCGTGACGTCGATGAGCCCGAGCGCCACCAGCCGGTCACCGTCGTACCAGGCCGCCTCACGTCCGGTGCTCGACGGAAACGCGAACTGCGTGGCGTACTCGTCTTCGCTCAGGTTGGTCGGCTCCCACCCGCGGGTGTTCTCGCGCGTCGCGTGCCAGGCCGCGTGGAGCGCCAGGCGCTCGTCGTCGATGCGCGGCCGGCCGACCTCGACCCGGAAACGCTTGGCCCGCTTGGCGCTGCGCTTCTGGCTCGTCGTCGGGTTGAAGCGGTGAACGTCGAGGCGAATCGAGACGCACTCCATGCACGAGGGGCACGCGGGCCTGAAGTAGGCGGGGCCGAACCGTCGCCACCCGCGGAGCATCAGGTTCTGCAGCTCCATCGGGGTGACGTCGACCATCAGCCGGTACTCGAGCGCTGCCTTGAGGTCTGGCAGGTACGAGCACGCTCGGGGCTCCTCGACGAAATGACGAACCAGGCGCGCCACCAAGCCGTTCTAGCGCGGTCTGCCGGTTGTCGAACCCGCCGCATGACGAAAGGCGTCATTGACGCCGCTGGCTCAATCGCTGGTGGAGAGCGTCGCCCCACAGAACTGGCAGCGCTCGTCGGTGACGCCGATGACATCACGAACGCCAGCCCCACACTTCGGGCAGGCGACGACGCGCGGGCTGTGCTGGTGCCTGATGTTCGCGACGAGCTCGAGTAGCGCCCGACGCGGGTCCTCGACTCGCGCGAGCTTGAGAAAGCCACGCACGACGGGGTCGTCGACGGTCAACGGCTGACCCAGTGCAGCGTTCGCCACGACGTAGACCATGAGCTTCTCGAGGTCGGCCAGCTCGGCGGTCAACGCGGCGAGGTCGACGGCGTTGCGCCCGATGTCGGCGCTCTGCAGGTGATTCCAGCGATTCTGAAAATGGTCCCACGAGTTCATCGGTGCTCCATGGTGTTCGCCAGCCTGAACGCCTCGAACGACAGTCGGTAGAGAACGTGCGGCCGCAGCGGGTGTCCTTCGGCGACGCGGGGATGCAGGAAGTCGCCAGCCGCATCATGCGTCATGCCGAGCTTCTCCATCACGCGCCGCGACGCCGTGTTCCCCGGCACGGTGAACGCGACGATCTCCTTCAAGCCCAGCGCGGTGAACCCGAACGTCACGGCAGCGCGCGCGGCCTCGGTCGCGTAGCCCTGCCCCCACGATTCAGACGAGAGCCGCCAGCCCACTTCGACACAGTCGGTGAAGGGCGCGAAGCCCGGCCGGCCCAGTCCCACGAAGCCGATGAAGGGCGCGCCTCCGACGACCTCGACGGCCCACAAGCCCCAGCCGTTCTCGGACAAGAACGCCCGAATCGAGCGCGCGAAGCCGTCGCTCTCGTACGGCGTGAGGACCGAAGGGAAATGGCGGCGCACGTCGCGGTCGAGGTTCAGCGCGCGAAACGTGGGCAGATCGTCATCACGCCAATCGCGCAGCCGAAGCCTGGGGGTGCCGAGGGTCGGAACTGGAATCACGTTTGCTCCCGCTCGAACCTGCGTGCAGGGGCGACCTTCGCACGCTCGTGACCGCGGGTGGATCCGCCAGGCTGGCGTCGTGCTTCGCGAACCTTTGCCGCCACACCAGCCGGCGCTACAAGCCGCTCATGCGACACGCGCTCCTGGTGGTGCTCCTGGCTTTCGGTGGCTGCAAGAAGTCGTCGGACACGAAGGACCCGAAGAGCGACGTGAAGCCGAAGGCCGGGCTGATGGTCGGCCTGGTGACCGACATCGGAGGCCGCGGCGACCAGTCCTTCAACGACTCCGCGCTGCGTGGCCTCGAGGCATGGGCGGCGAGCTCGTCGTTCAAGGGCGGCAGCTACGAAGCGATGCCCGCAGCCACCCGCGACGCGCTCATTCCCGCTGACCTCAAGGCGCGCATCACGCCGGTCGCGCTGAAGCCCCTCGTGGTGCAGTCGAAGGTACAGGAGGACTACCAGCCCAACCTGCAGCTCGTCGTCGACCAGGGCGCGAACCTCATCGTCGGCGTCGGCTTCGCGCTCGAGAACGCGGTCGAGACGGTGGCGAAGCAGAACCCCGACGCGAAGTTCCTGCTCATCGACAGCCCCATCCTCGACGCGAAGGGCGCTCCGCAGTCATTGCCCAACGTGCGCACGGTCGTCTTCAAGGAGCAGGAAGGCAGCTTCCTCGTCGGCGCGCTGGCGGGCCTCGTGGCGAAGGACAAGCTCGGCTTCGTCGGCGGCATGGAGATTCCGCTCATCAAGAAGTTCGAAGCGGGCTTCCGCGCCGGAGTGAAGACGACGAACCCGAAGGCGCAGGTGCTCGTCCAGTACACCGGCACGTTCGACAACGTGCAGCACGGCAAGCAGGCCGCGGCCGACCTCGTGGCGAAGGGCTGCGAGGTGGTGTTCCACGCCGCCGGGAGCGACGGCTCGGGCGTGATTCAGGCGGTGAAAGAGGCGCGCGCAGGCGGCAAGGCGGTGTTCGTCATCGGCGTCGACTCCGACCAGGCACACCTGGCGCCCGAGGCGGTGCTGACGTCGATGGTGAAGCGTGTCGACCTCGCGGTGTGGCAGGCCATCAAGGACCTCGAGGGCGCGACGTTTTCGGCTGGCGACTCGGTGATGGGCCTCAAAGAAGGCGGCGTGACGTTCGCCGAGGTGACGCTCGACTTCCCTGGCAAGGCCGAGGCGCTGGCGAAGGTGAAGTCGCTCGAGGCCGCCATCATCGCGGGCTCCATCGTGGTGCCTGCGAACGAGAAGGACCTCGAGAGCTTCGTCGCTCCCGCGAACTAGGTGAGCTGCGACAGGTAGTGCCGCGCCTGACGCTTCCACCACGTGTACTCGTGGCGGCTGTCGTGACCCCACACCCCAAGGTGGTGCGGCACGCCCTTCTTCTTGAGCCAGCTGCCGAGCTCGATCGTCTCGGGAATGCAGTTGTTCTCGAACGGCCCGCGGCCCACGACGAGCGTCAGGTGCGTCTGTCGGCGAACGCGCTCGAGCGCCGCACCTTCGAGGTTGGGGACGAACGCGAGTGGATCATTGAAGTACGACGCCTCTGACGCGCCGCCACGAACGAAGCCCGCGCCACGGTAGCGACCTGACATGCACAGCGCGCCGCGGAACACCTCGGGGTACTTGAGCGCGAAGAGCGACGACAACATCGCGCCCATGCTGCAGCCGGTCGCGAGCATGCGTGCGTGCGGCTGGTTGGTGTCCCTGCGGATGAACGGCACCAGCGTCTCGAGGATGAAGCGCTCGTACTGCTCATGGCGGTGCATGCGGGCCTCGAGCGAGCCCTCGCCCGAGAAGGTCTGCGAGATGTTGCTCTCGGGGCAGTACAGCTTGATGCGGCCCGCGGCGAAGAGCGGACCGAGCGCGTCGACCATGCCGCTCTCTCGCCACTCATGCGCGACGCCGGCGTTCGAGGGGAAGACGATGACGGGAGTGCCGACGACGCCGAAGCACCAGACGTGAGCACGGCGACCAAGGGCGGGACTGTCGAGGAGAATGTGACGAGCGGTCATGTGAGGGAGGCAATCCGATGGCCGTTCGACACGCTCGTCAAGTGGACGAATGTGGGCGAGTCCTCCATTGCGGCAGGTGACGCGAGTTCATGAGACAGTGCGCCGCCGTGACGGTGACCATCGCCCTCCGCCACATCTCCAAGCGCTTTGGCAGCCAGGTCGCGCTCGATGACGTGTCGCTCGAGCTGGCGCGCGGAGAACGCATCGCGCTCGTGGGAGAGAACGGCGCAGGCAAGTCGTCGCTGATGAACGTGCTGTACGGGCTCTACGCCGCCGACGTGGGCGACATCGCCATCGATGGAAAGCCGGTCCGAATCCGCACGCCGGCCGACGCGCTCGAGCGGGGCATCGGCATGGTGCACCAGCACTTCACGCTCGTCGGCACGCTGTCGGTGGCCGAGAACGTGGTGCTGGGGCGGGAGCCGACGAAGGGCGGGCTGCTCGATCTCGCGCGCGCGGTCGCCGAGGTGAAAGCCAAGTGTGAGCGCTTCGGCTTCGTGCTCGACCCGACGGCGCGCGTCGACTCGCTCTCGGTGGGCTCGCAGCAGAAGGTGGAGATCGTCAAAGCGCTCCATCGCGGCGTGTCGACCCTCATCCTCGACGAGCCGACCGCGGTGCTGACGCCGCAGGAGGCCGACGAGCTCTTCGCCGTCACGCGCCGCCTCTCGGACGAAGGGCTCACCGTCGTGCTCATCAGCCACAAGCTGCGTGAGGTGCTGTCGTTCGCGACGCGGATCGCGGTGATGCGTCGAGGCAAGAAGGTGGCCGAGGTGACGCCCGCGGAGTCGACGCCGTCGTCGCTCGCCGCGTTGATGGTCGGTGAACGAACGCCGCCCGAGCCTCCTCCACCCTCGCAGCCCGGGCCCGTCGTGGCGTCATTGCGGAGCGTCTCGTCCGGCAAGTTGAAGGACGTCTCGCTCGAGGTGCGCGCGGGCGAGGTGGTGGGCATCGCAGGTGTCGACGGGAACGGACAGCGAGAGTTGGCGGCGCTCCTGACCGGGCTCGGCACGCTCGAGAAGGGAACGCTCGAGCTGCTCGGCGCCGCGCGCCTTCACCTCACGCCGAACGAAGCCCGTCGCCTCGGCGTCGCGCACATTCCCGAAGACCGGCTCCACCACGCGGTCGTCACCGACTTCACCGTCGCCGAGAACATGGCGCTCGGCCGGCAGCACGAAGCTCCGTTCGCGAAGGGGCCTCGCATCGACTTCGACGGCCGGCTCGCGCGCACCGTCGCGTTGATGGAGACGCACGACGTCAGGCCACGGGAGCCCCAGCTTCGCCTCGGCGCGCTCTCAGGCGGCAATCAGCAGAAGCTCGTCGTCGGCCGTGAGCTCGACGCGAACCCGAAGCTCCTCGTCGCGGTGCAGCCGACCCGTGGGCTCGACCTCGCCGCCGTCGATGCGGTGCGCGGCCGCCTGCTGGACTTCCGTGCGAAGGGTGGCGCCGTGCTCCTCGTCTCGCTCGACCTGGAAGAGGTGCTCGCGCTCTCGGACCGCGTAGTGGTTCTCTACGAAGGCCGCGTGACCGGCAGCTTCACGCGTGACGAGTTCGACGAACGCCTCATCGGCAGACGAATGCTCGGAGTGCGTGATGCGTGAAACGCTCCGCGCCGCGCTGCCGTCGATCGCGTCCATCATCACCTCGCTGCTGGTGTGCTTCATCGCCGTCGCGGTGCTGCGTGGTGGGCTCGACGTCGCGGCTGACGCGTTCCTCGCGATGACGTGGGGCGCCTTCGGCGACTTCCCGAAGTTCTTCGATGGTGGCTCGAGCGCGACGCTGCTGCGCCCGTTGGGAGAGTCGGCGACCAAGGCGGCGCTGCTGACGTTGACGGGACTCTCCGTCGCCGTCGCGTTCCGGGTCGGGCTCTTCAACATCGGCGCGCAGGGCCAGCTCATCGTCGGAGCGCTCGCAGCCGCCGTGGTTGGCGCGGGCGTCGAACTGCCTGGCCCGCTTCACGTCACCGCGTGTCTGCTGGCGTCGGCGCTCGGTGGCGCGCTCTACGCGCTGGGTCCTGCGCTGCTGAAGCGCTACCGCGGCGTGCACGAGGTCATCAGCACCATCATGCTCAACTGGGTGGCGCTCTCGCTGGTCGAGAACTGGCTCGTCACGGGGCCGTTGCGCGCGGTGACGACGGGCGACAACTCCATCGCGGGCACGGCGCAGATTCACGAAACGGCAGAGCTGCCTCGGCTCGTCGGAGACGTCTCGCGCTTGAACGCGGGCATTCTGCTCGCCGTCGCAGCGGCCATCGTCTTGTGGCTGTGGTTGACGCGCTTCGTCGGCGGCTTCGAGTGGCGCGCCGTGGGAGCCAACGCCGAGGCCGCGAAGGCGTCAGGCGTGGACGTCGGCCGCTCGTTCATCTCGGCGATGCTCGTGTCCGGCGCGCTCGCAGGCCTTGCAGGCGCCGTCCTCATCCTCGGCACGGAGCAGCGCTACCCCGCCACCATCGGCGCCCCGTACGGGTTCGACGGCATCGCGATGGCGCTCATCGGCAACGGCCACCCGCTCGGCGTGCTCGCCTCGTCATTGCTCTTCGGAGGGCTCCGCGCCGGAGGAACCCGCATGCAGCTGTTCGGCGTGCACAAGAGCTTCCCTGAGTTGATTCAGGGCCTCGCGCTCCTGCTCGTCGCCGCGCGGCTGATGTGGATGAAGGTCGGCGACCGGCTCTTCAAACCGAAGGGCGGCGCGTGATGTTGCTCGCCCTGCTCTCCTCCGTGCTCGACGCGGCGCCGGCGCTCGTCTTCGCCGCGGTCGGCGCCACGTTGTCGGAGCGCGCCGGCGTGGTGAACGTCGGCGTCGAAGGCATGATGCGCGCGGGGGCGTTCGGCGCGGCAGCTGCGGCGATGGTGATGCCGACCCCGCTGGGTGTGCTCGTCGGGGTCCTCGCGGGCGCGCTCGTCGCGGCGCTGCACGCGTGGCTCTGCATTCAAGGCCGCAGCGACCAGGTCGTCTCGGGCATGGCCATCAACCTCGTGATGCTCGCGTTCGGCCAGTTTCTCCTCGAGGCAGCGTTTTCATCGCCGGCGGGCACGCCTTCCATCACGCAGCTGCCGAAGTGGTTCGGTCACTCACCGCTGACGTGGCTCGCCATCGTGCTCCCGTTCGTCGTGCA
Organism: Myxococcales bacterium; assembly: GCA_030681895.1. Classification (GTDB taxonomy): domain Bacteria; phylum Myxococcota; class Myxococcia; order Myxococcales; family Myxococcaceae; genus Xiheimicrobium. Next base: position 84,200 of record JAUXRI010000203.1, on the reverse strand, counting down.
CCTCGCGGTGACGCGAACGCCGTGGGGCCTGCGCCTGCGCGCCGTTGGAGAGAAGCCTCAAGCCGTCGCGGCGATGGGCGTGCGAGTCAATCGCCTGCGCTTCGGCGCGGTGGTGCTCTCTGGCGCGTTCGCGGGGCTCGGTGGCGCGCAGCTATCGACCGCGGTGCTCGACCGGTTCGAGAACCACATGCCTTCCGGCCTGGGCTTCATGGCCGTCGCCGCGATGGTCTTCGGCCGATGGACGCCGCTGGGCGCAGCAGGCGCAGCGCTCTTCTTCGCGTTCGGCAACGCGCTGCGCATCTCGTTGGTGTCGTCGGCGCCCGGCCTGCTCGAGGTCGTCCCGCAGGGCGTGCTGCTCGCGCTGCCGTATGCGCTGACGTTGCTGGTGCTTTCGCTCCAGAAGAAGGGCGCTTCTCGCGCGCCCGCCGCGCTCGGCCAGCCGTACGATCCGGAGCTGAGATGACGGCGCCTTGCCGAACCGGCTCCCGCGTCAAAGAACCTCGAGCAGCTCGTCGTCGACAGCGGCTCCGACGAAACCCCGCCGTGAGCTACCGGCACATGCCGCTGACACAGCCCGCGTCACCCGGACACTGGCGGTTGCACGCGCCACAGTTCATCGGGTCGGAGCGCGTCGCGACGCAGCCACTCGAGCAACAGCTCCCGACGCCGGCGTCGCTGGTGTGACAGAGCGCGCCACCCGTTCCCGCGTTGCAGACAGCGATGGCACAGGCGCCCGAGGAGCAGACCTCTCCGACGGCGCAGAGGCGGCCGCACTGCCCGCAGTTGAGTGGGTCAGTCGACTGCTGGGTACATGACGTCCCACAGCACGCGCCCAGCCCACCATCGGCCGAAGAGCACGCCGTATTGTTTGGCAACCCGCCCGTGCACGCCGCCGCGACGCACCGGCCGCTCAGACACGAGAGCCCTGCGCCGCATGCATTCCCACAGCTCCCACAGTTGGCGTTGTTGGTCTGCGTGTCGACGCAGCCCGCACCGGCGCAGCAGAGGCTCGAGGTGCCTGCGTCAGGGTTGCAGTAGCGGCCGACGTCTCCGCGCTGACACGTCGCTCCACCGGTCTGGCAGACCCCGTTGATGCACACGCCACCGGGGCAGCGCGCGTTGCAGGCTCCGCAGTTGCTCGAGTCGGTGCGCAGGTCGACGCACTGCTGGCTGATGAAGCCGCAGCACGAGCCAACCACGTTCCCCGTGAAGCACGGCATGCCCGGCGGGCCACTGCCACAGCTCGCCGACTCGCACTGGCCGTTGAGACAGAAGCGGCCGGCCTGACACGTCTGGAAGCAGGTGGTGCTGGGCGACGCGGGCAGACAGATGGCCTGGGTGCCGAACGTGCCGGACGTACAGAGGCCGTTCGTACACGGCCGGCCACAGGCGCCACAGTTGGCGGGGTCCTGGGTCAGCTCGACGCAGCGCCCGAGGCAGCACTGGCCGACCGTTCCGGAATTGGTGACGCCGAACGCGCAGGAGCCACCCGAGCTGCCAGGCGGGCACACCAGCGGCATGCACTTGTTCGACTGACACGCGGTGCCTGCAGGGCACAGGTTCCCGCCAGTGCCGGAGCAATACGAGTAGCCCGCGTCGGGCAAGGAGCACTGACCGTTGCGGCACGTCGCGCCGGCGCCGCACTGCGCGTTGCACTGGCCACAGTTGGTTCCGCTCGAGAGCGCGTCGAGGCACGCTCCGCCACAGCACAGGCCTGGTTGCCCTGGCGCGACGGGGCACGCCGTGCCGTCATTGGTGAGTGAACACGTCGGCGTGGCCTGACACGAGCCGCTGTTGCAGAACTCGCCAGCGCGGCAGGCACGGCCACACGAGCCACAGTGCTGCGTCGACGTCCGCAGGTCGGCACACGCCGCGCCGCCGCAGCACGCGCCGATCTGAGAGGGCCCACACGCCTGACCGAGGTTGGCGCCGGTGCAGTCGGTGCGCACGCAGCGCTGCTGCACGCACGCGGAGCCCGGCGAGCACGACTGCGCACAGTCGGGGTACGTGCCCGCGTCCGAGATGCAGGCGCCGCCACCGGCGCACGTCGTTCCGGCGCCGCACGCCCGGCCACAGCCACCGCAGTTGTCCTGGTCGGTCGTCACGTTCGGCTTGCACTGCCCATCGCAGCACGCGCCAGTGCCGCCATCGGGTGCGGCGCACGCGGTGTTCACCATCGCCGAGGTGCAGTTGGCGGGTGTCTGGCAGAAGCGGTTGAGGCACTGCATCGAGCCCGAGCAGGTGGTGCCGCACGCGCCGCAGTTGGGAGAGCGGTCGAGGTCGACGCACGCGCTGTTGCAGCAGCGGCCGGCACGTTCACCGCCGAGCGAGCAGGTGGAGTTCTCGGACGCCGCCGTACAGGTGGTGATGGCGCAGGCCCGCTGGTTGTTCTGGTTGATGCATTCAGTCCCCGCGCCGCAGACGCCTGCATCGGCGCCGCACCGGGCGACACACGATCTCGAGGCGCACAGCGGCGTGGGGCACGACAGGCCGCAGCCTCCGCACGCGAGCGGATCGGTCGAAGTGGCGCGGCACACCCCGTCGCAGCAGTTGCCGAAGCCTCCGTCGGAGAAGGAACAGAAGCTCCCGGGCGTGCACACCATCGGGCGGCACTGGCCTGCCGAACACGTCTCGCCGAAGCCGCAGCGCCGGCCACAGGTGCCGCAGTTCGACGTGTCGTTCGACGTGTCGGCGCAGAAGCCGGAGCAGTTCTGCCGAGGCGCCATGCAGGCTGGACCACCGCCGCCCGAGCCGCCGCCCACGGGAGAGCCGCCACCGACGGCCGAGCCACCTGCGCGTCCACCGCCGACGCCGCCTGCACTGCCGCCACCCGAGGCGCCTCCACCGGTCGCGCCTCCCGCAGAGCCGCCGCCACTGCTCCCGGCCTGGCCACCACCCACACTCGACCCGCCGCCGGTCGCCGAACCTCCGCCCCGGTTGAGGATCGTGCACACGCCCGCAGCACAGACCTCAGTGCCCAGGCACGCATCACACGCGACGCCTTGTTCACCGCATTGGGTCGGCCCGCTCCCGACGCACTCGCCCGTCGCCGTGCAGCACCCGAAGCACGATCCCGGGCCGCAAGGAGGCGCCGGACACGCTGTGAGGAGGACCGCGCCAGCCATCACGACAAGTCGGAGGAGTCGCATCGCCGCGCATTGTGTCCGCGAAGGTGCGCTGCATTCACACAATCAGCAGGTCGAGCCGACGCCCGACGCTGGCGTGCGTCAGAAGGTCTTCGCGTCGATGACGAAGCGGTACTTCACGTCGTTCTTCACCATGCGCTCGTACGCGCCGTTGATGTCCGCAGCCTTGATGACCTCGACGTCGGCGCCGAAGCCGTGCTGGGCGCAGAAGTCGAGCACCTCCTGCGTCTGCTGCATGTTGCCGATGCTCGAGCCGGCGAGGCGGCGGTTGCCAGCGATGAGCGAGAACGCCGACACCGCCGACGGCTTGGGAGGCACGCCGACCAGCACCATCGCGCCACGAGGGCGCAGCAGGTTCAGGTACGCGTTGTAGTCGTGCTCGGCCGACACGGTGTCGATGATGAGGTCGAACCGGCGCGCGAGCTTCTTGAACGTGCCCTTGTCCGTCGAGAGCTCGAAGTTCGCCGCGCCCAGCCGTTTCGCGTCGGCCTGCTTGCTCAGTGAGGTCGACAGCAGCGTGACTTCCGCGCCCATCGCCGCGGCGAGCTTCACCGCCATGTGCCCGAGCCCTCCGAGGCCGACCACCGCGACCTGATCGCCCTTCTTGCAGCCCCACTCGCGCAGCGGCGAGAACGTCGTGACGCCCGCGCACAGCACCGGCGCCGCGGCGAACGGGTCGAGCCCGGCGGGCACCTTCACCACGAAGTGCTCGGTGACGACGACGTGCGTCGAGTAGCCGCCGAAGGTCGGCGTCGTGCGGTCCATCTCGGTGCTGTTGTAGGTCCACGCGGGTGACTGCTCGCAGAACTGCTCGTCACCATGCGCGCACGGCTGGCAGGTGCGGCACGAGTCGACCATGCAGCCGACGCCGGCGAGGTCGCCCACCTTCAGCCGGGTGACGTTGGCGCCGACCTGCGTGACGCGGCCGACGATCTCGTGGCCTGGCACCATCGGATAGCGGGCGGGGCCCCACTCACTGCGCGCCTGGTGGATGTCGGAGTGGCAGATGCCCGAGGCGATGATCTCGATCAGCACGTCCTTCGCGCCAACGTCACGGCGGTCGACGGTGAACGGAGCGAGCTGCTGGTCTGCGGCGGTGGTGGCGTAGGCGCGGGCTTTCATGCGCGCGACCATGCCAAGGCGTGGCTGATTTGCCCGTTGAAACAGTCGTCGTTCGGAGAGGTCAGAACCGGTAGCCGACGCCCAGGTGCGCGTCGAACGCCAGCTCCACGCCACCACCGGGACGAATCGTCGGCCCCATGCGCGTCTTGAAGAACGCCACCAGCTCGCTCTTGATGAAGTACTCGAGCCCGAGGCCAGGGAGGATCGGCACGTTCACGCCACCTCCGCCGCCGAACTGCACCCACAGCGGCACGTCGAGCGAGAGGCCCAGCGTGATGGCGCTCGAGACGGCGATGCCCATTCTGAAGCCGACCGGCAGCGCGAAGCCGATGAGGCTGTTGTTGAACCGGTCGACCGCGAAGAGCGGCCCCGGCTCGAAGGTGATGGCGAGGGACAGCGGGCCCGACTCGACCACGCGGAACTTCACCAGCCCCTGCAGCTTCGCACCCGGCAGCACGCGCGTGACGAGGCCTTCGAGGCCGTAGTTGAAGGTGACGCGCACGCCGAGGTCGAAGTTCGACGCGAGGCCGCGCGAGTAGCTCGCGTACAGGCCGGGCCAGCCCAGGCCGCCTTCGACGACGTTGCCTCCGGTGCCCGCCGTGAGCGCGCCGACGACCGACCAGCGCTGACCTGCCGCGACCGCGGGCGCCGACGGCTCAGCCGCCAACGCGAGAGACAACAGCGCACCCATCATCGGGGCAGCCCCCGCTCGGCGGCGAGCGGAAGGAACGCCGCCTCCAACGCTTCGAGGCGCTGCGTCGCGCGGGCGCGGGCGGTCGCGATGGGCTCCCCGGCCGACATCGTCTCTCTCCACTCGAAGTAGAACTTGATCTTCGGCTCGGTGCCCGACGGACGCAGCGTCACGCGATGCCCACCCTCGAGCTCGTACGCGACGACGTTCGACTTCGGGAGCGTCAGCGCGCTCGTCTTCCCTGCTTCGACCCGCGTCTGCTGCTGGTAGTCGTTGGTGGCGGCGATACGTGAGGCGCCAATCGTCGACGGTGGCTTCGCGCGGAAGCCGTCCATCACGGCCTTGATGGCGGCAGCACCGGTGGCGCCCGGCAACGTGGCGTTGAACTGCCTGGCGACGAACAGCCCGTGCGCCCGCTGCACCTCTTCGAGGTAGCCGAACAGCGTCAGACCGCGCGCTTTGCACCACGCCGCCATGTCAGCCACCACGAGCGCCGCGCCGATGCCGTCCTTGTCACGCACGACGGGGCCGACCGAGTACCCGAGCGCCTCTTCGTAGCCGACGACGAAGTTCACGCCCTGCTTGAGCTCCTCGATGGCCTCGTTGGCGATCCACTTGAAGCCGGTGAGCGTCTCGGCGTACCGGCTGCCGAGCGCCTGCGCGATGGCCTTGAGCTGCGCCGAGGAGACGATGGTGGTGACGACGAGCGGGTTGTCCGTCTTCTGCTGCGTGAGCAGGAAGTGCCCGAGCAGCACGCCCACCTCATTGCCCGTCAACATCACCAACTTCCCGGCCGCGTCGCGCGCCATCACGGCGAGACGGTCGGCGTCAGGGTCGTTCGCCAATACGAGATCGGCGCCGACTCTGTTCGCGAGGGCCGTCGACAAATCCATCGCGCCCTTCTCTTCGGGGTTGGGGAAGCGCACCGTGGGGAAGCGGCCATCGGGCTCCTGCTGCTCGGGCACCGGCGCGACGTTCTTGAAGCCCGCTTCGCCCAGCGACTGGAGCACCAGCGCTCCGCCGACGCCGTGCATCGCGGTGTAGACGATGGACACGCCCTCGGTCTGGCGCGTGGGCCGCAGCGCGAGAATGGCGTCGACGTACGCGCGCGTCACTGCGTCCTTCACGTCGTGGAAGAGCGACTTCCGGCGCGCCTCGTCTTCGTTCATCAACGCGACGTCTTTCGCGGGCCCGACGTCGTCGATGGCCTTCGCGATGCCGGTGTCGTGTGGCGGGACGATCTGCGCGCCGTTGCCCCAGTACACCTTGTACCCGTTGTACTCGGGCGGGTTGTGGCTGGCCGTCACCATGATGCCGGCGGCCGCGTTGTGGCGAATGACGGCGAAGGCGGTGAGCGGCGTGGCGGCGACGCCCTTGAAGACCCACGCGGGAATGCCCTCGGCGGCGAGCACGGCGGCGGCGTCTCGAGCGAACTCGGCGCTCAACACGCGCCCGTCGCGGCCGATGATGACGCCGCGGGTGGTGACGTCGGGGACGGTGGCCTTCAGGTAGCGCGCCAGCCCGAGCGTGGTGCGGCGAACGACGGCGCGGTTCATCCGGTTGGTGCCGCCACCGAGCACGCCACGCAGGCCGGCGGTGCCGAACTCGAGCGAGGTGCTGAAGCGGTCTTCGAGCTCGGCGGTGTTCTTCGCGGCGATGAGCGCGTGTACTTCGGCCGCCGTGGCCGCGTCGGGGTCGGCGTCAGCCCAGGCCTTCGCCGTCCGGAAAAGCGTGTCGTGGTCCATGAGGGCGCTTCTTAGCGCCATTCGAGGCGCTGGCTTAGAGTCGACACATGCTCACCATCGCGCTCGCCGCTTCGCTCGTCCTCACCGCTGGTCCGGCCCAGCTCGTCATCGACGTCTCTCCGCCGGGCGTCGTGGTGAAGGTCGACGGGAAGAAGGTCGGCGTGAGCGGAGAGAAGCCCCTCACCGTCAAGGTCGCCGCGGGCAAGCGCGTGGTGCGGCTCGAGCACAAGGGCGACTCACACGAAGAAGAGGTGCCGGTGAAGGCCGGCGAGAAGAAGACGTTCGTGCTCAAACTCGAGGACGGCCGCAAGGAGCCGTCTGAGCCTTCGGTGCCGTCCGAGCCCTGAGAGGGCCCGTCAGTACTTGGAGTCGGACTTCGTGCCCATCACGATGGCGATGGAGGCCGACGCGCCGATGCGGTTGGCGCCCGCCGCGAACATCTTCATCGCGTCTTCGGTCGAGCGCACGCCACCCGAGGCCTTCACGCCCACGTCTTCGCCGACGATGCGGCGCATGAGCGCGACGTCTTCGGCAGTGGCGCCACCCTTGGCGAAGCCGGTCGACGTCTTCACGAACGCCGCGCCGGCCGACTTCGAGAGCGCGCAGCCGACGATCTTCTCGTCATCGGTCAGCTGTGACGTCTCGAGGATGACCTTCACCGGCACCGGCTTCGCGGCGTTCACCACGGCCTGGATGTCATGGAGCACCAGCGCGTAGTCCTTCGACTTGAGCGCGCCGATGTTGACGACCATGTCGATCTCTTTGGCGCCGCAACGAACGGCCTCGCGGGTCTCGAAGGCCTTGGCAGATGCGACGGTAGCGCCGAGCGGGAAGCCCACGACGGCGATGGGCACCACGCTCGAGCCATGGAGAGCGCGCGCGGCCGTGCCGACGTTGATGGCGTTCACGCAGACGGTCGCGAAGCCGTACTTCCGGGCCTCTTCACACAGCTTCAGCACCTCGTCGCGCGTCGCTTCGGGCTTCAGCAGCGTGTGATCGATGAAGGGCGCGATGTCCTGGCTGGTGCGCAGGCGGTCCGGAGAGACGCGCGAGGCGAGCCCGTTGCGCACCGACAACGAGGTGCCGCAGGTGTCGTGGTTCGGGCACTGGAAACACGACGGCGCGCACTCTTCCGAAGCGGGAGCGCCGTTCTTCGCGGGTGACGCCGTGCAGGGCTCTTCGGTGCCGGCCTTGAGCGCGTCGAGACGGCGGCGCACGCGGTCGGTGATCTCGTCGACGATTCTGCTGACGTCGTCTGCCATGAGGAGTGTGGGTGTAGCCCAGCCCATGGCCCTTTTCGAGGGTCACTTCACGCGACGTCATTAAGACTCACAGGTGATCACGCCCCACGACTTCCTCTCGGCGCTGGCGATCGTGCTCACCGTGGCGGCGGCCACCACCATCATCTCGCAGAAGCTCAAACTCCCCGTGGTGCTCGGGTACCTGGTGGCGGGGCTGATCATCGGCCCACACCTGCCCATTCCCCTCGTGGCCGACCAGGCGATGGTCACCGCGTTGTCGGAGCTCGGCGTCATCCTGGTGATGTTCTCGCTCGGGCTCGAGTTCAGCCTGCAGCAGCTCAAGAAGGTCGGGCCCACCGCCGGCATCACCGCGATCATCGAGGCCGGCGTGATGCTGATCACCGGCTTCCTGGTCGGCCGCGCGCTCGGCTGGAGCACGACCCAGAGCATCTTCACGGGCGCCATCGTGGCCATCTCGAGCACCACCATCATCGTCAAGACGTTCGACGAGCAGGGCATCACGGGAAGGCTGCGCGAGCTCGTCGTCGGCGTGCTCATCGTCGAAGACCTCATCGCCATCGTGCTGCTGGCGACGCTGACGGCCATCTCGAGCGGCTCGGGCCTGTCGGCGCTCGAGCTGGTGACCACGCTGGGCAAGCTGGCCGCGTTCCTCGCCATCCTCGTGGGCGTGGGGCTCCTGGTGGTGCCGCGGGCGGTCCGCGCGGTGACGAAGCTCACCCGGCCCGAGACGACCCTCGTAGCGAGCGTCGGCTTCTGCTTCTCCATCGCGCTGCTGGCACAGTACTTCGGGTACTCGGTCGCGCTCGGAGCCTTCATCGCCGGCTCGCTCGTCGCGGAGTCAGGCGAAGGCAAGGCCATCGAGCGCCTGGTGCAGCCGCTGCGCGATCTCTTCGCGGCCATCTTCTTCGTCTCGGTCGGCATGCAGATCGACCCAGCCGAGGTGGGCCGTCACTGGGGCGCGGCGCTGCTGCTGACGGTGGTGGTGATCGTCGGCAAGGTGGTGAACGTCACCGTCGGCGCGTTCTTGACCGGCAACCCGGTGCGCACCTCGGTGCAGGCCGGCATGAGCCTGGCGCAGATTGGCGAGTTCTCGTTCATCATCGCGGGCCTCGGCATGACGCTGGGGGCGACGGGCTCGTTCCTCTTCCCCGTAGCGGCGGCAGTGTCGGTGGTGACGACGTTGACGACGGGCTTCCTGGTGAAGGCCTCGGGGCCGGTGGCGAGCTTCCTCGACCGCAAGTTGCCTCGCCGGGTGCAGACGTTCACCACGCTCTACGCGAGCTGGTTGGAGCAGCTGCGTGACGCGCCGAAGGTGAGCGGCCCACGTCGGCTGGTGCGCTCGCTGCTGATCGACGCGGCGCTGCTGACGCTGGTCATCGTGGCCGCTGCGGTCTCACGGCGCACCGCGCGCACGAGCGACGCGCCGTTGTGGCTGGTGCTCGGCGCCACCGCGGCCGTCTCGCTGCCGTTGTGCATCGGCATCGCGCGCCTGTCACAGCGCCTCGCCGCCGCGCTCGCCGACGCCGCGCTCCCACCCAGAGGGACTGGCATGATCGACCTCGCGGCAGCCCCACGGCGCGCGCTCAACGTCACCTTGCAGGTCGGCATCGTGCTCGCGGTCGGCGTGCCGATGGTGGCCATCACGCAACCGCTGCTCCCGGGCGTGCCGGTCGGCGTGGTGCTGGTCGGCCTGCTGGGCGTGTTGGCGGTGGCCTTCTGGCGGAGCACGAACAACCTCGACGGCCACGTGCGCGCCGGCGTCGACGTCATCTCCGAAGCGTTGATGTCTCACAACCGCACCGCGCAACCCCAGAGCCACCCGCTGGAAGAGGTGTTGAAGCTGCTCCCAGGGCTGGGCCTGAGCGAACCGTCGGTGGTGGAGCTGGTCAGCGGGAGCCACGCCGTGGGCAAGACCCTCGCCGAGCTGAACCTGCGCGGCGTGACGGGAGCGACGGTGCTGGCCATCACCCGTGGCCCTGAGGCCATCGTCGCGACCGCGACCGAGGTGCTCCAGGCGGAGGACCGGCTCGCGTTGGCCGGTTCTCGTGAGGCCATCGACGCGGCCCGTGAGGTGCTCTCGCCTCAGGTCGTCGTCGCCGCCCAGGATGCGTCGCACGCTTGAGCGCCGGGGGGCTGCTCTGGAGGCGTGGTCGCGGTACCTTCGCGCGCTCATGATCCGACTCCACCTCGTCCTCGTCCTCTCGCTGTTGTTCGCGGGGAGCTGTTCGCCGTCTCCTGCGTCCGGTGATGCAGGCACGTCTGGCGGTGGCAACGCGATCGCTGGTGGCGGTTCGGCTGGTGGCGGTGGCGGCGCATCGGGTGGCGGTGCGGCTGGTGGCGGCGCATCGGGCGGCGGCGCATCGGGTGGCGGCGCATCGGGCGGCGGCGCAGCGGGTGGTGGTGCAACCGGAGGCGGCGCGGCGGGTGGTGGAACGCTCGATGGCGGAGCCGACGGAGGAACGACTTCGGATGCGGGGCCTCGCCCCGACGCTGGGCAGCCAACGCCCGTTGACGCCGGCTGCATTCGGCTCGTCCCCGACCCGGCCACGTTCGGCGCCGTCGAGGTGGGTTGCCGGCTCGACCGCGCCACCGTTGTGATGAACACCTGTGCAACGCCGCAGGTCGTCTCGCTGTCGACGACGGCCCCGTTCTCCGCGACGCCGTCGACGCTGACGGTGCCTGCCCGTGGCTTCGAGCAGGTCAGCCTTCGTTTTCAGCCAGCGTCCCTGGGCGCCCAGCAGAGCGTGGTGAGCGTCTCGTCGCCGTCGCACGCCTCGACTGTCAGCATGAGTGGCACGGGCGCGAGCACGCGCAGCATGGTGCAGACGTTTACGCCCTCACAGCGGTCACGGATGGACGTCCTCTTCGTCGTCTCCGACGGTCCGGGCATGCTGCCGATCCAGCAGGCCCTCGCCCAGGAGTTGACCTCCTTCTTTCGTTACGCCACGACCTCCCAACTGGACCTGGAGATGAGGGTGCTCATCGGTCGACCCGACGGCGGCGCCTCGGTGCCGCTCTCGGCGGCCTTCTTCAACCCGCAGAGCCTCCTCGTGGGCGAAGGAGGCACCCCGACGCAGAGCTGCCTCGACCGCGCCCGCGACGAGCTGCTCGTCCAGCGGTGGCTGCGGCCGAACGCGCTGTTCGCCGTCTACTGCATTCAAAACACCCTCGAGCAGGCCGGCACCTCGGTCGCCTCGCTGCTCGCGCTTCGGCGAACGTTCGGCGGTGTCTCGACGGTGGTGTCAGCTCGAGGCGTCTTCGCACCCTGCGCCGGTCCTCACGACGCTCTCCTGACGGCGGCGGCGACGAGCACGGGCGGCGAGTTGGTGAGTGTCTGCGGAGGGACCACCACGAGCCCGGGCGGGAGGCCTTCGAACCTGGAGGAGCGCGTGTTCCCGCTCTCGCACCCACCCGAGCTGGACGCTGGCGTCACCGTGGAGATTGACGGAATGAGTGTGCAGCCCAACGCTCCCGCGACGAACGCTCTCGTCTGGGCCATCGTCGACGGCGCGCTCACCTTCGAGCCGCTCTACCAGCCGGAGCCGGGCAGGGTCGTCACGGTGCGCTACACCGCGACCTGCCAGTGAGCCGCTCAGACCAGCGGTGCGCGAGCGCGTGGCTCGTCACTGATGACGGGCAGACCTCGCGAGACGTCTTGAACGAACAAGTCGAGTGAGCGCAGCCGCCCCTCGAGCGTCGGCGAGCCCAGCGTGAAGATGAGCTCGTCGGCCTGCGCGCGCGCCGCGAACGTCTCGGCGTACGCCTTCACCTCCGCCGAAGTCCCCACGGCCGCGCACGAGAGCATCTGGTCGACCTGCTGGCCGGCGGGCGAATCCATCAGCGCCTCGCCTTGCTCGTCGCTCAGGGGTCGGCCACGGCCGAAGAGCGCGATGGCGATGGCCCGCTTGCGCACGTGAAACTCTTCCTGCGCCTGCTCGCGCGTCGGCGCGGCGACCAGGTTGAGCCCGGCGATGACGTACGGCGTCTGCTGCTGCGCGGAGGGCCGGAACTCCCGCCGGTAGAGCGCGACGGCCTCTTCGAGGGAGTGCGGCGCGAAGTGCGACGCGAAGGCATAGGGCAGCCCCAGTGCTGCGGCGAGCGAGGCGCCGAACAGCGACGAGCCGAGGATGTAGAGCGGCACGTTGGTGCCTCGACCCGGGTTGGCGTTCACGCCGGGCACGCGCGACTCGTCTCCGAGGAACGCCTGCAGCTCGAGCACGTCTTCCGGAAACGCCTCTGAGGACCGTGGGTCGCGGCGGAGCGCACGGAAGGTCGTCTGGTCGCTCCCCGGCGCGCGGCCGAGCCCGAGATCGATTCGGCCCGGGTGCAGATGTTCGAGCGTGCCGAACTGCTCCGCGATGGTGAGCGGCGCGTGGTTGGGCAACATGATGCCGCCGGCGCCGAGGCGAATGGTGCGCGTGTGCGCGGCGACGTGCGCGATGAGCACCGCGGGCGCAGAGGACGCGACGCTCGGCAAGTTGTGGTGCTCGGCGTACCAGACGCGCGTGAGGCCCAACGCCTCGGCGTGCTGCGCGAGCGCGACGGTGTTCGAGAGCGCTTCACGAACGGTCTGCCCGGGCCCGACGGCCGCGAGATCGAGAATGCTGCAGGGAAGCGGGGCGCGCATCGGTGACTCCTGACGTTCGACAGGTATCAGCCCCGCTCCGCCTGCGCACGACCCGATGCCCTGCCCCAGTCAGGCTGTGCTTGGCTCCGTCGCCATGACCAACGCCCGACTCGCCGCAATCGCCGTGTCGTTGTCGTTCGCATGTGGAGCCCCCCCGGCGGAAGTCGATGCAGGTCAGGCGGGTGGCTCGGCACAGGGTGGCGGCTCCTCACAGGGTGGCGGCTCCTCACAGGCGGGAGGCTCGGCACAGGCGGGCGGCTCGGCACAGGGTGGCGGCTCCGCACAGGCAGGCGGCTCCGCGCAAGCGGGTGGCTCCGCGCAAGCGGGTGGCTCCGCACAAGCGGGCGGCTCCGCACAGGCGGGCGGCTCCGCACAAGCGGGCGGCTCCGCGACCGGTGGAGGCACGGTCGTCCTCGACGGCGGCTACACGGTTCCCACGACACACCCGCGCATCTTGCTGAACGGCGCACGCCTCACCGAGCTGCAGGCGCTCGCGGCCGACGGCGGCGTCGCAGTCACCCGCTTCCGGCAGACGGTGGACTCGGCCGTCGGCGGAGCGAACGTCTACGCCTTCTCCTCCTGGAACGCGGCGCTGTGGCGACACGTCAGCGGCACCACGTCGTACTGCACCTGGGCAGTGGCGAACGTCGACGCGTACGTCACCAGTGAAGAGGCGCTCATCACCCAGAACCTGCGCGCGACGGTCGCGGGCGACAGCTACCTCGAGGTCGGCGACCACATCGGCAACCTCGCGCTCGTCTACGACTGGTGCCACGCGCAGACGACGCCGATGCAGCGCACGCGGTGGGTCACCTACGCGAACCAGGCGGTGTGGAACGTGTGGAATCACCTGCAAGCGCGCTGGGGCTCGATGACGTTCGCGTGGAGCGGCTGGTCGGTCGACAACCCGGTGAACAACTATTACTACTCGTTCCTTCGGGCGACGATGTTGCTCGGCCTCGCGACGTACGGCGAGAACACCGAGGCCCCGCGCTGGCTCAACCAGTTCCGCAACGCGAAGATTCGCGACGAGCTGGTGCCGGTGTTTCAGCGCGACCTCGTCGGCGGCGGCTCTCGCGAGGGCACCGGCTACGGCACCGCGATGCGTGGCCTCTTCGAGCTGTACGATCTCTGGGAAGCGACGACCGGGGAGCGCCTCGCCGACCTGACGCCACACGCACGGCAGTCGGCGCTGTACCTCATTCACTCCGTCACGCCGACGCTCGACCGCCTCGCGCCCATCGGCGACCACGCCCGCGACTCGACCGCGGCCCTGTTCGACTACCACCGCGCCTACGCGCTCGACCTCGCGAAGCTGTACCGCGGCACCGCCGAGGCCGGAGTGCTGGTCGACTTCACCAACCGCTGCTCGGTGCCGCAGGTGACGCAGCTGTTCCAGCGGTGGGTCGACTACCTCTACCAGCCGACGCAGCCCGCGAAGCCGCTGGGCGATCTCTGGAACACGTACCACGGCATCGGCACCGGCCACGTGTTCGCCCGCAGCGGGTGGACGACCGACGCCACGTGGATGCACTTCACCGCGGGCCCGTACACCGAGAGCCACGCGCACCACGACCAGGGCCAGCTGCTGCTCTTCAAACGAGAGTGGCTCGGCTTCGACGCGAACATGGTGAGCCGCAGCGGCATCAACCAGGACGAAGAATTCCACAACCTGGTGCGCCTGCGCCGCGCCGCCACCACGCTCGTTCAGCGAGAAGGCCGCGGGCCCTCACAGCTCTTCGCGCTCGTCGACGACGCCGACTTCGTGTGGAGCGGCGGCAACCTCGCGCCGTCGTACAACACCACCGACGGCGTCTCGGCGCTCGAGCGCGAGGTGCTCTTCGTGAAGCCCAACGTCGTGGTGGTGTTCGACCGCGTGTCGACGTCACCGGCCGCGACGGCCGAGTGGTTGTTCTCGAGCCCGCTGACGCCCGTGCAGTCGAACGGTGGAGCGACCGCCACCTTCACCGGCACCCAGACGACGCTGGTCGCGCGGCGCATTCACCCTTCGACCGCGACGACGACCATCGCGACGTGGCCCAGCCTCTCGAGCGACACCACCGCCGGGCATCGCCTCGCGTGGACGAACGCCACCGGTAGCCCGTTTCTGGTCGTGCTCTCGATGGACGGCGCGGTGACGAACGCGACTGCCGCAGACCTGACGGGCCAGCGAGGCGTCGACGTCACCATGACGAACGGTCGCAGCTTCACCGTGCGCTTCGGCGAGACGACACGTGGCGGCACGCTCGAGCTCCGCGCGACCGGGGTGCCGAACCGCCAGGTGGCGCTGACGCCGCAGGTGATGGCGCTGCCGGCGTTTCGGGTTCCCTGAAGCTCACGCCCATGGTGCGACGGGCCATCGACCTTCCAGGCTTCCTGGCCGCGCCGGCCGGAGCGTTCCTCTCGGGCGATTCGTTTGTCTTCTACAACCTCGGCACCGTGTGCGGCTGGCGCGTCTGGGGCAGGCCGAGCCGGGACGAAGCGCTCCAGCTCGTCACGTGCATCGCGACTGCCTACGCCGCGGGAAGTCCGCCGTACTTCTCGCTGGTCGACCTGCGAAAGCTCGAGGGCGTCGACGCGGCGGGCTTCGAGGTGCTGCTCGACTTCGTGAAGTCGAAGAAGGAGCAGATGGCTACGCAGCTCGTTCGCCAGGCCGTGGTTCGGCCCGCTGGGCTGCTCGGCGCGTTGTCGTCGGGGTTCTACGTGCTGCTGGAGCCGAGCCACCGGGTGCAGGTGTTCGACGCGATGGACGCCGCCGTGCGCTGGCTCGAGCCTCCCGACTCGAGCGCCCTCGCGACACTGGTGGCCGCGTTCGAAGCCGAGACGACCGTGAGCCTGGTGAGCAGCCTGCGCCGATGGTTCGCGACCAACCTGCACGAGCCGGCTCCGGCCGACGCGGCGAAGGCGTTGAACGTCTCGCTTCGAACGATGCAGCGCCGGCTCACCACCGAGAAGACCTCGTTCGCGGCAGAGCTTCGACTCGCACGCGTCGAGGCGGCGCAGCGCCTGCTCACCGACTCGGACCTCAAGCTCGCCGCCGTCGCGCTCGACGCAGGGTTCCCCTCGTCACAGCAGCTCGCGACGAGCTTCAAAGAAGTCACCGGCCTGACGCCCTCGGCGTTTCGTGCGCGGTACCGCGGGAACGTCGCCGCACCGAAGCCATAGGCTGGCGCGCTGACAGACAGCATTGGCGCGCGGCCAGACGCGGCGCACCTGCGACGTTCACTACATCGCCGCTCATGAAAACACTCCTCGTCTGTCTGCTCGTCGTGTCCGGTTGTGGTCCCGATTCGTCTGCGTCGATCGAAGCCGACGAGCCAGCGGAGGTGGGGCTCAGCGAGAACGAGCTCCGCTGGGCCGGCAACGACCCTCAGCTCTGGCGCAAGCTCTGGTTCAGCAAATACGCGCGTCAGCTCAGCGGCCCCATCGAAGCTGCCAGCTCACGTCCCGCGCACACCTCGTCGCGCACGGTGTTGTTGATTCCGGGCACGACCATCGGCACCGAGTTCTTCGGGCCCATGCGCGCGCGGCTCGAGCGTGACGGGTTCGACGTCGTCGTGTGGGCGCCGCCAGATCTCTTCACCGAGAGCCTCGCCACCGGAGCCGCGCGCATCTCGGCGAAGGTCGAAGAGGTGCTGGCGCAGCGGCAGAAGACGAAGCTCCACATCGTGGTCGAGTGTGATGGCGGCATCGCTGCGCGGTACTACGCGCAACTGCTGGGCGGGCACGCGCGGCTCGATCAACTGGTGACGTTCGTCTCGGCGCACCACGGCTCGTCGGTCGCGCCTGCGGGCTCGTGGTTCACCGGCTGGGCTGCGCTCAACGACGTGAAGCCGAACAGCGCGCTCCTCACCCGGCTGAACGCGGCGAGCATGCCGGCGGGGCTGAAGCTCACGTCCATCTACACCTGCAACGACGAGTACCTCTGGCCGCAGTCCACCTCGTACGTGCCGGGCGCGACGAACGTCGAGTACTGCAACCGGTACGTCAGCCACTTCAGCGGCTTCTGGGACAAGGCCGTCTACGAGCGCATTCTGACGACGCTTCGCGGTGAAGGGCCGCCGGTCGGCACCTTCGAGCGCCTGTGAGTCCCTGAGGTGTCGGCGTTCCCTTGCGTGCGTTGTCGAGCGCGGCCGGACCTGAGAACGTGCCGCCGTCATCACGCCAGGGGTGCCCGTGTTCTCGTCTCGTTCGTTCGTGCTCATGCTCGCGTGGTGCTCCTGCGGTGCGCTGCCAGAGGCGCCTGACGCGGGGCCGCTCGCGCGCGACGCAGGTGAAGTCCTCTTCGACGGCGGCACCGTGGCTGTCGACGCAGGCAGCGAGGTCGATGCAGGTGCGCTGCTCGACGCAGGGCTCGAAGTCGACGCGGGCCTGCCAGACGCGGGCGGGGCCGATGCCGGGCTCCGGCTCGACGCCGGAGTCGATGCTGGAAGCCCACCACGCGACGCGGGCTTCTCCGCCGACGCCGGAGCGCAGAGGGACGCCATCACCGCGCTGGCAGTGGGCTCTGCCTGTTACCGCTACCAGTGGCGCAACCGTGGCCAGATGCCGCGCGGCTACATCAAGGGCGTCGCGCTCTCGTTCGCGCGCGGCGTGTGCCTGCCGACGAGGTCCGACATCATGCTCGTCTCGTCCGCGAAGACGACGAACACGCAACGCGACGCCCTCGCCTGGTACGACGCCGAGTTCACCGCGCTCAACTTCAGCAACGCCACCGCCGGCCTCGACACCTTCCGCCACACGTACACGTTGTTGATTGGCCTCGGCATGCGTGAGAGCTCCGGCGAGCACTGCACGGGCCGCGACACGTCGGCCACCAACACCACCTCCGACAGCGCCGAGGCGGGCGCGTGGCAGACCAGCTACGACTCGCGCGGCTCGAGCCCGGAGCTGCCGATTCTGTTCGACCGCTACCGCACGTCGACGGCGGGCTGCTTCCTGAGCTCGTACTCCGAAGGCGTCACCTGCACGGCCGCCAACTGGCAGAACTGGGGCACGGGCGCCGACGGGCTGTTGTTCCAGCGGCTCGAGAAGGAGTGCCCGGGCTTCGCGGCGGAGTACGCGGCCGTGATGTTGCGCGTGCGGGGCGGCTCGTTGGGCCACTACGGACCGCTGCGAACGAAGGCCGCCGAGCTCCGGCCGGAGTGCGACGTGATGTTGCAGGGCGTGCAGGCCATCGTCACCGCCCACCCTGAGGTGTGCACGATTCTGTAGGCGGTCGCTCCGACGGCGTCACCCTCGAGCCGTGACTCCTGGCGTCGCACGACGCACTCGGCAGATGCACTCACCGCCTCATCTGTGCATCACTCTCGACATGCGCGCGTCCGTCCTCGCACTGACCCTGGTTTCAGCCGCTTGTAGCCCCGTCCCCACCGAGATGGATGCCGGGGTCGACCAGCCTCGAGCTGGCGGCTCCGCCGGTGGGCGCGCGGGCGGAGGTTCGGCAGGCGGCACGGCAGCCGTTCCCAGACTGGCCATCGACATGCCGACGGGAGCCTTCGGCTCCATCGAGGCGGGCACCGTCTCGAACGCCATCGTGTTTCAAGTCAGCAACGCCGGCGGTGACTACACGGGCCCGCTCGAGGTCTCCGTCGAAGGCGCGCGCTTCCGCATCGGCATCAACACGTGCTCGATGGACTCGTTGTTTGCCGGGGCCAGCTGTGAAGTACGCGTCACCTTCGCGCCGGTGGCCGTCGAGGGCTCCATTGGCCGGCTCGTCGTGCGCGGCATGCCGGGCGGTGAAGTCTCTGCGTCGCTGGCAGGCACGGGCACGAGCCCCACGACCTCGACGCTCACCGTGTCGAAGTCCGGCACGGGCTCAGGCACCGTCACCGGCATGGGCATCGCCTGTGGCTCCGATTGCGCCGATGTCGGGCCGATCAATCGCTCGATGATGCTCACCGCGGCGCCGCTGCCCGGCTCGCAGTTCGGCGGGTGGACGGGCTGCGACTCGGTGACGATGGGCACGTGCACGGTGACGATGGCGGCGAGCCGCTCGGTCACCGCGAGTTTCACCGGGAACTCGATGATGGGCGCGATGGCGACGCTCACCGTGATGAAGACGGGCCCCGGCACCATCTCGGGCATGGGCATCACCTGCGGCGTCGACTGCACCGAGTCGGTGCCCGTCGGTACCACCGTCACCCTCACCGCGACGCCGATGAGCGGCTCCACCTTCGTCGAGTTCCTCGGCTGCGACACGACGATGGGCCCGAGCTGCACCCTGACGCTCAATGGCAGCCGCAGCATCTCGGCCACCTTCGAGGCCGCCGCGACGCACTACACCCTGACGGTCGCCAAGAGCGGCAGCGGTACGGGCCTCATCACCGGCACCGGCATCAACTGCGGCGTCGACTGCAACGAGGTCGTCCCGACCGGCACGATGCGCACGGTGTCGGCGGTGCCTTCGTCGAACTCGGTGCTCGCGGGGTGGGCAGGCTGCGACCAGGACCTGGTGCTCGACTGCATCGTCTCGGTCACCAGCAACCGCACCGTGACGGCCACCTTCGTCGCGACCGCCGCTCCAACCGCGCCGAGAATGTTGACCGCCTCCGTGCTGCCGACCGGCGAGGTCGAGCTGAACTGGGTCGACACGGCAACGAACGAGGTCGACTTCCGCATCGACCGCAGCTCGCAGGCCACGACAGGCTTCGTCGAGGTCGCCACGCTGCCTGCGAACGCCATCACCACCACCCTGCCCGGCTTGATGGCGGGCACGTATTACTTCCGCGTTCGCGCCACCAACGGCGGCGGCTCATCGGGGCCCTCGAACACTGCGGTGCTCACGCTGACGGCGCCTCCGGTTCAGCTCAGCGTGGTGAAGACGGGCACTGGCACCGGCACCGTGACGAGCGTTCCGGGCGGCATCTCGTGTGGCACCGACTGCAGTGAGACGCTCGCCGCGGGCACGATGGTGGTGCTCACCGCAGCGCCGTCGATGGGTGCCACCTTCACGGGGTGGACGGGCTGCACCAGCTCCGCCACGACGAGCTGCACCGTGGCGCTGGCCTCGACGAGAACGGTGACGGCGGCCTTCGGTCTGCTGCCGGGCTCGCTCATGGTCTCGGTGCCGACGGGCAGCACCACCGGCACCTTCGCCGTCTCGTGGAGCTGCGGCTCGGGCGCGTGCGGCACGCCCTACACCCTCGAAGAAGACACCAGCGCCTCGTTCGCGAGTCCCTCGACCGTCGTGACAGGCACCGCGACGATGCAGAGCTTCACGAACAAGGCCGACGGGCGCTACTGCTACCGGGTTCGCACCCCGCTGATGACGAGCAACATCTCGTGCATCGTCATCTCACGGCCCGGCAGCACCGGCGTGCTGCGCGTCGAGAACCTCACGAAGTACGACGTCATCGACTACCGGCTCAACGGCACGCAGCGCCTCAACTACCCGTACGTGCTCCCGGTCGGCCAGAGCGACGACGTCGTGTTCCAGCCGGGCATCGTCACCTACGATCTCGGCGTCGGCTTCTGGAACGGGAGCACCCGTGAGGTGTGGTTCCTCTACTCGGGCACCGCGCAGGTCTTCGCCGGCCAGACGACGCTCATCTCCATCGACAACCCGACGCTGGAGCAGATGCTGACCAACTTCGGCCCCGGCGCGAACTGGGATGGGCAGTACTTCTCGAGCGGCATGCTGCGCGCGCGACGCATGGCGTTCGACCCGGCGGGCTCGTTCACGCTCTTCGACAACGGCGCGCAGGTGAGCACCGGCACCGTCCAGCTCGTGACGTGGCCCAACTACGGGAGGACCATCACGTTCAGGCTCTGCACCCCGATGTGCGCAGCCATGCCGGTCGAGCTCAACTACCCGTTCAGTGCCTTCGTGGCGCCAAACGGGCCACCGGCGTCGCCGGACGTCACCTACTACCTGCAGTAGCTCAGCGCGGCTCGTCGAGCGTCTCACGCAGCCGAACTCGCGTGGTGGCGGCCAGCGACAACGTCAGCGCCTCTCGTGCACTCTGGCGAAGCGCGTCGCAGTCGTTCGCGCGGTTGGCGCACGCGACGAACGTGAGCAGCCCGAACGGCTCCCAGTACTGATTGGGTGAGCTGGCTTTGAGCGACTCGAGCGCCTTCAGCGCGCTGCGCAGCTCCGCCTCGCCCTCGGCGGTGCGGCCCAGGTCGAACACCGTCTTCCCCCGAAGCGCCTGCGCGAACGCTGCGTGCGTCGAGCCGCTCGGCTGCAGCGCGTGATGCATGGCCAGGCTCTCGTCGTGGTGCGCGAGCGCGGCGTCGTGCTGGCCCACCGCGCCCTCGGTGAGCGCGAGGTTGGTGAGCGCGCGCGCCAGCATCACGTTCTGGCCCTTCGGGTACAGGCGTCGCAGCGTAGCCACGGCGTCGAGCTGCCCGGGGAGCGCCTGCTCGGCATGGCCGGCCTCACGCTGAGAATCCGAGACGTAGCCCTGGGTCAGCGCCGCGTTGATGTCGCTCTTCACCGACCGGTAGGCCTTCGCGGTGACGTCGAACTGCGCGGCGGCCTCGTCGAAGCGGCCGAGCCCGAACAGCAGGCTCGCGCGGTCGGAGAACCCGAGGATGGTGTTCTGGTTGGTGTCGCCGAACAGCCGCCGCGCGTGCAGCAGGTACTCGTCGACCAGCACCTCGGCGCGCTCGTAGTTGCCAGAACGTTTGAGCAGCCGAGACAGCCGCAGCATCGCGCGCAGCGAGGTCTCGGTCGGCTGGGTGTAGATGCGCTGGTTCGCCGCGTGAACGGCTTCGGCCAGGACGAGGCCACCCGCGACGTCGCCAGCGTCGGCCTGAGCGAAGGCGAGCACGCCCGCCACGTGCAGCGTCGAAGCGTGCTCCTCGCCGAGGCGCTTCTTCCTCGCGTCCCACGCACGACGAAGTGGCGCGAGCGCCTGCTCGGGCCGGCGATTGCGGCTCGCCATGGAGCCCTGCTCGAGCCACACCGCTTCACACACCGCCTCGGTCGCCAGCGCGCCTTCACACAGCGCCGTGGCTTCGCCGATGACGCGCTCCTGGTCGGCCAGCTTGTCCTGGTCTCCAAAGAGCGTGGAGCGCTTCTGCAGGCCGTCGACCAGCAACGCGCTCGAAGGAGCCTCGCGTCGAATCGTCGCGATGGCGGCGTCGAGCATCTGGGCCGCTTCGTCGAAATGCGGCGGGCTGAGCTGTGTTCGCAGCGAACCGGCCAGCAGCAGCACCTCGGCGCTGGCGAGCGCGCCTTCTCCAAACGACGCACGACGGAGTGCGTACGCGCTGTCGGCCAGCGCCATCGCCTGCGGGTAGTCCCCCGTGTCCTGAGCGACCTGCGCGAGCGCGAACTCGACGCCTGCGAGGCTGGCCGGTTTGTCGGCGAGCTCGCTGCGGGCGTTCTTCGCGGCCTCGGCGATCAACTTCGAGCGGTTCAGCTCGCGCGCGTCGGCGGTGCTCGGCGCGAGCGTGTGGAGCAGGCTGCTCAGGTAGCCGAGCTGGGCCTGCGCTTCGGCGGCGGCCTTGCGTGCCTTGCCCGCCTGCCAGACGACTCCGCCGACGCCTGCACCGATGGCGAGCAGCACCACACCCGCAGCAGCGACGCTCCAGCGGTGGCGGCTGATGAACTTGCGCAGCACGTAGCCAGCCGTCGGGTTGCGCGCCGAGACCGGCGTGCCCTCGAGCCACGCCTGAAGGTCCAGGGCGAGGGCGTTCACGGTGGCGTAGCGGCGCGCCGGCTCGTGATGCAAGCACTGCGCGACGATGGCGCTCAAGTCACCGCGCAGCCCGCTCGCGAGGGCCTTCTTCGACGAGAAGCCCCGGGCACGCACCTGCTCGTCCGAGGCGCGCGCGGCGACGCGTGACGGCGCCTCTCCATCGACCGCCGGCCCACACAACAACCCGTGCAGCACCACGCCCAGCCCGTAGACGTCGGTCGCGGTGGTGATGGTGCCGCCGCTGAGCTGCTCGGGCGCGGCGTAGGCGGGGGTGTGCGGTTGTTCGTGCGTCGCGTTCGCCGGCGCGTCGTGGTCGAGCAGCTTCGCGATGCCGAAGTCGAGCAGCTTCGCCTGGCCGCCAGCGTCGATGAGGATGTTCGCGGGCTTCAGGTCGCGATGAATGATGAGGTTCTGGTGCGCGTGCTGCACGGCGGCGCACACCTGCAGAAACACCTTCACGCGCCCCCGCAGCGTCGCCTTGCGCGCGTCGCACCAGACGTCGATGGGCTCGCCTTCGACCCGCTCCATCGCAAAGTACGGAGCGCCGGTCTCCGTCACGCCGCCATCGAGCAGCGTGGCGATGTTGGGGTGCTTGAGCCCCGCGAGGATCTGCCGCTCGAGCAGAAACCGGGCGCGCAGCTGCGGCGTGTCCATGCCCAGGCGGATGAGCTTGATCGCGGCCTTCTGCTCGAACTGCCCGTCGGCGCGCTCGCCCAGGTACACCGCGCCCATGCCACCGCGCCCGGCGATGCCGGTGATGCGCCAGGGCCCGATGCGTTGAGGCGCCTCGACGTCATCAGGCGCGCTGCTCGGCAGGAGCGACAACATCGGCTGCTCCAGCACGCCGTCGCCCGCGTCGGCCTCGAGGAGCGCCTGGACCTCGGCGTGCAACGCTGCGTCTTCTCCCCGCAGGCGTGAAAGGACTGGCGCGCGAGCCGCCTCATCCAGCTCGACGAGCTCATCGAAGAGCGACAGCGCGCGCCGGGTCCGGTCGTCGGCGTTCACGTGGCGCCCCGAATCTCGGCGTGAAGAAACGCGCGGGCCTTTCTCCAGTCGCGGCGCACGGTGCGGTCGGTCAGCCCGAGGAGCTGCGCGATCTCCGGCTCGGTCAACCCGCCGAAGTAGCGGTACTGCACGACCTTCGCGAGGCGCGCGTCGAGCTGCTCGAGCCGCTGCAGGGCACGGTCGAGCTCGAGCACGCCCACGCCGTGCTCCTCACCGCCGACGTCATCGGCGAGCGTCACGTGCACCGCGTCACCACCTCGTTTGCCACTGCCTCGCGCCCGGGCCGCGTCGACGACGATCTGCCGCATCGCCGAGCTGGCCATCGCCAGGTAGTGCTCGCGGTCGCTGATCTCGTAGTGGGCGGCCGACAGCTTGAGCCACGCCTCGTTCACCAGGGCGGTCGGCGTGAGCGTCGCGGGCCCTGACGCCTGTCGCCGCAGTTGTTGGCGCGCGGCCGCGTGGAGCCGCCGATAGATGAACGTGTACGCACGGTTAGCAGCGACCGAGTCACCGTCACGGGCGTCACGAAGCAGCTGGGTGAGCGATGGTTCGTCCAATCGATGTCCGGTTTCGCCGCGCCTTTTCGAGGACCACCACAGAAGCGAATCAAACCTACAAGGAGTTGACCGTGAAGCGCATCGTTCTGCTGGTGGTGTTGGGAGTCCTGTCGGCCTGCGACCCTGGTGGTGGCGTCGGCGCCGATGGTGGAACCGCTGGGGGCGGGGGCGCGGGTGGGGGGACCGGCGGCTCCGGAGGCACTGCCGGGTGGAAGGAGATCGCTCCGCCTGACGCGTTCAGCGCGAGCAGCGTCTACGTCTACGGCGTGCACTGCTCGGCCGCCGACAAGTGCGTGCTCGCGGCGGGCACCGGCAGCTCGCGTGGCGGCGGCGTCTACGCGCTCGGCTCCTCGGCGTGGGGCGAGCTGTTGGTCGACGGTGACTACGAAGACGGTCCGTTGAGCGCCATCTCCGGCACGCTCGGAGACTTCGGGTTCCTGGGCTTCGTGCCCACGCGCACCGGCCTCGTCGCGCGCGTCACCTCGTCGGGCGTCATCGTCTCGGCGACCGGCGACTTCACCGCGAAGTCGAGCTGGACGGCGGTGAAGACCGGCACCGTGGTGGGCGGCAGCTTCGGCCTCAACGCCACCATCACGCTGCAGTCGGCGAGCGACTCCGACTACGTCTTCGTCAACAACAACGGCTACGTCTACGGCGCGACCCAGGCCCCGTCGGCCACCACGTCGTGGACGCGGCTGTGGGCACCGACCTCGGTGCCTCCGACGCCGGCCGACTTCGTGGCGCAGTACACGGCCGACAAGACGTTGTGCGACTGGGACATCACCACCACCGCGCAGCCGTTCCCGTCGCAGTCGTTCTGGGCCTCGAAGGACCTGGCCGTGATGATTCACCCCGCGAATGGGCTGAACCAGAACTCGTGGCGCGAGCTGGCGAACAAGGAGGCCATGTTCGGCGCGGTGAAGCCCGGCGTGTGCATCTCGACTGACAAGGGCCGCCACTTCTTCTTCAAGGAGTTCCCCGAGACCCTCAACGTCAGCAGCCCGGGCCCGTTCGGTGTCACCTGCCTCGACAACGACACGTGCTTCGCCTTCAACGGCACCCAGTTTCAGGCCAACACGTACATCTACTTCACGACCAACGCCTCGCAGGGCAAGGCGTCGACGTGGACGAAGGCGACCGTGCCTGCGGGCTTCGCGACGTCCACTGACATCACGATCTCGGCGATGTTCTTCGCGCCCGACAAGACGCACGGCTGGGCGGTGGGCAACAACTCGCGCAAGCCGCTCCTCCTCCGCACCACAGACGCGGGCCGCACGTGGGTCGACATCAGCGGCCAGGTGACGTCACTCGCCGACTCCGACCTGGTGAACGGCTTCGCCCTCGACGCCAACCGCATCTGGGTCGTCGGCCGCTACGGCTTCGTCGGCACCACCGGCACCGCGCAGAACTGACCCCTTCTTTCCCAACAGGACTCTCCCATGGCCCCCAGCGCGATCGCCGCAAAGCCCGTCGTCCGTCTTTCCACGTCTTCGCTGGGCTCACTCAACCGTCAGCTCGAAGCAGCCACCACCACCGTCGAGACCCTGCAGCAGCGGGTGCAGACGGCGGTGGCGGCCCGCGACGCAGCCCCGGCGGCGCAGAAGCCGGCGCTCGAGAAGAAGCTCTCGGCGCTTCGGGGCCAGTTCGAGAAGGCGCAGGACAAGGCCCGGGCCCTCACTGCTGCTCTCGACTCGTCGGTGGGCGCGATTCAGGGCCCGAAGCTGAAAGACAAGTCGGCCAACCTCAACGGCGCGCTCTCCATCGCCACCATGGAGCGCGACACCAAGGCCGTGCAGCGGCAGCTCACTGCGAACCAGCTCGAACAGCTCCAGGCGAAGGTGAAGTCCGCGAAGCCTCCGTCGCCGACGCTGCTGGCTCAACGTGATGGCGCGCGGGCCAGACTGGCGAAACAGACGACCGAGCTCAAAGACCTCGACGCTGGGGTGAGCCTCTTGCGCACGAAGATGACCGGGCGCCAGGAGAGCAGCTTCGACTCGAACCGCTGGAAGTCCGGCGACAAGGTGCTCGAGCGGCAGTCGAACCTGCAAGACGCGGCCAGCCTCTCGCGTGAGAAGCAGGTCACGCTGCTGGGCGCTCCGTCGCCGTACACGCCAGACCAGGCGGCAGACTTCGACCTCGCCACGATTCGTTCATCGCTTCGCGCGGGCAGCACGAACGGCGCGTCGATGCTCGCCGACCAGCTCGAAGGAGCCGACGAGTCGCAGCAGCGGCTGTTGTTGTCGAAGGCGGGTCCTGAGCTGTCGCGCATGATCGCCGACGCCAACACCGACCCGGGGGCCGCGCGCGAGCTGGCGAACGCCGTCGGTCACGCGAAGGGCGCCGCGAAGGACGAGCTGCTCGCTCTGCTGGCAAAAGGAACGACAGGGCTCGACAGTCACGTCTCCAAGGCCTTCAGCGCGTCGCTGCACCGAGGCGAAGGTGCGAAGGAGCTCGCCGGCTACTCGGCCGCGCTGGTGAAAGAGGGCAAGACCGAGGCGGCTGCGGCGCTCACCGGCGAAGCGGTCGCAGGCATGTCGAGTGTTCGCACCCGCTTCGAAGCCGCCAAGAAGAAGGTCGACGCGCTCAACGGCGAGGTCGCGCGCATCACCCTCGGGTTCGGCCAGGCCGTGCCGCAGGAGAAGCTGCAGAAGTACTACGACGACTTCAAGGCGAAGCACGCTGACGCGTACCAGGAGTACGAGAACGCCGCGAAGCCCTACCTCGGCATCATGGAAGCGGCCGCGGCGGGCACGCTCGACAAGGCCGTGCTGGCCGCACCTGGAACCTCGCAAATCCGCGCGACGGGTGAGCTGGGGCTGGTGATGGGCCACAGCGACGCGCTGCTCGAGACGAAGAGTGGAAAGGCCGCGCTGTATCGGGCCTTCGAGCTGCAGAAGAAGGGCGAGCCCAACTTCCTCACCGAGCTGAAGGACAACGCAGAGAAGGCACAGAAGCTGATCGAGGCGCCCGAGAAGTTCGTCAACGCCATCGCGAAGGGAATGATCACCTACACCTCGTTCACCAAGGGCGCCGAGGCGCTGCCCAAGCTGGTGCAGAAGAACGCGGCGCTGCTGGGCATTCCGACGGGCAAGATCGACGACTTCGTCGGCAGCCTGAACGAGATCGGTAACTCGAAGCTCTCGCCGACCCAGCGTCTGGCCGCAGAGAAGGCCGCCATCCGCGAGCTCGGAGGCCCCGAGTTCAAGACGACCAAGGCGCTCGGCCTGCTGCTCACGGCGCCCGGGTTGATCGAAGGCTGGGCCAACTTCGGCGACAAGGGAACGGTCGATCAGATGAAGCAGATCATCGAGACCGGGAAGTTCGGCGGCGAGCTCGTCTCGTTCATGTCGAAGGACGCGGCGGTGTTCGGGAAGATCGCCAGCGCGGCAGGCCCGGTGCTCGGCGTGCTCGACATCGCGAAGGGCTTTCAGGAGATGTACGCCGGCAACAGCTTCGAGGGCGCGATGAGCATCTATGCCGGCCTCGGCGCCGTGATGATGGCGGTGCCGGGAGGCCAGGTGTTCGGCGCGGCGCTGATGATCGGCTCGACCGTGGCGAAGTACGCCTTCGGCAAGGACCCCGCGAAGGACGCCGAGCAGGCAGCCGAGAAGGAGACCGAGCGCTTCCTGCGCGACTACGCCGGTCTGAAGCCGGCCACCGCCGATGCCTTGTCGGACGTGCTCCAGAAGGACCTGCGGCCCGTCGGCTCGGTGATTCCGCAGCTCGCGGCGGCGCTGAACCTGACGCCGGCCGAACTGCTGAAGAAGCTCGACTCGCTCGACAAGGGCCAGCTCGAGAGCATCGTGCAGCGCGTGAAGGACATGCCGGTCAACGACGCGTGGAGCTACGCCGAGAAGAAGGTCGATGAGTCCGACAAGGCCGGGCGACGCAACAGCGTGTTCGGCATGTACATCGGCCCCAAGAGCATCGAGTCGCTGGTCGAGTTCATGAAGGACACGAAGCGCTTCCCGAAGGGCTGGTGAGCAGCGCGACCCGTCACGCAGCTCGCGACGAGCTTCGAGGTCCTTCCGGTTCGCGCGCCGCATGGCCGACGCCATGAGCGGAGCGACCACCTTCGAGAAGCCGCTCGGCTCCCCGCGGTTGCGGCCGCTCAGGGCTGGAGCGTGTCCCAGAAGTCGCACAGCGAGCTGCGCACGCCGTTCACCACGCTCGGCGGTGAGCGCAGCGACAAGGTGACGTCACTCATGCCGCCGCCCTGGGGCCAGGCCGGAGTGCCCCTGGCGGACGCCGAGCCACGCGTGAAGTCCGGGGGGAAGCTCATGGGCCACATTCGGCTCACCGGCCCAGCCGACGTCGATGAGCGCGCCTTCCGAGCACTGGTCCGGCTGGCGGTCGCACTGAATGAAAAAGAAGGCGACCCGACGCACCGCTCTTCAGGGGTGCTGCGACGCCACGGAGAAATGACGCGAGCCTGACGCGACGGACACGTTTGCGATGGCGGCGCGCGGGGCCTTCGCTCTACAGCGTCGTCATGCGTCTCTCCCGCCTGCTGATTGCGTCGTTCGTGGTCGTCTTCGCTGCGTGTCCAGGACCCACGCCGGTTCCTGACGGTGGCTCGGCTGGAGGAACGGCAGGCGGGCTCGTGGCGGGCGGCGGCAGCGCGGGCGGCTCGACGGCTGGTGGTTCAACGGCTGGCGGAGCTGCAGGCGGCTCCACGGCAGGTGGGAGCGCGGGCGGCTCCATAGCGGGCGGAACGGCTGGCGGCTCGACGGCAGGCGGAACGGCCGGCGGCTCCACGGCAGGCGGAACGGCTGGCGGCTCCACGGCAGGCGGAACGGCTGGCGGCTCCACGGCAGGCGGAACGGCCGGCGGCTCCACGGCAGGCGGAACGGCTGGCGGCTCCACAGCTGGCGGCAGCGCTGGTGGATCGACGGCTGGCGGCTCCACAGCTGGCGGCACCGCGGGCGGATCGACGGCTGGTGGCTCGACGGCCGGCGGCACCGCGGGCGGCTCGACCGCTGGCGGCACCGCGGGCGGATCGACGGCCGGAGGCAGCGCTGGTGGCTCCACCGCAGGCGGCACGTCAGGCGGCGGCACCGCAGGCGGCTCCGGCGCCGACGCAGGCACCGCGCTCTGCACCATCTCGGGCTCGGGCTCGCGCCGGCTGATCACCGGCACCGTCCTCACGCCCACCGGCGTTCTGCCCAACGGCCAGGTCGCGCTCGAGCCGGGTGGCCTCATCTCGTGCGTAGGCACCTCGTGCGCCGACGGCGGTCAGCTCGTCATCGCCTGCCCTGGCGGCGTCATCTCGCCGGGCCTCATCGACTCGCACGTTCACCACAACTACGCCGCCAACCCACCGCGCACCGACACTGGCGAGCGCTACGAGCAGCGGCACGACTGGCGAGGGTCCGGCGCACGCATGCACACGCCGATTCCGAGCACGCCCGGCATGGCCGACGCGACGCGCTGGAGCGAGCTGCGCGCCGTCATGGCCGGCACCACCAGCACGCTCGGCTCGGCAGGCGTGGCAGGCCTCACCCGCAACCTCGACGGAGCGTTGCGAGAAGGCGCGGCGGGCGCGCAGGCATACTCCTCCATCTTCCCGCTCGGTGACACGGCCAGCGTTCAGCGCACGGGCGACTGCAACTACGGCGGCTCTGCTGACACGACGGCGACCTTCACCACCGCGTCTGCGTACCTCGCGCACACCGCCGAGGGCATCGACACGGTCGCGCGCAACGAGTTTCAGTGCATGTCGTCGACGACGTACGACGTGATGGCGCCCGGCACCTCGAACAACCTGCTTGGCACGAAGACCAGCTTCGCGATGGGCCTCGCGCTCACCGCGAACGATCTCGCGCAGCTCGCCGCGACCGACACCTCGCTCATCTGGTCGCCGCGCTCGAACGTCGCGCTCTACGGCAACACCATTCCCCTCTCCGTCGCCAACCGGCTCGGCGTGCGCATCGCGCTCGGCACCGACTGGACCGTGACGGGCTCGACGAACCTGCTGCGAGAGCTCGCGTGCGCCGATCGGCTCAACTCGCTCTACTTCGCGAACACGCTGACCGATCAGCAACTGTGGAACGCGGTGACGGGCAACGCGGCTGAAGTGGCAGGCGTGGGAACGTCGCTGGGAGCCCTGGCGCCGGGCCGCCTCGCCGACCTCGCCATCTTCGACGGCCGGGTGCGCTCCGGGTACCGCGCGGTCATCGCTGCGCAGCCGCAAGACGTCGCGCTGGTGATGCGTGGAGGCATCGCGCTGTACGGCGACACGTCGCTGGTCTCGGTGCTCCGCATCTCGGGCTGCGAAGGCCTCGTCGTCTGCGGGCAGGCTCGCTCGCTCTGTGTGCAGGCCGAGACGAGCTTGACGTTCGCCCAGGCCCAGACCGCGGCTGGGGTCGGTGCGCTCCCGGCGTTCGAGTGCGCGCCGTCAGCAGTGGAGCCGACGTGCACGCCGAGCCGACCGGTGAGCGTGGCGAGCTCGACCATCTACACCGGAGCCTTCAGCTCGACCGACTCCGACGGCGACGGCATTGCTGACGGAGTCGACGCCTGCCCGACGGTGTTCAACCCGCTCCGCCCGCTCGACAACGGCGTGCACCCCGACACCGACACCGACCTGGTGCCCGACGCGTGTGACGTGTGCCCGCTGGTGCCGAACGCCACCACGTGCCCTGTGCCCACGCCGAGCGACCGTGACGGCGACGGCGTGTCGAACGCGCTCGACAACTGCCCCCTCGTCGCGAACGCGAACCAGTTCGATGCTGACGCCGACCTCAAAGGAGACGTGTGCGACCTCTGCCCGAACTTCGCGAACCCCGGCGCCGCGAGCTGCCCCGGCACCATCTATGAAATCAAGAACGGCACCATTCCGCTCAACTCGACCGTCTCGCTCGACCGCGCGCTGGTGACGGCGAAGAGCTCGTCGGGGTTCTTCGTGCAGACGAAGGTCGGCGACGTGGGCTACCTCGGCTCCGACTTCTCGGGCCTGTACGTGCACACCGGCAGCCCCTCGACGTTCCTGAGCAGCGTCTTCGTCGGCAACCGCGTCGACCTCGATGGAACGGTCGTCGACTCGGTCGGCCAGCGTCAGCTTTCGAACCTCACCCAGAGCGTCATCACCAGCTCGGTGCTCGAGGGCCTACCGACGCCGGTCGTCGCCACCATCGCCGAGGTCACCACGGGAGGCGCCCGCGCGGCCGCGCTCGAAGGCGTGCTCGTCACCATCGGAGGCAACACGGTGAGCGCCGTGAACGGCACCAACAGCTTCACGGCCACCGCGGGCCCTGACTCGATGACCATCGGCACGTTCCTCTTCGCCATCTCGCCGATGCCGATGGTGAACCAGACCTACAGCGCCATCACCGGCGTGCTCGCGTACCGCAGCCTCTCGTCGACGCTCTTCCCGCGGCGAATGCTCGATCTGTCGACGGGCGCTCCGGGCATTCTCGACTTCGGGCCCAACGGCTTCGTCGCCGCTGGCCAGACGTCGGCGCCGACCTTCCCGACGCCGCTCACCGTCACGCTCTCGGGGCCGGCGCTCATGAACACGCCGGTGACGATCAGCTCGACCAACGGTGCGGCGGTCTCGGTGGTGGGCGGCGGCGTGACGGTGTCGATGGGCCAGACGACCGCCCAGGTGCTGGTGAGCTCGACCGACGCAGGCATCGCGACGCTGACGGCGACGCTGAACACGAGCATGGCGACGGCGACGGTGCGGGCCTTCACGGCGACCGAGCCGCGCGTGGTGGCGTCCATCACGCCGGTGGCGCCGACGGTGACGCCGATGGGCTCGATCACCTTCACGGTGACGCTCGACATCCCCGCGCCGACGGGAGGCTCGGTGGTGTCGCTGTCGGTCAACCCTCCGACGGCGGGCACCTTGCCGGCGTCCCTGACAGTGGCGGGCGGGCAGCGCAGCGCGACGTTCAGCTACCTGAACAACGGCAGCGCGCCGACCGCGGACATCAGCGCCGTGCTGGGAGCGACCGTCACCGCGACTGCGACCACGCAGATCGGCGGCGGCCTGGTCATCAACGAGATCGACTACGACAACCCCGGCGCGATCGACACGGACGAGTTCATCGAGCTGCACAACTCGTCGGGAGCGACCATCTCGCTCGCGAACCTCGCGGTGGTGCTGGTGAACGGCTCGAACAACACGGAGTACTTCCGCGCGCCGCTGTCGGGCAGCCTGCCTGCGAACGGCTACCTGGTGCTGACCAACGCGACGTTGATGCTGGTGGCCGGAGGAACGCGCCTCACGCCGCCGGGGTGGATCGACGGCCTCGTGCAGAACGGCGCGCCTGACGGGCTGTTGATCATCGACACCTCGAGCAACACGGTGATCGACCGGTTCGTCTACGAGGGCACGATCGCCAACGCGAACGTCACCGGGTTTCCAACGACGGTGACGCTGGTCGAGATGACGCCGAGCCCGTTCTCGGACACCAATTCGGCGCCGAACATCTCGTTGTGCCGCTCGCCGAACGGGGTCGACACCAACATCGCGTCGGTCGACTGGGCGATCTGCAACACGCCGACGCCGGGTGGGCCGAACATTCCCTGAGCGTCAACGCCGTCGAAGGCGGCCGTGCGCGCGCTGCCATGAGCACTCGGCACGGCGCGGTCAGGTTGCGGCGTACGGCAAGGCGCCGTACATTCGTCCGATGTCGTCACCCAAACGAATCCAGCCTCCTGAACGGAAGACCGAGCGGCTCGAGCTGCGGGTGGCCCCGTCCGTACGGAAGGTGATCGAGCGGGCGAGTACGATCTCGGGGCTCTCGTCGGGGGATCTGGCCTTCGAAGGGGCGCGGCGCGTCCTCGAGGAGCACGACCGAATGCACCTGGCGGGAGCTGACCGCGAACGGTTTCTCGCGGCAGTGGTGAAACCTCCCAGACCAACGCGGCGACTGGTCGACGCCCTCCGCGCTCACGGGAAGCTGCGCGGGTGAAGCAGGTCGCCCTTCGCTTCGAGGTACTTCAGCCCTCGCACGATCGCGCGAACTTCAGCAGCGGGACTCCAGCGCTCGATGAGTGGTTTCGGCTTCGGGCCAGTCAAGACCAGCGCCGGAATGTCGCACAGGTGTTCGTCGCGGTCGCCGGCGACCAGGTCGTCGGCTTCTACAGCCTGAGCATGTTCACGCTCTCCCTCGACACGCTCCCGCCCGCTCTGGCGAAGAAGTTGCCGAGGTACGAGGCGATTCCGGCAGCGATCATCGGCCGGTTGGCTCGGGCGGAGAGCGCCCGCGGCACCGGCCTGGGCGATCTTCTTCTGGCCGATGCCATCAAGCGCATCCTCGCGGCTTCGGAGACAGTCGCTGCGTACGCGATCGTGGTCGACGCGAAGGACGAACGCGGCAAGCGTTTCTACGAAGAACATGGGTTCATCGCCCTCGCCTCACGGCCGCGTCGCCTGTTCCTGTTGACACAGACCGCAGCGACCGCGCTCGACCAGGCCAGGCGCTGAAGGGCAACCGGAACCGTTCCCCTCGCCCGTCCGTCCAGTCAGCTGAGCCCCGCACCTGACCATCCCGGGTGCTACAAGAGTTCTCGCGTGTTCGAGCCGTCCGCCCCCATCGAGCCCCCTCTCCCGCCGCCGTTGCCGGCGCCCCGTCCGCCACCAGCGAGCGCCTCAGGCACCGGCCTCAAGCTCATCGCCGACGTCCGCCGCGCGCAGGCGCAAGCGTGGTGGACCCAGGGTGCGCTGTACGGCGCTGCGTCGTTCCTCATCCTCTTCTTCGCCGGCGGCCTCGTCGCGAACGCCAGGCCGATGCTCGGCCAGTGGCTCATCGTCGCCGCGCCGCTGTCCACCCTCGCCTTCCTGCTCTTCTTCGGCGTCTTCCTCGTTCGCCGCCGCGTCGGTGACGACGAGCGTACGGCCCGCCTGCTCGCCGAGCGCGCCCCGGAGCTGTCCCTCGACCTGCTCGCGGCCGTCGAGCTCTCTCGCGCGATGGGCAAGCACGAAGACTTCTCGCCCGAGCTCGCCCAGGCCTTCTTGCGCGACGTCGACGAGCGCGCGTCGAAACGAAAGGTCTCCTCGCTCCTCGACCCGCGGCCCGTGCGCTACGCGACGTGGGCGCTCGCCGGCACCCTGCTCGCCGGAGCCCTCACCCTCGGCATGGTCGCCGAGTACGTCGTCGCCGGAGTCCTGAAGGCCTTCGCGTCGGCCGAGGTCAACGCCATCACCCGCCGCGAGCCC
Source organism: Myxococcales bacterium (assembly GCA_030681895.1). Classification (GTDB taxonomy): domain Bacteria; phylum Myxococcota; class Myxococcia; order Myxococcales; family Myxococcaceae; genus Xiheimicrobium. The sequence goes on along the minus strand of JAUXRI010000203.1, from coordinate 50,230 downwards.
ATCACCGGCGACTTCGAGCTGACCTACCGCTACCCCGAGTACACCGGGCTCGAGCCGCGCTCCGTGCCCGGCACCGCAGGCGACATCGCCGGCCCCGCAGGCACCGAGGTCAGCCTCAAGACGCGCGCCGATCGCGACGTCGACGAAGCGGTGCTCATCGTGAACGGCACCCGCGTGCCATTGACCGTGAAGGGCCGCGACCTCGCCGGCTCCTTCATTCTCGACACGACGGGCCAGTACCATGTGGCCTTCGTCGACGGGAAAGACGTCGAGGCCGAAGGGCCAGACCTGCCGATTCAAGTCGAAGCTGACGCTGCGCCGCAGGTGAAGCTGCTCGCGCCCATCGACACCATCGAGCTCGACGCGAAGGCCACCAGCGTCACGCTCCAGTACGAAGCGACCGACGACTACGGCCTCGCTGGCCTCGAGCTCGTCTTCAAGCCCACCGGCGGCGTCGAGAAACGTCAGCCCCTCACCGTCGACGAAGCCCGCGCCGCGCGCGGCAAGCTGGAGTGGGATGTCGCGAGCCTCGGCCTGAAGCCCGGCGGCGAGGTGCGCTACTTCCTCGAAGCGAAAGACGGCAACACCGTGAAGGGCGCGCAGAAGGGCGTCAGCAAGACGCAGGTGGTGAAGCTGTACTCCGCCGCCGAGCATCGACGTCAGGCGCTGCGCCGCGCCGAGGTGTTGTGGGAAGGCCTGGTCACCCACCTCGCCGACCGCCAGGAGTCGCCCGACCGCAAGGCGCCGCTCACGCCGGACGCCCTCAAGCCCGGCGCGCCCATCGACGAACGCGCCACCTCACTCTCGAAGTCCTTCGCCGAGCTCGCCGATTCTCTCGCTGACGAGAAGGAGCCCATGCCCGACCTCGTCGCGGCGCTCACCATCATCGGCGGCGAGCTCGAGACCGACGCCCGCTTCGTCGCCCAGCGCCGCGCCTACCTGAAGCGCAACGCCGACATCGCCACGCGCGCCAACGGCACCTACGAACAGACGATGGCCTTCGCGCTCACCTCGCGCCTCGCCACCGACCTCGCCAACAGCGAGAAGAACGTCCTCTACCTCGAGGCCCTGCTCGACCGCGCCCGCCTCAACGCCATTCGTGAGCTCGCCAAACAGCTCAAGGACGACCGCCGCGAGCTGACCCGCCTCGTCGAAGAGTTCCAGAAGACGAACGACCCGAAGGTGCAGGAGGCGCTGCTGGAGCAGATGGACCAGCTCAAAGAGCGCATGCGCGAGCTGCAGGAGCGCATGTCGGAGCTCGCCAAGGGCATTCGCGACGACTTCATGAATCAGGAAGCGCTCGAGCGCATGCGCGACGAGATGGACCTCACCAACCCGCTCGACGAGGTCGAACGCCTGGTGCGAGAAGGGAAAGCCGACGAGGCGCTCAAGAAGATGCAGGAGCTCTCGATGCAGCTCGACGAGATGTTCGACGGCCTCGAGAAGGGCGCTGACGCCGCCGAAGAGAACGCCGACCCCGAGCTCGCGAAGGACTTCAAGAAGTTCAACGAGGACCTCGCGAGCACCATCGAGGAAGAGCAAAAGGTCGCCGATCAGACCAAGCGCCTCAAAGACAAGGCCCGCCAGGCCGCGAAGGAGCGCATCTCGAAGCAGGGCGACCAGGTGAAACGTGAGGTGGCGCAGAAGCTCGACGAGCTCGAGCGCTCCTACCAATCGATGGCGCCAGACCGCTACGGCATGCGTATGGAAGAGACGCAGCAGAAGGCCCTCCAGAGCATTCGCAACACGAAGCAGGCGCTCGACGCGAACGACTTCGACCTCGCCGCCGAGTCAGCCCGCGAGCTCGTCGAACGTGCGCGGCAGCTCGAGTCCAACGCCGAGGCGCAGGCCGAGCAGGACCGCGCCTTCCACAACCCCGAGAGCGTGGTGAAGGAGTCGAAGAAGCTCGCTGAGCGCATGGCCCGCGACGAGCGCAAGTCCGAAGACGTCGCGCAGCAGCTCGAGGGCCTCTTCCCGCCAGCGTCGCAGTCGCTCGACCCCGCCGAGCAGCAACAACTCAAAGAGCTCGCGAAGCAGCAACAGAAGCTCGGCGAGAAGGGCCAGCAGCTCAAGCAGCAGATGCAGCAGTTGGGAGAGAAGGCGCCGATCTTCGACGAAGATGCGCAAGCCCAAATGGACCAGGCCGGCCAGCGCATGCAGTCAGCGGGCGAGCGGCTCCAGGCGAAGGACCCGGGCAAGGGCCACGGCGACCAGCAGGGCGCGCTCCAGGCGCTGCGCAACCTCCAGCAGGGCATGCAGCAGGGTCAGGGCAAGGGCGGCAAGGGCCTGCCGATGCCGATGCGCGGGCCTGGCCGTGGGCGCATGCCGAAGGACCAGAAGGTCGAGATCCCCGAAGAAGACCCGAGCGCGAACCCGCGTGAGTTCCGCAAGGACGTGATGGACGCGATGAAGCAGGGCGCGCCCGACCGCTACAAGGAACAGAACAAGAAGTACTACGAGGAGCTGGTGAAGTGACGCGCGCGCCCCTGCTGTTGCTCCTGCTCACCGCCCGCGCCTTCGCTCAGGCCGAGCCCACCGGTGACGAGCCGCTCACGCAGCTCAAGGGTGAAGCGAAGGCCCGCATCCAGAACCTCGAGCAGTACCTCGAAGACTGGAACCTGCCTGCCGCGAAGCTGGAGCTCGCCGAGCTCGAGAAGCTGGCGCCCGCCGACATCGAGCCGCTGCGCTACTTCAAGGGCCGCGTCGCCTTCGAGTCGGGCGACTACGAGACCGCCGTCACCGAGCTCAAGGGCTCTGGCGTCAGAGACAGGCCGGGCAGCTGGCTGCGCCTCGTCACTGACACGCGCGACATCGTGAAGAACCACGAGCGCGTCGAGAGCGAGCACTTCATCTTCCAGTACCCCAAAGGCAAAGACGCGGTGCTCGCGCTGTGGGCGATGGACGCGCTGGAGGGCATTCACGCCGCGCTCGAGAAGGACCTGGGCTTCGCGCCGGTCGGCAAGGTGCGCGTGGAGATCGTCTCGAGCGCCGCCGAGCTGTCGAAGGTGTCGACGCTGACGAAAGAGGCGATTCGCACCACCGGCACCATCGCCATCTGCAAGTTCAACAAGCTGATGGTGACGTCGCCGCTCGCCGTCTTGAAGGGCTACGACTGGCTCGACACGCTGGCCCACGAGTACGTGCACCTCGTCGTCTCGCAGAAGAGCCGCAACACCGTGCCCATCTGGATGCACGAGGGCCTCGCGAAGTACCTCGAGTCGCGGTGGAGAGGCCCCGCCGGCGGCGCGATGACGCCGTCCACCCTCGCGCTGCTCGGCTCGCGCGTGCGCAGTAACACCCTGGTGCCGTTCGAGAAGATGCACCCGTCGATGGCGCTGTTGCCCACCGCTGAAGATGCCGCCACCGCCTTCGCCGAGGTCTTCTTCGCGATTCACCTCATCGACACCGAGGCCGGGCCGCGCGCCCTCGACCGGCTCCTCACCGAGATGGCGAAGGGCACCAGCGACAAGCTCGCCGTCGAGCACGTGACGAAGAAGAAGTGGCCCGAGTTCGAGCGCGCGTGGATGGCGCACCTCAAGAAGCAGCCCTTCCCCGCCGAGCTCATTCCGCCCTCCGCCCACGAGAAGAAGCAGCTCGTCGAAGCGGGCGCCGAGAAGAAGCCCGAGAAGAAGAAGAATGAGCGCGACGTCTCGTTCGGAGACTTCGCCGAAGTGAAAGAGACGCCCGCCCGCAAGCTGGCCCACCTGGGTGAGCTGATGCGTGAGCGCAAACGCATGGCCGCCGCGGCCGAACACTACGAGCGCGCCGTCACCATCGTCGGAGACCGCTACGAGTCGGTGAGCAACAAGTACGCGCTGACGCTGCTTGAGCTGAAGCGGTACGAGCTCGCCGAGAAGGTGCTGCGCGGCAGCCTGGTGATGCACCCCGGGAGCGCCACCACCAACACGCACCTCGCCCGCATCGCGATGCGCGCACGAAAGTTCGACGTAGTGAAGACCGCGTCCCTCGACGCCCTGGCCGTCAACCCGTTCGACCCTGAGGTGCACGTCTCGCTCTACTTCGCGGCGAAGGCGCTCGATGACGAGGGGCTGAAGAAGCGTGCGGTCGCGGCGCTGGTGACGTTGCTGGAGATCGACGAAGCGAAGGTCGCCGAGCTCGCCAAACGCCTCGAGCAGTCAGACCTCGTGAACGTCGATGTGTCAGGGCCGCCGAAGGCTTCACCCGACGCGGGCTGAGGCACCGACGAATCCGAAAAGCGCGGCTACTTCTTGCCGGCGCCGAGCCCCATCTTCTTGTCCATCTCGGCGGCCTCGTTCACCTCGCCGGGCTTCTCGATGACGACCTCTTTCGCGGCCTTCGCGTCAGGGCCCTTCTTCGCGGCCGCTTCCTTCTCGTTCGCGGCCTTCTTGGTGGCTTCCACCTTCGCGCGATCGTCGGCGTTCATCTTCGACGACGCCTTGACCCACTCGCCCGCCTTGACGCCACGCGAGTCGAGCACCGAGCGCTCCGCTGCCGCCTTCTCTTTCGACATCGCGCGCAGGTCGCTGGCCGACAGCTTGCCCTTGCCCGCGTACTTGTCGTCGATGGCCTGCGTCGCCTTCGCCTGCTCGAGCTGAATCGCGGCGATGTCGTCGGGCGAGAGGTCGGCGAGGGCGGGCGCGGCGGAACACAACACCACGAGGGCAGCGACACGAAGCTTCATCATGGGCGAGGTCTCCTGAAACGAACGTGACGGGACGATAGCGGTTTTCACCCGTCGGTGACGCTTCGCCTGCTCGGACGGGGACACGAGCGTCACCGGAGCGGGAGGTCCAGAGCGCCTGTGGGTAAATTCGAGCCTGGCCGGAAGAATCCGTTGCGCCTGAAGTGGCCCGCGGAAAGACTGCCGGCTCCGGCTCACCTTCGAGCCGGAAACCTGAGGTGCTCATGGCTCGGTGGTTCGCTCTGGTCGTCGTGGTGCTGGCGTCGTCGTGTGGCTTCATCGGTGGGCGGAGCGCCCGGTGCGACCTTCGCCCCAACACGCCGCAGTGCACCGACTGGCGCAACAACCTGCAGCCAGTGTGGACGGTGCAGGAGTCGGTCTGCACGACGCTCGGCGGCACCGGCGCGGGCGGCACCTTCACCGCCAGCCAGACGTGCCCGACGACCGACATGCTCGGCGGCTGTCAGGTGCGCGCGGCCGACGGCTCGCTGCAGACGAACTGGTACTACACGAGCACCAAGTACAAGACGAAGGACGATGCGAAGGCCGAGTGCGACAACGGCATGAGCTTCGTCGACCCGAGCTGACGCGCGGCCTCAGGGCCCTTCTTCTTCGAGGTTCAACCGGAAGACGTTCTGCCCGCCCGCCTTCACCTCGAAGGTGCGCGTCACCGTCTTGTTCAAGTCGCGATTGACCACCTGAACGCGGTGCGCTCCGGGCGCGAGTTTCACCGGAGGGAACGGCGTGTCACCGAGCGCCTTGCCGTCGACCGTCACGCTACCGAACGGTCGCACGCGGAAGTCGACCAGCTCGTCATTCGCCGCCGGCGGCGGTGGAGGCACGTCGACCTTCGGCTTCGGCCGGTTCTTCGGCGGCTTCACTGGTTGGTCCGCGGTCGCGACGACGAGCCCTGCGTCGATGACCTCGGCGACCGGCTCGACGGGCGGCGGCGTCACCACCACGACGGGCAGGGGCTTCACGGGCTCGGCCTCGACGACGGGTGGCGTGACGGCAGGCTCGATCTTCACCACCACGGGCGGCCGTTCGCGGGTCGACAGGTACGCCCACGTCCCAGTCATTCCGATGACCGCGGCCACACCCGCCGCGACCCACAGCACCGCGGAGGAGCGCTTCTCGGGCACCTCTTCGAGGACCACCAGCGTGCGCTTCGCAGCCGGAGCGGCAGGGCGATGCAGCGGCGTCTGCGCCCAGCCGGGGGTCGTCGTCGCCAGCGCCGGGTCTCGCGGCGGCGCTGCCCACTCCGGAGCGGGAGGAATCGCGTCGAACGACGGCGCACCACCACCGGGCGCCGCGACGCCAGGCTGAGACGGAGACCCGACGTACGGGGCCGGGACCGCCATCGTGGGCCGAGGCGCCTCTGCCGGAGCCGGCCCGAGCGGAGGCGCCTCTCGCGGCCCAGGCGTCGGCATGGTGGCGAACGCGCCGAGCGACGGCTCGACGACCTTCACCTGCGGGTGCGGCGTCGTGGCGCCTGCCATCGTCTGGGGTGGCGGCGGTGGCGGCATCACCTCGATGGCCGTCTTGGCGGGCGACAACGTCGGCTCCATCGGCATGGTGGCGGCCTGCGGCGCAGAGCCGTGTGGGTTCGGCGGCAGTGTCGGTGCGCCCACTGAGATGGAGGGCACGGGCTTCGGCGTCGGCGCGATGGCGATGGTGGACGGGCCGCCGAGCCGCTGCACGAGCTGGGAGATTTCGTACGGCGTGGCCGACTCGCTCCTCACCAGCAACAGCTTCTCGAGGTCGGCCGCCATGGCCCGGCAGTCGGCGTACCGCTGCGAGACGTCCTTCGCGAGCGCACGCGAGAGAATCTGCTCGAGCGCCTCAGGCGCATCGACCCGGTACGTGCGCAGCGGCACGAAGTTCTCGTAGAGAATCGCGCGCACCACGACGGCGTCGTTCGAGGTGTCGAAGGGCTTTCGCGCCGTCAGCAGCTCGTACAACACGATGCCCATCGCGAAGACGTCGGCGCGTTTGTCGAGCGGCTGGCCCTGCAGTTGCTCCGGCGGCATGTACGAGAACTTCCCCTTCACGGTGCCGGTGCGCGTGAGGTGCGTCTGGTTGGCGGCCTTCGCGATGCCGAAGTCGACGACCTTCACCGCGCCGTTTCGCCCCACGAGGATGTTGTCGGGGCTGACGTCACGGTGCACCAGCGCGAGCGGCTCACCCGTCGAGGGGTCGGCGAACTCGTGCGCGTACGCCAGGCCCTCGAGCGCCATGATGGCGATCTTCAGCGCGACGCCGATGGGCAGGTACTCGCCCTTCTCGGCCGCCTTGCGGAAGAGGTGGCGCAGGTTGAGCCCGTCGATGAGCTCCATCACCAGAAACCAGGTGCCCTCCTGCTCGCCGAAGTCGAACACCTGCACCACGTTCGGGTGGTTGAGCTGCGCCGCCAGCTTTGCCTCGGCGAGGAACATCGCGATGAACGACGGGTCTTCAGCGAGGTGGCCGAGAATGCGCTTCACCACCACCGTCTTCTCGAACCCTGCGGGCCCAGCGACACGCGAGAGGAAGACCTCGGCCATGCCACCGGCGGCCAGCTTGCGCAGCAGCGTGTACTTGCCAAGGACTTCGGGCTGACCAGCGCTCACGTCGCGGCCACTCTAGCCGCTGAACGACGCGCCATCACTCCTGGGCCTCGATCATGAACTCCACGCGCCGGTTCTGCGCCCGCCCCGCCGGCTTCTTGTTGTCGCCGATGGGCTTGGTCTCGCCAAAGCCGACCGCGCCGATGCGCTCGCTCTGCACGCCACGCTCGAGCAGCGCTCGCATCACCGACTTCGCGCGGCGGTCCGACAGGTTCAGGTTGTACGCGTCGTCGCCCTGGTCGTCGGTGTGGCCTTCGACCCGAATGCGCTTGAGCCGATCGTTCTCGAGGATGAGCGAGGCGATCTGATCGAGCAGCGGCGACGAGTCGGGAAGAATGACGTCGCTCGCGGTCGCGAAGTGCACCTGCTTCTTGATCTCGATCTTCTCCTTCCGCAGCACGACCAGCGCCTGCTTCGGCACCGGCTTGAGCACGAAGTCGATGACGAGCGCCTCGCCCGGCCGGCCCACCACGCGTTTGCCCTGCGTCATGAAGCCGGTCGCGGCCACCTCGAGCGACTGCTCGCCCGACGCCAGGGTGAACTCGTAGTCACCTGTGGCGCCGGTCTTCTTCGACAACGAGGCATTGGGCGCAGCGATGGTGGCGACGACGGGCTTGTCGTCTTCCGAGAACACCGTGCCCCGAATCGTCATCGGCGCTGGCGGCTCGGGCGGCAACTGGCTGAGCGCGGGGTTGAGTTCCACCGTGCCAGCGGCGGCGAGCGTGCCGGCCACCTCACGCGTCGCGTAGCCCTGCCGCGTGACGGTCAACACCAGCGGCCCGGGCTCGACGTCGAGCAGCTGGAACGTGCCGTCGGCCTCCGAGAGCAGCCGGCTGCGGCCCTTCATCGAGATGATGGCGTCGGCGATGGGCTGCTTCGTGGCGGCGTCGATGACGATGCCCTTCACCGTGCCGCGCGTCGACTTCGCCTGAACGAGGCGCTCCTTCTCGACGACGCGCTCCACCACTTCAAGGCGGGCCGGCGCGTCATCCACACCCGTCTGGTAGCCGAGACTCAGCATCACCTGCCAAGGAGACACCGGCGCCACGCCCCGCGCGGTTGGCCGCGAGACCCCAATCTCCACGAGGCCGTCGACGAAGAGCCCTCGCCACGGCAGCACCCGCACGCCGGGAATGACGCGCATCGGGACGGGCCCGGGAGCGCCGAGCGCGACGTCGGCGGTGTACTCGACGAACGGCCTCACGCCGATGGCCCCCAACCGCCACCGTGCCTCGACGCCCAGCCCCGTACGCCATTGATTGAACGTCGTGATGTCGAGCGCGAGACGCCGCGTCTGGCCGGTGGTGCCGTCGTCGAAGTCGGCGCTGTTGTCGAAGAAGAAGCTGGTGTTGAGGTGCAGCACCACGGGCACTGGGCTCTTCTTCGACGCGTCATACGAAACGACGCCACCGAGCCCGGGCGAGAGGCCGAGCGTGATGGGGTTCGCACGAAACACTGGCGGCGGCAGGCGCAGGTACAGCTCTCCACCCGCGGCGAGCGCTCCGTCGAGCAGGGTGTACGACGCCTTGAACCGAAGGAACGCGTCGTTCACCAGGTAGTACGTGCGCAGCGCCGAGGCGGGCTGGTCGAGGATCGTCGAGCGCAACGTCATCGACACCTCGAGCCACGACAGCGGCGTGAAGCTCGTGCCCACCAGCGTCGTCCGGTACTCGTCGAGACCTCCAGCGCTGACGCCCGGCGCGCGGAAGAAGCCCGCCGTCGCCGACACCGACAACGCGCGCGGCGCCATGAAGGCCGACCGCACGCGCGCCAGCCCCGCGCCGCCCAGGTGGGAGCGGCCGACCTCGGGCTCCCCGGCCCCGCTGCCTCGCGCCACCACCTCGACCGGCTCTGCGGCCACCGCGCCGAAGCTCAGCAGCACGAGGCCGAAGCACCACCCGTTCACGCGTCGCATGGCTGTTCCTCGCCTCACGGCGCGTTCAGGTAGACGTAGGGCTGGCCGCAGTTGCCGATGAAGAGGTCTGGCTTCGTGTCGGCGTTGGCGCGGAAGAGGAGCACCCGCTGCGTGTCGGCGGTGTCGAACGGCAACGACGCCGTGGTGACGTCGAGGAAGTTCGCGCTGCCGGTGTTGAGGCGCAGCCGGTCTCGGAAGTTGATGTTCGAGCCAGAGCCTCCCGCGAGCACGATGTCCTGATCGCCGTCGCCATCGACGTCGCCCAGCGCGCACGACGGAGACCGAATCGGAGTCGGCGACGCGCCGGTGCACCCCGAGAGCAGAGGGTACCGGTACGGCTGCGACTCAGGAGGCCAGTTCGTCGGCGTCACGTCGGACAAGATGCCGGTCGCGTTGCCCAGGTTGACGCGGTCGGTGTCCGCGTTGCACACGAAGAGGTCTGGGTAGGTGTCGTTGTTCAAGTCTCCCGACACCACGCCCAGGCTGGTCGAGCTGACGTTGGGCACGTTCGACGCGGTGACGTCGGTGAAGAAGCCGGGCTGAATCGTGCCGCGGTTGAAGAGCATGCGGTTGCGCCCGTTGCCCACCACGTAGAGGTCTGGGTACGTGTCTCCGTTGAAGTCTGCCGAGCTGACGCCGCGCGGTTGGAAGTTGTCGCAGCTCCCGAGCAGGTTCGAATAGTTCGCGTACGGCAGCTGGCCGCTCACGTTGAAGAAGAAGCCGTTGCCGGTGTTCAGCCACAGCCGGTGCGAGCCGTTACTGCACGAGTTCCACGTGTCGACCGTGACGTAGATGTCGAGCGCGCCGTCCTTGTTGACGTCGACGAGCAGCACGTCGGTCGCGAAGAAGTTGTCGGCGGGCAGACGCGGGTAGGTGATGTCGCTGAAGACGCCGGTGCCGTTGTTCACGTAGAGCCGCACGCCGTTGTCGCGTGAGCTCCCACCGGCGATGCCCACGCCCGAGGTGCCGACGAGCAGGTCACGATCGCCGTCGTTGTCGATGTCGCCGAACGCGACCGAGGTGGCGTTGCGGTTGATGGCGGGGAACCGGTTGGCGGTGTCATCGGTGAAGCCGCCAGCGCCATCGTTGAGCCAGTAGTGCACGGTGTTGGTGCGGCACGACGCCGGCTCGGTGTTGGCGAAGAGTGACTCGTAGACGCTGTCGTTGCAGCCCGAGACCGTGAAGAGGTCCTGGTCGCTGTCGCCATCGAGGTCGGCGGCGAGGGCGTCGGCCACGCAGTAGCTCTGCTCGGGGATGGTGCGCATCGTGGCGTAGGTCAACACGCCGCCGTTGCCGCCGAAGAGCAGGCGCGGCTGGGTGCCTTCACCGGGAATGAGCAGGTCGGGCCTACCGTCGGAGTTGAGATCGCCGATGGCGTTCCATTCCTGCGAGTCGAGCAGCGGCGGCACCCGTGACGCGGTGCCCAGCGAGAAGTTGCCGAAGCCGTCGTTGAGATAGAGCTGGATGCGCGGTTGCAGGTCGACGTGGTTCATCACCAGGTCCAGGTCTCCGTCGGTGTCGATGTCGACCGCTTCCACGCCACGCGTCAGGCCGATGGCCGTGGGGTAGCCGATGCGCACCGACGGCGGCGTCTGCGGCAACCGGTAGATGGGAATCGTCGACTCGTCGGTGAAGCGGCCCAGGCCGTCGTTGCGCAGGTACTGGTACGGCTGCCCGTCGCGCACCACCACGAGGTCACGAATGTTGGAGCCGTTGCGGAAGACGCCCGACACGCAGCCCGTGCCCGCGCCGCCCACGATGGGAATGAGGTTGTTCGAGAGCGTGAAGACGCCCGCAGGCCCCTGCAGGTAATAGTTGGCCTGCTGGTTCGACGCGTTGACGACGAAGACGTCGTCGTCGCCGTCGCGGTCGTAGTCGGCCACGCAGACGTCGCGGCTGTCGTCGTTGATGCCCGAGCCGCTCGGGGTCGGCAGGCCGGTGCGCGTCGGCGCGAAGCCACCGTCGCGCTGGTTCAGGTACATGTAGTCGACGCCGCCGACCGCCACGAAGACGTCGGGGAAGCCGTCGGTGTTGAGGTCTCCCGTCGCGCCGGCGCGCACCTGCGGGCCCGAGCAGCACGGCAGCCCCGTGAGCGCGGGCTGGTCGAACCGCTGGAACGTGCCGAGCGGCGCGTTGCGGTAGACGCTCGCGCGCCCGTTGAACGAGTCATCGGCCAGCACGAAGAGGTCTCTGGTGCCGTTGCCTTCGATGTCCATCGGGAGCGCACCCACCGTCGTGCGGTTCGCGTCACCGGGGAACGTCGCCAGCACGCTGAAGCTGCCGTTGCTGTTCACCCAGAGCTGGTCGTTGCCGTCGCTGTCGCAGGTCAGGCTGCGGCGCCCCATGAAGGAGTCGAGGTCGCCGTCGCCATCGAAGTCGAACAGCGTCGCGACGTCGTAGCCGCGCTCGTTCGTCATCGGCAGGCGCATCGGCGGCGGCAGGAAGAGCACGCCGTTGGCGTAGTTGAAGGCGCTGGCCAGCGTGTTGTTCGCGCCGTCGGGGTTGGTGGCGGTGACGGCCACCGGGCCCAGCGGGTTGGGCGGCGCGATGACGAGCAGCGCCGACGGGCCCAGGTACGTGACGCTCGTCGAGAACACCGCGCCGAAGCGCACCGTGACGCCGACCTTGAAGCCCGCGCCCGAGACGAACACCGGCGTGCCTCCCGAGGGCGGACCTTCGTTCGGCGCGAGCGAGACGACGGTGATGTTCGGCAGGTCCGCGGGCTGGAAGTAGGTGAAGGACGAAGCGAGGCGGCCGAACTGCGTGTCGGGGTTCGTCACGGTGACGTCGACGACGCCGATGCCCGCAGCGCCGGGAACGGTCGCGAGAATGGCCGAAGGGCTCACCACGTTGACCGCGGTCGACGTCGTCGTCCCGAAGCGCACCGTCGCGCCGGCCTGGAAGCCCGAGCCGGTGATGGTGACCTGCGAGCCTCCGGTGACGGCGGCGAAGCTGGGCGTCACGCCCGTCACGATGGGCGGCGGCACCGGCGCGAGGTAGGTGAACGCGTTGTTCAAGATTCCGGCCTGACCGTCGGGGTTGGTGACCGTCACTGCGACCGGCCCTGCCGTGCCCGCCGGCGTGTTGCAGGTGATGGTGGTGCCGCCCATCGCGACGCTGACCGAGACGCACGGGTTGGTGCCGATGCTCACGGTCGCGCCCTGCCGCAAGAACGTGCCGGTGATGGTGATGAGCGTGCCTCCCGCGGTGGAGCCCGACGTCGGCTGCACCTGCGCGACGGTCGGCGGCGCGACGTACGTAAAGCCGTTGTTGAGCGTCGTGCTCTGCGCGTCGGGGTTGACGATGGTGATGTTGACGGGGCCGTCGTTGCCCGCAGGCGTGATGACGTCGATGTCGGTGGGAGAGAGCACCGTGGCGACCGGCGCCGAGGCCGCGCCGAAGCCGACGCTCGCGCCGACCTGGAAGCCGTTGCCCGTGATGCGCACGCTGGTGCCGCCGCGGCCCGCGCCCGAGTTCGGCGTCAGCGTCGAGATGGACGGAGGCGGCACGACGAAGGTGACGCCTCCGGTGAGCGTCGCGGACTGACCGTCAGGGTTGCTCACCGTGACGTCCGCGGGGCCGATGGGTCCGGCCGGGCCCACGCCGTCGACGCGGTTCGGGTTGATCTGCGTGGCGCCGACCACGGGAGACAAACCGACGAACGCGAGCGCCTGGTTCACGAAGTTGTTGCCGTTGATCTGCATCGCCGTACCGCCGAGCGTCGACAGGTTCTGCGGCGCGACCGACGAGACCGACGGAGGAGCCCCCAGCATCGCCGGGTCGACGTACGAGAAGCCCATCGGCAACACGCCCGAGGCTCCGTCGAGGTTGATGGCGGTGACGTCGACGACCTGGCCATTCATCGCGCTGGGAGAGACGGCCACCGCGATGTCATGCGACGCCGTCTGCGCGCGCGGCGCTGGCGTCGTGCCGTAGAGGAACTGAATGCCCGGCAGGAAGAAGGCGCCGGTGATGCGCGACATCGTGCCGCCAGTCGCCGGTCCCGTCGCGGGCCTGAGCAGTTGGACGGACGGCGTGGTGATGACCTGCGAGAGGTCGACCAGGTCTCCATGCTGGCCGGCGGGGTCGTTCCCCACCTTGCCGATGGCGACCAGCGGCATGCCGTTGAGCGAGCGCACCTCGACGTAGCCGTTCGACGCTCCGGCGCCGAGTGAGGAGAGCAACAGCGCCGCCTGGAAGCTGCCACGCGGCGGCACCGCCACTCGCAGCGGTGTGCCTCGCGGGCTGCCTGAGTCGACGAAGAGCTGCACCTCGAGGTTGGCCGCGGCGACGCCGACGTTCACCACCGCGAGGCTCGTGCGGCTGTCGGCGTACGGCAGCACCAGGCGCACGCCACCACCGGGCCGTGAGTTCGACAGGCGCAAATCTCCCGTCGCGGTCGTCAGCACCAACTCTGACGCGAGCATGCGCGTCGTCGAGGTGACGTGCAGGCTCGACTGCGTCTGCGTGGGCACGGTGCGCGACAGCAGCGTGCGCGCGAGGTCGGAGATGACGACGAAGCCGTTGGCCGGCACCATCACGTTCTGCGTGCCGAGGCTCTGGCCTGAGGCCGAGCGCAGATCGATGCTCGCGCTCCCCGCGACGGCCTCGGTGTTGATGAGGCTGAACGAGCTCGTCTCACTCGAGGTGTCGGGCAGGTACGCCAGCACCTGACTGAGCGCACCATCGGTGTACGGCCGCGCCGCGATGACGCCGCCGAGGCGCACGTTCGAGAACACCCGCGCCGCGCCGACGAGGCTCGAGCCAGTCGGGCCCTGAATGTCGAGCACCGCCACGGCGCCCATCACGTTCATCGCGCCCAGCACGTCGTCGGCCGAGTACAGGCCGTTGGAGCCGATGTTCACCGCCGAGAGCCGGCCGAGCTGCATGCCCGCCGCGTCACGCGCCGTGATGTCGATGGCCGCGGGCGTGCCGCCGACGTTGCGCACGGCGAGCCAGGTGCGGAACGCGCCGACCGACGAGGAGTACGGCAACAGCAGCCGGCTCGCGGTGCGCGCGGTCGTCGCGCCCTGAATCACCGACGCGTCGTTCGTCAGGCGGTCGGTCACGACCGAGAACGCCGAGATGGGGCCATCACTGGTGACGACGAGTGAGCCCGTCTTGTTGAGCTGCGTGGTGGCGCCCTCGATGAAGCGCAGCACGTCGGTCACCACCGTGCGGCCGAACGCCGGCACCTGCGCGGTCAACGCACGCGAGCCCTGCTGCACGCCAGCGCCGTCGACCGACGCGACCGTCACCGTCACGGCCTGCCCCGAGTGGTTGATGACGCCGAAGTCCGTCTTGTAGGTCGCGTCGTCACGCGCCATCGGCACGTAGATGGCGGGCTGCATCGCCTGCGCGCGCGCCTGCGAGTCGGGGAAGTCGTAGCGGAACCCGCGCACGAGCGTCGACGCCTGGAGGTCGGGGTTGGAAACGACCAGGTCGGCCGCGCCTGGACTGCCGACGGGCGTGACGGCGTAGAGCTGGGTGTCGCTGACGACGCGAATCGAGGTCGCCATCGCTCCGCCGACCACCACCGTGGTGCCCGTGCGGAAGCCCGTGCCGGTGATGAGCAGCGTGCTGCCTCCGGCGACGGGGCCTGCGCCCGGCCTCGCGAGCGCGATGGTCGGCGCCGAGTTGTACGTGTACGCCATCGTCAGCGTGCCGCTCTGCCCGTCAGGGTTCTGCACCCGCACGTCGACGACCCCTGCCGCGCGCGCCGGCGTGCTTCCGGTGATGACGGTGGGAGACGCCACCATCGCGGTCGTCGCCTCGGTGGTGCCGAAGAAGACCCTCGCGCCTGCAGCGAAGTTACGGCCAGCAATGGTGAACATCGTGCTGCCACCCGTCGGACCCTCGGCGGGGAAGATGGTCTGCGGCTCGGGGCGCGGCGTGTAGCTGAAGCCGTTCACCAGCACCGACGACTGCCCATCGGGGTTGGTGATGGCGACGTCGACCTGACCCGTCGGTCCTCCCGGCGTGGTGGCGGTCGCGATGCCGCCGTTCTGCACGTTCGACGCGCTCGACGAGAAGCCGCCGAAGAAGACGAGCATGCCTTGCTGGAACAACGAGCCCGTCAACACCGTCTGCGTTCCACCTGCGGCCAGGCCGCTCGACGGCGTCACTGATGCGAGCGAGGGGCCAGGCCCGAGCGTCGACGGGTCGACGTAGCGGAAGCCCTGGAGCAACTGCGCCGACTGGCCATCGGGGTTCACCAGCGTGATGTCGGTGAGGCCCACCATGCCGACCGGCACCTGACACGACAGCCGCGTATCGCTCATTACCGTGACGCGCGTGGCGGCGTTGGCGCCGAAGAGCACTCGCGCGCCTTGCGAGATGTTGGTGCCGACGAGGAGCGCGATGGTGCCGCCCGTGGTTGGTCCGCGCGCTGGCGCGATGCTCGTCAGCGTCGGCGAGTTGCCCAGCATGATGTTCGCGTACGTCAGGCCATTCATCAGCGTGCTGCGCTGGCCGTCGGGGTTGGTGACGGTGACGTCGACCTGCCCAACCGGGTTCGGCGGCACGGTGATGAAGAGGAGCGTCGAGTCGACGAAGGTGGTCGCGACCATCTGCGTGCCGACGGCGACCGCCGCGCCCGCGACGAAGCCCTTGCCCGAGAGCAACACCTTGAGGCCACCACCAACGGGGACGGTGTTCGGCGTGATGGTCATCAGCGTCGGCGGCGAGCGCGAGTACGTGAAGCCGTTCACCAGCCGGCCCGACTGGCCGTCGGGGTTGGTAATCGCGACGTCGGCGGCGCCGGGCGCGTCAGGCCCGAAGGTGGCGTCGACCGACCCCGTGCGGAGCATCACGTTCTTCGCGGGCCGGCCGCCGACGAAGACGAGCGCTCCGGCGGTGACGTTCTGCGCGGCGATGACGACGGCAGTCTCATCAGCGCTGCCGCCGGTGTTCGGTGTGACCGACGTGAGCGCAGGCACCGGGCCGAGCGTCGACGGGTCGACGTAGACGTAGCCCTGGTTGAGCGTCACCACCTGGCCGTCGGGGTTCTGCACGCGAACATCCACGGGGCCGGGCGCCGCAGCGACGGGCGTGACGGCGGTGAGCGTGCTGGCGGTGACGAAGGTCGTCGTCGTCGCCGCGGTGGTGCCAAAGAAGACCCGCGCGCCGTCGGCGAAGCCGTTGCCGGTGAGGAGCACGGTGCTGTTCCCTGTGGTGGGGCCGAGCGCTGGCGTCACCGCCGCGATGGAAGGCGTGGGCCCTCTGCGTGACGGGTCGAAGTACCAGAAGCCGAGCTGCAGGCGCCGGCTGTCGCCGTTCTGCGTGACGACGACCTCGACGGGCCCGATGGCTCCGGCTGGCGTGACGCACGAAATGGTCGCGCCCCCGACGACCTGCACACCCGTCGCAGGCTGGCCGCCGAAGGTGACGGTCGCTCCCGTGACGAAGCCCGAGCCGATGATGGTGACGCGCGTGCCTCCGGCGATGGGGCCGACCTCTGGCGTGACTCGAGACAGCGCGAAGCTTGGCGGAGGCGCGTTGCCGTACGCGTAGCCGCTCAGCAACGTGTCCGACTGGCCGTCGTCGTTCTCCACGCGCACGTCGACGGCGCCGGCCATCGCGCCGCGGGGCGTGGTGGCGGTGATGGAGCGGTCGTCGATTCTCCGGACGTTCTGCAATGCGCGGCCACCCACCGTGCCCACCACGCGCTGCTGGAAGTTGCGGCCATCGATGACGACGTCGGTGCCACCATCGAGCGGGCCGAAGCTGGGCGTGATGCGCGCGATGACGGGACCACCGACGTAATAGTTGTACGCCCCGCGCGCGATGGAGCTGCGGCCGTCCGGGTTGGTGATGGCCACGTCGACGACGCCTGGGCCCGAGGGAGGCGACTCCACCGAGATGGCGACCGGCGTCGTGCCCGAGATGGTGGCGCTCTTGCCGCCGAAGAACACCAGCGCGCCCGAGCGGAAGTTGCTGCCGCCGATGGTGACGAGGGTGCCGCCCGTGGTGGACCCAGCGATGGGAGAGACGACGGTGATGACGGGGCCGACGCCATCGGCCTCGGAGTACGCGAACGCACCAGGGAGAATCGCGCTCTGCCCGTCGGGGTTCGTCACCTCGACGTCGGCGGTGCCCACGGCGTTCGCCGGCAACACACCCGAGAGCGACGTCGCGTTCACCACCACCACGTCAGCAGCAGGCGCGCGGCCGACGAGGAGCAGCGCTCCGGCTTGCAGGCCCGTGCCGGTGACGAGGGCGACAGTGCCACCCGACGCCGGGCCGGTGTTCGGCGCGATGGCTGACAGCGTCGGCGCCGCCAGCGTCGTCGAGTCCTTCGTGTAGTACTCGAAGCCATCCTTGAAGGTCGTCGACTGACCTTCGGCGCTCGAGACGACGACGTTCACGCGGCCCGTGTCTCCCGGCGGCGTGACGACCGTGATGGTGGTGGCGTCGATGACGCGCACGAAGGGCGCCGCAGAGGGGCCGAACGTCACTGACAGTCCGGGGCGGAAGTTGAGGCCCTTGATGACCGCGACCGTGCCGCCCTCGGTGGGCCCGCGCCCCGGCAGCACCTGACCGATGACCGGCACTTCGGAGCCGATGTTGCCTTTGGGGCTCTTGTCGCCGCAGCCGACCACGAGCGCGCACAACGAAACGAGGGCCACCTGGCCGAGACGCGACGAACGCATGAACTCTCCCCTGAACCGCGCAACGAGCCGAGCGACGACTGCCCAGCCACCGGACTTCGCGCAGCCTACGCAGCGAGCGGCAGCGTCAAAGTTCTTCGCGCGAAATGATCAGCCGTGTGGTGACAGGTCGCACAGTCTTCAGAAGCAGATGGCCTGGCCGTAGAGGTCAAGCCCCTGGCCGCGGTCGCACTCGTAGCCGACGACGACGATGCCGCCGTCGCGCGGCGCGATGGTGGGCGCAAAGAGGCCCGTCACGCCCGCCGGCGTCACGTCGAGCAGGCCCGCGTCAGCAGCGAACGTGCGCCCGACGAGCCGCGGTTGCGGAATGCCCTGCGACCAGAACGCGACCGCACCCACCGGCAGCGTCTGCACCGCGAGGTCGGCGATGGCGCCCGCGTACGTCGCCAGCGCGCGTGGCGTGCTCCCGGTGTCGAGCACGTTGGTGACGCCGCGAATCGTCGCCGAGGTGTTACCGACGCCGCCCACCCACGTGGCGGCGATCTCACTCGTGCCGCCGAACGGCGCGAGCCTCAGCTTGTCGGCCTGCTCCCCGGTGAAGAAGACCTCACGAGGCCCTGGGCCCTGCGCAGCCAGCGAAGCGTTGAACGAGCGGAACCGCACCCTGAAGTCGCCGTTCTGTTGCGCGACCCAGCCCGCGACGAGGCTGCCTGGGCCTCCGCCGCCTTCACGCGCCGCGACGTCGAAGTCGAAGACGAGCTCGCCTGCCCCACCGGCCATCGTCGTCACCATCGTGGTGCGGTTGCCGGCGCCGTCGAACAGGGTGCCCTTGAAGACGAGCGACGGGCTCTCGATCCACCCCACCATCACCGCCTCGGGAGATGCTGTCGTCGTCAGCCGCGGCTCCCGGTACACCAGCGTGGTGGCCGGCGTCGCGTACTGCGTCCACGCGCGCGTGCCTGACGTGGTGATGCGACCGACGGCGACGCGCTGGCCGGCATCAGGCAACTGCTCGAGCCAGGTCGCCGCGAAGTCCTGCCCGAGGCGCGCGATGGAGGGACGCGAGGCCCGCGCGACCGCCGAGTCCGACAGCTCGACCTCGAGCCCCGTCGGCTGCAGCGCGTCGTCGAAGAGGCGAAAGAAGACGCGCTCCGTGGCGCTGCGCTCGTCGACGAAGACCCCGCCGAGGCCGCCAGGGAAACCCGCCAGGGACAGATGCGACGACAGCGCGTTCGCCGAGAGCACCAGCGGCGTCTCCTTCGACCAGTCGTCGCGGCCGTCGCAGTCGTTGTCGAGGCCATCGCAGAGAAACTCCACGCGATTGTAGCGAGCGCCGTACGACGCGGCGGAGCACACCGTCTCTCCATTGCCGTTGATGCACGCGCGGCCAGGGTTGTTGGCGCAGACGCCGGCCGACAGCTCGCACATGCCGGTGCGCACCACGCCGCCGTCTCCGAGTCGATCGACGACCGAGTCACAGTCGTTGTCGAGCCCATCGCAGCGCGTCTCGATCGCCTCGTAGTTCGGCCCGTACGAGGCCACGGAGCAGGCAGCCTCGATGCCACCGTCCACGCACGCCACGCGCGAGCTCGCACAGACCCCGGCCGTCAACGCGCACGACGTCGCGCCGCGAATCGGGCCAGCGTCGGGGTAGCGGTCCACCGAGCCGTTGCAGTCGTTGTCCCGCCCGTCACAGCTCGCCTCAGCGGCTTCGTACCCAGCGGTCATGCAGACTCCGGGGCTGCCCATCGTGCACACCCGCATCGCACCGGCGCACACGCCGGTGTTCGGACACGCGCCACCGCTGACGCTCTCGTCCGTCATGCCGTCGCAGTCGTTGTCGCGACCATCGCAGCTCGACTCCGCCGACTCGAAGAACGTGCCGTACTGCGCCAAGCCGCAGCTCGAGACGAAGCCACCGTCGACGCACGTCTTCTTCGAGTTCATGCAGACGCCCTGGCTCAGCTCGCACGGCAGCTCGGCGACGCCATCATCGACGCGCCCGTTGCAGTCGTTGTCGATGCCGTCACAGGCCTCGTTCATCGGGCCGACCGCGTTCTCACATCCGCCCCACATGCCATCGACGCAGCGCTGGGTGCCCGAGCGGCACGCCCCACCATCGACGCCACACGCGCGGCTCTGTCCTTCCATGCACGCGCCGCCGACTGGCACCTTGCACAGGCCAGCCGTACACACGTAGCCGGTGACGCAGCCGAGGCCCGCGTCGACGTCGCAGCGCTTGTCGCCGAGCTCGCCGAGCGTCGGAACGGTGCACGCCGACGCGAGGAGCAGCACTCCAACTCGCCACCTCATCGCGTCACCTCGGACGAGACGGCGCTCGGCGGCGGCGGCGCCTCGGCTGGCGTCACGGCCCACCCGATGCCGGTGAGGAGCGCGCCCAGGGCCATCGCGCCCGCGGTGCCGAAGAGGATGTTCGCGACCAGCGCGTTGTTCTGCGCGTCGCGAAGGTGCTGGTTGGCGGTGAGCTGGAACGGCTCGTTGCGCGCGCTGGTGACGTTCTCCTGGCTGATGATGCCGAAGTACCCGCCGATGCCGCCGGCGAGCGCACCCGCGCCGAGGAAGACGAAGGGCCAGACGGGAGTCGGCTTGGCGCCGACGACGACCGGCGTCGTGACGTCAGGCGGTGCCACCACGTTCGGGTCCGGCGTGACGGTGGTGACGACGGGCGTGTCGCTCTTCTTCGCGAGCTGCGTCTCGAGCTTCTGACGCTCGCCTTTCAGGCGCTCGATCTCTTTCGTCATCGCGTCGGCTTCGGCCCGGCGGCGTTGTTCCTCGGCGAGTGACTCCTTCGCCTTCGCGGTCTGCGCGTCGGCCTCGGCCTTCTTCCGCTCCACCTCGAGGCGGGCGATCTCCTTCGCGCGGGCGTCGAGCTCGGCGCGCTGTCGCTCGAGCTCCGCCTTCGCCTTCGCGTCGGCCTCGGCCCGCAGCCGCACCTCCTCCTCCTTGCGGCGCTTCTCCTCGGCCTGCTTCGCGAGCAGCGGCGCGAGCTCCTTCTGGGCGGCGGCGCGGGTGTCTTCGAAGTCCTTCGACACCTTCGGAGACACCTTGATGGGAATGACGGCGTCGGGCTTCAGGAGCAGCGCCTCTTTGAACGCGGCGCGCGCCTCGTCGGGCTTGTTCAAGTCCGACAGCATGATGCCTTCGTAGAGCGCGGCGGTCGCCTGTTGGTCCGGCGTGACGGCCTGCTTCTTCGCGTTGCGCACCTGCTCGAGCGCCCGCTCGTACTCGAGGTTCTCGTAGAGGCGGACGGCGGCGTTGAGGAAGCGCTGAAAGTCCTCTTCAGACGCGACGGCAACGGTGGCGAGGAGCGCGACGGCGACGACGAGAGGCCTCATGGAGGCCGGACTGTAGCGTCAGCCGCACGAACCGTCGCTGCGGCAGGTGAACAGGTCGCAACCCGTCACCGAGCACCCTTCGCGACCGGGGCTCCCGTCGGGCACCAGCAGGTCGAAGTGCACCTCGCGGCGCGTCGGCGCCTCGACGCACACCTGCTTCTCCACCACCCCGAGACCAGGCAGCGAGACGATGACGGGGTAGCAGCCCGAGGGCAGTGCGATGGTCACGTCACCATCACGATCGAGCCGTTGCTGCAGGGTGAAGCCGTTGACCTGCACCGTCGTCTTCGACCGACTCTGGAATGACGGCACCCGCACTTCAATCTCGAGGCGCGCTCCGGGCGTCTGCCCCACGCTGCCCACCTCGGCGACCTCGCCGCCACGAACGTTCACCGTCAGTCGCTCTGCGTTCGACGCCGACGCCAGCACCAGCAGCGTCACCTCACCTTGTGGAACACCCGTGAGCTCGAACCGGCCATCGGCTGAAGGGCGCGTGAAGAGCGCCGGCAGCTGCTCAACCAACACGACGGTCTCGATGGTGGGGCTCGACACCACACCGCGAACGACGCCGAGCCTCAGCGGCGTGTTGTCGAACCCACCACAGGCGGCGAGCACCAAGGCCACCACGCTGACGAGGTGCGCGCGCATCAGAACCGGTACCCCACGGCGCCCCAGCCGCCCACGAAGCCCATCGGGCGCATCACGCCGTCGACGGTCAACACGGTGAGCATGGGCTGCAGGTTCAAGGAGAACTCCCACCGAGGGCTCAGATGCAGCACGCCGCCCAACCACACGCCGGGCATCAACGAGAAGGCGGCCTGCGTTCCCGTGAACGCCGGCAAAGAGAAAGACCGCTGCACCCACAGCCCGGCCACACGTGGGCCGACGAAGAATGACACGACGCGCGAGCGCCACGCGTACGCGACCGACACGCCGCCCTGGGTGCTGACCCACGTGAAGGGAACGGGCGCACTTCCACCCAGCTGGAGCACGCTCGCGCCGCCGAAGCCGCTCACGTCGAGCAGCAACGAGAAGCGGCTCCCGCCGAGCCTGTCGATTCGCACCGAGGCGCCGACGTTCGCGCCGCCAGGCAGCACCTCGGCGCGGCTCTTCTCGTCGACGAAGGCGAACCCACCCGCCAGCAGCGACACCGCCACGTTCGGCTCGGCGCGGTCGACCAGCTCCTGCACGTCGAGGCGCTGGCCCACCTCGAGCGAGACCTCTTCACGCATCAGCAGATCGGCGCCCTTCGTCAGCTCCACCACGTGACGCCCGGCGCTCACCGCGGCGCCGCCAGGCAGCTCGGTGCGCTCTTCGCCGTCGACCTTCAACGCGAAGCCGTCGAGGCGCGCGGCGTACGAGAACAGCTCCGGCTTGCCTTCCCGGCTCAGCTGTCCCGAGAGCACGATGGGGTCGGCGCCTACTTCGATGAGCTCGGCCGAGGGCCGCTGCCGGCCTTGCGAGAACACCCACGTCTTTCGGCGCGCGAAGTCGTGCGCCTCGGTCGCCGTCACCGCGCCATCACCGTTGCGGTCGCCGATGCCCGAGAGCGCCTCGACGAGGAAGTGCGTGTAGACGTCGTTCTGCAGGCCGTCGTCTTCTCGCGCCGGCTCTCCGAAGTCGCTCGCCGACAACACCATCGCCGCCTTCGAGGCCTCCTCGAGCGGGCGCATGGGGCCTTTGAGTGACGCGAGCTCGCGCTGCACCTCGTCCGACAGCAACGACTTGCCTCCGCCGGAGTGGCAGGTCGCGAGCACGAGCACCCGGCGCTTCGAGGGCAACGCGGCGAACGCCTGCTGCAGGGCCTCGAGCTCGAGGGCCGTCTGCGACGGGCTCGAGAAGTCGGCGTCGGACGTCACGACGTACCGCGAGAGCTCGCCCTTTCCATCTCGCGCGAGGGTGCCGTGCGCCGAGACGTAGAGCACCACGATGTCGTCGGCGCGATCGGCCTTGCGGCCCAGCGTGCGCACGGCCTCGAGGAGCGCGGCCTTCGTCGTCTGCTCGGGCGAGGTGAGCGTGGTGACGGACTGGTATCGGCCACCGAGCGGATCGCGAAGTACGCGCGCGACGTCGGCGACGTCTTTCTCTGCGAACTGCAGCGCCCGCCACCGCTCGTCGGCCGCGCGCGGAATGCCCACCACCAGCGCGAAGCGCCGCGCCTCGAACGCCGAGTCGGCCTGGCCTTTGGGAAGGTGCACCACCACCGCGCCGCCCTTCTCGAGCGGCCCGTGCGCGCACGAGAGCGCGAGGCAGGCGATGGCGATGACGCGGTTCACGGCTCGACGATGACCTCGACGCGCCCCACGGCCAGAGGCGAAGTGGGAGAGGCTATCGCGTCGAGGGCTTTGGCAACATCGAACGGGGTGTCATGCGCAACCACCCACACGGTGACGGTGCCCTGCTCGTCCTCGAGGTTGACGCCGAAGAGGCCGGTGTCCTGCTCCAGCTGGCCGATGCCCGAGCGCACCCGCAGCTGCGCGAGCTCTTCGGGGAGCTCCTTGCCTCGCTGGATGAACACGCGCGCCGGCCCATCGACGGGAGACGTCAGGCGGAAGGCGAGCGTGGACCCCTTCGGCACCCTGCCCGACGACGGGAGCTGCTCGAACGCGCCATCGTCGAGCTGACGTGCGGCGACGACGCTCATGAAAACGCGCCCGTCACCTTTGAGCCCAGCGGCCGTCAGCACCGAGGTCCCGCGCGCCACCACGAGGCCAGCGCCCACCAGCACGGCGAGCCCGGCGGCGAGCGCGATCAACGCCACGGAGTTCCGCTGCCCCTTGCCCAGGCGCGCCTTCAGTCGGCGCCAACCCAGCTCATCGAGCGGCGCGGTCTTCGGTGACAGGCTCAGCAGCAGGCGGTCGACTTCCCCATCGAGCTCCGGCCTGCTCGCGATGAACGCGTCACAGACGTCACAGCCCTGGCCGAGGTGTTCGAGCATCGAGCGCGCAGACGCGGGGTCGCTCCACAGCCGCTGCCAGGTCGAGTCGTCGAGGTGCATGGGGCTCACAGTTTCCCCGCGAGGACGCGCAGCATCAGCTCACGTTTCACCCGTGCCCGGAACCGCTCGAGCCGCATGGTGATGGCGCTCTTCCCGACGCCCAGCTTCTCGGCGATCTCGCGGGCCGAGAGCTGACCCTCGACGTAGAACAGCTGCACGGTGTCTTTCTCGGGCCCGGGGGGCAGGCGCTCGATCAAGTCACGCACCACCGCGAGGTCGACCTCGAGCATCAACGACTCGGGGAACGGCGGCACCGTGTCGAGAACACCACCGACGTAGTCCGCCATGGTTCGATCCTCCGAGCTGCGTTTCGCGAGGGCCGACTTCGCCCGGTTCCGCGCGATGGTGTACAGCCAGGCCTCGAACGACGAGGGCGTCGCCAGCGACGACAGCGACTTGAAGGCCCGGGTGAAGGTGTCCTGCACGATGTCCTCTCGCTCATCGAAGTCGAGCGTTCCAAACGCCTCGAGCAAACGCACCACACCCGGCCGATAGCGCTCGTACAGCGCTCGGTACGCCGACTCCTCGCCGCGTCGTGCTGCGTCGATCTGCCCGCCAGGGTCTTTCATTCCCTCGGTCATGTGATGACCCCTGAGAGGCGTGAGCGGCCACGAACGGTGCAGGCGTGACCAGACGGGTCGCTCCCGGGTCTCTGCCTTCGGCCGGTTTGCGTTCCCCGAGACACCCACATGACCAGACTCCTCCCGCTCGTCGTCGCTTTCGTCTGCTCCGCATGCACATGCAACAACGTCGTCGTCGAGGCCCCGCCAGATTCGGGCGCCGCGGGTGGCGACGCGTCGGCAGGTGGCACGGCGGGCTCGGGCGGCGGTGACACGGCCGGTGGTGGAGCGAGCGCCGGCGGTGACGCAGGTGGGACGGCGAGCGCAGGCGGTGACGCAGGTGGCTCGGCGATGGGCGGCGGTGCAGCGATGGGTGGCGGTGCAGCGATGGGCGGCGGCACGGCGGCCTGCGGAGCGACCGGCCAACCCTGCTGTGCTGGCAACGTCTGCGCGGGTGGCAACGCCTGCCGCAACAACCTCTGTGGCGTCTGTGGTGGCGCGGGCCAGCCGTGTTGTCCGGGCAGGGCGTGCGGTGGCGCCGCGCTCGTGTGCAACGGCCAGGGCCCCGGGCAGTGCGCGCCGTGCGGCGGCGCGGGCGAGGCGTGCTGCACCGGCAACGCATGCGGGAGCGGCGGCTGTTGCGTGAACAACGCCTGCGTCACCGGTGGCGCGGCGTGCCCGAACCTCGGCGGCACCTGCACCAACGGCAGCTGCGGGCAGTGCGGTGGCCTCACCCAGACGTGCTGCCCCGGCGCGACGTGCACCGCGCCTGGCGCCGTGTGCGCTGCAGGGACGTCGTGCGCGGCGTGTGGTGGCGCGGGCCAGCCGTGCTGTTCGAACGGCTCGTGCACCGCAGCGAGCACGGTGTGCAGCCAGGGTGCATGCGCGCAGTGTGGCGGCCCCGGTCAGCCGTGCTGCCCCGGTGACGCATGCGGCGCCAACACCGCGTGTCGCGGCGGGCAGTGTCAGCCCTGTGGTGGACCCGGCCAGGCGTGCTGCCCGGGCGCGGCGTGCGCGGGCGGCTGCTGTGACGTGGGAGGAACGAACCAGTGCGTCGCGACGGGCCAGATGTGCGCACGCGGCGACCTCTGCCAGGCCTCGGGCCAGTGCGCGACGTGCGGCGGCGTGGGTCAACCGTGCTGCGGCGGCACGACGTGCAACCGGCCGACGCTGGCGTGCACGGCAGGCAGCTGCGCTCCGTGTGGAGGCCCGTACCAACCGGCGTGCGGCGGCACCATGTGCGCTGGCGGCGCGTGCCTCGACAACGGCCTGTGCGTTCCGGCCGGCGCCGTCGGCAGCGCAGGCACGCTCTGTGTCGGCGGCGCCTTCGTCGCGTGTGGCGGCACGGGCCAGCCGTGCTGCGCGAACTCGACGTGCACGGGTGGCGGGTGCTGCGCGGGCACCACCTGCGTCGGCGCGATGACGATGTGCGGCGGGCTCCTCGGCGCCTGCACCGGCGGCGCGTGCACCTCGTGCGGTGGGCCCGGCCAGCAGTGCTGCAACGGCGGCGGCAACCAGGCCGACTTCTGCACCGGCTCGGGACTGGCGTGTTCGCCGAACAACCAGTGCACCGCGTGTGGTGGCCCCGGCCAGCCCTGCTGCACCGGCAACGCGTGCGGCAGCGGTGGCTGCTGTGACAACAACCTCAACCGGTGCGTCGCGAACGGGATGATGTGCGCGCGCGCGGGCGTCTGCACCAACGGTGGCTGCAACGGCGGCGCGTGTGGGCGCCTCGGCCAGCCTGCGTGTCCCGGCGACATCGCGTGCACCTCGCCGTTCACCGTCGACGTCAACGGCACCTGCGTCGCGTGTGGCGGCGTCGGGCAGCGGTGCTGCGAAGCGCGCGGCGGCTCGTTCTGCGGTGCCGGCGCGGCGTGCGGCAACAACACGCTGTGCGAGGCCTGTGGTGGCTCGGGCCAGTTGTGCTGCCTCGGGCGCTTCTGCACTGGCGCGGTGGTGTGTCTCCCGAACAACGGCCGCTGCCAATGAGAGCCGGCGCGGTCGCCATCGTCCTGCTCGTCGGGTGTCAGGGCGTCATCGAGCCCGGTCATCAGCCGCCAGGTTCCGCCGGTGGTGGGGACGCGACGGGGAGCGGCGTCGGTGGCGGAGGTGGAGCCAGCGGCGGTCCCGTCGCCAGCGACCTCCCGTGCGACGTCGCGCTCCTGCTCGCGCGGCAGTGCACCTCGTGTCACGGCACCACGCTCTCGGGCGGCGCGCCGTTCGCGATGGTGTCGCGCGCGGACCTGGTGCGCGAGGTGGCGCCGGGCAGCACCGTCGCGTCGAGGAGCCTTGCGCGCATGCAGCTGGCCTCGGCGCCGATGCCGCCATCCCCGTTCCCGCCTCCGGTCGCGGCCGACGTCGCCGTGCTGGAGCAGTGGCTCGCGAACGGCGCGCCCGTCGGCGAATGCACGCAGGCGCTGCCCGACGCGGGGCCTGCGCCGCTCACCTGCCAATCTCAGTCGACATGGACGCAGGGAAACCTCGCCAGCGACGACATGAACCCGGGGTGGGCGTGTCAGGCCTGCCACCGCGGCCAGAACGTGCACGGGCAGAACCCCGCGCTCGACGCGGCCGACGCGGAGCGCGCGTACCTCTTCATGGGCACCGTGTTCCGAGGCGTCAACGAGCGCGACCTCTGCAACGCCGGGCTGAGCGGCACCGTGGAGATCGAGATCACCGGCGCGAACGGTCAGCGAATCACCCGCATGGTGGCGCGCAACGGAAGCGGAAACTTCTTCAGTGACGGAGAGGCGCCGCGGTCCGACCGGCTGTTGCTCCTCGGCGCCACCGTGTCGCTGCCGTACACAGCCACCGTGAGAGCGAATGGCCGGGTCGTTCAGATGCGAACTCCGCAGATGAATGGCGACTGCAACGCCTGCCACACGGAGCGCGGCTTCGACTCGGCGCCGGGCAGGGTCGTAGCCCCGTAGGACAGATGCCTACAGCCCATCTCAACCGTTGCGTCGGGAGCGGCGGTGCTGCACGGTTCGGCCCATGGCAGTTGTCGGGCCTTCGGGGCTTCGTCGTGAATCCTGTCGATGTTTACTCACTCAGCGAGGGCTGTGGCCGATCGGGTGTCAGCTGGGTCTGACACCGCGCCCCGAGACCCCCAGCGCGCACTTTCTGCGACACCGTTGATGAACTCCCCGCTCCTGGCCGCACTCGACCGAATCCCGGTGCTCGACATTCTGCTGTTGAGCGGGTTGATCGCCCTCGGCGTCGGCCTCGGCTGGTTCATGTTGCGGCGGCGCTCGAAGCGCGAAGACGCCGACTCCGCCGCGCTCGCCCAGGCCGTCAAAGAGGGTCGCGCCGAGCCGATGACGCTGCACCCGGTCATCGACCCCGACCGCTGCATCGGCAGTCTGTCGTGTCTCAGCGTCTGCCCTGAGGGTGACATCCTCGGTGTCATCGACGGCAAGGCCGCGCTGGTGAACCCCAGCGCCTGCATCGGCCACGGCAAGTGCGAGCTCGAGTGCCCGGTCAGCGCCATCTCGTTGGTGTTCGGCTCGGCCAAGCGCGGCGTCGACCTGCCCGAGGTGAACGAGTTCTTCGAGACCAGCCGCAAGGGCCTGCACATCGTCGGTGAGCTCGGCGGCATGGGGCTCATCAAGAACGCCATCACCCAGGGCCTGCAGCTGGCGAAGCACCTGGGCCCGCTGCTGAAGGCGACTCCGAAAGAGGTGGCCGACGTCATCGTGGTCGGCGCAGGCCCCGCAGGGCTCGCGACGGCGCTCGGCCTCAAGGAACAGGGCCTCACGTTTCACGTGCTCGAGCAGGAGTCGCTCGGCGGCACCATCGCGCACTACCCGCGGCAGAAGGTGGTGATGAGCGAGCGCGTGCAGCTCCCGTTCTACGGAAAGTTCGGCGACTCGCTCATCTCGAAGGAGCAGCTGCTCGAGAGCTGGCAGAAGGCCGTCGAGCGCGGCGGCTTCAAGGTGCACACCGGCGTGAAGGTGGAGAAGATCGAGGGCGAGGACGGCGCCTTCGTGGTGCAGACGACCAAGGGCCCCGTGAAGGGCAAGAAGGTGGTGCTCGCCATCGGCCGGCGCGGCACGCCACGAAAGCTCGGCGTTCCCGGCGAAGAGCTCGCCAACAAGGTGACGTACCGCCTCATCGACGCCCAGCAATACGAGGGCTCACGCGTGCTCGTGGTGGGCGGTGGCGACGCGGCGCTCGAGGCCGCGATTCAGCTGGCCGACGAGACCGAGGCCGAGGTCTCGCTCAGCTACCGGCAACCCGAGTTCGGCAAGGCGCGCGACGCGAACAAGAAGCGCTTCAAGGAGCTCGTCGAGTCGGGCCGCATCTTCTCGTTCATGGCCTCGCAGATTAAGGCCGTGAAGGAGCGCTCCCTCACGCTCGAGTACCAGGGCCAACAGCTCGACCTGCCCAACGACTTCGTCATCGCGTGTCTGGGCGGTGAGCTGCCGACCGAGTTCCTCTCGAAGTCGAAGGTGAACCTCACCCGGCTCCACGGCGAGGCGCTGACGGCGAAGGCGAAGCGGGGCAGCGCGCTCGTCGACGCGAAGGAGAAGAAGAACCGCCGGCTCGCGTTCGCGCTCTTCGTCATCGGCGCGCTCATCGTCACCGGGCTCTTCGTGGTGGGGCAGGACTACTACCGGATGCCCGTCGCGCAGCGCCTCACGCACCCGGGCCACGCGTTCCTGAAGCCCGCCGGACCGTGGGGCCACGGCGTCGGCATCGTCGCCACGCTCGTGATGATGTCGAACTTCCTCTACGCCGTGCGCAAGCGGTGGGAGCGGCTCAAGGGCTTCAGCCAGATTCGCACCTGGCTCACCTTTCACCAGTTCGTCGGGTTCCTCAGCCCGATGGTCATCGTCTTCCACGCGGCGTTCCAATCGAAGAACCAGCTGGCCACGCTGACGGCGGCGGCGATGTCGGTGGTGGTGCTCACCGGTGTCGTCGGCCGGTACCTGTACGGGCTGGTGCCCACGGACGCGAAGTCAGACGACCTCGATTCGTTGTCGCGCCGCTGGAAGAAACAGGGCGAACAGCTCGAGACCGAGGTGACGAAGCTCGAGCTGCCAGAGTCGGTGCGCAAGCTGCTCGACGTCGCGGAGCACCGGCCTCCCGAAGATTCGCTCGTCGCCTTCTTCGCCCACCAGCCTCGCCAGTGGGTGGCGGACTACCGGCGGCTGCAGGAGGTGTGGCACCTGTTCCCCACGCCGGCGCACGGCCGCGAGTTCCGCAAGGACTTCAGGTCGCTGCGGCGCCTGCAGAGCCAGGTGGCGTTCTTCAAGTCACTCAAGCGGGTGATGAGCGTGTGGCGCGTGTTTCACGTGGTGCTCGCCATCCTCCTCGTGGTGCTCATCGCCGGCCACATCGGGTTGTCGGTCGCGCTCGGCTACCGGTGGATCTTCAGGTGAGTCGTCTCGTCTTCGTCACCCTCGCGCTGGTCGCGGCGTCTGCCCGCGCCGACCTCTTCTCGCCCGGCGACCTCGCGAAGGCGCACTCGAGCCTCTCGGGCCTGGGCAGCTGCACGAAGTGTCACCCTGTTGGTGGGCAGCTCAGCCAGGACGCCTGCATCGACTGTCACACCGAGCTCGCCGGTCGCATCGCGAAGGGCGCGGGCTTTCACGGGCGCATCCCCACCGACAAGCGCGCGTGCGAGACCTGCCACCACGACCATCAGGGCGAAGCCCACGAGATGATCGACTACGGGCCGCAGGGCGAGAAGGGCTTCAACCACCAGAAGACGGGCTGGTCGCTCAAGGGCGCACATGGCCCCGCGAAGTGCAACTCGTGCCACGAGTCACGGCTGGTGCAGACCACCGCCGTTCGCACGCTGATGGAGAAGCGGCCGAAGACGAAGCTCGGGCTCTCGAACGCCTGCACCGCGTGTCACTTCGACGAGCACCGCGGCCAGCAACAGGAAGATTGCGAGTTCTGTCACTCCGAGAAGGAATGGAAGCCCGCGACGGGCTTCAACCACAACGACACGAAGTACCCGCTGCGCGGCAAACACGCGAAGGTGAAGTGCTCCGGCTGTCACGACGCCGACAAGGACCCCGAGGCCCACGCCTTCCCCGCGCCGAAGTCAGAGACGTTCATGCGCTTTGCGCCCGTGGAGCACCGCAGCTGCCTCGACTGTCACAAGGACGTGCACGAGGGAAAGTTCGGGCTGCGCTGTCAGAGCTGCCACGTCACCGATGGCTGGCACGTGCTGCGAAACGTGAGCGGCGAGCGCGCGTTTCACGAGAAGACCGACTTCCCCCTCAAGGGCGCGCACCTCGACGTCGAGTGCAAGACCTGCCACGGCCCGTTCCCCGGCATTCCGACGAAGTTCA
Organism: Myxococcales bacterium; assembly: GCA_030681895.1. Classification (GTDB taxonomy): domain Bacteria; phylum Myxococcota; class Myxococcia; order Myxococcales; family Myxococcaceae; genus Xiheimicrobium. The sequence goes on along the minus strand of JAUXRI010000203.1, from coordinate 19,218 downwards.
AGGACCTCAAGCACGAGAGCTGCGGCACCTGTCACCCCGACGCGCACGTGGGCCAGCTCGGCACCGGCAAAGAGTCCCCCGACTGCACCACCTGTCACTCGGAGCAGGGCTTCACTCCGGTGAAGTACGGCATCGAGGCCCACGCGAAGACGCGCTACCCGCTCGAAGGCGCGCACCAGGCGGTGCCGTGCAACAGCTGTCACGAGCAGAACCCCGCGCTCAAGGCGAAGGTGCCGAAGGCGACGCTCGTCGACTTGAAGCGCCGCAGCCGCCAGGAGCTCTTCAGCCTCGCCTCGTTCGACTGGAGCAAGCCGCTCGATGCCTGCGAGAGCTGTCACGCCGACGTGCACAAGGGCCAGTTCAAGGACGTCGCGAAGGGCTGCGTCAGCTGCCACGACGTGACCAGCTTTCGCCACGTCACCTTCGACCACGACAAGAACTCCCGCTTTCCGCTCGAAGGCGCCCACCAGAAAGTCGCCTGCGAGAAGTGTCACGCGCCGGCCGCGCCCGGGCAGCCCGTCAAGTACAAGCCGCTCGAGACGACCTGCCGCTCCTGTCACGCCGACGTGCACGTGGGGCAGTTCTCGAAGAGCGGCCCCGTCGCGTGCGAGAAGTGCCACGGGCCGAAGGCGTTCAAGCCGTCGACGTTCGAGCACAAGCCGCCGTTCACCGACTTCCTCCTCGACGGGCAGCACGAGAAGGCGAAGTGCGAGGCGTGCCATCGGAAGCTGACCGTCGGCAGCGGGCTGACGTCGGTGCAGTACAAGCCGTTGCCGCGCACGTGTGAGGGCTGTCACGCCGACCACCACGAGGGCGCGTTCAAGGGGTTCGAGCCATGACGGCCCTCGTCCTCCTCATGCTCGCGGCCGCGCCCGCCGATGCAGGGCTGCCGGCGCCCGACGCGGGCAGGCCCTTCATCGTGCCGTCGCTGACGTCGCTCACGAAGCCGAAGACGGGCCACGACGGAGAGACGGCGTGCGCCTCGTGCCACGGCACCGCGAGCTGGAGCGACGTGCGCTTCAACCACGACCGCACCGGGTTTCCACTCACGGGACGGCACCACCGCGCGCCGTGCAAGTCGTGTCACCTGACGGACTTCAAGACGCCGCTCACCCGCACCTGCTCCGGCTGTCACCGTGACGTGCACGCGGGCGACCTCGGCGTGCGCTGCGAGAGCTGTCACGACACGGCCGACTGGCGCTCGCGGTTCGATGCCGACGCACACCGGCGCTCCAACTTCCCCCTCTTCGGAGCCCACGCCGCCCTGCCCTGCGTCGAGTGCCACGCCGAGGCCAGAGAGCGACGCTTCACGCGCGCGACCGTCGACTGCGCGTCGTGCCACCAGAACGACACCGCACGAACCCGCGGCACCTCGGTCGACCATTCCGTGCGCCAGTGGGAGCTGCGCACGTGCAGCGAGTGCCACGGCCCGCTGCGCTTCTCGCCCGCGAGGATGCCAGAGCACGACCTCTTCCCCATCTCGTCGGGTCCGCACTCGGGCATTGGCTGTCTGGGCTGCCATTCGTCGCTGCAGGTGATGTCGGCTCCGGGGAGGCCCACCGGCACCGCGGCCTGCACCGCGTGTCACGAGCACCAGTGCACCACCGCCGGCGGCGTCACCGAGACCGACCGGGAGCACGCCAACGTCACCGGCTACCAGTGTCAGGACCAACGCTGCTTCGGCTGTCACCAGCCGGTGGGAGCGCGCCAATGAGGGTGCACGCGCTCGTGGTGTGCCTGCTCGCGACGGCGGCGATGGGCGCTCCGAAGAAAGCACCGAGGCCTCGGCCGCAGGCGAAGAAGCCGCCCCCGAAGGTCGTCAGCTCGAGCGGCCAGGTGACGTGGCTCGGCGCCGAGTTCGCGTTCGTCGACCGCGGTACCGCCGATGGCGTGACGGTCGGCAAACAGCTGCTGCTGAGTCGAGGTGGTCGCTCGTCGGGCACCTGCACCGTGCAAGCCGTGGCCGAGCACTCGTCGCGCTGCACCGGCGTGAACCTTCGGGTCGGCGATCGGTTCTCCGTCAGCCGGGCTGCCGAGCCGGTCGCCGACGGCGTCAAGCCACTCCCGACCGAGGCCGAGGTGCGGCGGCGCGGCGCGCTCGTCGAGGCGCAGCCGTGGAGCCTGCGCCGCTATGACGACGCGACCGGTGCGCTCGGCGCAGGGCTGCACGCCGAAGCCGCGCTCTCGCACACCACGTTCTTCAATCAGGCCTCGCAGCGCGGCCCGACTGGACAGCAGCGGGTCGACGTCATCGTCTCCGACGTCGAGATCTGGCGTGGCCTGCGCGCGTCGGCCGACCTCACGGTGCTCAACTTCAGCCAGCGCCCCGACGTCACCCGAACCCTCTACACGCAGACGCCGGTGTTGCTCGTCCGCCAGCTCGAGCTGGGCTTCCGGCGCGCCGACTTTCCCGTCACGGCGGCGCTCGGCCGCACCTGGCTGTCGACGGGCCCTGGCCTGCTGGTGCTCGACGGTGCGCATGCGTCGTACCGAATCGGCAAAGGGGTCGAGGTCGGCGCGTTCGCGGGCCTGCTCCCGGACGGCGCGCGGCTGACGCCATCGGTCAGCCAGTTCAGCGCCGGAGCGTTCACGCGCGTGCAGCTCGCCACCGGAGAAGGCGCCAGCTCGTCGCTCATTCAGCTCTCGGGCCGCGCGGGCTACGCGCTGCGCGACACCGTCGGCTCACGCTTCGAGGCGGTCGTCGCCGGTGGCCTGTGGAGCGGCACCTCGTTCGACGCGCACGCCTCGCTCGAGCTGGGCTTCGGCACGACGCAGGCCCCGGGTGGCGTCGACGCCGCGCGCATCGACCTCGGGTGGCGGCCCATCGAGAAGCTGCACCTGATGGCGTCGGGCCGCTATCGCGGGCTCCCTGTCAGCGGCCTCACCGAGGTCGGCCTCGTCTCACCCGGCCTTCGCGCGATGCACGGCGATGTCTTCGGCAGCTACGAGGTGAGCCCCGGGCTGCTGCTCGGCCTGCGCGCGGGCGTCGCGAGCGACTTCTTCTCCACGCTCACCCAGGTGCGCGGCGGGCCCGAGCTCATCGCGCCGTCGCTGTTCGGCGGCCCGGTCTCGCTCGGAGTTGGCTACGCCGAAGAGGTCGGCTGGCTCCGCGGGCGCTCCGCCTGGTTCAGCTTTGGTGTCACCGCTGGCAGCTTCTTCCGCGTCGTCTCCCGCACCAGCCTCTTTCATCAGCAGGCCACCACGGAAGCCGCAGGCCTCGAGAGCGCCGAGCTGGGTCAGTCGTTCGCCGTCGAGGTCGCGCCGTGGCGGTTCTTGCGTGCGCGCGTCGTGGTGATGGGCCGGCAGACCGCGGGTGAGCGGTTCGCGCCGTTTGGCAGTCTGGGTGGGCAGATCTCGGGAGCCTTCTGACATGACCCTCCGGATTCAAGGCAGTTCCGAGTGGTCTGTGGCCGGCGCTACCTGTCGCAGGTCAATTTCAGTCACGATGGATTGTCGGGAGCGGGCAGGCCATGCGAATTGAACGAAACCACTGGCTGTTGCTCCTCGCGCTCGCTGGCGCGTGCACCCCGACGACGCCTGGGCCGGGCACGCTCACGCGCGTCACGCCCGACTCGCACCCCTTCTTCCCCATCGCGCCGGCACTCGACGGTGGCCACAGCATCGGGCGCGGCACGCCGCTCGACGGGCCCTTCACGTGTGAGTCGTGCCACCCGCCGGCCGCGGCGTCCTTCGCCGACTTCTCGTGCACCGGGTGCCACACCCACGCGGACCCGATCAACGCGCTCCTCCACCGCGGCACCATCGCGCCCGCGGCGCAGGCGCTGGCCCTCACCCCGAAGGGCTGCATCACCTGCCACCCGAAGGGCGAAGACGTTCCGTACGCGCACACCTCCATCGTTCGCGGCGAGTGCGCGACGTGCCACGCCGAGGCGACGGCGTTCGCGGCGCTGCCCAAAGAAGGCCTGGTGCACCGTGACATCGGCGCTGCCGACTGCGGCCAGTGCCACGTGACGTCATCGTGGACGGAAGTGAACGGCGCACCCGACGGTGTGTTCGACGAAGCGAAGAACCTCTCGGTGACGACGCTGCTGCCGCGCTTCTCGGGCACCTCCATCGTCAGCGTCACGCCGCAGGCGCAGGTGCTGCAGATGCCGATGAACCACTCGGTGCTCGACGCGGGCCTGCGCGACGCGTGCGTCAATTGCCACTCCGAGGCTGCGGCCAACGACTTCTACCCGGGGCTGATGCACTCCTCGCTCGCCAACCTCGGCGTGGCGCAGCCGACGCGCTGCGCGGACTGCCACGAGCGCGACGTGGTGCAAGACATCGGCACGAGGCCCATCGGCTTCGTCGGCCCGACGGCCACGGCGCCCGCACGCGACCCAGCATCTGGAGAGATGCGGCATGAAGCGAGGGCGTGGCTCGATGGAGGCCCGAGCGGCGCCTCGCTCGTCGGCGAGTGCAGCACCTGCCACCTCGCCCCCGGTACCCTCACCGCCGATTGGAGCACGGGCCGCACCGACGCCGGCGTCCGGTTCCACGCGTCGCTCACGGCCGCCGGTCTTCCGCAGCCGAACAGCTGTCTCGACTGCCACGCCAACACACGCCCCAGGGCGCTCCTCACCTCGATGAACGCGAGCGTGCCCGTGGGCCTCACGTTCGACCACCAGGGCGCCGACACGCTCGGCGAGTGCGCGGCCTGTCACACCAACACCACCGCGTGGAGCGGCGCGCGCTTCCACCCCGTCGGCAGCGCGAACCCGTCCACCTGCCTGCCGTGTCACGCGCAGGAGCGGCCCACCTCGACCGCCACGTGGATGCAGCCCGGGTACCAGACCGCGCCGTTCGACTACACGACCAACGACGCGGGAGTGCGGCACGGCGCCGGTGAAGATTGTGTCGTGTGTCACACCGGGCCCGGCTCGGGTGCGTGGGGCTCGACGCAGAACTGGCAGCGCGGCCACTTCCCGCATGGGCCGAACACCATCGCGGCGACGGCGTGCCTCACCTGCCACACGACGCAGCGGCCCGACCTGCTCCCGAACCCCGCCGCCATCGCCATGGCCATCGGCTTCGACCACCGCCTCAATGGCACCGGCGAGTGCGGCGCGTGCCACCAGGCCACCGTCATCGCCAACCGCTACGCGCGGTACTTCAACCCCACCACCATGACGCTCCCCGGCGGTGACTGGCAGGGCGGCACGTCGTACCCGGGCGACTTCCTCGTCACCTCACCAGGCCACTTCGTCACGCTCGCGACGACGCGGCTGACGCGCGCGACGCCCACCTCGCTCATCACCGGCACCACTGCGCAGTCGGTCACGCTGCCCAACGCGATGAAGCACACGTCGACCGCCATTCCTGCGCAGCTGCACCCCGGCCCCGCGGGGACGCCGAACAACACCACCTGCTGGCACTGCCACACGCACACCAACGGCACCGTGACGGCGTACTCGAACGGGGTCTTCCACTCGGCGCTGACGAACTACTCGGCGACGCCCGGCGGCGCGGTGACGGCGCTCCCCCAACCGGCGACGAACTGCCGCGACTGTCACGTCCAGATGCTGCCGCCCAACATCGTGCAGCGGGCCGGCAACGCGCTGCTGCCGATGGACCATCGCGCGCGCTTCACGTCGACCGTTTCCATCGGCGGCTCGATGGTGAGCAGCGTCGACGCCATCGACTGCAGCGTCTGTCACCGCACCTCGGGCGTCGCGTGGACGGATGGCCGCTTCCACCCGGTCATCGGCTCCGCCACGCCGCAGGACTGCACCAGCTGCCACTACCCGTTGATGGCCTCGACCTCCGCCGACGTGGCGAACACCAATCGCTTCGAGATGCGCCACCGCTCCGGCACGATGACGACCCAGGCGTGCCAGACGTGCCACACCATGTCGCTCGCGCGCGCGGCGATGATGCCGGCCACCGCCTCGCTCTGGAACCCGGGCCAGCTGCATTCCGTCTCGCCGACGCAGCCAGCGCTCTGCCTCGATTGTCACTCGAACTCCGAGCCGGCCGCGGCGACGCAGGGCTCCAACACGTACACCTTCACGCAGGGCGGCGGCTCGACGACCAACACCGCGCAGTGGATGAACCACACCTCGAGCGCCGTGGTGGGTCGCGACTGCAGCGTCTGTCACGCCACCGACGCGAAGCCGATGGGCAGCGCCTGGAGCAAGGGCACCGACTTGCACTCGCACGCGCCGTCGCTCACCCAGTGCAGTGTCTGTCACGGCACCGGCAACGGCCGCGGCACGGCGCTCGGCACCAACAACAACCTGCCCTCTGGCCCCACCAACTCGGCGACCGTGACGACGTCATCGGCGTCACCCGGCGTGCGCGCGCAGATGAACCACGCCGACCTCAACGCGACGGCGCGCGACTGCAACTTCTGCCACACGCAGCAGGGCTCCTCGACGGCGGCGGGCATTGTGGGCCGCGAATGGGCGCAGGCCCGCTTCCACGTGCGCTTCACTCCGGCCACGCCGCTGGTGATGAATGGCACCACCGCGCGCTGCAGCAACTGCCACATCAACGAGAAGCCGGGCGCGGCGTTCACCACGTTCAACCACGCCGCGTACACCGCCGCGACGACGACGCCTGACTGCGGCACCTGTCACACGTACCCGGGCGCGACGACGCCGCCGACGCCCAACTGGCGAGGCGCCGCTGCGATGCCTGCGTTCATCTCAGTGGGTGGCTTCACCATTCCGGTTCCGCCCGCGACGACGGCCGGCACCGTGCAATCGGGTATCGCCAGCCTGCCGCATCCTCCAGTCGCGACGGGCGTCGCCTGCACCGTCTGTCACACGCAGGCCGCGGGCGGCCGCCGCGCCTTCGGCTACCCGCACGCGTCGACGACGCTCATCAACAACAAGTGCAACGCGTGCCACGAAGCCGGCAGCGACCTGGTCGGCACGGTGTGGAATGGCGCGACCACCATCGGCGCTGCGGCCGGCGACACCCGCCCCTTCACGCTCGCCTCGGTGGTGCCGACGTTCAAGGGCAACAACCGGAGCTGCGCGTACCCGAAGCACTTCTTCCCCATCGACTGCAAAGAGTGCCACCGCATCCCCGCGGGCAACGGCTTCGTCACCACCGGCACGGCCTATGTGGCCGTGTGGAAGTTCTCGCACACCGAATCGAAGATGACGCGGCCGGGCACCTGCAACACCTGCCACTCGGGCGTGTGCAACCTGCCTGACTGAGCTTCAGCGCCTGACGTTCACGGAACGATCTGCCACGTGCGGCTGACCGACGCCGCGCCCCAGTCGACCTTCATCGTCGCTGTGCCTGGCGCGATGCCAACCAGACACGCGGGCCGACCGGGCTCGGTCGCCGAGACGACCAGCCCACTGCCCAGCACCTCGAGCGATGGCCGCACCGGCGCGCTGCCGAGAATGCGCCGGCCCAGCGGCCCCATTGGCACGAACGGCGCCATACACGCCGTCTCGCCCACCTTCACGGTGCGGTCCTCGAAGTTGCCGACGCCGACGAGCCCGGTCGCGTCTCGCACGAGGACCGTCGAGGCCGGCCCCGCGAGGGGCGACGCCACGGTCACGACGTGCGGCACGTCACCGGTGAAGAGCGCGGCGCCACTCGCCTTCGAGCCGCCGTCGGGGCTGTCGGCCGAGAAGCGCAGCGGGCCTTCGCCACGGAGCGTGCGCCGAAACGTCGACTCGTAGCCGGCCGCCGGCACCAGCGTGGAGCGCACGAACGCCTCGGTGGGGTCGAAGGTCGACACGTGGCGAGCGGCGTCCTGAAACTGCCACGTCACCCGCGCGACGTCGGACGCATCGAACGAGTACACGCCCACGTCGTCGAGGTTCTCTGCACGGAACTCGAAGCCATGACGGCCAGCGGCCTCGGGCGTGACGATGAGGCGCTGGTAGCGGTCGGCCGAGCAGAGCGCGTCGCTCACCGCGACCCGCCCTGCCAGCACGAAGGTGTGATTCGTACGCCACATCAGGTTCTTCGGTGGGCCGACCACGATGTTCGGCAGCACGGGAATCTGAATCTCCACGCGCAGGCGCAGGCTCGTGACCAGGCCGACGCCCACGAGGTCTCGGTCACTCAGCATCGAGCCCGCGTCGGGCAGCGCGGGGGCGCTGTGCTGCACCGCCCAGTCGGAGTCGACGTAGCAGTCTCCGTCGTAGAGGTTGCTGCACTTGCCGTCGCTCAGGCTGCCACTGCAGGGAATGCCAGTGTACGCCTGCACGGGGACGTCGACGCCGCCTGGGTGAAGCACGGTGCCCTGCGGCGTGGGCGTCACGGCTGGCCCGAGGCGCGGGACGGTGGCCGTCACCGACGTCGAGCGCCCATCGGCCAGTCGCGCCGTGAGCGTGCACGGCTGGCCATCACCTTCGAGCTCGAGCTTCACCACGCCGCGGCCGAGGTCGATCGGCACCGCGCCGCGAAGCTCGAGGTCCGCCGCGACGGGGAAACACTGGCCCGAGGTCGCCGACAGCCACACGGGCACGCGGCCCGTCTGCACGCAGGCGACGACGCCGTCGATGAGCAGCTGGGCGGTGAGCTCCGGCCGCGGCTTCGAACGCACCACGTCGACGTTCAGCCCAACCGAGACCTCAGCCTCCTCGAAGACCTTGAACTGCACTGCGCCGCCGCCGACGAGCGTCCACGCGTACGCGCCGGGCGTGGTGGGCGCGGTCGCCTGGGTTTGGCCGCTCGAGCTCCCCGCCAGCGAGAAGCCGGGCGCCTCGAAGAGCGGCAAGGCTCCGGTGTCGAGCTCGTCGTCGTCGGCGAAGCCGCGCGCGTCGAAGGTGAAGGTCGCCCCAGGCGAGACGGGGTGAACGGAGCGGACCGGCGTGAAGTACTCGCAGTTCACCGACACCGTGGAGTGCGTCAGGGCTTTCACCTCCACCCAGGCCGTCGTCTCGCGCCGGGTGCCGTCAGCGTCCACGAACTGGGCGCTCAGCCGAGTCACGCCCGGCGTCTTCGCCAGCACGGTGACGACGGCCTCGGCGCGCTGCACCACCTCGACGATGTCGCTCGCGTCAGAGGTCACGCTCTCGACCGTGGCGACGGGCGCCTTCGTGCAGATGACGCGCGTGTTGCCGCAGCCGTTGGTGACGCGGAGGTCTACCTGGGCGCCGACCGCGAGGAGCATCGGCTCCGCGTTCTTCGGCACCGAGGTGGGCCTGCACGCGACGAGGGTGACGAGGCTGACCAGCGCGAGGCAGATGCGCATGGCACGGAGTGTACTGCACCCGGTGGCTGAACCCGGCCGCGGGCCTCTGCGCACGCCTTCGCACGTCAGTGACTCGCCCGGGGGGGGGTGACCTTTCTTTGCAGCCCCGCGAACCTGGCAAGAGGTGCTCGCGGTGGACCTCGACGCTGGCCGTGGCCTCGCGGCGGCGCACCGCGCTGCAGATTCCCGCTGCCGACGCGTACGACAGCTGCGACGCGGTGGTGGCGTCGGACAACGTCTGCAACCGGCGACGCGGCGACCGTGAGACGCTGGCCGTCATGAGCCCTCCATCGCCACCGGGCCGTTCCCCGACTCAGACGGCGCCGAGCCGTTCCCCGACTCAGACGGCGCCGAGCCTGTATGACGAACTCTCCGACAAGCTCCGCAAGGACCCACGGCTGACGAAGAAGGGCGGGCCGCGGGTCGACCTGAGCCTGCTCCTCTTCAACGCGCGCGACGAGCTCCGGGCGCTGTGGGACGCCGCGGAGCAGGACGTGGCGGCAGCGACCCGTGATGGCCGCACGTCACCTCTCGAGCCCGCCGTCGAGGCGCTTCGCCCGCTGTTCGGTAGCCGGCCCGCTCCACGACGCGGTTGAGTTTGGCGTGACACTGCTCCACGGTGCGCGCTCGTGGCGCAGGTGGCTCCTCAACGCTGGCTCTTCTCGGGTCCGCTCGACGGCACGCTCTTCGTGGGGAGCGCGCTCGCGGCCGGGCTCGTCGTGGTGGTCAGCCACGCCGCAGGCATCACGGGCGACACGCCGCTGTGGGCCTGGCTCCTCTTCGTGCTGGGCATCGACGTCGCGCACGTGTGGGCCACGCTCTATCGCGTGTACTTCGACCGCGCCGAGCTCGCGCGCCGTCCACTGCTCTACGCTGGTGCGCCATTGGTGGCGTTCGGGCTCTCGGTCGTCGCGCACTCGGTCTCGCCTGAGTTCTTCTGGCGCTGCCTCGCCTACGTCGCGGTGTGGCACTTCATTCGGCAACAGGTCGGGTGGATGGTGCTCTACGGCCGGCGCGCGAAGGACGACGAGCGCACGATTCGGTTCGACCAGCTGGTGATGTGGGCGACGACGCTCGGGCCCGTGGTGTGGTGGCACGCGCACCTGCCGCGGCCGTTCTGGTGGTTCAAGGAGCACGACTTCATCGGCGGCCTCCCCTCGTGGATGGGCACCGTCGCGCTCGTCGTGCACGGCGCGCTGCTCGTCTCGTGGCTCGGGCTTCAGCTCGTTCGCACCCGGCGCGGCGTCACCTTTCCCGTCGGCAAGCTGCTGCTCCTCTCGGCGACCTGGGTGACGTGGTTCGGCGGCATCGTGGTGGCGAACGACGACTTCGCCTTCACGGTGATGAACGTCACGCTCCACGGCGTGCCCTACCTCGCGTTCCTGTGGCGCTACGCGAAAGGCCGCCACGCCGAGTCGGGCTATGGCGCGCTGGGGCTGCTGGTGCGCGGCGGTGTTCCGTTCTTCTTCGGAGCGCTGCTCGTCTTCGCCTTCGTCGAGGAGTTGCTGTGGGACAACCTCGTCTGGCACGAGCGCACGACGGTGTTCGGTGACGCAGGCCTCGACTTCGGGCCAGCGCTGCTGACGTTGCTCGTCCCGCTGCTCTCGCTGCCGCAGACGACGCACTACCTGCTCGACGGCTTCGTGTGGAAGACGAGGAACGACGCAGCGCTCGGCGTCCGGCTTGGGTGGGCCTCGGCCCCGAGCACGAACGCTGGCGTGGCTCAACAAGAGGGCGTGGCGTGAAGGCACGACGGACGACCCTGGTGGTCGCCGCAGGCTGGCTCTGCCTCATCGCCGGCTTCGCGTACGTCCCCTGGGTAATGGAGCGAGAAGGGCGGCATCACGGCGACCTGCTCGCCTACCATGCGGCCGGCCGCGCGCTGGCCGAGGGCCTCGACCCGACCGACCCGCACACGCTGGCTCGTTTCGGCGCGTCGACGCCCTTCGTCTATTCCCCCTTCTCCCGGCCGTGGGCGCGTCTGCTGGCGAGACTCGACTGGGAAACGCTCCAGCACACCTGGCTCGCCGCCAAGGGCCTCGCGCTCCTCGGGCTGGCCTTCGTCTGGCGGGCGTGGTTCCGGCACGAGCCCCTCACCTTCGGGCTGACCCTGGTGCTGTCGCTGGTCGGCTTTCGCCTCGCGCTCCGAGTCGACCTCATGGCGGGCAACATCGCCGTGTTCGAGGCGCTCTTCGTGTGGCTTGCGCTGCTGCAGTGGCGGGCCTCCCGCCCGGTCGCCTTCGTCGGGCTGCTGGCGCTCGCCGGGGCCTTCAAGGTGACTCCGCTGGCGTTGCTCGTCGTGCTGAGGCGTCACGCGGTGCTTGCGGCCTCGGCAGTCACCGCAGTGCTCGGCGCGGCCTGGGCCTTCGCGCCGGCGTCGTGGAGCACCTTCGTCGTCAACGCCATGGCGCTCGATGAGCGCGGGCCCCAGAACCCGACGCTGCTGGCGTGGCTACGTGACACCGTCGGAGTCGGGGGTGCGGCGACGGCAGGCTGGGCCGTGTTCGCAGCGCTCGTCATGGGTCTGACCGCCGCAGCGGTGAGGCGTCAGCCGGGGCACGAGCTCAGCGCCGGCCTCATCCTGTTGGCGTGGAGCCTCGCGCTGCCCCGCTTCAAGGACTACTCGTACGTCATCGTGCTCCCCGCGGCGGCGCAGGCCCTCGTCGCGACCGGCCTTCGTCGCTGGCCGTTGACGCTCGGGCTGGCGGTGCTCCTCTGCGTTCCGCTGCACCCGTATCAACGCCTCGCGGCCGCCCTGATGGCGTGGGCCGTACTCGCCTTCGAGGCGTTTCGCGTCGACGTCGCGCGGGTCGAGGCGTTCCGTGGGTGACGAAGGCGTGCGCAGCGTCGACCGATGGCAGCGTGCGCTGACGTGGCTGCCCCTCGTGGTGTTCGGCTGTTGGGCCTCGACGCGCTTCTTCCGTCACGTCGACATCTCTGACGCCAACCTCTATCGCGTCATCGCGCGCCACCTCGCCGCCGACAGCGGGTGGACGGACCTGCGCTACCTGCCGACGGCCTACCCGCGCTTCTTCGAGCACCTGCCCTTTGGGTTCTGGCCGATGGCGCTCGTCATCCGCGTCTTCGGAGAGGGCGCGCTCCCGGTGCTTCAGCTCGGCCTGTCTGCGCTCACCGTGTGGCTGGTGGGGCGGTCGGCGAAGTCACTGGCGGGCCCGGGCGCCGCGGCGCTCGCGATGACGACCCTCGCCCTCACGCAGAACTTCTTCTTCCTCGCGTCGCTCACGTTGCTCGATGTGCCGCTGCTGCTTGGCGCGGCGCTCACGATGGCGGGCCTGACGCGGCCGAAGCCCGACGCGCTGCTGGTGACGCTCACCTTCGCTGGCACCCTGGTGGGCGTGGCCGCCAAGGGGCCCTTCGGCCTGATGACCCCCGGAGCGCTCTGGCTCGCGCGCGTGCTCGTCGACCGGTCCTTCACGGTCGCGATGGGGAGTGGGCTGGCCATCACCCTGGCCGTGGCGCCGGTCGCCGGCTTCGTCGCCCTGTCACCCGACTGGCTCGAATCGTACGGCCGCAGCCAGGTGCTCGCGTCGCTCACCGGTGCCCGCAGCGACGGCGACGGCGGCCGGTTCTTCACGGTGGGCAAGGTCTTCGAGATGTTCTGGCCCGGGCTCGCGCTCATCGCGTGCATGCTCCCCGGCCTGAAGCGACGGCTCGTCGGCGAGTCGAGCGCACCGCATCGTCGCGCGCTGTGGGTGGCTGGCGTAGCCGCGGCCACCCTCCTGGTCGGTCTCTCGTTGCCTGCGAGAAAGGTGGCGCACCACGCCTTCGTCTCGTTTCCGCTGATGGCGCTGTTGAGCGGCGTGGTGCTCGGGCCCGCGCTCGAGCGGCTCATCGCGCGCCGCTCGGCTCGCCCGGTCGCGCTGGTGCTCGCGGCCCTGGGCGTGCTCGGGCTGGTCGCCGGCCCGATGGGAGTCGCCCGGTTCTTCAGTGGGCCACCGTGCGTGATGTCGAGCGAACTGGCCGCGGCGTTCGACCAGCTGGCCCCGGGTTCGAGCCTCGAGGTGGTGGCCACCGACAGCCCATGGCCAACCTTGTCGGCGCTGTCGGCTGAGCGGCGACTGGTGCCCGTTCACGTCAGGGCCCTCGGTGAGGCAGGGCTCGAGTGGGCGCTCGTCGAGGAGGCGTTGTGGCCAGCAGCTGGAGACTTCACCGAGGTTGGCCGCGCGCGCGGCTGGGTGCTCGCGAGGAGGCAGTGACGTCGAGCAGCTCGCCGGCCGCTACGTCGCGGTACAGCTGGAAGACCTGTCGGTGTCTGCTGTCGGCCAGGATCCTCGCGTAGAGCGCAGCGACCGGCGCCTCGTCTCCCTCGATGACCTGCACGAAGTGACCGGTTGCCGGAGAGCAGGAGACCGGTGATGCCGTCGCGGCTGTTGTTCGCGCGCGCCACTTCAACAAGCCTTGCCGCGCGGGCTCCTCGAGCGGTTCCGATCGACGCTGGCGTCGCAAATCTGAATCAGCATGCGCCCCCTGGCACGAAGGCGCCGATGTCGATGGCCGACGGCCCTCCTCGCGTTACTCGCCCCGCTCGTCGAGCACTGGCGCGGCCGTCACCAACAACTGCTGCCTGACACGAAAACCCAGCCGCCCGCCCTCGTCGGCGCCGAACGGCTGCACGTCACCCTTGAGGCCGACGTCGAGCCACGTGCTGCCCTCGCGCCACCCGAGGTGCCGGTAGACGAGCGGCGCTTCGACGCGCGCGCGACGCCGCCCACCTGCATCGCTCGTGATGTCGGGCGCCAGGACGACGCCCTCGGCGAAGCGGCGCGGGCCGATGAAGAGCTCCCAGCGCAACGTGGTGATGCGCGCCACCTGACGCGGCAGCAGCACCTCGAAGAACAGGTCACCCTGCTCCTCGCGCGGAAACGAGAGGGTGAGGTTCGAGACCTCGAGCGCCGAAGCCACGTCGGCGGCAGGCACGCGGCGGCACCCGGCCAGGAGCAGCAGCGCCAGCACCCAGCGCATATGCCTCACCCGCCCAGCAGCGGCGTCAGCGCGTCGACCGTCGTGGGCCAGCCGTTGCGTCGCGCCAGCACCTCGAGCGCCTTGGCCATCTCGGCAGCGGTCTGGAAGCGCAGCGCGCGATCGGCGAGCACGGCGCGGCGAATGATGGACGCGGCCATGTCGGGCGCTTCGCGGTTGTGGAAGTGAACGGAGGGCACGCGGCAGTCACGTACCTTGTGCATCATCTCCATCTCGCTCGCGCCCGCGAAGAGGCGTTGGCCGGTGAAGAGCTCCCAGAGAATCGTGCCGGCCGCGAAGATGTCGGCGCGGTGGTCGACGGCCTGCCCGAGCACGGCCTCGGGGCTCATGTACGAGATGGTGCCGCGCAGCGCGCCCTGCTCGCCTCGCATCACGCCTTCCACCTCGGCCACGCCGAAGTCGGTCAGCTTCACGTCACCCGCGACGCTCAGGAGGATGTTCGCCGGGTTCACGTCGCGGTGCACGATGGTGGCGCCGCCCTCACCGACCTTCGCGCGATGGATGTAGTCGAGGGCCTTCATCAGGCAGATGCCGATGTACGTCGAGGCCGACATCGGGAGCATCTGCCCGGCCTGCTTGAACGCATCCATCATGTACTGGAGCGTCCGGCCTGCGACGAGCTCCTGCACCATGAGGTAGTCGCTGCCCGCTTTGAAGCAGCGGTAGGTGCGAACGATGTTGGGGTGACGGAGGCGAACGGTGAGCTTCGCTTCGTCGACGAACTGCTTCACCCACGCCGCGTCGTTCCGGTAGCTCGGCAGCAGCCGCTTGATGACGATGTCTTCGGGCTCACCGGGGCTGCGCTGCGTCGTCGTTCTCGGCTTGGCCTGATAGACCTCGGCCATCCCGCCCACGGCAAGACGTCCTACGAGTTGGTAGCCACCGAGCTCGGTTTCCTGCGCCACGACACGATGCACAGTAGTCGACAGGCGTGATGGAGCAAGGACGGGCTACCTGCCCGGGGTCAGGTCACTTCTTCTTGAGTTCACGAACGCCGGCATCGGCCGGTTCCTGCATCGGCACGGGCATCCGGTTGATGGTGACGCGTGGCGCAGGTGGACTCGGCGCGACCGTCACGGACGTCCCTGCATCGACGGGCCTGGCGTCATACGCAGGGTTCGGCCGGTTGACGATGACGTCCGGGGGCGCCTTCTCGAGCTTCGGTGGCGGGTTGGCGAAGACGGTGGTGCTGAGGAGTGCGACCGAGGCAATACGAGTCGTGCGCTTGGTTCGTTTGGCCATCGGCGCAGCGTAGCAGTCACGGTGGGCAGGTTGGCGCGAGCGGAGGCAGCGTCCTCCACCAGGTGCTCCCCTTCTCACCGGCAAGCGGCTCGACGGGCTGGCCCAGCATCGGCGTGACCACCGACACACCGGTCTTCTCGCCTTCGGTCACCAACGTCTCGGGCGGCTCGTTCCACGCGTGCAGGCCGAGCTCGAACGTCGCCCAGTGAATCGGCACCAGGTGCGTCGCGCCGAGCATCGCGTGGGCCTCGAGCGCACCCTTCGGCCCAAGGTGAATGGCGCCCCACGCCGGGTGCCACTGGCCGATCTCGAGCATCGAGACGTCGAACGGGCCGTACTTCTCGCGCACCGACTTGAATTGCTCGGTCAGCCCGGTGTCGCCGCTGAAGAAGACGCGGTGCGCGGGGCCGACCAGCGTCCACGAGGTCCACAAGACGCGGTTGTTGCCGAAGCCGCGCCGCCCCGAGAAGTGTCGCGCGGGGGTCGAGGCGATGACGACGCCGTTGGGGAGCTTGTGTTCCTGCCACCACTCGAGCTCGACGATCTGCGCCGCCGGCACGCCCCACGCCTCGAGGTGGGCGCCGGCGCCGAGGCCGACGTGAATGGGCACGCCCTTCTTCGCGAGCGCCTGAATGCTGCGCATGTCGAGGTGATCGTAGTGGTCGTGCGAGACGACGACGGCGTCGATGCGCGGCAGGTCCTCCAGCGCCAGCGGTGGCGGGTGGAAGCGCTTCGGACCGGCGAGCGTCGACGGCGACGCGCGCTCGCTGAACATCGGGTCGGTAAGAATGACGGCGCCATCGAGCTCGACGAGCGTGGTGGAGTGCCCGAGCCAGGTGACGCGCAGGCCCGAGCCGACCGGCTTCGCCAGGCGCGCGGCGACGTCTTTCACCATCGGCAGCTGACACGACGGCACGCGCATCACGTCGGACGAGAGCCACTGCGTCAGCGTGCCGTAGCCGCCCTCCTGCATCACCTCGGTCGCCTCGTCGTTGACGAAGGTGCCGTCGCGCCAGTGCGTCGAGGCCTGCATACGCACCAGCCGCTGCCCTTCCGCGATGCCACCGAACGACGCACAGCCCTGGGTCGTGACGACGAGCAGCACGAGCACCACGGCGACCAGGCCCACGGGGACGGCCAGCCATCGACGACGTCTCATCCGCGCTCCGCCAGCTCGGCGTAGACGGCTTCGTAGCGGGCGGCCGACGCGTCCCACGAGAAGTCCGTGCGCATGCCGCGGCGCTGTACCTCGAGGAACGTCTGCTTCGATTGGTACAGCTCCATCGCCCGCTGGAGCGCGCCCTGCACCGCCTCGACCGTCGCACCCCGGAAGCTGATGCCGGTGCCTTCGCCGCGCCGCACGTCCTGCACCGTGTCCACCAGACCTCCGACCGCATGAACGATGGGCACGCAGCCGTAGCGCTGCGAGTACATCTGATTGAGACCGCACGGCTCGAAGCGCGACGGCATCAGGAAAAAGTCACTGCCTGCTTCGATGAGGTGCGCGAGGCCGGTGTCGTAGCCGAGCTTCACGCCCACCCGCAGCGGGTAGCGCGCCGCGAGCGTCTTCCACCCCTGCTCCAGCTTCGCCGCGCCGCTGCCGAGGACGACGACCGCCGCGCCGTGCTCGAGGAAGACCGGAAGCGCCGCGTGGAGCAGGTCCGCGCCCTTTTGCTCCACCATGCGGCCGATGACGCCGAAGAGCGGCATTCCGTCGGCTGGTGGCTGCAGTCGCATCGTCTCGAGCAGCGTCGAGCGGCAGACGGCTCGGCCCGCGAGGTCGGCGTCCGAGAAACGCGCCGGAAGATAGACGTCGGTCGCGGGGCTCCACTCGTTTTCGTCGATGCCGTTGACGATGCCGATGACGCCGCCCGGCTTCGCGCGCAGCACGCCGTCGAGGCCCATGCCGTCTTGTGGCGACGAGATCTCCTTCGCGTACGTGGGAGAGACGGTCGTCACCGCGTCGGCGAACACGATGCCCGTCTTGAGCATCGACAGGTGGTCCCAGAACTCGACGCCGCCGGGAGAGAAGTCACTCCACGGAATGCCCAGCTGTGGCAGCTCGCTCTTCTGAAAGCCGCCCTGGTAGGCGAGGTTGTGCACGGTGAGCACGCTCTTCGTCTTCGGGAAGGCGCCCGCGTAGCCACGTCGGAGCGCCATCGGCGCGAGCCCTGTCTGCCAGTCGTGGCAGTGGAGGATGTCGGGCTCGAAGCCGACCGCCTGGGCATCGGTGAGCGCCGCCATCGAGAGCACCGCGAAGCGCCGCGCGTTGTCGGAGTAGTCGCCGCGCGCGTCTCCGTAGAGTTGCTCGCGGTCGAAGAGCTGAGGCACGTCGAGAAACACGACGGTGGCGCGCTCGTGGAGCGACGCCTCCCAGGTGCGAACGACGACGTCACCGAACGGGAACTGGAGCGTGAACGTTCGCCCCGTCTCGCGCAGCTGCTCGCGAGACACCGTGCGGTACAGCGGCGTCACGACGCGCACCTCGTGCCCGCGCTCCGCCAGCACGATCGGCAGCGCGCCCGAAACGTCGGCGAGCCCTCCCGTCTTCGAGAACGGCACGACTTCGCTGGCGGGGAAGAGAATGCGCACGAGGGAATGAGACGGGCTTCATGCTCCTTCGACGCGGTGAGAATTCAAATGAAGAAAGATGTAGGCAGGTGCGCATGAACGCCCCGTGGAGCGAACCCTTCACCCGCTTCGGCGCCCTCTTCGAGCAAGCGAAGCAGGCGCAGCCGAAGGACCCGAACGCGATGAGCCTCGCCACCGTCGATGCGAACGGCCGGCCGTCCCTGCGCGTCGTGCTGATGAAGGACTTCGACGAGCAGGGCTTCGTCTTCTACACGAACCATCAGTCTCGAAAGGGCCGTGACGGGCACGCGACGAAGGTAGCGGCGCTCAACTTCCACTGGCCCGCGCTCGACACGCAGGTGCGCATCGAAGGCGCGCTCGAGGTCGTCAGTGACGCCGAGGCCGACGCCTACTTCGCCAGCAGGCCGCGCGAGTCGCAGCTGGGCGCGTGGGCGTCGCTGCAGAGCCAGCCGTTGCCGTCGAGGGCGGTGCTCGAGCAGCGCCTCGCCGAGCTCACGAAGCAGCACGAGGGCAAGCCCGTGCCGCGGCCGTCACATTGGAGCGGCTTTCGCGTGAAGCCGCAGCATATCGAGTTCTGGAAGGCGCACCCATTTCGGCTGCACTGGCGCGACGTGTACGAGAAGCGCGGCGACGCGTGGGAGACGGGCCAGCTGTTCCCGTAGTCGTCAGGGGTCGCCGTCACGTTTGCCGCGACCCACGCCGAAGTCGACTCCACGGAGCGCGGCCATCCCTGCGTCGAGGACCAACACCGTGCCTGCGTCGTGGCTGGTGAGGGGCATCGACGAAGTCCCCGCGAAGTAGCCGAACTGCGAATACGAGTAGTCGTCGCTCCGCGCACCGGCACCGATGGACACCGCACCACCGGCCTCGAGCTCGAAGCGATAGCTGACGCGGCTGGGGTTCCTCAGGCACCGCAGCTCGGTGCAACAGATGCCGCTCAGCTGCTTGACGGTGAACGCTCCACGAAACGAGCTGCGCGGGAACACCGGCATCGTCGCAGGCTCCGACAGCTCGACCGTGCCGCAGACGCTGAGCTTCGTCGCAGAGCCCGACTCGATGAACACCGCGTCGATGGGCTCGCCATCACAGCCGAGCGCGAGGGGGCCGCCATCGGGCCGGGTGTAGCCGGGGTGAACGCCGCCGTCATACCCGTCGCAGGTGAAGCCCGCGTCAGCTCCGCCGCCTGCGTCCATCCCGCCACCACCACCACCACC
>JAUXRI010000199.1 GCA_030681895.1 Myxococcales bacterium | reverse complement strand
CCCGTGGCCGAGCCGCCTGCCGTTCCACCACCGACGAGGCCGCCGCCCGTCGCCGAGCCACCTGCCGTTCCACCACCGACGATGCCGCCGCCCGTCGCCGAGCCACCTGCCGTTCCACCACCGACGATGCCGCCGCCCGTCGCCGAGCCGCCTGCCGTTCCACCACCGACGAGGCCACCGCCCGTCGCCGAGCCGCCTGCCGTTCCACCACCGACGATGCCGCCGCCCGTCGCCGAGCCGCCGGCATTGCCACCGCTGCTCCCACCTGCCGAGCCACCGCCGACGCCGCATCCTGCGGGGCGACCGGCATCAGGCTCGACGCAGACGTCGCACAGGCACACCGCCACGCCGGGACAGTTTTCATCCTTCGTGCACGGGAGCTCGGTCACCTGCGGAACGCACGCGGCGAGCATCACCACCACGACGATGTGAGAACGACGCACGGCACACCTCATCAGAACGAGAGCGGCTTGAGGTCGTCAGGCGGCGGCTTGAGCGCCGGCGGCGGCCTCGAGTTCTTCGAAGGCACGACATCGGTCCTGGGTTCCACGCGAGGCTTCGGCGCGACCCTGACTGGCTCCAGCGTCAGCGACACCGAGGCCAGGCCCGCCGACCACTGCAGCTTGCGGGTGGCTGGCTGGAACCCCGTCATCACCACCTGCACCTCGACGATGTCGCCCGCCTTGCGCTCGAGCGTGAGCGGCGTGTTGCCGAGCAGCACGCCACCCACCAGCACCTCGGCGTTCGGCGGCACCGACTCGATGCGAAGCGGGAGCGTGGCGGGCGCGGCGGGCGGCTCGACGACTGGGGGCTTCACCGGGTCGAGGGGCTCCGGCTGAATGACCTGCACGACGGGCTCGACGGTGGTGAACGACGGGCTCAGCACGAACGCGCCGCCCGCCACCAACACCGCCACCAGCGCCGCGCCGATGAAGAGCGGAGCGCGTGAGGCTCTCGGCAACACGTCGAGGGCGGGGTTCGACGACTCGGCCTCGAAGACGGGTGCTTCGGCGCGCGCGAGCGTCGCGGAGTTCTTCTCGGGGTCTTCGAGCCGCTCGACCACCAGGGGCGCGTTCTTCCCCGACACACTCGCTGGTGAGCCGCGGCCACCCGACGGAATGCGCGTGGGGGTCGGGCCGCGGGCCGGCGTCGGCGCAGCGCGCTTGCCTGACCGCGGCGGCGCGGGCGTCGGCGTGCGGCCGTGCTCCTTCGTCGGCGCAGTCGACGACGGGAGCTGGAAGTCGTTCGTCTTGAGCGTGCGGTGGAGCCCGTCGAGCGTCTGCACGACCTCCTTCATCTGCTGCGGCCGGTCCGCCGGGTCCTTCTCGAGCATGTCGAAGACGAGGTCCTTCAGGTCCTCGGGCACCCAGTCCGGGAGCGGCGGCGGCGGCTCGGTCACCTGCTTCACCATCACGATGGGCGGCGTCTCGCCGGTGAAGGCCGGCTTGCCTGTCATCAGCTCGTGGAGGATGAGGCCCAGCGAATAGATGTCGCTGCGCACGTCGACGACGATGGCCTTGGCCTGCTCGGGCGACATGTACTGCGGCGTGCCCACCACGATGCCGGCGGCCGTCTGGCCGATGCTCTCGTTGTCGACCTGCACACGCGCGACGCCGAAGTCGAGCACCTTCACGAGGTCGGGGTTGCCCGGGCGCTGCATCACCATCACGTTGTCGGGCTTGAGGTCGCGGTGAACGATGTGCAGCTCGTGCGCAGCGGCGAGCGCGCGCGCCACCTGCAGGACGAGGCTCACCGCGCGGCCGGGCGATTGCTGGCCCTGCCGGTGGACCAGACTCGACAGCGTCATGCCGTCGAGGAACTCCATGACGAAGAAGAAGCGCCCGTCGCCGGTGCGCCCGAAGTCCGAGATGTCGATGATGTTCTGGTGGCCGATGCGGCTGGCGGCGACCGCTTCAATCTTGAACCGGTTGATGAACTCCTGGTCGGCGTTGAGGCCCGGGAGCATCACCTTCATCGCCAGCGGTTTGCCGAGCTCGACGTGCTCGACCTTGTAGACCTCTCCCATGCCGCCGGCGGCGATGCGCGAGGTGACGCGGTAGCGGCCTTCGATGACGTCGCCGGTGTTGAAGCGGCCCGAGGGCGAGCTCGGCGACGACTCGAGCGGCGACGAAGGCCCCGGCTCGACCGGCCGGCCCAGCGGCGTGGCGCGCAGGGCCGCCAGACCGTTGTCATTCGAGGGGCTCGAGTTGAAGCGCATTCCCGCGGCCTGCTGAACCCCGCTCCCTGACGCGTTCGGCGGCCGGTCGATGGTGGGCTCGAAGGCCGCGGTGTCTTCCAGCGAGACGAAGAGCAGCTCGACGCGGCCCAGGCGCACCACCGAGCCCGAGTACAGCGGCGCCTTCTTCACCACCTGACCGTCGACCCACACGAGGCTCGCACCAGTACGGTCTTCGACCTCGAAGCTGCCGCCCTCTTCACGCGCCACTTCGGCGTGGACGTCGCGCACCATGTTGGCGGGGAAGCGCAGCGCGCAGCTCTCGGCCGCGCCGATGGAGAAGCGCTCGGCCGGCAGCGGAATGCGCTGCCCTCGCTCGGGCCCCTCTCGAACGATGAACTCGAACGGGAGCGTCACGCACCCTCGATGAAGAAGAGCAGCACCGCCGCAGCTGCGGAGACGCCCGCGGTGATGAACGAGATGGTGGCCGCCGTGCCCATGGTGAAGGCGCCGCTATACAGGGCGTTGGCCTGCGCGCGCGTTCGGTCCGAGTCCAGCATCTTCAGCGCCGTCTCGTTGTTCTTCATCATGACGGCGAAGACGACGCCCAGGCCCGCCGCGACGCCTGCGGTGCCCGCCGCGACCCACGTGAAGACCCGGCGCTTCGGAGCCGGCGCGAGGTCGTCGCGCAGCTCCGTCGACGTCGCTGGCGTGAGGATGGCCGTCGTCGGCGTGTCGGTGGCGGCGACCTTCACTGGCTCGGTGGCTTTCACCGGCTCGACCTTCACGGCTGGCTGCACGGGCGTGGTGGAGGCGCGGAGTGAGACGGTGAACTCGGTCGAGCGGCTGGCGCTCATCGCGAAGCTGCGCTCGTAGCGGTCGAAGCCGGGCGCCGAGATGGACACCGCGTGGCTGCCGGGCGCGAGCGTCGTCGACGCGGGAGATGCGCCGATGTCCTTGCCGTCCACCGTGACGCGCGCGCTCGCCGGCTCGACGTACACGAGCAGATGCTGGGTGCCCGCCGCCTGCAGCCGGCCTTCGATGCTGGCGATGGCCTTCACCACCTCATCGGCGTCGGTCGCCTGGGGAGAGAGGCGCAGGTACTCCTTGTACGAGGTCATGGCGTGCACGAGGTCGCCGAGCTGGTCCTGGCAGCGCGCGATGTTGAAGATGGTCGACGGGTGCGGCTTCGCGGCGAGCGACTCTTCGAACTTCGTGAGCGCCTCTTTGTACTTGCCCGCCGAGTACAGGGTCTGCGCCTTGAGGAACGCGTCGCGCGCCTTCGTGGTGTCTTCGGCGAGCGCGACGGAGGCACCGAGCAGCGCCGAGGTGCACACCATGGCAACGAGTGCGGTGCGGTTGATCCACTGAGCCATCACGCCCCCGGGAAGAACTGAGACGACGAAGTCTAGCGAATCCAGGTGCCGCCGTATCGCCCGACGGCGTGGGAGCCGGTGGCCCATTTTGAGTCGAGGATCACCTGCACAGGTGTGGTTGAGTCGACGCCGTATGGGGGTCGACGACGACAGCGAAGGCAACGCGAAGACGGCGCTCCGCCGCAGCGCGTTCGACCCTGCTGACCTCGCGCTCCTCGGGAAGCGGCTCGGGGAGTACCGCCTTGACGACATCGTCGGGGTCGGCGGCATGGGCATCGTCTTCAGGGGCGAGCAGCCGCTCATCAAGAAGAAGGTCGCCATCAAGGTGCTCAAGGGCAGCCTGGCGTCGGAAGCGCAGGGCGGCAGCTCGCGGTTGCTCGAAGAGGCGCGCGTCGCCAACGCGGTGCACCACCCGGGCATCGTCGACGTCATCGGCTTCGGGCAGGCGCCCGACGGCCGCGCCTACCTGGTGATGGAGTTCCTCGACGGCGAGCCGCTCGACGCGCGCCTGGCCTCGAAGGGGCGGCTCGACGTGCTCGAGACGCTGCGGGTGCTCAACGACGTGTTGGCGCCGCTCGAGGCCGCGCACGCGGCGGGCGTCATTCACCGCGACCTGAAGCCGGGCAACGTCTTCCTGCAGCGGCTCGCCGAGAACCGCGTCTTCCCCAAGCTGCTCGACTTCGGCCTGGCCCGCTTCGCCGACGCGACGGGGCGTGGCTCGGGCATCGTGGGCACGCCGTCGTACATGGCGCCGGAGCAGGCGAAGGAGGGCGAGCTCACTCCGGCCGTCGACCTCTACGCGCTCGGCTGCATGACGTACGAGCTGCTCTCGGGCCGGCCGCCGTTCGAAGGCACCTCGGCGTGGGGCGTCATCGAGCAGCAGCTCACCAAAGCGCCCAGGCCGCTGACGCAGGTGGTGCTCGACCTCGACGACGAGGTGGCGGCGCTGGTGCACGAGCTGCTCGACAAGGACCCCACGAAGCGGCCGACCGCGAAGCAGGCCCGGCGTGAGGTGGCGAGGCTGCTGCGCGCGCGCGAAGAGGCCGCGACGGTCGGTGACCCGAAGGCCAGGCCGGCGACGCGAGAGACGGTGAAGGTCGAGCCGCCGAAGGACTCGCGCGAAGCGGCGACCGTGCTCGGGCTCGAAGGTGTCGACGTCCCGCTTCCGCCGAAGAGCGCGCGGGCCCGCGCTCGCAGCGGCGTGATGGCGAAGACGCAGCTCGACTCGCCGGTGACGGTCGACGAGCAGGCCCCGATGGACGCGAGGCCGTCGGAGCAGACCTTCTCCGAGCCTCGCGTGCAGACCGGCCCGGGCCCTGCGGTGTGGATTGGGGCGCTCCTCGCCGTCATCCTCGTCGGGCTGGTGGCGTTCTTCCTCCTCAAGGGTTGAGCGACCCACGCGCTTCCCGTGGCTCTCCATTTCCCGTATGGGCGCGTCGGTTTTCACCGCTGCTTCCAGGAGTCCTCATGTCCGCCCCTGCCACTGCCAACGCCCCAGCTCCGATGTTCGGAGAGCCGACCCCGCTGGGCCTCCTCGGCCTGAGCATCGGGTGTGCGGCGCTGGTGCCCATCGCGTTTGGCTGGCTGCCGAGCGACCCGGTGAAGATCGGCACGATGATGAAGACGGCCTCGTGGTTCTGCCTGCTGTTCGGCGCGGGCTGTCAATTCATTGCGGGCATGATGTCGCTGGCGAACAAGAACACGCTGGGCGGCACGCTGCTGACGACGTTCTCGTTCAACTGGGTCTTCAACTGGTACGTGCTCGACGAAGCCAGCCACGGCCGCGGCGTCGACTCGAGCGTGGTGCTGTCGGTCGACCTCACGTTCCTGCTCATCTTCATCGTGCTGACGTACGCGTTCGGCTTCTTCTCGAAGCTGCTCTTCTTCTTCCTCGTCGACATCGACGTGCTCTACCTCGCGCGCATCGGCCGCCACTTCACCGACCCGGGCACCGGCGGCTTCGGCGCGCTGTCGATGGTGATTGGCGTGGCCACCATCGTGTTGATGCTGTTGGCGCTCTACATCTCGTTCGCGTTGCTGGTGAACCCGGCGGCGGGGCGCGCGGTGTTCCCGGCGTCAGGGCCGATGTTCAAGGCGACGCCTCCGCCGGCCGTCTGAGGAGCGCTCGCGGGTCGGACTTCACACTCCGAGTCGCCGTCGAAGAGTGAACTTCACGGGCCCGAGCAGGAGCGCGAGGAGCATGCGCCATGTCTCCACGATGCCGAGGCCACTTCATTCAGCGAGCGCGTCACGCCTTCCGTCGCGCTCAGCATCACGTCGCCGTTCGTTCGAGTGCGTGTTCCCGCTGACGTCTAGACTCGTCGAGCCATGACGCCGTCGCGGTACCACGACTCCCCGCAGGTCCACTCGCTCTACGGCGCGCGGGTGGCGCTGCTCGGCGCGGCGTTGTCACAGACCGACCCGCTCGCCGACGCCGTGGTGCTGGCGTTCCGGGAGCTGCCGAAAGGTGAAGGCTGGGCGCAGCTGCAACGCGGGCTCGCGGGAGGGGCGGCGTCGGTGCCGCACACGCACCCGGCGATTCGCGCGCTGCTGCGTGAGGTCGAAGTGGTGCCGGCGTGGGTCGACTGGGACGTGATGGACCGCGCGGGCGAGCTGCTCCTGCGCGCGGGCCCCATCGGAGGCCTGGTGTTGTCGCTGGCGTCGCTGCCGTACGGCTACGCCTCTCCCGGAGGCAACAAGCCGCTCGCGTTCTCGGGCCGCCTCACGGAGCAGGCGCCGCGACGGTTGATGGAGACCGCCCGCTTCGTTCACGCCGTCTGCGTGCCGCGCGCGCTGCACCGCGGTGGTGACGGGTTTCAGGTGACGCTCAAGGTTCGCGTGATGCACGCGCAGGTGCGGCGCCTGTTGTGGGACTCGGGCCGGTGGGACGCGGACGCGTGGGGCGAGCCCATCAACCAGCACGACCTCGCGGCGACGACGTTGTTGTTCTCGGTGGTGGTGCTCGATGGGCTGCGCAAGCTGGGGCTGCGGCCGAGCGCGCGTGAAGCGAAGGACTACCTGCACCTGTGGCGCTACGTCGGCTGGTTGATGGGCACCGACGAGGCGCTGCTGCCGGTGACCGAGGCCGAGATGCTCAAGCTCGCTGACCTCATCCTCGTCACGCAGGGCGAGCCCGATGACGACTCGCGCGCGTTGACGGCGGCGTTGATGACGTTCGGGTTGAAGGCCGCGCGCACGGTGTGGGAGCGGCGACGCGTCGAGCTGACGTTGCCCTTCTCGCGGGCCGTCGCGCACCACCTGCTGGGGCGGCGCATGGCCGACGGGCTCGGCATCGAGCGCTCGAACATCGGGCCGGTATTGCCGGTGCTGCGCCGCGCGCTGGGCGTGATGGAGCGCGTGCGGAGCGTCTCGTCT
Source organism: Myxococcales bacterium (assembly GCA_030681895.1). Classification (GTDB taxonomy): domain Bacteria; phylum Myxococcota; class Myxococcia; order Myxococcales; family Myxococcaceae; genus Xiheimicrobium. Next base: position 48,598 of record JAUXRI010000199.1, on the reverse strand, counting down.
CGTGCGCATCGGCTCGCGGTCGAGCGCGGTGACGCCGCGTGGAGAGAGCTCATCGAGGAAGGGCTGCGCGGCATGCCGGCCCAGTTCCACCCGCCGACCCGGTTGTCCGAGTCGCGTCGCCCAGCGCCCTGACGGCCTCTTCTTCGGTCGGACCCGGCGGGCCGCGCTCAGCGTCGTCCAGGTGCTGCGCGCAGGAGGAGGTCCTCACTTCGCTGCCGCGACCGACGCCGCGATGTCACCGAGAGAGCGGAACAACAACAACGGGTCGTCCTTCGTCGGCACGAACCCGCGCGCATGCCACCACGTGGCTGCCTCCGCATCGACGGCGTTCACCAGCACCGCTCTGCCGCCCACCAGTCGCGCCGCCTCGACGCATCGACGCAGCGCATGCTTGAGGAGCCCGCTCGCGACGCCGCGACCTGCCCATGCAGTGTCCGTCGCCAGCTGGCCCAGCAGCAGACAGGGCACGGGGTCTGGCGGTTGGCCCGTTCTCACCGAACGCGGCAGCGTGGACGGAACGACGGCCGTTGGAGCCAGCCCGTAGTACCCGACGACGCGCCCTGCCTCGCGCACGACCATGACGACGGTGAAGCCTTTTCGCTGGTTCGAGAGCGCCTTCGTCTTCAGCCAGTGATCGAGGGCCGGCTTCCCGCATCCGAACTGAGAGACGTCGTGCACCTCGGTCAACAGCTCGGGCGCCGAAAGACTCACTCCCAGGGCGCCTTCCGCTCGAGTACGGCGACCAGCTCCCGCACCGGTCGGCCGGGCCCTGCGACTGCGCGGGCGAAGGCTCCGAAAGCGGCAGGGCTGAGTCGCACGAGCGCCCGATCGAGCAGAACGCCCTCTGCGGCGCGCACCGCGGCCTCACGAACGAACTCGGTTCGCGAGCATCCGTTGATGCCGGCTGCGCGGTCGATGAGCTCCACGTCACTCACCGGCAGGCGCATCGAGAGGGGGTGTTCTTTCCGAGCAGCTCGCATGCCGTAGATGTAGCGCGTTTCGCACTACACGTTCAAGCCGCCGTCAGAGCGGGCAGAAGGACCCCGAGTTCGGGCACTGGCAGATGTCGAACGGCGTCGCGGCCGGCACGCACATTCCTCCACTGCAGACGCGCAGATAGAAGTCGCCGCAGGCGTCGCCAGGCCCATTGCAGTTGAGGCACACCGGTGAGGCGCACGACTGGCCCGGCGGCACCGTTCGCGTACACGGGCGAGTGGTGCCCGACGGCATCCCAGCGACGCAGCCGCCCGTCGTCGAGCAGGTGCTGTTGGTGATGGTGCCGGTCTCGGTGCCGCTCAACGAGCAGGTCTCGCCAGAGGGTGGCGAGCAGGTGCCGCTCCAGGCGGTAGTGCTGCCGCACGCGATGCCGCTCGGGTCGAACGTGCAGGCGCGTGAGGTGCCGGCGTTGCCCGTCACCAAACAGGCTCCAGCGGCGTTGCAGGTGCTGGAGCTGATGGTGCCGGCCTCGGTCCCACTCGTCGTGCACACCCCGCCCGCCGAGCTCTGCGCGCACGTGCCGGTCCACGCGGTGTTCGTCCCGCAGGGCGTGCCGTTGGGGTTGAAGGTGCACGCGCGTGACGTCGGCACCGAGCCCGTCACTGGGCAGGCTCCAGCGGCGTTACAGGTGCTCGAGTTGATGGTGCCGGCTTCGGTGCCGGTGGTGGAGCAGGCGCCGCCCGTCTGGACGCACATGCCGGACCAGACGGTGTTCGTGCCGCAGGCGGTGCCCGCGGGGTTGAAGGTGCAGGCCTGCGACGTGCCCATTCCGATGCCAGTGACGCACTGGCCGTTGGCGCTGCACGTCCGCGGCGTGGTGACGCCCGGCTGCGTGCCGGTGGTGCTGCAGACGCCGCCCGTCTGCGCGCAGTTTCCAAACGTCGTCGAGGTGCCGCAGTCTCGCGAGACGGGGTTGTAGGCGCAGCCGCGGCTGGTGACTTGTGGGCCCGCGACGACGCACGCGTTGCTCATGCAGGTTCGCGACGTCGACGAGCCGGCTTCGGTGCCAGTCGTCGGACACGTGCCGGCGCCGGGCGTGCAGACGGCACTCCAGCTCGTCGTGGAGCCACAGTCGCTGCCGTTTCGCGCGGTGATGGCGTCGGCTGGGCAGACCGGGCTGGCGCCGTCGCACCGTTCGGGCGCGTCGCAGGTGTTCGTCGAAGCGCGGCACTCGACGCTCGAGCCGAGAACGGCGCAGGTGCCGACGCTGCCGGCCCGGTTGCAGACCTGACAGTCGCCGCTCGCGCCGCCACCACACGCGCTGTTGCAGCACACGCCGTCGACGCAGTTCCCGCTCACGCACTCGGCGGCCATGCCGCACGTCGAGCCTTCTGGCTTCTTCGCCGCGCACAGCGTCCCCGAGCAGTACGTGGTGGAGGGGCAGCCCGCCGTGCAGGGAATCGGGCAGTCGACGTTCGTGCCGTTGCAGGTGACGTTTCCACCGCACAGCGGCTCTCCGGGGTCGCCCACAGGTGAGGGCCGACAGGTGCCGGCGGGCATCAGGTCGCAGCGGTCGCAGCTGCCGGTGCAGGGCGTCGAGCAGCAGACTCCGTTCGCGCACGAGCCCGAGGTGCACTGGAGGTTCGCGGTGCAGACTTGACCAGCGGCGCGGGTCGGCCGGCAGGTGCCCGAGTCGCAGAACGAGCCGTTCGCGCATTGCCGCGACGACGTGCACATCGTGGGGCACCCGGGCTGGCCGTCGCAGACGAAGGGCGAACACGACGCCGCGGTGCCCTCGGGCAACACGGCACACGAGCCCTCGCGGCCCGTCTGCGCGCACGACTCGCAGGCGCCGCTGCAGGTGCGGTCGCAGCACCGGCCCTGGGCGCAGATTCCACTCGCACACGGAACGCCGGGGACGCACGGCTGGCCGGTCGCGATCGTCGCGCTGCCGCCGCCTTGCGCTGATCCGCCCGCGCTCCCGCCGCCCTGGGCTGAGCCACCGGCCGTGGAGCCGCCGCCCTGAGCTGATCCGCCAGCATTCCCGCCGCCCTGAGCTGATCCACCAGCGTCACCGCCGCCTTGAGCTGATCCGCCAGCGTCACCACCACCCTGCGCCGAGCCGCCAGCCTGCGCGCCGCCGGCAGTCCCGCCACCGGCTGCACCACCCGCCAACGATTGGCCCCCACCTGCGCCGCCGGCCCCGCCATCGCGCACCTGACAGGACGCGAGGCACAAGCCGTCGCAGCAGACCAGCGCATCGGAGCAGCCGCCGTCGGAATCGCAACTGAACGACATGACGTCCGACGGGTCGACGCACACGCAGCCACCAGCGAGGGAGAGCGACAGGACGAGCAGAGCGCGGAGCTTCACGCACGCGACGTTACCCTCAAAGGCGGGTCGAGTGAGGTCGCTCCCGGCGCGATTGCATGCGCGTCATCAATTTTGCGCGTCGCCCGCACACCTGCGCAGCACTCGCGGAGGAGCGCAGAATCGGCAGCGGGCAACACCACCGTCAGCTGCGGTTTGGCGGAGTTCTGCCGGGTACACCCGATGCACCGATGGGCCTGAAGAACAGGAGGTTTGCCATGAAGACCCTCACCGCACTGTTGGCTTCGCTGGCGCTCTGTGGCTGTGGCGGGCTCGACGAGTCGCTCGTCCCAGAGGCAGCGAGTGAAGCACCACCCGCTCTCGAGAGTTCACAGCCATCGGAGCCGACGATGACGAAGCCGGTGGTGACGCCCGTCACCAGGGCTGAGCTCGAGCTGACGAGGGACCTGCTCCGGTTGCTGAAGAACCCCGTCGAGGAGCGCTTCTTCTACCCGGTGGACGTGAACGCGCCGCCGCCCGGAATGCCGCTGCCGCCGTGTCCGATGTGCCGTTGAGTCCGCGCCCGCATCTCGCTCGAGGTCAGCCGCATCACCGCGCCGCAGCCAGTGACGGCGCGGCACGCTCCATCGGCAGCCCCAGCAGCGCGGCGAGCTTGCCCGCCACCTCGACCGCCAGGGCTTCATCGTTCCAGACGCTCAGCTCCATGCCGTCGCAGCGCGAGAGGCTTACGGCGAAGCGTCGCTGCCCTCTCGACGTGGTGTCGCGCACGATGACCGTCGCGCCAGGCGGCACGGACGAGCGCGCCTCGGTGACCCACCCGAACACCCGCAGACTGTTCTTCAGCCCCTCAGCGCGGCTGTACGACTTCTCGTGCACCGACACGCCGACCAGCAACACGAAGGGCAGGGTGACGGCGCCAAGCAGGAGCAAGAGCCCGAGCATCACCGGGTCGAAGTGCTGGAGTGTGGTGAGGGTCATGATCAACAACGGCAGCGAGACCACCGCAGCGAGCGCACGGCGGATCAGTCCCGGAGCACTGCGCACGACGAGGCGGTCTGCGGTGAACGAGAGCTCACTGAGCTCGAGGTCGAGGGCGCTGCGCAGCAGGCTCGAGGTCGCGTTCGCCACGCGCCCGGTTGTGCCGCAGATGCGCGCGTCGTTCGAGAGGGAACGTCAGTGCTTCACGCGGCGGTCGAGCGCTGCCCGGAGCGGCCGGAGTTCACGCTCGAGTTTCGTGCGCTCCTGCTTCGCGTGCTGAACGCTGGCGCGCAGGGCTTCGACCTCTGCTTCGACCGCGGCGAGCTCGGGGCCCTCACCTTCGGCAGCGAGCAGCGCACGAACCCGTCGAAGCTCCGTCTGCAGGTCGGCGAGCCGCTCGCCCAGGTGCTCACACACCGCGAGGTTCGGGTCGGACGCCATCACCGCACCCAGAGGACCAGCACGAGGCCCACCACCGCGCCGAGGCCGCACGCCCACGGGAAGACGCGAGCCACCCGGGACTTCGAAGCATGGGCGGCCAGCGCGCGTCGTTCGGCGTGGAGCCAGCGAACGGAGTCCTTCAGCTCCGCCAGCTCGCCTTCGAGCTCGTCCCGCAGTCGTCGCGCATCGGCCAGGCGCTCGGCGCGCGCCCGTCGTTCCTGAGCTGCGAGGAGCTCCCACTCCGCAGCCTGAACGGCAGCGACAAGGGCAAGCGGCGGGGTCAGCTCGTGGGCGAGGGTGGCGGTCAGCATGAGGGCCGGTTGTGCAGGGGCCATGCCCACGGTTTCAGCCGCACGGCCGCCTTGAAAACACCGTCGGTTGCGACGTTCGATGAGTGACACATCCGCTGACACACGGGTCAGCGGGCTGATCAGCTCAGCGACGTGCCCGGCGCCGCGCGAAGAGGGCGAAGGCGAGCGCGAGCGTCACGGGAACACCGGCTCCTGACGCGCCGCAGCCCGGCGTCATCGGGTTCAGCGGCACCTGAGCTCCGGCATCAGGCGTGGCCGTCACGCCGGCATCGACCGTCATCAACTGGCCAGCGTCCGGCACCACCACGCCTGCGTCAGGCGCGCCCGCATCGACTGGAGCGACACGACAGCCAGTCGCGCCCTCGCCGCAGACGTACCCGGAGGTGACGGCCCGGCAGCTCGCCGCACAGCCCCCGCCCGCCAGCGCGTTTCCGTCGTCACACACCTCGCCGCTCACGGTGTCGTTCCAGCCGTCACCACACGCCGACGCCATGCAGGTGTGCGGGTTGTGCTCCCAGGGCACCGTGCCCGCCGCGCAATGCGTCACCTGGCACGCGTCGAACTTCGCGCCGGCCGGGCAGTCGGAGTCGACGGTGCCGCAGCCGCAGTCGCAGCGCCCGTCTCCGAACACGGTGGCAGCGCACGTCTGCGCCAGCACCACCGAGGGAAAGAACGTGACGGCGAGAACGAGCGAGAGCGCGAGGCGCATGTCATTTCTCCAGACGGCGGGCGAAGTCTTCGCGGACGAGCGCGGTCTCACGTTGCACCCGGGGGCTGATGGCGGGTACGGAAAAGAAGTAGCCGAAGGCGCGCAGGTTTCGTGTGTCGTCGTAGGCGCTCGAGGCGGCCGGGCTCCCTGAGACGGCGACGCCCTGCTTCGCGAGCGCGCGCTGAGCCAGCGCGGCGACATGACACGCGGCGCAGTCGACGGTGCCCGGGTTGTGGCTCGCGGGGTCCTCGAGGCGCTGCACCGAGGTCGCGGCGGCGGCCAGCTCCGACGGCGTGGCGCGGGTGAGGCCTCCAGGCGCGAGCACGGGCGTCAGCGCCGGCTCCATCGGCGAGGACGGGTCGATCGTCACCTCGAGCGCCGCCTCTCTTCCGGTGCTCGTGACGTGGTGCTCGTGCAGCGCGTCCAGCGTGGGAATGTGAAGGTCCCGGGCCTGGCCGTTCGTCAGGTCGGCGCCCGCGAAGATCCACGCCAGGTTGCTCGCGTGCACGCTCATCGAGGTGATGCGCACCAATGCGCGTGCCTCGAGGAACGGGAGCAGCGTCGTGCGCAGCGACGTCATGAACGCCGCGTCTGCGAAGCCGGGGTGCGGCGCAGCGAGCTCGTCGGGCGGGCTCAGTCGGCGTTCGCTCCGGAGCGTCGACATCGACTTCACCAGCGTCAGCAGCTGCGCCTCGCTCGTCGAGAAGAAGAGGTGCACGGCGGCGTCTCGCGTCGTCAAAGTACCGGCCTCGTCGAAGACGGGCTGGAGCACCAGGCGCACCTGCGGCTGACACGGGCCGGGCTTCACGCCTTCGCGGAAACACGCGTCGAGGCGCACGGCGACGACCGAGAGCGCGCCGTAGAGCGCGTCGGGCTCGTCGACGATGGTCAAGGCATGCAGGCGGTCGAACTGGGCGCGTGGCAGCACCGTCGAGGCGGAGAGGAACGCGCGGCTCTGCTCCAGAGGCACGAGGAACGAGACGTCTTGCGTGACGACGGGAAGAGGGCCGCAGGCCAGAAACGAAAGACCGATCATCAGGCGCGCGAGCTTCACGGGCCGCTCGGTACCATTCGGCACTCAGGAGGAACAGGGCGCGGGAGCGTCTTTCCCGAGCGTCATACCCGCCTGTCACGCTTGGGGCTTCCCGCGCCTAGGCGTGTGAAGGTCTCGCTCCACGGGCCCTACCGCCCGACGTCTCACGCGTGCTGTTTCCATGTCCGACCTGTCAGAGCTCGATGGATTGTTGAAGGCGCTCGCGGAGGGCCACCGTGAGGCCTTCACGCCGGCCTTCCAGCTCCTCTGGGCGCCCATCTCGAGGCTCTGCACCGGCGTGATGGGCGGCGAGGCCGATGGCGCCGACGCTGCGCAGACCTCGATGCTCCGCATCCTCGAGCGCGCCAACGAGTACGACTGGCGCCGGCCCGCGTTGCCCTGGGCGCTCGGCATCGCGACGTGGGAATGCCGAACGCTGCTCAAGAAGAAGGCGCGGCTGCGCGAGACCAGCGACGAGAAGCCAGACGAGAGCGACGGTGGGCACGCGGCTGAGGAGCAGGAGCAACAGGTGCTCCTCGGAGCGGCCATCGAGGCGCTCGGCACGCTCTCGGAAGCTGATCAGCAGACGCTCATCGCCACCTACTGGGAAACCGCGTCGACCGCGTCGGGCGCGACGCTGCGCAAACGCCGGGCCCGGGCGCTGACTCGCCTGCGTGACGCCTTTCGGAGGTTGTATGGACTCGACTGACCTGACGGCCCTCGCGCGAGTGGCTCGACGCCGATACGAGCGGGCCCGGCTGGGCCGGAGCCTCGCTGGTGCCGCGCCCGTGCTGCTGGTCGCCGCCGTGGCCATGCTGCTCGGAAGGAGGCCTTCGTCTGCGGCGCTCTTCGGTGGCCTGCTGTTCGTGACCGGCGTGGTGTTGTTGTGGCGAGGCCGCGACCTTCACCGCGCCGTCCTTCCCGGCGTCTTGTCTGGGCTCATTCCCCTCGTCTTCGCCCTCGTCGCGAACGCAGGTCACGGGTGCGCTGGAGGCCACTGTTCGACGCTCTGTGTCCCCGCGTGCACTGCTGGTGGCGTCACCGCCGGGCTCGTCGTCTCCATCGTCGCGACGCGATTGAAGCTCGGCTGGGGCTTCTGGGCTGCGGCCTCGACGATGGCGGTGCTCACCGGCGCCATGGGCTGCTCGTGCGTGGGAGCCTCGGGCGTGCTCGCGCTCGTCGGGGGATTCTCGGCGGGGCTCATTCCGCAAGTCGTGCGCCGCACCTTCGCTCGAAGCTGAACGCCCAAAGGGGCAGGTCACGCTGAGCGCGGCTCGCGCCTACCTCAGACATGGAGCTGAGCCGTCACCCGCTCGAGCAGCACGCCAGGCGGGCCTATGAATGGAGCCGTCTGCGCAGAGCGCTCCTTGGCGCGCTGCCGATTCTGGTGCTCGCAGTGCCGGCCGCCGCGCTCGCCGTGAAGCCGGTGACGACGATGCTGGTGGGCGGCGGGTTGATGCTGCTGGCGGTCGCTGCGTTGTGGTTCGGCCACGGCCTGCCGCGCGCCACCGCGCTGGGCATCGCAGCGGGAGCCCTGCCGCTTGGACTCGTCCTCTGCACCGCGCGCGTCGGCCACGCCTGCGCGGGGCCTTGGTGCATGAAGCTCTGTCTGGGCAGCAGTGCGCTGGGTGGAGCCGCGGCCGGCGCCCTCATCAGCATCTGGGCGTTCGAGAAGCATTTTTCGCTGCCCCGCCTCGCGACGGCCCTGGGGTTCGGCCTGCTGACGGCGTCGATGGCCAGCACCTGCGTCGGCGTCTGGGGTGTGCTCGCGCTCGCAGCTGGATTTGCGGTCGGCGGTGGCGTGCTCGCCGCGCGGAAGTTCTCCGGGGTGGCGCTCGTCGTCGCGCTCGCGAGCACCGTCGCGAGTGCCCAACAGGCCGACGGCGCGCTGGCGACGTTCATCGACGAGGCGCTCGCGACGCGGCCCGAGCTCGACCAGGCGCGCGCTGACGTGGTGGCCGCGCAGGAGCGGGTGCCTCAGGCCGAGTCGTGGGCTGACCCGATGCTGCAGGTCGGCGTGCAGAACGACACCTTCACCTCGTGGCAGGTCGGCATGATGGAGACGAGCTGGGTGCTCTTCATGGCGTCGCAGACCATCCCGTTCCCGGGGAAGGCGGGCCTGCGTGGCGCGGTCGCGAGCGTCGACGTGAGCCAGCGTCAGCTCGCGCTCGAGCGCACCCGGCTCTCCACCATCGCCGACGTGCGCCGCGCGTACGTGTCGATGCAGGTGGCGCGTGCGCGGCTCGAGCTGCTGTCGACGCTGACGACGTTGCTGGAGCAGGCCGTGGCCGTCGCGTCGAGCCGCTACGAGTCGAACGAGGGCCCGCAGTCCGACATCTTGCGTGCGCGGCTCGAGCTGGCCCGCCTCGGGCAGCAACGGGTGGTGGCCGAGGTCGAGGTGACGCTGCAGCGTCAGGCGCTCAACCGGCTTCGTGGACGGCCGCTCGATGCGCGTGTCGACGGCGCTCCTTTCGCGTCGCTCGCGTTTCCGGTGCCGCCTGCCGAAGAGGCCGCCGTCACCGCCGCGCTCGAACGCAGCCCCGAGGTCCTCGCGGCGCGCGCAGCCACTCGCGGCGCAGAGCACGGCAAGGCGCTCAGCGCGAAGCAGGCGCTGCCAGACCTCTCGGTCGGCGCGGGCGTCATGGTGCGAGGCCGCCTCGCGCCGATGTGGACCGTCACGCTCGGCGTGCCGTTGCCGATCTTTGCGGGGAGCAAGCAGGCGCGCGGCGTCGCCGAGGCGAACGCGGTGTTCGACTCCGCCAGCAAGAACGTCGAGGCCGTCGAGCAGCTCGTTCGGCTGCGCGTCGCCCAACGGCTCGCGGTCTGGGCTGCGCTCTCACAGGTGTGGCGCACGTCGCAGGACAGCCTGCGCGCTGACGCCGAGGCCACCTCGACGGCGACCCTGACGCAGTACCGCATCGGCAAGGTGCCCTTCTCGTCGGTGCTCGATGCCACGTCGGCCACCATCGGTGTGCTCGACGCCTCGTACGTGGTGCTCGCCGATGCCTGGAGGCTCGCCATCGCGCAGGACGAGCTCTCCCTTTCCGAGGTGACGGTCGCCGGAGTGCAGATGGGTAGCGCCGCGCCGAGCGCGACGCCCTCATCGAGCGTGCCGAAGGAGGGCATGTGAAGCGGCTTCGTGCAGTGCTCATCATCGTCGTCACCGCCGCCATCGCAATCCCGCTCGGGGTCGTGCTCGCGCATCGCGCCGAGCAACCGGTCGGCTCGGTGTCGGAGGCGCCGAAGTACCACTGCCCGATGCACCCCACCGTCGTGAGCGACCAGCCCGGCCTGTGTCCCATCTGCAACATGAAGCTGGTGACGCTCGAGCGACCGGTCGACGCCGTCGAAGCGGCGCCGCAGTTCCACTGCCCGATGCACCCCACCGTCGTGAGTGACCAGGCCGGCCTGTGCCCCATCTGCAACATGAGGCTGGTGAAGTCGCCCGACGCGCCCGTCCCCTCGAAGGAGGTCGTCGAAGGCGAGACGACGTCGAAGCGCGAAGTCGATGGGCTGGCGATCGTCGAGCTCGACGTCACGCGCCAGCAGCTCATCGGACTTCGCACCACGCGCGTCGACCGCGGCCCCGTCGGCGGAGCACTTCGCACCGTGGCGCGAGTCAGCGTCGACGAGACCCGCGTGCGCCGCGTCAACGTGAAGGTGCCCGGCTACGTCGAGCGCGTCTTCGTCGACTTCGTCGGCAAGTCGGTGCGCAAAGGCCAGCCGCTCTTCGCGATGTACAGCCCCGAGGTGCTGGCCGCCGAGAACGAGTTCCTCATCGCGTCGAGGGCCCAGTCGCCCGGCATGGTGGCCGCGTCGAGGCGCAAGCTCGAGCTCTGGGACGTGCCCGAGGCAGAACTGCAACGGTTGGAACGCGAAGGCACTGCGGCGAGGGCCGTCACGTTCGTCTCTCCGGCGAGCGGCGTCATCACCCGCAAGGAGCTCGTCGAAGGCACCCGGCTCGAGGCCGGCGCGATGCCGTACGAAGTCGTCGACCTCTCGACGGTGTGGGTGCTCGCCGAGGTGTACGAGACCGAGCTGCGCTTCGTCTCTCCAGGGCTCACGGCCCGGCTCACGTTGAGCGCGTTTCCCGGCAAACACTTCGACGGCACGGTGCTCTTCATCGACCCGCTGCTCGACCCGAAGACCCGCACCACGCGCGTGCGCCTCGCCTTCGCGAACGCCGACGGCGCGCTCCGACCCGAGATGTTCGGTGAGGTGACCATCGCGCGCCCGGCGAACGACGTGCTGCGAGTTCCAGCCGACGCGCTCATTCGCAGCGGCGCCGATGACGTCGTCTTCCTCTCGAGAGACGAAGGCCGGTTCGAGCCGAGGCGGGTGACGGTGGGCGAGGTGGGGCGCGAGTTCGCCGAGGTGCTCGAGGGGCTCAGCGAAGGTGACGCGGTGGTGACGCGCGCCAACTTCCTCATCGACTCCGAGTCGAGGCTGCGCGCGTCGCTGGCGAGAATGAGCCCGCCGAAGCTCCCGGAGGAGGCGGCCGTCGACGACGCGACGCTGAAGGAGCGCGCTCCGTGATTCGCGCCGTCATTCGGTTCTCGGCGGAGCACCGGTACCTCGTCATCGCGCTCACCATCATCGCGCTCGCGTTCTCCTGGTACTCGATGCGGACCATCCCGCTCGACGCGCTGCCCGACCTCTCGGACACGCAGGTCATCGTCTATTCGAAGTGGGACCGCAGCCCCGACCTCATCGAAGACCAGGTGACGTACCCCATCGTCAGCGCGCTCCTCGGTGCGCCGCACGTGAAGGGCATTCGCGGCTTCTCCGACTTCGGCTTCAGCTTCGTCTACGTCATCTTCGACGACGGCACCGACCCGTACTGGGCGCGGAGCCGGGTGCTCGAGTACCTCTCGAAGATTCAGTCGCAGCTGCCTGCCGGCGTTCGCACCGAACTCGGCCCCGATGCAACGAGCGTGGGCTGGGTCTTCCAGTACGCGCTCGTCGACCGAACGGGCAAACACGCGTCAGACGAGCTGCGCAGCTATCAGGACTGGTTTCTGCGCACCGCGCTCCAGTCGGTGCCGGGCGTGTCGGAGGTCGCGACCGTCGGCGGCCAGGTTCGGCAGTACCAGGTCAACGTCAACCCGAACGCGCTCGCCTCGTACGGCTTGAGCCTCGAGTCGGTCATCTCTGCAGTGCGCACCGGCAACAACGACGTCGGAGGACGCCTCGTCGAGCTCTCGGGCCGCGAGTACATGGTGCGTGGCCGCGGCTACGTGAAGACGGTGGAGGACCTCGAGCAGCTCGTGCTCACGAGTGAAGGCGGCACGCCCGTCACCGTGAAGAACGTCGCCACCGTCACGCTCGGGCCCGAGATGCGCCGAGGCATCACCGACCTCGATGGCGAAGGCGACGTGGTGGGCGGCATCGTGGTGATGCGCCAGGGAGAGAACGCCCTCGCCGTCATCGAGCGCGTGAAGCAGCGGCTGCAGGAACTCAAGCCGTCGATGCCCGCAGGCGTCGAGGTGGTGACGACCTACGACCGCTCCGAGCTCATCCTCTCGGCCATCGAGACGGTGAAGGACAAGCTCATCGAAGAGATGATCATCGTCTCCATCATCATCTTGCTGTTCCTCTGGCATTTTCCCTCGTCCATCGTGCCCATCATCACCATTCCGGTGTCGGTGGCGCTGGCCTTCATTCCGATGAAGCTGATGGGGCTCAACGCCAACCTCATGTCGCTGGCCGGCATCGCCATCTCCATCGGCGTGCTGGTCGACGGCGCCATCGTCGAGGTGGAGAACGCGTACAACCGCATTCACCAGTGGGTCGAGGGAGGAAAGAAAGGCGACTTCTACCAGGTGCGGCTCGCGGCGCTGCTCGAGGTGGGACCTGGCGTCTTCTTCTCGCTCCTCGTCATCGCCGTCGCGTTCATGCCGGTCTTCACGCTCGTCGACCAGGAGGGCCGGCTCTTCAGGCCGCTCGCCTTCTCGAAGAACCTCGCGATGGCCATCGCTGCGCTGCTCGCCATCACGCTCGACCCCGCGCTCCGCATGCTGTTCGCACGCATCGACCCCTTCACCTTCAAGCCGCGCTGGCTGGCGTCCATCGCGACGGCGCTGCTGGTCGGTCAGTACCGCGCCGAAGAGCGTCACCCGGTCAGCCGGTTGCTGCACCGTCTCTATGAAGGCCCGTGCCGCTTCGTATTGCGCCACCCGAAGGCCACCATCCTCGCCGCCGCGGCCGTCGTCGCCACCTCGGTGCCCCTGTACCTCGCGCTCGGCTCCGAGTTCATGCCGCCGCTGCGGGAAGGCACCTTGTTGTTCATGCCGTCGGCGGTGCAGCCGGGCATGTCGGTCGCCGAGGCACAGCAGGTGCTCCAGGTGCAGGACAAGCTCCTTCGCAGTGTGCCCGAGGTGCAGCGCGTCTTCGGGAAGGCGGGCCGCGCCAACACCTCGACCGACCCGGCGCCCTTCACGATGATGGAGACGACCATCACGCTGCGGCCCGAGCGCGAGTGGCGTGAGACGCCGCGGTGGTATTCGTCATGGGCTCCGGAGTGGCTCAAGCGCGGGCTTCGGCCCTTCTGGCGTGACCGCATCACCGAGGCCGCGCTCGAAGAGGAGCTGGACGCGAAGCTGCGCCTGCCAGGCATCTCGAACGCGTGGACGATGCCCATCAAAGGGCGGCTCGACATGTTGTCGACGGGCATTCGTACGCCGGTGGGCATCAAGATCATGGGCGCCGACCTCGCCACCATCGAGCGCATCGGGCTCGAGATGGAGGCGGCCGTGGCGAAGGTGCCGGGCACCCGCAGCGCGTATGCCGAGCGCGTCGCGGGCGGGTACTTCCTCGACTTCGAGCTCAAGCGCGACCAGCTCGCGCGCTACGGCCTGTCGGTCGACGACGCGAACATGATGGTGATGACCGCGGTCGGCGGCGACGTGCAGAGCGTCACTGTCGAGGGCCGCGAGCGGTACGGCATCACGGTTCGGTACGCGCGCGACTATCGCGAAGACGTGAAGTCTCTCGAGCGGGTGCTGGTGCCGCTCCCCGGTGGAAAAGGCACGATTCCCTTCTCAGCCATCGCCGACGTTCGGCTCACCACCGGGCCGTCGATGATTCGAGACGAGAACGGGCTGCTGGCCGGCTACGTCTACGTCGACTTCGACACCTCGAAGGTCGACATCGGCGGGTACGTCGAGCACGCGAAGCAGGCGGTGGCGAGCCAGGTCACCGTGCCGCCCGGCTACGCCGTCGTCTGGAGCGGCCAATACGAGAACATGCTGCGCGTGAAGGAGCGCCTGACGCTCATTCTTCCCCTCACGTTGCTGCTCGTCTTCGGGTTGCTGTACCTGAATACGAAATCAGCCTTCAAAGCCTCACTCGTGATGTTGGCGGTGCCGTTCTCGGCCGTCGGCGCGCTGCTGCTGCTCAACGTGCTCGGCTACAACATGTCCATCGCGGTGTGGGTCGGCCTCATCGCGTTGATGGGCCTCGACGCTGAGACGGGCGTCTTCATGTTGTTGTTCCTCGACCTCTCGGTGGCCGACGCCCGTGCGCGTGGCGCGTTGAACACCGAGGCTGACCGGGTCGAGGCCATCGTGCACGGCGCGGTGAAGCGCGTGCGGCCCAAGGCGATGACGGTCTGCGCGGCGATGTTGGGCCTGCTCCCCATCATGTGGTCGACGGGCACGGGCGCCGACCTGATGAAGCGCATCGCCGCGCCGATGGTGGGCGGGCTGGTGACGAGCTTCGCGTTGGAGCTGTTGGTGTACCCGGCGGTCTACCTGTTGTGGCTGCGGCGGGCGGCTGCTCCCGCGCCGGTCGTCGTGCCCGAGTTCGTCACGACCTGACTCAGGAGACCGACGTCTTCGCTCCCGCCATCGAGAGCACCTTCACGAAGTGCTCCTTCGACAGCGGCATCACCGACAGGCGCTGGCCCTTCTGGATCAACGGCATGCCAGCGAGCGCCTTCTCGGCCTTGAGCGCCTCGAGGGGAATGACGCTCGCGAACTTCTCGACGAAGCCCACCGTCACCATCAGCCACGTCGGCGCGTCCTTCTTGCTGGCCTCGTCGTAGTAGTCGCTCTTGCGGTCGAACTGCGTCGGGTCGGCGATGGCAGGGCCCACCACCTTCGCCACGCCCGCGACGCCCGAGGGCTCGGCGTTCGAGTGGTAGTAGAGCACCAGGTCGCCGACCTGCATGTCGTCGCGCATCGAGTTGCGTGCCTGGTAGTTGCGCACGCTGTCCCAGCCCGTCTTCTTCTCCCGCTTCAGGTCGTCGATGGAGAAGACATCAGGCTCGCTCTTCATCACCCAGAATCGCATGCGCGCCGCTTAGCCGATGTCGAGCCGACGGCCGAGGTCCGAGGTGAAGAGGCCGTGCGGGTCCCACCGTCGTTTCACAGCCAGCCACTCGGGCAGCCGCGCGTACATGCGGCGAAACGTCGCCGCGTCGAGCCACGAGTCTTTGCCCAGGTACGTGCGCCCGCCTGCGTCGGCCACCATCGCGTCGAGCCGTCGCGTCAGCGCCACGAGGCCGTCACGCACCGGAAAGTCGATGGCGAAGGTGTAGCCCTTCATCGGGAACGACAGCGGCGCCTCGTTCGACGGCCCCATGCGCTTCAGGATGTTGAGGAACGGAAGCTGGCCGCTCGACACGATGGCCTCGAGCAGCGCGCGCAACGTCTGACGGCCGCCGTCGAGCGGCACGACGAACTGGTACTGAATGAAGCCGCGCTTCCCATAGCCGCGGTTCCAGTCGCCGATGGCATCGAGTGGATAGAAGAATGACTCGGCGTGGCTCACCGGCTTCGCGCCGCGCAGCACGGCCTGAATCACCTGGTTCACGACCCGAATGGTGAGCGGGTTCAAGGTGAGCTCTGGCAACTCGAAGGGCACGCCGAGGCGGCTCGGGCCCGCGACGTGGAGCGGGTGCGTCGCGAACGCCTTCGGCAGGTCGGCCAGCGAGGCGTGGTCGCCGACCGTCAACACGCCCTTGCCCAGGGAGCGGCCCGTCGCGAGCGGGTCGACATACGCGACCGAGTAGGGCGACGTCGCGTCGTGCTCCGCGAGGGCGTCGAGCATCGCGTCGAGGTCACCGACGACGATGGCCTGCTGGCGGAAGTACGTCGTCTCGACGCGGCGGAGCTTCAGCGTCACGTCGGTGATGATGCCCAGCAGGCCCATGCCGCCGAAGCTGGCGAAGAAGAGGTCGGCGTTCTCGGTTCGGCTCGCGGTGACGGTGGCGCCGGTCGCGGTGACGACGCGGAACGAGTCGACGCTCGAGAGGAACGAGCCCTGCGCGTGGTGCGCCTTGCCGTGCACGTCGTTGGCGATGCAGCCGCCGAGCGTGACGAACTTGGTGCCGGGTGTGACGGCTGGAAGGAAGCCCCGCGGCCCGAAGTCGCGCAGCACCTGCTCGAGGCTGACCCCGGCTTCCGCGCGCAGCACGCCCGTCGCTTCGTCGAACGCGAGGTAGCGGTCGAGCCGCGTCATCGACACCACGCGCCGGTGCTCGTTGAGCGCGGCGTCGCCGTAGCTGCGCCCCAGGCCTCGCGCGAGCGTGCCTGCAGCGTCGAGGAGCGCCGTCACCTCAGTCGTCGTCTGCGGACTGTGCACGTCGCACTCGACGCGCCGCTGTGCGCCCCAGCCCTGGAGCGTCGTCTTCATTCGGGCGACAGCCCCATCGCCTCGCGGTTGAGCGGTGACGGCATGGTGTCGTGGAACTTCGTGAGGTCGATGACGCGCTTGCCGTCCTGCACGCCTCCGATGACGTCGACGAACCGCGCGCCGTAGCGCACCTCGCTGGGCAGGTAGCTGGTGCGCGAGTGAATCGTTTGACCGAGCGTCTCATCGAGGCCGGTGAGCGTGACGATGATCTCCGACTCCGAGGACTGCAGTTGCGCCGCCGTCATGCCGTAGAGCGGCGACTCCTTCGTGATGGGGTGCATCGTCATCCACGTGAGGATGAAGGACGGCGAGGTGCTCCGCATCAACGTCAGGTCGTGCACGCGGCGCAGGCGCTCGCCTTCCTTCGTCACCTCGGCGCGAATCACCGCCACCTTCATCGTGGCGTCGACGACGTGGTTGAGCCGCTCGTTCGCGACGCGAATGACGAGCGTCGGCACGCCTTCGCGGTCCGAGATGCAGGCCACCTTCGACCAGGTCGCGCGCGCCGTGGGCCGGGCGAAGCGCGCGAAGGCGAGCCCCGTCACCATCGCGTTCGTGAAGAGGCTGGTGAGCGCCTCGGCCGTCATCAGAATCTCGGCTGCCGTGCTCTGCGGGTACATGCTGCCGTAGCCGATGGTGCCGAAGGTGTGGATGCTGAAGAAGAAGTGGTCTCGGAAGCTGTTCGGGTCGGCGTTGGCGACGCCGCCGGTCAGCATGAAGGCCGCGCCGAACAGCGCGTTGATGAGCAGGAAGATGAGCGTGACGAGCCCAATGACGCGCTTCCACGAGGCGGCGAGCAGCGAGTGGTAGAGGTCGCGGACGCCGTAGGGTTGACCACCGACGACGGTCATCAACCGCCGTCGCTCTGCCGAGGGCGCGAACAGCCGCGGAGCCGCTTGCGGGACAGGGGGTTTCGCCATGCGCGCCGTTCTAGTCGCGTCACCAAGAAGGCGTGAATCTTCGCTCGCCCATTCGTGCGGGGCGCCGCGGTTGGTATGAGGTGCCCGTGAAGCCCGACTCACTGCCAGCGCTGATGACCCGTGAGACCGCGCGCCTTCGCCTGCGCATGCCCAGAGAAGACGACCTCGACGCCTTTGCTGCGTGGTTCGCCGACGCCGAGACGATGAAGTGGATGCAGCAGCCCACGCTCGACCGCGATGAGGCCTGGCGCGTGCTCGCGATGATGGTGGGCCACTGGCACCTGCGGGGCTTCGGGCCGTGGGTGCTCGAAGAGAAAGCGACCGGTCGGCTCCTCGGCCGTGGCGGCCTCTGGTGCCCCGAGGGCTGGCCCGGCGTCGAGTACATCATCCTCGTCGCTCCCGATGCTCGCGTCGGAGGACTCGCCACCGAGGTGGGGCGCGAAGCGATGCGGTGCGCGTTCGAGGTGCTCGACCTCGAAGAACTGTTCGGCTTCATCGCGCCGTGGAACAGCCGCTCCATTGCGCTCGCCAACACCCTCGGCTTCGACTTCAGGAAAACGTGGCAGCCGCAGGCAGGCACCTTGCTGAACGTGTACTCCGTTCAGCGAAGTGACTACCCACGGCTGCGTGACGGCGTGTGAGGTGAGAGCGTCGTTCAGTCGCCCAGCAGCTCGGCGTGACGTGCGGCCAGCAGCTGCGCCACGTTCCACGGCGCGAAGTTGGTGAGCTGTTGCTGCAGCTCGCTCTGGCCCGGCTGCTCCTGGAAGGCCGGCGCGAGGCCCTGGGCGAAGCCGAGCAGGTTGTCGATGGAGCCGAAGTTCTGCACGGCCGCGCCCATGAAGCCCAGGCCCGTCGGGCTGAGCGCCGCGCTCGCACCAGCGCCGTTGCCGATGAGGTTCTGCGCGAAGCGGGTGGCGAAGTCGGTCACGTTGGCGACCGTGTCAGACACCCCCTTCACCAGGTCGGCCCCTTTGCCCACCATACTCACCAGGGACCCGATGCCTGGAATCACCGAGAGGAACTTCCCGATGGGGCTGTTGTTGACGAAGTCGCTGACGGCTCCGGCGATGGAGCTGACCGTCTTCGCGATGCCCGACACCGCCTTGCCGATCGTCTCGACCGCGCTGCCGATTGCCTGACCAATCTTCTTGATGCCGTCTGCGATGAAGCCCATGGCGATTCTCCCGAGAGTGACGTGAATGAAGCGTGAGGTGGTTCAGCGAAGGGTGCGCTTCATCGAGCGCTTGAGGTCGTTGACGAGGCCTGCGTCGAGGGGCGCGGCAGGAGCGGCGGCCTGGGCTCGCGGCTGAACGCGGGGCAGGTCGTCGAAGCTCGAGGTGCGGCCCGACTTCTCGATGACGCTCTTCTCGGCGCGAAGAAAGCCGGTGACGTTCGCGCTGGTGGGCGGCTGGCAGCCATGCTGGCGCAGCACCTCGTCGCTCGCGACCATGAACTGGGGCTCCTCGCCCGTCACCTTGAAGTGCGCGACGAGGCCCGCGTAGTCCTCGACGGGCAGGTTCAGGCTCTTCGCGATGGCCTTCGTGCGAGGGTCGGCGGCGACGCGGGCTCGGAGGCTCTCAATCTGCTGTTCGGTTTCGCTGTTCATGGGGACAGGACTCGTCAGCCCTCCCCCGTGGGACATCGGCTTCGTGGGCTGTCTGATCGCAGGCGCTTGGCGACCCGCAGCCGTCAGCGAACGAACAGCTGCCACTGCGCCTCGAGCGTCGACGCAGACAGCCCCGCGCCCTGCACGAACGCGTCTTCGGCCGTCACGCTCTTCGACGAGAGCTGCGTCACCAGCGAACGAATGCCGGCCGGCCCGCGCTGCTCCATCACGAAGTCGACCATGCGGAAGCTCTGGTAGTACGCGACGAGCGCGAACTTCTCGTCGGCCGTGTGTGGGAACGCGAACACCATGCCCTCGAAAGGCAGCTTGTTCGTCTGCAGCCAGCGCTTGAAGTCGAGCCGCGAGGTCGTGAACCACGTCTCTTCGGCGACGTGCATCGCGAGGCCTTCGTGCAGCCACATGGGCTTCGACACGCCCACCTGGTTGAGCGCGAAGTGCAGGTACTCATGCACCACCGTCTGCTCGATGACCGGCTCGGGCAGCTCGGGGTCGGCGCTGACGTGGAGTCGGCCGTCGTAGTAGCCGACGGTCTGCTCGTTCACGCACGCGACGCTCCGGAGCTGTTCACTCGTCCGGTACACGATGGTCGCTGGCGGCGGCGTGTTGGGCGCCCAGTCGATCCACGCGGCGGTCGCGACGCGGGCGCTCTGCAGGCGGGCGAAGAGTCGGGTGAGCTCCGAGGGGTCGACGCGCGGGTCGTGCAGGAACACGGCGTCACCGATGCGGCGCTCGACGAACGAGGCCAGCAGCGCGTCGCGTGCGGGCTTGAGCTGAACGCGCGGCTTCTCGGCGCACGCGCCCTCGTCGTCCCAGCGAATGGTGAAGCGCTTGTCGTCGGGTCGCGCGGGCGTCGCGTCTGGCGAGGGACTCGCCTGGAGCACGTCGCCGGCGTCCTGGTCCAGGGCGACCTGTGCCGACGCTGGTGCAGGTGTGAGTGGAGCCTCGACGGATGCATCGGCCTGCGGCGCTGCGAGCGTGGGCTGCTCGGTCGAGGGGAGCACCGGCGCGCGGTCATCCTGAGGCGACGTCGGCAGCTCTGGGAGCTCGAGCCTCGTGGGCTCGACAGGTCGAACTGGCGTCACGCGCGAAGCGACAGGTGGCGAAGGCGCTGCGACAGGACTGCTCTCGCGCTCCGGCTCGGCGGAGTCAGAGAGAGCGCTCACCACGAAGGCGACGGCGAGCCCCAGCATCAGTCCTCCAATGAGCAGCCGACGCCTCACGCGCGCACCGTGCCAGAGAACCCGTTTGGTAGCAGCCCACTGGCGGCGCACCACTCATCGAACATCCGGCGTTCTAACCAGAATGGAGTGCGGCGTCGGCGGACTACGAACTTGTCGACGGAGGCGTCACGCACGGAGCCCCGGCGCCTTTCGCTGTCGGAGCCATCCGACTCGTTCGGGGGAGGCAGGTCGTGATGGTTCGCGTCTGATCGCGCCTGTTGAAGTAGCTCAGCTCTTCTTTACCAAGCCAGTTCCGAACCAACTCACTAGGCTGCCTGCGACTCCCAGAAGTGCGCGAACCTCCGCTACGGTTGGCTCGCGTGCTCCACCCGCATGGCGTTCATAGCCGGACCAGACCAACTCAAGCATCCCGCGAACCAAATCCGGAATAGGCATCACGCCCGCCGCAGCTTGGCCACTTCGCGGCAACTCGCAGTCAAGTTTCACTTGGCCAGATCGGATTGCGCCCAAGATCTTGCCCAAGGTTGCCTTGCCGTCGTTTGGCGCCAACGCAGGGATCACCACTGCCTCCAATGCGCGGACGAGAGCATCGAAAGCCTTCAGCGGATCTGGACGAACCCCGGTCGCCCAGTGAACAGCTTCTCGAAGATGGGTGTTCGCTGCGTTGATGCCGAATGCCGCACGCACCGCCTCCTCGACTCCGGGCGGAAGCACTCGAACCAGCGCAAGATTGTCCAGGTCGATTGTGTATGCGAAACGCGACCTCTCCATTGCGCTCCGAAGGCTCTCGACCTGCGCCATCGAGTCACGGTCAGTTGTAAAGTGGAACACGCAGTAGTCGACCACGCTGAGCTTCTTCGGCAGGGACAGTCGAATGAAGGGATCGAGCGGCGAATCCGTCCGCTCTCCATGCAGGTCCAGATCGAGCGCTTGCTCAATCACGACGACACGCTCACGACAGAGGATGAGCTTCCCGTAATGAGACTCGAGGATGGACCAGCCAACGTAGTCAACGATGCCTCGTTGAAGCCCCAGCGAGGGCTCCTCATTGATAGCCTCGTAGTCGGCTCTTGCTGGTGCTCCGGATTCCCGCACAAAGAGCGGCAGCCATTTCCTTGAGTTCACTCTGCCTCCTCGAAGATGGTTGTGACGCTAGTCGAGGTTGACTCTGACCGTTGACGTGAGCGTGCCGTGCCATGTGGTCACAGGTCGCGTGAGCTGACACGGGCCGAATTCCTAAGAGCCAACGGCCTTGAGTCGGCGCGGTCTCGAGAAGGACCGTGACTTCGTTTGACAGCTCGCACGGACAGCGTGTTGGGCACTGGCCATCGAACTGCGGCTCACCATGCTCGCTCCCCCCACCCTTGGACAAAACGGAGGGGCCCATCGCTGCGTCACCACTCGAGCGGCGCGTAGTAGCTGTTCCCGAAGGAGCAGCTCGAACTATTCTAGGCGCACCGGTCATGTCTCTTCGCGACGCAGGGCTTGCCGCTGATGAAGCTCGCGACGATTCCCGTGACCTCGGGGGGTACTTCGGAGCGCAGGTGGCATGTGACGCTGCCGGAATGCCCCGCGAAGCGTTGTCGCTCGTCGCGCTCGTCGTTTATGCGATGGCGCATCGCGTGTTGCGGGGCCGGTGGGCCGCTCCAGTCTAGTCACCGGTCGAGGTGACGTGGCCGATAGCCGAGCAGCCGCTCGACCTCTTCGTCCGTCATCTCGCGCAGCGTATCGATGGGCACGTCGATGACGTACTCACCCACCGCTTCGCGATGCAGCTCGAGCGTCGCCAGGCCCACGGCGCCCAGCATGCGTTTGACCTGATGAAACTTGCCCTCGGTCAGCGTGAGGGCGACGTCGTGTTCGCTGCGCCGCTCTGCTTTCGCAGGCACCGAGCGGAAGTCTTCGAGCTCGACGCCGTTGCGCAGCCGCTCGAGCTTCGCGTCGCTCACCTTGCCGCTCACCGTCGCGACGTACCGCTTGGGCAGCTTCGTCTCGGGGTCGGTCGCGTGCGCGACGAAGCGCTCGTCGTTGGTGAAGAACAGGAGCCCTGTCGTGTCGCGGTCGAGCCGGCCCACCGCGAGCCAGCCGTAGCCGCGGAGCTCTTTCGGCAGCAGCGCGTGCAGGCGCTCGAAGACCGTACCGATGCCTTCGCGGTCTCGCCCATCGACGACGAGCCCTTTGGGTTTGTGAAACGCGAGCACCCGCGTGGTGGGCCGCACGTCGACGACGTCTCCGTCGAGCTCGACCTTCGCGCCTTCGTCGAGCGGAGCCACCACCACCGTGGCGACCCTCCCGTTGACCGACACGCGGCCTTCTCGAATCGCGCGTTCAGCCTCCAGATGCGGCAGCACGCCAGCCCGGGAGAGTGCGCGCGAGAGGAAGTCACCGTCTTCCGTGACGCCGCCGCGCTCCTTGGCGGCCAACAGCCATTTGGGTTCCTTGCGGCGACGCATCGTGGGCTCGCTTCTCACTGTGATGGCGCCCGGCGCAAGCGTTCTTCCCGGCCGGGACTGATCAGCTCTGCGCGCGAGCAGTCACGCTTGAACCCCAATGGGGGCAGGGCTACACCCGGCCGCCATGGAATTCCGCATCGCCGCTGACGAACTCAAGAAGGCCCTCTTCCGCGCGCAAGGCATCGTCGAGCGCAAGGCCACGATGCCCATCCTCTCGAACGTGCTGGTGAACGCCACCAAGACGGGCGTCACGGTCACCGCGTTCGACCTCGACATCGGCATCGTCTCGGAGCACCAGGCCGAGGTGATGAAGCCCGGCGCCGTCACGGTGTCGGCGAAGACGCTGTTCGACATCGTCTCGTTCCTGCCCGAGGCGAGCCTGACGGTGAAGAAGCTCGCCAACAACTACGCCGAAATCACCTCTGGCGCCGCGCACTACAAAATCGTCGGCATGGCGCCCGAAGAGTTCCCCAAGCTGCCCAAGGAAGAGAACGCGCCGCTGGTGAAGGTGACGGGCACGACGCTGCTCGAGATGATCAAGCGCACCTCGTTCGCCATCTCGCACGACGAGACGCGGTACATCCTGAACGGCGTGTACTTCGAGCCCCGCGAGGGCGGCAAAGTGCGCATGGTGGCCACCGACGGTCACCGCCTCGCGATGGTGGAGCGCGAGCTCACCGGCGACTTCAAGCTCAAGGGCGGCGTCATCATTCCCCGCAAGGGTCTGTTCGAGCTCAAGCGGCTGCTCGACGAGGCGCCCGACGCGGAGTGCCAGCTCGGCTTCGCGGAGAACTCGGCGCTCTTCAAGAAGCCCGGCCTCTCGATGGTGATGCGGCTCATCGACGGCCAGTTCCCCGACTACCAGCGCGTCATTCCCAAAGAGAGCGACCGTCAGCTGCTCGTCAACCGCGGCCGCTTCCACGACATGCTCAAGCGCATCGCGCTGCTGTCGAGCGACAAGTCGAACGCGGTGAAGCTGTCGCTGTCAGAGAACCTGCTGCGCATCAGCGCCAACAACCCGGACCTCGGCGAGGCGAAGGACGACCTCGAGGTCGCGTACCGCGGTGGCTCGCTCACCGTCGGCTTCAACGCGCGCTACCTGATGGACGTGCTGAGCGTGATGGACACCGACGAAGTGGCGCTGGAGCTCGGTGACGAGCACAGCCCCGGCGTCGTCCACGCGCCCGGTGACCGCGCGTCGACGTCGGTCGTCATGCCCATGCGGGTGTGAGTCAAATCGCAGTCGTCGTTGGTTGAATCGTGGTGGGAGTCGAAGCGCCGACCTGTTCACGACGGGTTGGCCCGGCATTCCGACTGCAATTCGTCTGGGGAAAGGAGCTTTCCCCATGCGCTTTCAAATGACGACCGACGGAACCGTGAAGTGGATCACCGCGCTGACTGGTGCGGTGGTGTTGGTGACGAGCCTCGTTCCCCTCGCGCTGTTCTCTTTGCCACACGTCCCCGCGCCGGTCGCGTGGCTGACTTTCTTGGTGACGCTCGGCGTGCCCGCGATTCTCGGGTTCACCGTGTTGTTGGCGCCGCGTGGCGTGCGCGTGGAGCACGACACGCTCATCGTCGAACGGCTGGCCTGGTCTGACGTGCGCATTCCGCTCGCTGACATCACCTCGGCCGAAGTGGGCCCGCAGCTCGCGCTGATGGGCGGCGGCGCGTGGCGGTTCGCGGGCAACGGCGGGCTGATGGGCTTCACCGGGTTCTTCAAGGTGAGGAAGACCGGGGAGGTCGCGCGCTGCTGGTCATCGCGGTTGGGAGGCACCGTGCTGCTGCATCGAAGTGACGCACGTCCAGTGCTCCTCGGCGTCGACGATGGCGCTGGTTTGCTGCAGGCGCTCCACGAACGCGGGGCGACGGGACGGCCCGCGTCGACGTGAGCCGCTCTCGCAGGCCGCAGCCCCAACGACGGCGCTTCGACGCGGTGAGTGAGGGAGAAGCGACGTTCGCGCAGTCGTATCGGCTCCCTCACCCCAGGAGAGAAAGCCCACCAGTCTCGTCAGGAGACTGAGTTACAGCGCCCGGTCCCACGTGCCGTGAAACGCGTACGGCAACAACGGCATCGGCACGCGCGCGATGGGTCCGGCCTCGAGGTTCGACGCGTCGAGCACGACGAGCGTGGAGCGCTCCGCCGCCCCGTCCGAGACGATGGCCACCACGTGGCCTTCGTGGTCGCGCTCTGGAGACGGCACGAAGATGGGCTCACCGACGAAGACGTTGTCGCCTGCGAACCAGGTCTGCGGTGGCTTCGAGTGGTCTCTCAGGTCGACGCGCAGCAACGAGTCGAACGGGTCGCTGTGGCGCGTGTCGGCTCTCGTCGCGCCGAACAGCAGCGGCGTCTCTCGCCCTTCGTGCCCTGGGTGCACGCGGGGAAAATCGACGCCGTGCGGTGCGAGTTGCTGCCAGGTGCCGCTGGTGGCGCCGTCTGGGAGGACGATTCGGTACAGGTGCTGCGGCACGCGCGTGTCAGGCAATGCCGGGTCGAGCGGCGCGTTGGGCCCGCGGAAGCCGAACTCGGCGCCGAACGCGAAGTCGTGAAAGAGGCACGCGTCGAGGTGCACGGCGCCGTCGCGCTCGAACGCGTTGCCGTAGTGCACCACGAAGGCGCGGCCCGGCAGCGTCACCGTGCGCACCGGCCCCGGCGTGCGTCGCGGCACGAGGTAGACGGCGCCGGGCACACGCGCGTCGCTGGCGATGGCGTTCATCAACGTCGAGGCGCCGAAGACTGCCTTCGCGAGCTCTCCCCACTTCATCTGCAGCGGGTTGCTGGCCAGCACGTACCAATTCGGCGTGATGACGAAGTCGTGCGCGAACAGCGAGCCCGGCATCGGCGCGACGCGCGTGTCGAGCAGCCGGCCGGCCGCGTCGAACTCGCGGAAGGTGAGCGTCGTCGTCGGGCCCATCTTGATGCTGCACGTCACCAGCCGGTCGAGCGCGACGTCGTGCTTCATGTGCGCCAGCGTGGCCTGCCCTGCGAGCACGCCGCCGAACGTCTCTTCGCCGAGCGTCTCGAGCGTGGTCGGGTCGACGGCGTACGGCGCTCCACCTTCCCACCCTGCGAGGAGCTTGCCGTTCCACCGCACGATGGTGGTGTTGGCGACGTTGCGCAGGCCGTTTCCAAACTTCAGGTTCTGCCAGAAGTGGTCGCCGAGGTTGGTGCCGAGGCCGCGATGGGTGAGGCGCTTCGCCGCCGCTTCACTCGTGTACGCCGGCGTCTGCACGAAGCGCGCGCGCAGCGTCATCGAGCCGTCGGGCTGAAACTCGAACGCGCGCACGTAGCCGTGGCCGTCGAAGGGGTGCGCGAGCCGCCCGCCGATGTGCGTCCACCCGGGGCCGTTGGAGAGCAGCCGGCCGCCGCGCAGCGCGTGCGGAACGACGCCGTCGATGCGTGAAGCCTCGACGGTCAATTCGAGCGGGCCGGGGCTGGCAGACATCGCCGCGTTCCAGGCGCGGGTTCGGGTTTCGAGTGCGGCAGTCATGCGGTGCTCCGGGACAGGCGAGTGGTGACGTGGTCGAGCAGGTTCAGGAGCGCGCGCCGGTCTTTCGCGGTCAGCGAGCCGACGAGGTCGCGCTCGAGCGCTTCGAGCACGTGCACTCCGGGGGCGAGCGGTGCAGTCGGAGAGAGGCGCACGCTCCACGCACGTGAGTCGTCGCGGTCGTCGACACGCTCGACCACGCCCGCTGCCTCGAGCTTCGAGATGGCGACCGAGACGGTGGGCGGCTTGACGCCGAGGCGCTGCGCCAGTTCGCGCTGCTTCAAGCCGGTGGGAGCGTTCATCAACTCGCCGACCAGCCTGAAGCCTGCGCTGGTCAACCCGAGACCTGCGAGCGCGCGATCGAGGCGCGCCTGAAACGCCAACTGCAGCGCCCAGAGCCGGGTGACGACGAGGGCGTCGAGCCGCGCGTGCGCTGGTGTCTTTCGAGAGCGTGGGCCGGGCGAGGCGGGTGGCGTCGAGGGCTTTCGTGTCATGGGCGTGATAGGTAGCCTATCGAACGATTGCCGCGGCGCCACTCAGGAACGGGGACCCGTGGCATCTTCGTCGCCGGTCTGTCGCCGAGAGGAACGGGTCATGCGTCATTGGATGTTTGCGATGTTGACGAGCCTGGCGGCGGCCTGCGCCTCGCCTCGCGCAGACGCGGAGCATGCGCGAGTGCAGGCTCACCTCGAAGGCGCGTTGGTGATGGTCGAGGCCGCCACGCCGAAAGGGCTCACTCCCGCGCAGCTCGAGGCGCGGCATCGCCTCATTCACCTCCTCCGCGAGTACATCGACGCCGGCCGCTACCCGGTGAACGACGTCAGCCCGGAGCGCACGCCCATCTTCATCGACCGCGCGGCGACCCGCTGCGCGATGGCGTACCTCATCGAGCAGACCGGGCACGGCGCGCTGGTCGACCGCGTGGCGCGCACCAACAACCTCGCGCGGGTCCACCAGCTCGCTGCAGACGAAGAGCTCGGCCAGTGGCTCACCTCGCACGGCATGACGCTCGCCGAGGCCGCGCGCGTGCAGCCGAGCTACGACAACCTCGTCACCACCCGATGGGCGCCGACCTTCGCCGTCCTCGCGACGGGCTCGGTGGGCGGCGCGCTCGCAACGGGCCTCGAGCTCGGTGGTGGACCGGCGCTTCGTGGTGGCGCGCGGCACATCAGCGAGACGACTGGTGCCTGCGACGACTGCGTCTATCGAACCGTCGCGGTGATGCTCGAGTACGCGAGGCTCTTTCAGCTCGGGCGTCCCTCGACCAACCAGCTCGCGTTGCTGACGTCGTGGGACCTGCTCCAGCAGTCACGAGACCATTCCGTCTACGTGCTCGCGGGAGCGACCGCCCATGTCGACGAGTCGGCGCCTGTGCAGCTCGGGCTTGGCGCGCTGGGCGGCATGGGCTTCGGCTGGCGTGAGGGCGTGCCCTGGTTCGTCGAAGGCGTGCTCTCGGCGATGTGGCAGACCCGTGGGCTCGCCCTCAGGGTGGCGGCGAGCTTCGGCTTCTCGTGGTGAACGCTGAGCGTTTCAGTCCAGCGCCGCGCGGAACAGCTGTGCATCGAGGCCGTCAATCATCGCGACCGCTTCGTCGCCTGACGGGAGCCCGGCGGTGTTCGCGAGCTCGCGCTCTGGTGACGCACAGAACTCGTGCTTGAGCGTCTCGACCGCCCGCCGTGACGCGCGCACCAGCTCGCGCCGTGAACGGGAGCCCAGCGTCTGGTTCATCCACCCGTGCAGGTCCCACGATAGGGAGGCGTGCCTGGTCTCTTCGGCGGCGATGGTCTGGTGCGTGCTGCGCACCTCGGCGTCCGACGCGAGCAGGCCCTGCCGCTGCGCGAGGAGCGCGCCGAACGTCTCTCGCACGCAGCCTTCGACCACGTTCTCGAGCGCCATCGCGTCGAGCGACCGAATGGGGCGGCGCTCCATCACCGGACGAACCGGGCGCCCACCGAAACGACGCGCGAGGCTCGCCATGGTGTGCGTGTGACGTCGCTCATCCTCTGCGGCGATGCGGGCGCGCAGTGACAACGACGACGGGGCGCCGTGGGCCACCAGCTCGCGCTCCATGACGATGAAGGCCTCGACGGCAGCGGCCTCGAGCGACGCGGTGGCCTCGAAGTGCCTCGCGAGCGGACTGCGTGCGTGCGTGCGCCGCGAGTCGATGAGCCCCTCGGGTCGACGGCCGACCGCGCAGTTGGGGTCGCCCACCTCGAGCAGCTGTTCGTCGACCTTCGTGACGGTGCCGTCGGCGCCGACCCGCAGCAGGTACTGGTTGAGCGAGGTGTTGGGCCCGCACGTGCCACCCCGGAGCGCGATCGCCTCGAAGCCGCCATCCAACGCGCGAACGCCCGTCTTGTATTTCGCGCCGTCGTAGCACTCGAAGTTGTAGCCCTCGGTCGCCACGCGCCACGCCGCCTCTTGTGCCGAGTCGATGGGCCCGAGGAAGTCGCGGAAGCCCTGCGGCGTGTCGATGAGCGTAACGAGGTCTCCCTCGCTGGTGGCCAGTTGGTAGCCGACGCAGATCTGCCCGCAGAGCTCGTAGAACCCCGAGCGGCTGTTGAGCGCATCGAGCCCCGTCTTGCACGTGGCCTGGTTGGTCGCGGTCTCGCACCTGGTGCCGCTGGTGCTGATGACGGTGAAGCCGCCGTCCGACGAGGTGAAGTCCCCGCGTCCCCCGTTCCCCGTCCTCAGCTCGGTGTAGTTGACGGGCCGGGTGGGCTTGAGGCCGACGACGGAGAGTCCTCCGCTCGAGTTACACGCAGGTTTCTCGAGGCTGCTGGTGTCGAGACGCGTGCAGGCCGAGAGCACCAGCGGGGCTCCGACGGAGAGCTTGAGCACCTGGGAAAACGCACGGAAGAGTTCGTCAGCGGTCATGATCACTCCACATCCAAGCATGATGCCAAGGGCCCCTCACAGGGAGCGCAGCCCTGAAGCCGACCGACTCTCAGATTTCTGCGGCAGGTCGCCTCAGAGCGCCACGGTCATCGCGGCAGGAATGAAGTCCTGCAGGCCCGCTCGACGCATCGGACCGAGACCGAGCCTGAATGCTCGGTGGAGCCGTCGTCAGCCACCGTCGGCTGCGCCTGACACTCACACCTCGCCACGACGCCTGGGCACTCGCGCTCCTGCACTTCCGCGCGCGGCCGGTCGCTGACCGAGACGCCGGTCGCGTGGCCCGTTCCACAGCAGTCGCGGTTGAGGAAGACCACGGCGCAGTCCGCGTCGACGGTGCACGCGCGGGTCGGCGGCCTCGGCGCGGCGCACACCGCTCGACTCGTGACGGCCGGGTCTGGCGTCGGGCCGGCCACGCGACACGCCGCCAGGAGCACCACGAAACCAGCGAGCTTCATCACCCCGAGACGTCGCAACTGACGGCGCTGGTTCCCTCGGCGCATGGCCCGCTCGCTCAGCGAACGCCCGCCGACGCGACCGCTTCCTGGCACTTGCGCCAGCTGAATCCATCCGCGAGGTCGGTGCGGCCCTGGCCCACGGCGCGCGGGAAGCCGAGTGGGCCATCGCTGGTGCCGTAGGGCCGGCCGCGGGGCGCAATCGCCTTCGGGTGCTGCCGCATGAAGGCGTCGAGCACCTTGATGGCGCCCGCTTCGTCTTGCGGCCCGACGTCGATGATGGCGCCGTCGGCGCGGTCGAAGTCCACCGGCGTGTTGCAGACGTGCAGCCCGAAGCGCAGCTGGTCGGCCCACTTGCTCGAGAACGCCTCGATGAGCGCGCTCGCGCCCTCGAACGTCACCGGCACGAAGAGCTTCGCGTAGCCATGCGGCAGCACCGGCCCGCCCTGGCCGCCATGCAACGTGAAGCGATGGGGGAAGAGGTTCTCTCTCGCGCGCGGCAGCCGCACCGCCACCTGGTCGCCGGGCTTCGCGTCTTGCGGAACGAATTGGCCGGGCTCGTCGAGGAAGAGCGTGAGCTTGCCGTCGGACACGAAGGACCAGCCGACGCCCTGCCGCACGAGGCGAAAGCTCCAGTCCCACCCGGTCGCGCCGTGCGTGCTCGTCGCGAGGTGCGCGACGAAGCCCGAGTCGCCCGAGGCGCGCGTCAGCGTCGGCGCGTGGTGCGCGCGCAGACAGAACATGCGGTCGCGAAAGGAGCGGGTGCGGTCGTCGGTGACGGGGAGCGCCATCAGCCTTCTCCCCACAACACGCGCGGCCAGTCGGCGGGGCGGCCCAGCATGTCGAGCGCGTGCCTCGCGACACCTAGCGCGCGCGCGTCGAGCACCTGCTCGTAGTGCGAGATGCCGTACACCGCGATGAGCAGCGCCGCGCCGACCCAGCGCACCACGCGCTGCGCGAAGTGCTCCGTCAGCTCGAAGCCGGGCCCCCGCGCTTCGGCGTAGGCCTCGAGCATCGCGGCGGTGAAGCTGGCGAGCGTCGGGCGGGCCAACACCTCGCTGCGGTGCTCCGGCGCCAGCCAGCCCAGCACGTAGTCACTGAGCAGGCTGCCGAGGTCGCGCGCCGGGTCGCCCCAGAACGAGAGCTCCCAGTCGAGGAACACCACCTGCGGCTTCTTCTGCGGTGGCGCCGCGCGCAGCAGGTTCGCCTGGCGCAGGTCTCCGTGGAGCAGCGCGGCCTCGCCTTCTTTCAGCTGCTGCTCACTCAGCGCCTGCAGGCCCTGCATCGCCGCGCCGTCGGACTGCACCGAGGCGAAGAAGTCGATGCCGACCTGCGAGAGCCGCGCGTAGAAGTCGGGCCGCATGCGCAGGAAACACTCGAGCAGGTCGGACTCGTCACGGAACGCATCGGCCAGCGCGTACTTGCTGCGCGACTCGCGGCTCTCGCGGTGCAGGTAGCCGAGCGCGTTGCCCACCTCGGCCGCGAGCGCCGTTGGGTACTCCTGCGAGCGCCGGTGAAAGTGGTGCAGCGTCTCGCCGTGGTGAATCCACTCGAGCCCGAGCAGCCCATGCGCCGGGTCGAACGCGAAGACGGTCGGCAGGTGGAGCGGCGAGTTCTTGTTGCGGCTCAGCGGTGAGACGCGCTCGAGAATCGAGCCCTCGCGCAACACGCCGACGTTGCCGCCGCCGTCGGCAATCTTCACCAGCACGCGCTTCTTGCCGCTCTTGCACACCACGGTGCGGTTCTTCGACGGCGGTGGTGACAGCACCGACGGGTCGCGCGTCAACGCGAGCGCCGCGAGGCGGGCGTCGAGCTCGGCGTCGGTGAGGGGGGCGCGCACGGCACTGGTGGTCTGACGCGAGTGACGGGCAGAGACAAGCGCTACCGACGCGCGCCGGGACGCTCGAGCCCCCATGACCACTCGACGCCCAGCAGCCCCCGCTGAACGGTCTTCTGGGCGCGTTCGCCCACCTGCCACGAGTTCGACGCTCCGTGGAACGTCTCGACGCTGCTGTCTTCCCAGATGACCTCGACCTGCTGGTTCTCGTCGCCCTCTGGGTCGCTCGCGTCTCGCACCAGGCCGCTCAGGGTCCGGCCTTCGGAGCCGTCGAGCCCGCAGTTGAGGAGCAGCATGCCGAGCGCGCCGGCGAGCGGGAGGTCGAGGAGCAGCGTGATGGTGACGACGCGCGCGGCGCGGTGTGACGACGAGCCGCCGCTGACGTGTCGGATGCCGGGAGCGATGCAGAAGAACGAGACCACCAGCCCGAGGAACGCGCCGGCCCCCAGGAGCCCCACCGGCGCGTCCCAGCGCGAGTTCGCGAAGAACAAGGCGCCTCCGATCGCCATCAGCATCGCGATGAGCAGGCTCTGCAGCCCGTCACCCGGCGTGGCGCGGACCGGCCCCTTCGGCCGCCCGGCTCGATGAACGAGCAGCAACGACTCGAGCACCGAGAGCACGTGCTCGGGTAGAAAACACTCAGGCGACTTCTTCCAGTGCGCGCTCACGCCGGTCGAGTCGATGCGCAGGTCTTCCGCGCCGGTGCCGAGCAAGGACTGTACGGCCGCGCGAATGCCCGGCGCGGAGAGTACGCGTCTCACCTCGGCGTCCGTCGCGTTGGAGTCGACGTACACCGCTGCGTCGAAGCGCTCCTCACCGAGCTGCACCTCTCTCGCGATGCCGCGCTCCTTGCCAGTGCGGTCGAACGCCGTCTCGGGCCTCAGGGCGATGAGGGGCCCGCTCGCAGGCGCAGGGCCTTCTGCTCTGACGCTGAGGTCGAGGCCGGTGACGGTGCCGCTGTCGATGGACAGCGCGATGGAGCAGGCCGCGCCGTTGACCGAGAACTCGAGCGCGGCTGCGCCACGAGGTGGGAAGCCGAGCGTCACGCCAACCGCATCGAGCTGAGAGTAGCCGCCCGTGTGGTTCGAGCGCTTCGTGACGGTCCAGCCTGCAGGCAGCGACGGTGGCATCGGGCTCGAGCCTAGCCGCACCTCGGCTCAGGTCTGCGGCGCTACCTTGCGCAGCTGCCCTGGCCCGACGTGCTGGCGGGACTGAAGCGCGCGCCAGTCGCGACGACGCACGTGGCGAGCGAGTTGACGCGCACGCGGCCCACGCTCCCTCCACCGCCGCCGCCACCGCCGTACGCGGTCAACTGGCAGGCGGGGTTGACGCCGCCCTCTTCGCCGCCCGTGGCGCCGCCGTTCCTCGCGGCCCCGACGCCGCCGACGCCGCCGCATTGCGAGCCTCCCGAGCCGCCGTTGACGGTCGTGACACCGAAGCTGCCGTACGCGCCTGGCCGGCTCGGGTTGTTGGTGCCTGCGCCCTGCGCACCGCTCCCGCCGTTCGCCGCGAGCAGCGCGGTGGCCCCGAACGAGACGGCGCTTCCCTCGACGAGAATGGCGCCGCCCGAACCACCGCCACCGCCGCCGCCGCCGTAGATGGGCGTGACGGTGCCCGGCCCGCCGGCCGCGAGGATGCGCCCGGTGACGTTCACCGCGCCACGCGCCCAGAGCTGAATCGCGCCGCCGCCGCGCCCGAGGTTCGTGGCGTTGCCTCCGGAGGACCCGGCGCACCCACCACGCAGCGGGGAGAGCGTCTGCGACATGCTGGCCGCTCCTGAGGTCGCGCCGGTGCCGCCCGAGTCGGCGCCGCGGCCGCCGTTTCCACCGACGCCCCCGAAGCTGCCGCCTGCTCCACCGCCCGAGCGGTTGGTCGTCGTGGTGCCGTTCGAGAGCGTCGCGCAGAACGAGCCGCCGGCGCCGACGCCGTTGTCGGGCACGCCGATGCGACCGGGCCCGGGGAAGGCCGTCACGTCGATGGTGCCGATGACGTCTGCGTTCCCCTTCACCGCGATGACGGGAACCATCGCCGCCGCGTTGCCGGTGCCGATGGCGAAGCGCAGGGTGGTGTTGTTCTGAATGGTGAGCCGGTCGACGGTGAAGATGATCAGCTCAGGGTTGCCCGTGCCCTGAGGGACGCGCACGAAGGGTGGAAGCGCAGGCGGAACGCAGATGTCGTCAGCGGTGATGAGCGGCGCGTTCAGCCCGACGGCGTTGAGCGTGATGGTGGAGTTGCAGCCGAGGTTGAAGTGCAGCGAGCCCGACGTCGCCGGGAGCTGACCGACGGTGAAGTTCGAGGGAGGCAGGAAGACGCCTGCGTCGACGGTCGGGCCCGCGTCGAGTCTCGGGCCTGCGTCGATGCTCGGGCCTGCGTCGATGTTCGTGCCTGCGTCGATGCTCGCCCCTGCGTCGACCCCCGCATCGCCACCGGCTCCCGCGTCGACGCCTGCATCAAGGGGCACTCCGGCATCGACCCCTGCGTCCGTCCCGGTGCCGGCATCGGCGGGAGGCTCGACGCACAAGCCCGACATGCAGGTGCCGGCGACGCCGCACGAGCCCATCCGGTCGACGAAGACACAGCCGGCGTCGGCGACACAGGTGCCCGATGGCGTCAGGCACTCGCCAGGCGGCGTCGCCAGCATGCAGTCGACGACCGCTCCGCCACACCCACCGTCTGTCTGACACTCATCGTTGAAGGTGCAGAGGTTCGAGTCGCCGCAGCTCTGCCCCACCGCGACGCCGTAGACGCAGCCGCCGTCGAGGGCTTCGTCACAGATGCCGACGGCCTCGACGCACGGGCCGGGCGGCGGCGTGTTGCACTCCCGCAAGGTCGAGCCGGTGCAGCCGCCATCGCCATCGCAGGTGTCGCCGAGCGTGCACGCGAAGCCATCGGAGCAGCCCGCGTCTGCAGGGAGGGGCGGATAGAGACAGCCTCCATCGGCGCGCTGACACACCGCCGTGCTCGCCGCGCAGATGTTGGTGCCGGCCCCGCACGCGCGCGCCAGGCCGCCCTGACACAGCAGGGCCTGACACGTCTCTCCGAGGGTGCAGCCGTCGCCGTCACTGCACAGCTGCATCGTGCAGTCAGCGTCGGCGCAGTCGGTCTGTCCGTCGGCGTCGTTGTCGCGGCCGTCCTGGCAGAGGCCGACCTCGTTGCTCGCTCCGGCGCACGCGCCCGCCGTGCACGTGCCGGCGTTGAGGCAGGTCTTTCCCGTGCAGTCCGTGTCGGCGCAGTCGACCTCGCCGTCGCCATCGTTGTCGGTGGTGTCGACGCAGATGACCTCGGTGCAGCGGCCGTCAGACGCGCAGGTGGAGCCCGCTTGTTTGCACTGCAGGCCCGTGCACGCTGCGTCGCCACAGTCCGAGAACTGGTTGCAGTCGTTGTCCTTTGCGTCGGTGCAGACCTCGGCCTTCCCCGGAGTCCGCGTCGCGTCGGCGTCGTCACAGTCGATTCCTGCGGGCGAGCCGTCACCATCGCCATCGACGCTCATCGGGATGCCGAGGGTGAGCGAGACGTCGCGCACGCCTGTGGCTGGGAACGACTCGGACTTCGTTTCGGAGACCTCGACCGGGCTCGTCGCCCGCGTGCACTCGACGTCTTCGAAGCCGATGGCCTGCAGCGTGATGGTCTGAGGCCGCGTGTCTCGGAAGATGGCCGCGACGATGCCAGCGCGCCCGGCCCGCCCCGCACCTTTCGTGCGCTCGAGGACGGTGTTCGTCTCCGGGTCGCGCAGCTCGAGCAGCACGCACGCCGACTTCAACCCCATCGCCTTGACGTCGATGGTGACGCGAAGGGCCGCGCCGCTGACGGCCGGAGTGCCGCACGAGAGAAAGAGACTGGAGAGCAGCGCTCCGAGCAGCAGCCGAGAGATGCGCATGGGCGGCAGGTTCGCTCAGAGGCGGGTGCGGCGCCACCGGGTTGGCGTCTCGGCGGTCCGCTCCGGGGCCGCGCTGTCCGCGGTGCCACGACGCGGGGCGTGGGCGAGGTCGCTGATCAGCGCTTCGTGGGTCGTGGCAGTGCCTCGCTCGCGCTGGAGTCGTCACGCCCCGAGGCTGCTTCGTGCGCGCGCGCGGACTCCGCTGGGGGTCCTCGCGTGTGACACCCGTCGTTTCAGCGGTGGCACGGGGTCCTGTGCGCGCAGGCCCGACAGGCCAACCCGGTACATGCCGAAGTGCAGGTGCGGCGGCGTGGTGCGTGCGTTCCCGGTGTTGCCGACGAAGCCGAGGGTGGCTCCGCGTTTGACGTGCTGACCAACGGCGAGGCCCTCGGCGAAGGCGTCGAGGTGCGCGTAGTAATACAGCGTGCGCCCCTCGCCGAGCACCCACACCACCTGACCGCCGAGCGAGTCGTGGCCGACGCGCCAGACCTGACCGTTCACCGCCGAGACGACCGTGGTGCCGCGCTTCGCGAACAGGTCAGCGCCTTCGTGACGCCGGCCACCGGAGCGCGGCGCCTGCCACGTGCTGACGAGGTGCTTCGGGTCGAGGCCCTCGACCGGCACCACCATCTGCTTTGGTTGGCGGCGGTACTCCCACGCACCCAGGAGGAGCGGCGCGTGGCGCAGCGGCCACGCCCACAGCGGCGCGGTGACCGCGATGAGGAGCACGACAACCCACCACCTGCGTCTCGAGGTCCGCGTGTTCGGCATGGTGGAGACGGCAGAGCAGAGACCGTGCCGCGCGCTCGGCTAAGGTCCCGCGGCCATGACGCTCCTCACCTTGCTGATCAGCTCACTGCTCGCCGACGTCGACGGTGGGACCGCTGCGCCGGACCCCGCCGCTCCAGCGCCCACCATGCAGCTGGAGATTTCAGGCGTGAAGAACGCCAAGGGCCACGTGTTGGTCGCCGTCTACCGCGCCAGCGACCGATTCTCCGAGGGAGGGCAGACGGCCTTCCGCAAGGAGCGCGTCGCTGCGAGCGCCGGGACCGTGACGGTCGAGGTGAAGGACCTGCCCATCGGCACCTACGCCCTGGCGCTGGTGCACGACGAGAACGACAACCTGAAAATCGACACCGGGCTCTTCGGCATTCCCACCGAGGGCTTCTGCTTCTCGAAGAACGCGATGGGTATGTTCGGGCCGCCGACCTTCAAGGACGCCGCGGTGTCACACGCGGTGGGAAACGGCGTTCAGAAGGTGGTGTTGCGGTACTGACGCGCCTCACATCACGCGCGCGAGGCGGTTGAACGCCTCTGACGCCGTGGCGCGCACGAAGAAGTCGGCCGCCTGCGGAGCTTCGACCGGGTACGGAATTCGCCCTCCATCGGGAGCCACGTAGGCCTCGGGGTCGACGTAGACGACGGTCAGCCCGCGCTCCCTCGCTCGCATCTGCACGAGCCGCCGGTCTGCGTGCACGCCCACCACCAGCAACGACTTCGCGCGCGGGTCGTCGTCGATGGTCGGGTAGTACGGGCCCCAGTCGTACCGGCGCAGCGACACCTCGGGCAGCCCCAGCACCGCGCACTGCGAGTCGAAGTTGTTGGTGATGACGGGCCCGACGAGGTGCCCTGCGTGATGGAGCGTCGACAGCTCGCGATAGAAGTCGGTCGAGCCCGCGACGAGACACGCGCGGTAGATGTCGGTCATCTCGCGGTACTTCGCTTCGGGGTCCTGGAAGAGCGACAGCAGGCCGTCGTGTTGCGCGCGGAAGATGAAGCCGTAGTTGGCCTGCGAGACGCCGTAGATGCGGTGCAGTGTCGAGAGGTGTGGAATGCCCGCCTCGATGGAAGGCCCGCAGCCCAGCTCGAGCTGCGCAGGGAAGAAGTCCTTCAGACGTTCGGGCTCGATGAGCGTGGGCTCCTGCCGAACGAGCGTCTTGCGCAGGCCGACGTCGAAGAACACGCGCCAGGGCCGCTCCGCCCAGCCCTTCCGCGGCTGGTACGACGCCGTCTTCACCACCACGTCGAGGTTCTCGAAGTTCGCCGGAATCGCGTGGTGGCGCTCGAGGTCCATCGGGTGAAGCGCGCGCCGCGTCACCACCGCCTCGAGGTCGCCGCGAACGAAACGCCGGCCAGGCGTCTCTTTCCATTCCCCGCGTCGCAGCCCCTCGAGAATCGTCTGCTCGTATTCGTCGACGTGTTCGCGTGGCAGCGTGACGTTCATCACCAGATACGCATGGCGCAACACGAAGGCCCGGCCCTCGACGCCGTACTCGTCGAAGAAGTGCAGCAGGCGCCGCTTCTTGTCGTCAGGGCCGGTCCAGCCAGACAGCTTCGCGTTGCTCGGGTGCTGATGCCGCCGCCAGATGGACTCGGTGAAGCGCCGGTGCCAGCCGCTCGCGTCGGAGTCGACGTGCTGACGGTAGCGACTGAGCTGCTCGTCGGTGAGCTCGGGAATGAGCGTGAAGGGGAAACGCATGTGTCAGGGGCTCCGTGCAGTGACGATGAGGTCTGGCCCGTCGCCGCGCGCGGAGAGGGCGTCGAGCTCGGCGTTCGAGAGAAAGGGTCGCAGCAGGTGAAGGTTGCAGACGCTCCGGAGCTGAACGTCGTCGAAGCCTGCCTCGCGCAGCAGCCGGGTCACCGACGCGCGCGAGAAGAGGTGCAGGTGGTCGGCGCGGTACGAGCGGTACAGAGAGCCGAAGACGCGTCGCTCGGTGGCGTCCATCGAGGGCACGACGAAGCAGGCGAGCCCTCCGCCTCGTGAGAGCTGGCGGGCCGTCGTCAGCTCGGCACGCACGTCGGCGATGTGCTCGAGCACGAATTGGTACAGCACGAGGTCGAAGCGGAGCGTCGGGTTCAACGAGCTCGCCAGGCCAACCATCGTCTGGAAGCCGTAGAGCGAGTGGGCGCCTTCTTTTGCCGCAGGGTTCACGTCGACGCCGGTGGTGTCGAGCCCGAGCCCTTGCGCGGCCGCGCGCGTGAAGCCGAAGCCCGAGCCGACCTCCAGCATCGTGCGTGGGGTTGCGCCGTGCCGTTCGATGAGCGCAGAGACGAGCGCTCGGCCCTTGTCCTCCCGGTAGACGCGCTCCGCGAGGTAGGCGTCGTAGCCAACGCCGGTCGCCGTTCGGGTCGCGTAGTACGCAGCGTCGTAGCGAGGCGCCACGCCCTCGAGCAGTGCGCCGTGCCCACACGCCTCACAGCACAGCCACCGCAGCACTCCGTCGTCATCGCAGCACTTCGCCGTCCCGCCGCAGACCAGACACGACCGGGTGAGCAGGGCTGGTGGAAGCTGCTGGAGCGCGGCTTTCAGGTCGTCGAGGCGGCGTGACTCGGGAGCTTCAGCGGGACCCGCCGCGCACCACCGCGCAACGATGTCTCGCCACGCCGCCAGTTCGAGCCTCAGCGTTCGGGTCACCAGCGCGACGTGCGCGTCGTCGTCTTCGAACCGCCGCCGCCCTTCGACGATCATCGCGCGTTCCTTCTCCCGTAGATGCGGAGCGCCGGCGCGAAGTCAGCCATCACCTCGAGCGTCGACCGCCACGGAATCGCGCCGAACGCAGACACGCCCCGCTCACGCGCCTTGAAGGCCACGGGCACCTCGTCACACGACAACCCCAGCGCGCGGGCCGACACGCCGATGAAGCACTGCCAGTGACGGAAGTGGTGCCGTTGCTTCAAGAGCTGCGCGAGGTGCTCGTGCCGACAGACGAAGAGCGCCGACTTGTGGTCGAGCGCCTGCGTGCCGAAGGTGACGTTGAGCGCTGCGTTGAGTCCACGGCTGAGCGCCTGCCGCAAGGCGCCTTCGCTCTCGATGCGCTGCCGGGCGCCCTGCACGAAGTCGACCCCACGCGCGCGCGCGTGCGCGAGCAGTCGCTGCACGTCGGCTGGCTCGTACTGGAGGTCGGCGTCGAGGCTCGCGACCCAGGCGCCACGTGCGGTGGTGAGCGCCGTGCTCCAGGCCTGGGGAATGCCGCGACGGCGCTCGTGACGACGAAAGACGAGGCGCGGTTCGGTGCTCGAGAGCCTCGCGAGCTCGTCGACACTGCCGTCCGTCGAGCCGTCGTCCACCACCACCAGCTCGCCGTCCTCCGCGTCGAGCACGGGCCGAACGCGCGCGACGAGGGTCGCGAGGTTGGCGCGCTCGTTGAGGCTCGGCACCAGAACGCTCAGCGTCGGCACGACTCGCATCCTCGGGAGCCGCGCAGCGTGACGCAAGCGCGCACCAGCCCGCGTTGTCCGTGAAAGGAGCGCTGCGCGGTGCTCGCCAGCCGCTTTCCCGCGCTCCCAGGCCGCGGCCGTCGTGATGTGGAACAGCCGCACCACTTCTTCTTCGGCTCCACCGGCTTCGCACCTCCGACGCCCCTGTGCGCGTCGGCCTCCGAGCGACGCCTCAACGCCGGCGCTTCGAGAGCACGCCGAGCGCGAGGAGCATGAAGGAGAACATCGTCGCCGGGTCGGTCGTCGTGCAGCCACACCCGGTGCCGCCCATCGAGCCGCCACCAGCCGTGCCGCCAGCGCTTCCACCGGCTGCCGAGCCTCCCGCCGTTGCGGTGCCGCCAGCCGAGCCGCCAGCCGTTGCGGTGCCGCCCGCGCTTCCACCGGCTGCCGAGCCGCCAGCCGTTGCGGTGCCGCCCGCGCTTCCACCGGCTGCTGAGCCGCCAGCCGTTGCGGTGCCGCCCGCGCTTCCACCCGCTGCCGAACCGCCAGCCGTTGCGGTGCCGCCAGCGCTTCCGCCGCCTGCCGCGCCACCACCGGCACCGCCATCGCGCGCCCCGCCATCGACAGTCACGCCCGCATCGACGAGCGGAGGCACCCCTGCGTCGCTCGCAAAGCCGCCGTCGAAGCGCACGCCACCGTCGAACGGCACGTACCTCGAGACGGTGATGGTCGCGGTCTCGGCAAACCCCTCGATGATGAAGTACCGGGTCTCACCGGCCGACAACGTGACGAAGGTCGAGCCGTACGACGGGTATGAGCACGAGCCCACACACGCCGTGCTCGAGACGATGGCCGCGTTGTCTGCCACCACGAGGTAGTCGTCCGTCGTCGGCGCCGTGAACGAGAAGACGACGTCGGTGTACCCCGCGAAGCCGCACCCGAAGCCTCCATCGCCCGAACCCCCCGCGCCCGGGAAGTCGTCGATGGCGTTGGCGATGATCGTCGTCACCGGCGTGTTCAGCACCAACGCGACCGGCGACGCGCAGGTGTCATTCGGCAGCGGCGTCACCTGGTTCACCGTCAGCTGGAACGCGGCCCCGGGGTAGTTGGTGTCGACGACCACGAACGACGGTGTGCCGCTCGTCGTCCGCACCGTGCCGGTGCTCGAGAGACAGCCTCCATCACACGATGCCGTTCTCCAGCTCGTCCCCACGAAGCCGCCATCGGAAGGGCCCACTGCCCTCGCGCGGAAGACGCCCGAGACGTTCGGCGTGAACGAGTACACGACGTCCGGGCCGTAGCCGTTGAACCCGCAGCTGAAGTCGTCGCTTGCGCCGCGCGTGGTGCCACTCACGCTGACCCCCGCGGTCACCGGCAGCGGCTGCTCGCAGCGGTCGTTGGTTGGAATGACGAGTGGGTCGACCCGAACCACGCCCGACACCCAGGAACCTCCCTCGGCCACGAGCCACACGGTCGTGCCAGCCGTGAGGTCGACGATGAGGCTGCCATACCCGTAGCGGAAGCAACTCGACCCACACGTGCCTGACCCGAGCCGCAGGTCTGCCGGCCCCTGGAATTCGTAGCGGCCGGTCGTCGACGGAGTGAACGAGAAGACGAGGTCGGGGTAGCCGCCAGAGCCACAGCTGAAGCTCGACCCGCCATCGACGACGGCGAAGCCTCCATCGCCAGTGAGGAATCCGCCATCTGACAACGCGCCGGGTGAGCCGCTGTCGGGCTCGGCGAACGGGTCGTCGAAGGCGTTCTGGAACGAGACGCTCACGGGGGTGCCGACCGTCAGCGCCACCGGTGCCGAGCAGGTGTCGTTCGTCGGCGGAGTGATGGCGTTCACCTGCACCTGGAACGACGCCTCGGAGAAGCTGGTCATCACGACGACGTTGACGGGCGTGCTGGCGGTTCCCCGGAAGTTGATTCTGTCGGAGCCCACCTCGCATCGGTCGAAGCCGCCGTCGAACGGACTGCCAGCGTCGGTCCCGCAGTTCCTGGCGACGCCGATGGTGACGTACCCACCATCCGCCGTCGCGACCGAGGCGGAATAGGTGCCGGTGACGGCCGGGGTGAATCGATAGAACACGTCGAGGGAGTTCAGGCACAGCCCGTCGATGCTTGCCCCCGCAGTGGTGCCTGAGACCGGCACGCCCAGGGTCAGCGTCTGTCCATTCACGCAGCGGTCGTTCGCCGGCACCACGATGGGGTCGACGCGGAGCGTTCCAGACTGCGGGTACGACGACTCGACCGTGATGAAGACGGTCGCGCCAGCCGTGAGGTCGACGTCGAGCGCGCTGAAGCCACGCGTGAAGCAGGAACTCCCGCAGATACCGCTGCCGACCGAGAGGCTGTACGGCCCCTGGAAGCGATAGCGGCCCGTCGTCGAGGGCGTGAAGGAGAAGACGACGTCGGCGACGCCAGTGTCACCGCAGCTGCCGACGAAGCCACCGTCGAGCGTGCCGCCGGTGCCGTTCGCGGGAAGGTCGTCGAGTGCGTCGTCGAGCGACACCGCCACGGGAACGCCGGCCGACAGCGCCGTCGGGCTCGCGCAGGTGTCATTCGCCGGAGGGGTGATGGCGTTGACGACGAACTGAAACGGCGCGGACATGAACGCCGTCTGCACCAACAACGACACCGGCACGTTGGCGGTCGCGCGGAAGGCGTACGGCTGCGCGGCGTATCGCTCGGAGCAAAGCGTGGTGCCGGCGTCAGCGGCGCACGAGCCCGGG
Organism: Myxococcales bacterium; assembly: GCA_030681895.1. Taxonomy (GTDB): domain Bacteria; phylum Myxococcota; class Myxococcia; order Myxococcales; family Myxococcaceae; genus Xiheimicrobium. The sequence goes on along the minus strand of JAUXRI010000199.1, from coordinate 6,600 downwards.
GCCACGCCGAGGGTGAAGAAGCCGAAGCCGCCGTCTTGCGAGACGAGGCTGGCCTGCGCCGCATACGCACCGGTGCTTGGCGGCGTGAAGCGGAAGAACACGTCAGGCCCCGTGTACGTGGTGCAGACGAGGTCGATCGACGCACCTTCGGTCGTTCCAGAGACCGGCACGCCCAGCGTGACGGTCTGCGCGTTGGCGCACGTGTCGTTGGCTGGCACCACCAGCTGGTCGACGCGGATCGTGCTCGGGCCAGACCCATACCCATCGACGATGACGAACGAGGTGACGCCTGCGTTCAGGTTCGCCTCGACCACAGAAGAAATCGGGGCACACGACGCCCCGCAGATCCCCGTGCTGAGCGAGACCAGACCGCCCTGGCTCTGAAAGCGGTAGCGCCCGGTGACAGCTGGCGTGAACGAGAAGGTCACGTCGTCGTAGCCCTGCACCCCGCAGAAGGAGCCAGCATCGGCACTGCCCCCGAAGGCGTCGTCGAAGGCGCTCGAGACGTCGACCGCGACGGTGGTGCCCAGCGTCAGGGGCACGGGGCTCGCGCAGGTGTCGTTCGCCGTGGGAACGAACGAGCTCACCACCAGCGAGAAGTCACCACCGACGCTGCCACCGTACGAATCGACCACCACGAACTGCGTCGAGCCGGCGCTCGCCCTGAAGGTGACGGGCCCGGGCCGGAAGGTCGAGCGGCACTGGCCTCCGTCACAGCTGGCGTCGGTGAGGTAGACGAACGGCCGGAACGGCTGGAAGCAACCACCATCGTTGGTGCAGAAGAACCCGCCACCATCCGACGGGCCCGCGTCGAGCTGCGTCGCCGTTGCCCGGAACGCACCCGTCGTGGTCGGCGTGAACGAGTAGACGACATCGGGGCCGAAGAGGAAGTGACAGGTGAAGTCGTCGTTCGCGTCCACCGTGGTGCCGAGCACCGGCGTGTTGGCGGTGAGGGCCTGCGGCGCCGTGCATCGGTCATTCGCCGGCGCGAGCCCCTGGGTCCGTGACGCGACGTCAGTCGTGTCCGCTGCCGGTTGCTGTGCACACCCCAACACCGCGCCGAGACTCGCCACCACCAGAAGACGTTTCATGTTCGAACTCCCCACCCTGTGACACCCGGCCCATCGACTCTGGGACACGACCCAGTCCTCAGTGGCCAGCGGTCTGCGGTTCCGTTGGCTTGCGAGTCGGCGCCAGTATCGCACCATCGTCACCCACCGGCAGGGGAAACACCTCGACGACCGCGTCGAGGTTCAGCGCGCCATAGAGATGAGGAAAGTCCTCGCCATCAGCGCGCTCGAACTTCACCTCGGCCTTCACCCGGTCCAGGCGAATCGAGAGCAACACCAGCCCGCGTTGTCCTCGAAAGAAGCGCTGCGCCGTGCGTATCCACTGGCTGTCCGTCGACAGGTGAATGAACTGCTCGGTCTCGAGCGACGGAGCGCGGTACTCGCCAGCCGCTTTCGCGCGCTCCCAGGCTTCGGCCGTCGTGATGTGGAACAGCCGCATCACTTCTTCTTCAGCTCGGGCTTCTTCGGCTCCACCGGCTTCGCCACCTTGAGGCCGAGCTCCGGCACGTCGGACTTCAGGTAGCTCTCGAAGCTCGCCGTCAGTTTGCCGGGCTTCGCCATGCTCGCCGGAGCGCCGGGAATCGTTGGCGACGAGCCCGCCGGCGGACCAATCGGGCCACCCATGAACGCACCACCGCCACGCATGCCCGCCCAGCAGCGGTTCTTGTCGAACGGCTTGCGCACGATGTACCGGCCTTGAAAGCGGTTGTCCTTCGCGGCGCCCGGCGTCTCCTTTTCGGGAATGCCACCGGCGATGGGGTCGGTGATGCGCAGCACCAGGTCGTCCTTCACTGACTCTTTGCCGTAGCGCAGGTGCAGGCGCGTGAGCGTCGCGGCCTGGGCGAACTTCGCGACGTCTTCATCGGTCTTCACGCCCGGCATCACGTCGGCGCCGAGGTAGCGGGTGAGCGGGTCGTCGACGGGCTCCGGAGGAGGACACGGGTCGCACGTCACGCCGTAGATGCCCATCTGCGACATCGTCTGCGGCGGAGGCATCGCGCCCTTCCACGCGAACTCGGTGATGGCGGCCTCGGGGTTCTTCGCGAACGTCTTCTCCATGAGCGCTGCGTAGAACGGCCCGAACTCGCCCTGCGCCGCCGGAGTCAGGTTCACGTTCGTCGGCACCAGCACGTTGGGGCGATTGGCCAGCTCGTACCGCTGCTTCGCGATGACGTGCACGATGAGGTCCTGCGTACCGCTGCTGTTCACCAGGCCCAGGCGCACCGGCAGCTCGAACTTCTCGGCGTCGTAGTGGAAGCGCAGCGGCGACAGCACCGCCTGCCCGTCGACGAAGGTCACTTTCTTCGCGTTCACCTTCGCGACGAAGAACTTCCAGTTGTTCTGCACGTACGGCGCGAGCAGCGGCGCGGCGCTCTCGGGAATCCGGTACTTGTTTTCTTTCAGCCACGTTTCGAGGCCGAGCGCTTCTTTCGCCGAGAGGATGAGGATTTCGTACTCGCCCACCTCGAACTTCGCCTCGATGGTGACGCCGAGCTTTCGGGGCGGGCCACCTGGACCGGCTCCGGCCGAGTACTGAACCGACGGAGGCATCGGGGGCGGCGGGCCGCAGTCACCTTCTTCGTAGTACTCGACGAGCCGCGGGCTCGAGAGCGAGTCGATGCGCGTGAAGACGTTCTTCGGGAGCGTCTTCACCATGTCCTTCTTGAGGACGACGGGCACCGGAACGACGAGCGCGAAATCGCTGGTCGGGCCGCGGTAGTTGTTCTGCATCGACAACACCGTGCGGGTGCCGTCACGCATCAGCACCACCATGGTGGCGTCGTTGAACAGGTCGGCGCCGGCGCTCGAGACGTAGAAGCCGCAGAACGCGTCGGCGGCGGAAGGAAGGGTGAGGCCGGCCGTGCAGAGCGCGGTGAGAAGGAGACGTCGCATCGTGTGAGACCCCCGGGGAGAGACGCGTGGAACGCGGCAGCGTTGTAGCTGGTTCCGCGACGTTCGTCGGCTCTCCGATGCCGATGCGCCAGCGCGCCGGGAACGCGTGCTTCATCTCGAGCGCGGCTCGGTCAATCACCTCGTGGCGTGCGAGGCCATGGCGTCGCGTGAGTCGGCAGGTTCCTGCGTGCCGGCGTGCGCTTCAGCCACCCAGTCGCGCAGCGAGCCACTCGACCGCGCGGTGTTCGGCCCACCAGCGCGGAGCGAGCACCGAGCCGCTCGCATAGCCGACGTGGCCGCCATGCTTCGTGCGCAAGACGTGGAGCGCGTGGTGCTCGTTCACGTCGTGCGGGAGCGCTCCGGCTGGCGCGATGGCGTCGTCTTCAGCGGTGATGATCAACGTCGGCGTCCGAACGTCTCCGAGCACCGGCGCGGTGGAGCACCTCGCGTAGTAGTCCTCGGCCGACGAGAAGCCGAACACGCGCGCAGTGACGTGATGGTCGAAGTCGCGAATCGTCGTCACCGCCGCGATGGCCTCGGCGTCGAGCACCGACGAGAACCGCTGCGCCGCGTCGAGCGCCTTGCGCTTCAGTGAAGGCAGGAAGTGATTCAAGTACACCGGCCCGAAGCCGCCCTTTGCATCGATGGCCTTCGCGCTGGTGGCGAGCTGAAACGGCGCGCTCACGGCGACGGCCGCGTCGAGTGGCACCTGCAGGCGTGCGAGCCCGTTGAGCAGCACGCTCGCGCCGAGCGAGAAGCCGATGGCGAAGCGTGGGCCCGGCAGCTGCGTGACGAGGAAGGCGAGGTCGCGCGTGTCTCCTGATGAGTACGAGGCGGCGACGCGGTTGGGTTCTCCGGAGCAGCCGCGAAAGTTGAGCGCCCACGCGTTCCACCGTCTCTCCGCGAGCACGCGCAACGTCTCGGACACGTAGGTCGACGACGACGAGCCCTCGAGCCCGTGCAGCAGCAGCACCGTCGGCGCGTGTGTGTCGCCCTGCAGGACATCGACGTCGATGAAGTCGCCGTCGGGCGTGTCGAAGCGCCGGCGGGTGAGTGGAGGGCGCACCGGTTTCCGACGCAGCGCCGCGAAGAACGTCTGCGCGTGCCCGTTCGAGAGCGCCGTGGCGGGGACGAAGTCGTCGGTGAGTCGCGGCATCGGAGGTGGGGGATAGCCCGAAAGAAACGGGCCGCCTCCAAAACGAGCAGGCGGCCCTCGAAGCTCTTTGGTTGGGACCACTCCGCGGTTTCCCTGGGGCAGCAACGCCTCAGAGGTTCGCCGCGGAGATGGTTCCCTGATTTTTACAATGCAAGGCACCACCTCCTTTCGTCGCCCCGAAGGGCTGCACGCATCATCGCCCGATCGCGCCACACCGCAAGGTGGGCACTGTGCGTTCAGGTGGGTGAGGACCTGCCGGAGCTGGCAGCTGCGAGAGGCTGTTGCGCGTTCGCGGCGCACGCGCTTGATCACCGCTGATGACCATCTCTCCAGTGCCCTTCGCGGTGTGGACCGATGGCGGTGGCACGCCGGGCTACCTCCACGGGACGAAGGCCGACCTGAAGCCGGGCGCGTTGATCGAGGCAGGCCGCTCTTCCAACTACGGTGACCGGACGAACGCTGTCTTCGTCTACCTGACCGCCACGCTCGATGCCGCGACGTGGGGCGCCGAGCTGGCGATTGGTGACGGCCCTGGCCGCATCTACATCGTCGAGCCAACGGGGCCGATTGAAGATGACCCCAACCTCACGGACAAGAAGTTCCCGGGGAACCCGACGCGCTCGTTCCGCACGAGAGATCCGCTTCGCGTCGTCGGCGAACTCACCGAGTGGAAGGGGCACACGCCGGAGCAGCTGAAGGCGATGAAGGAAGGCCTCGCGCGGCTCGCGGCGCAGGGCATCAAGGCCATCGAGGAGTGACCTATTCCTCGACCTGCCGCACCTGGCAGTCGGGGAAGTAGCGCAGCAGCAGCTTCTTCGCGTCCCACCCCTTCGCGGCGAGCGCGAGCGTACCGTGCTGACACAGGCCGACGCCGTGGCCCATGCCGGTGCCCTTGAACGTCACGGTGTTCTCGACCTCGCTGGCCGTCACCTTCAGGCTCTTGAGCGTCTGCCACCCGAACGCACGGCCGATGCGCGAGCCGAACTCGGCGCCATCCATTCGTTTGCCGAACACCGACACCTCGAGCACGCGGCCGGCCTTGTCACGCGCGAGGGGAACGAACGCGTCGCCTTCGGGCTTCGAGCCCACGGCCTTCGCCAACTCCACGCGGTCGGCTTCCCACGTCCACGCGAAGTCGGGAGCGCCCTTGCACGCGGCGCCATCTTTCGTCGCGTCGGCGATGGCCGGGCCCGCGCCCGCTTCGTGGAAGATGTCGCTCGAGGTGCTGGTGTGGCCGCCGCACGAGGAGTGGAAGAAGGCCGGCTTGAGCCCGATGCCGCCGACCAGCAGCACCTGGCCCTTCGTCTTCTTCACTGCAGCGGCTGCAGCCGGCGCGTCGGCTTCGAGGCCGCGGTACCACTGACAGTGGGTGAGATCGCACAGGTGGTAGCCCGCGCGCGCGTGCCGGTTTCTGCCCGTGAGCGCGAAGGTGCGCGACACGACCGCCTGCGCTTCGAGCGCTGCGGGCGGTCCTCCTGAGAGCTCGGCCTGCACGACAGAGGGCAGGTACGCCTCGACGTCGACGGTGTTGATCAACCGCAGCGCGCCGCCCTCCAACGAGACCTCCATCGCGCCCGGGTAACGACGCGTCACGTCGCCAGTCGTCACCGTCGTCACGCCCGTCGACGACACCACCGTGCAGGTGCGGCCCTTCACGGCGACGCCTTTTTCTCCGACGCCGACGGTCAGCTCGGCAGGCGAGGGGAGTGGATCAGCGTCACAGCGCAGGCGCTCCGAGGTGAGCGTCACCGTCACCGGTCGCTCGCGCTCCAGCACGCGCACCTGGAGCGGCTCTGCGGTCATCAGGCACAACGTCAGGGTCGTCAGCAGCATCAGCGGCCCGCGCCAGAGAGGTCGATCTTCAGCGCATCACTGGCGAATTGGCCGATGCGCGCGATGAGCTTCTCCATCGCCGGGCGAACGCTCGCGCCGCTCCGGTTCGCGGCCTCCTCGAGCTTGTCTCGACAGCTCAGGTCGCTGCACACCAGCACGCCGGCGCGCCTCTTCCCGTTGACCGTCGCGACCAGCAGCCCGACACCGGTGCCGACCGACGAGGTGTGACACCACGAACACATCGAGGGCATGCCGCCACCATTGTTCGAGTCGAAGGCGATGCCGGTGGGAACGCCGCCAGGCGTGGCGAACACCACGAAGACGCGGCCTCCCGCAGGGTGCGTCCACGCGACGTAGTCCTTCACCACCAGCGGGAACGTGAGGTCCGACGGGAGCTCGACGAGCGTCCGGTCTTTCGGGCGGAAGCTGTCGAGGAGCGCGGTCTGGGAGTCGAGCTTGAACACGGTGTCGTCATTCTTCCAGAGAGTGCCAGCGCGCGAAACCGAAGGTCCCGTCAGAACGTCGTGGCGTCGGTCGCGTCGCGGAGCACGGTCTGTGAGCCGCCCGAGGTGCCCTGGGAGACTTCGCCCTTCGGCGAGACGGTCGCGACAGGAAGGTACTGCTCGTTCGTGAGCGTTCCACCGAGCG
>JAUXRI010000191.1 GCA_030681895.1 Myxococcales bacterium | reverse complement strand
CGCGGCCCGAGGTGGTGAACGAGCAGCTGCAGGTCGGCAACATCTCGGTCGACGTGCCGGCGCGCTCGGTGATGGTGGCCGGCAAGCTCGCCGATCTCACCGGCATCGAGTTCGACATTCTGGTCGCGCTGGTTCGCCGGGCGGGCAGGGTGGTGCCGCGAGACGCGCTGTTGTCAGAGGCAGGCCGGTCGGACGTGGTGGTCGGCGAGCGCACGGTCGACGTGCACATCAGCCACCTGCGCCAGAAGCTCGGTGATGATCCGCCGAAGTTGATCAAGACGGTCAGAGGCGTTGGGTACGTGCTGACGAAAGAGTGATGACGTCATGAGGCCCGATCACCCGCTCCATCATCAGGGTCACCGACGCGCGCTCGGGCCGATTGGCCGGTTCGTCCGCTCGAGGCTTCATCGCCGCATCTTCGCGTGGTTCGCCGGCGGCATCGTCGCCACCATGGTGCTCATGTCGTTCGTCTTCATGGTGCTCGGCAAGCTCCAGGAGCCCGTTTGGCAACGCAGCATGGACCGCGGGCTGGTGTGGGTCGGCGATCAGTTCGCTCGTGACTGGAACGATCCCGTCGCGCGTGAAGCGTTCGCGAACCAGTCGGCCGATCAGATGGAGATGAACCTCGAGCTGCTCGATCGCAACGGAGCCTCGCTCCTCGCCGTCGGGCCGCTGTGTGGGCATCGCGCCTTCGAGTTTCCGGTCGCACGAAACGGCACTCGCATCGGTACGGTCAGAGCGTGTTCGCGCAGCCTCTCTCCACAGGCGTGGCGCTTCGGGCTCGGCCTTGCGATCGCGGTCGGCATTCTGTGGCTCGCTTCGGGAAAGGTCGCTCGCCGCCTCGCGAGGCCGCTCGACAACCTCACTCAGGTCGTCAAACGCATCGGCACCGGAGAGCTCTCGGCGCGCGCTGAGCTCGCGTCGTGTCACGAGCCTGATGAACTCGGCGTCGTCGCAGACGCAGTGAACGACATGGCCGCGAGGATCGAGAAGCAGCTGGCTGATCAGCGCGAGCTGCTCGCCGCCGTTTCCCACGAGCTGCGTACGCCGCTGGCGCGCATGCGCATCATCTCGGAGATCGCGCGTGACACCGGGCCGACGACCAAGACCTACGACGACCTCGATCGCGAAGTGGAAGAGATGGACGCGCTCGTGGGCCAGCTGCTCGCGAGCTCGCGCCTCGACTTCGGCGTGCTGACGATGCGTGAGCTGTCTCTGCGTGACGTGGTCACGCGCGCCGCCGAACGGGCCAGCCTCGCCATCGACGTCGCGCAGGTCGAAGGAGAAGGCGACCGGCTCACCGGCGACCCGACGCTGCTCCAACGAGCCATCGCCAACCTGCTCGACAACGCGAAGAAGCACGCTGGTGGCGTCGAGATGCTCCGGGTCGTCATTCGTGACGAGAAGGTCTCCTTCGACGTGCTCGATCGCGGGCCGGGCCTCCCCGAAGGCGGAGAAGCGGCGCTGTTCCAGAAGTTCCAGCGCAAGACCGACGACCACGGCACCTCGGAGGGTCTGGGCCTTGGGCTCGCCCTCGTGAAGCGCATCGCGCAGGCGCATGGCGGCACCGTCTGGGCGCGGCAGCGTGACGGTGGTGGCGCGGTGTTCGGGTTCGACGTCGCGGTCAAGCCAGCTCCGGTGGTCGCCGCAACTGCGGTCTGAGTCGAGCTGCGCCCCGGCCGGAGCGTCGGCGTCAGAGTCGATCGCGCTCGGCTCGCGCCACCCCTCGGAGCCCTCGGGTACCTCCGAATTTCTCGAGCCCGCAGTGCGTCATGCACCTTCATTGCGCAGTCGGCGCTTCGAGGGTGTGATGATCATCGTGCTTCGCCGCGTCGCCCTGGCCGCAGTCCTCCTCCTCTCGGCCAGCGCGTTCGGCGCCAAAGTCACCGTGCCAGCAGACTTCGGCATCGGCCCCGAGGCGTTCTGGTTCTACGGCCCGCTGCTCGAGAACCGTGGCGCGGTGCCGCACTTCGCGCTCTCGTTCAACCTGCACGCCATCATCGACAAAGACTGGATCAACGAGAACCGCGACCGCATTCCGTCGAAGTACCGCGGCCAGGCCGATCGCATCACCGAGCTGAAGATCGGCCCGTCCATCTTCATCCCCTCGACGCTGTACATCTCGCCCTCCATCGACGCGCTCAACGGCGTCGGCCTGTTCGGCCTGACGTGGAAGCCGCTTGGCCTCACGCTGGTGTCGACAGGCCAGAAGTCGGAGCGCAGCTGGAATCAGAGCCGCGGCCGCTTCAACCTCGACGCGAACCTGCTCCTCACGTACCTGTACATCTACTCGAACGTGCGCGGCGTCGAGCTCGCGGGCATTCCGTCGACGCACTTCTTGAGGCCTGGCATCGAGCTGCAGACGACGCTGATGCTGAACGTTTCGCGCAAGGTGTTGGTGAGCCTCGGCGGCGGGTCGCAGGTCTACGTTCCCCAATGCCTCGGCAACTTTCTCTGCGTGGGCCCCATCGAGCGCACCGTGTGGCTTTCGTTCTTCGCCTTCTTGAAGTTCCACGTCCGTTTCCCCTACGAGGTCGATCTCTGACCGTCGTGCCCCTGGAGTCCCGATGACCGCCCCCATCAGCCGAAACCCCACCACCACGCCGACCGCGCCGACGACGAACACCACTGGGCCCGTGGCTCCGGCGACGACGCCTGTGACGACGCCTCAAGCCTGGGGACCTGCGACGGGCCCAGCGCCGAAGCCAGCGACCGACGGCTTTCGCGCCCTCACCGGTGCCGTCACCGGCCGCGTCGCGCAGGCGCTCGGCGGAACGACGTCGAGCTCGTACGATCTCGTCCCCGGCCGGTACCCGACGACCATCGCGTTGCCGCAGGTGCTGCAGGGCCTCGCCAACTCTCCGCAGGGCGGCGCCGCGACGCAGAAGTTGCTCGAGCAGTTCCAGCAGCAGACGGGCATCGCGCTGTCTCCGACGGTCATCGCAGCCGTGAAGGCGAACCCAACCGCGCTGACGAAGGCCCTCGAGATCACCCCGGAGCAGATGTCGGGCGGCGTCGGCGCGCTGAACCAGGCGTACCGCGCGGGCAAGGTGAAGAACCCCGAGCCGCGGAAGGACATGCTGCCTCAGAAGTTCGACCTCGCGACGATGGACTCGGTCGACTGGCCCCGCCCGAAGTCGACGCTGAAAGAGGTCGCGCCCGGCCTGTTCACGGGAGACGTCGCCAACACGTCATCAGACGCGAAGGTGAAGCAGAGCTGCGTGATGTCCGAGGTGTTCCAGCGCCTCGCGCGCAACCCGACCGCCGCTGCCGACGCGAAGTTCGAGGTCGCCTTCAACGGCAAGTCGTACACGCGCACGGAGGACTTCGTCGGCGCGCTCCAGAAGGCCGGCTACGACGTCTCGGTGCGCTTCGACTCGCGCGTCGCCAACTTCGCCGCGCTCAAGGCTGGCGTGCCCGGCTCGAATCCTCCGCAGCTCGTCGACGTCGCCGCGCCGCTGATGATCAAGACCGGCATCAAGGACGCGTCGGGCAAAGAGGCCGTCGTTCCTGCCGCGCACTCCGAGATGCTCATCAGCATCTCGTCCGGGCCCAACGCGCAGGGGCCGAAGCTCGACGCGTCGACCCGTTTCTACCAGGGCGTCAGCGGCACCGGCTTCTTCCCCGACGTGCACGCGAGCCCGGAGTGGCTCGGCGGCGTGTCGAGCCCGAGCCTCGGCGGGAAGGACGCGCTCAAGGCCATCACCGTGGCTGGCGCGTTCACCGACGTCGTGGAGGACGCGGCGAAGCGGCTCAACCTCTACGCCGATGGCTACGGCATCACCGGCGTCTGCAACGACTCGGTCGCAGTCGTTCAGCAGGCGGTGACGGGCAGCGCCTCGCAGTACCCGCTGCTGATGAACGATGACGTACTGCTGGGCGAGCTGAAGAAGCGCTTGTCCGACGGCGATCGCACCGGCGACGCGACGTACCGCGACCTCAAGAAGGCCATCGGCGAGCTGCCCAGCGATACGAAACCGAACCCCAGCGCTCAGCGTCGCGCGCTGTCTTCGGTCCCGTGGACCGGTGGGAAGGAGCCTTTCCAGTCCACGGTCGACGCGCGGCGCATTCTGGGCAGCTAACTGCCTGGAAGAACTGGCGGAGACGCCTCGCAACTGGACGCCCACATGGACCGACAATGGATCCATGAACGTCTTGAGGTCGCTGGCCCGTGAGCTGATCAGCCTCTCCGGTCTCGATTCGAACAAGAAGACCGGCGAGCTCGGTCTGCGGTCGGCGCTCGACAAGCGCATCGTGCCGCCGGTCGTCAACCTCAGCCGGTATCAAGATTCGTTCGAGCAGCTGCCGCAAAGCCTCCAGGGCGCGATGCACTCGCTGCGTGGCGAGCGTGCGACGTCGAAGGCCAACTGGGCGCCGCTGGCGATGTCGGCGATGGATGGCGCGTCGTCGTTCCAGGCTGCTGCGCCCCAGTTCAACCCGCACGTGCGCGACGGCTTCGATGGCTCGCGGCGGACGCCGGTGGACCTGACGGGCGGCGTGAAGCCTTCCGCGCAGCTCCCTGCCGCGCCTGCACGAGCGACGGGAACGAACCGCTTCACGGCGTCGCTCGCCGACCTGCTCTGAGTTCCTGACCGTCTGGCCACCGAGCCTCTGACTTCGCGCTGGTGCTCGTGTACCTTGCCGCGCGCGTGCAGCTCGTCCTTCCACCGCGGAACCGCACCCTGGGCACCATCGACGCGCTCGGCATCGTCGGGCTCGTCGGTCTGCTCGTCGCCCGCTACGTGCCGGTCGCGCGCATCATTCCGTTCTGGGGCTGCACCTTTCGCGAGACGACGGGTGTGCCGTGCCCGGGCTGTGGCCTGACGCGCGTGGCGGATCGGATCGCGCACTTCAACGTGCTCGGCGCCATTCACGCCAACCCCCTGGGCACCATCGCCGCGCTGCTGTTTGCGGTCGCGGTGGTGGCGTCGGCGATTCATCTCATCTTCGGCGTTCCGCTCCCCGACCTGCAGCTCAACGACAAGGAATGGAAGCGGCTGCGCTGGGCGGCCATCGGGCTGTTCCTGGCCAACTACGGCTTCGTCATCTTCGCGTACCGGGTGCTGCACTGGCGCTGACCGTCATCGGGCTCATCGCCCTCGGGTACCTGTCGGGCTCGATTCCGTTTGGAGTATTGGTGACGCGGGCGTTCACCTCGAAGGACGTGCGAGCGCATGGCAGTGGGAACATCGGCGCCACCAACGTCGCGCGCGTGGCCGGCAAGAAGGTCGGGGCGCTGGTGCTGATTCTCGATGCGCTCAAGGGCACCGGGCCCGTGCTGCTGGCGATGCACGTGTTCCCCGATGGGCCGCTCTCACACGTGGCGGTCGGGTACGCGGCGTTCCTCGGGCACGTCTTTCCGGTGTGGCTCAAAGGGCAGGGCGGCAAGGGCGTCGCGACGGCGCTGGGTGTGTTGATCGTGCTCGTGCCGCAGGCTGCGCTCGTCGGCGCGGTCGTGTGGGGCGTGATCGTCGTGGTGACGAAGGTGAGCAGCGTCGGCAGTCTTGTTGGTGGGCTGTGCGCGATCGTCGTCAGCTTCTTCCTCGGCAAGCCCATCGAGTACCCGGCGCTCGCCATCGTGCTGCTGATGTCGATGGTGTGGACGCACCGCGGGAACATCGAGCGCATGATGAAGGGCACCGAGAACAAGGTCTGAGCGGTGGGAACCGTCGAGGGCCGTTGGGAACTGGCCGAGGCCTCCCCGACAGGCGCAGATGAAGTACACCGTCGGCATGCGCCAGCTCGTCGTCGTCATTGCCGTCGTGGGTGTTGCGTGTGGGACTCCGGTCGTCGGCATTGATGGTGGCTCGGCAGGTGGGAGCTCCTCTGCGGGCGGACGTGCTGGTGGTGGAAACGCAGCCGGTGGAAACGCAGCCGGTGGAAACGCAGCCGGTGGAAACGCAGCCGGTGGAAACGCGG
>JAUXRI010000182.1 GCA_030681895.1 Myxococcales bacterium | reverse complement strand
GAAGCTCGAGTCGAACCTGCTCGAAGCGGCGCGCTGATTCGTGTCGACGGTGAATGTCTGCTCGACGGTGAAACGTCCGGCGGAGCGCTCACAGACGAAGGCCCCGGTCGACCACTGAGCGGTCGCCGAGGCCTCGAACCTGCTTGGCGATGCCTACTTCGCGTCGGCGTCAGCGTCGGCTGCTTCACGATCAGCGTCGGCGTTGGCCTTCTCCGCGTCAGCGTCTGCGGCTGCGAGCGCCTGCTCCAGCTTCGCATCGGCATCAGCCTTCGCCTGTGCGTTCGCCGCGTTCGCTGCAGCCTTCGCCGACTCGACCTTCGCCATCGCCTCAGCGCGCTTCGCTTCAGCGTTTGCCTTCGCAGCGGCCGCCTTCGAGGCCGGATCCTTCTTCGCCTTCGCCTCGTCCGACGCCGTCTTCGCCGCCGCCTTCGCCGCGTCGACCTTTGCCTTGCCATCCGCCTTCACGGCGTCGAGCTTGATCTTGTTGTCGGCCTTCGCTGCGTCGACCTTCGCCTTCGCGGCGTCCTTCGCAGCCTTCACCTTGTCCTGCGCGGCCTTCTTGCGCTCCTCGGCCTTCGCCTTGTTGGCCTTCTTCGCCTCGTCACGCGCTGCCTTGGCGGCCTTCGCGTCGGCCTTCGCATCACCGGCAGGGGCAGCAGCGGCGGCAGCTTCCTTCTCCTTGCCTTCACCCTTCTTGTCGTCTGCGAACGCGATGGAGGAGAGGACGGCGAGAATGAGGATGAGACGCTTCATGGGGTGAACTCCTGTGAGTGTGGGTGAAAGCCAGCGCACTCTCGGCGGCCAGGACGGCTGAGGGCAACTTCGATTCACGCAACAGTCGAGATCGTCTGCACTGGGCCGGTCTGCCGGGGGTCATGCGGACATGCGGCTCTTCGTCTTCTCGCTCGCGGTCTTGGTGCTTGGGTGTCCTCCTGCTGGTGCCGGCGTCGAGGGCCCGCGCGGAGAGAAGGGCGATCGCGGCGAGACCGGGCCACAAGGAGCTCCCGGCCAGGACGGCGCTCCCGGCGCCACCGGACCGCAAGGCGTCGCAGGCATGGCCGGACCACAAGGACCGCAAGGAACACCGGGCACGCCGGGCGCGCTCGGGTTGGCGGGTCCGCAGGGCATTCAAGGGCCGCCAGGCCAGGTGTTGGTGCTCGACGGCGGCGTGGTGACGGGCCCTGCCGGGGCGTCAGTCGTGGTGAGCCCGATCGCGGTCGGCGCTGCCGAGTGCCCCACCGGCGGCGTGCGGATCACCCAGGTGAGCGACGGAGGCACGTCGACCCTCTGCAATGGCGCCGTCGGCACGCGTGGACCGACCGGGTTCTCGCCTGGAGTCACACCGATTCCGGTGATGAGCGCCGCGTGTGTCGCGGGAGGCTTCGCGCTCTCACTCGTCGACGGCGGCTCAGTCTCGGTCTGCAACGGAGCGCAAGGCGTCGCAGGTCCTGCTGGTCCCGCTGGCCCGGTCGGCAGCGCAGGTCCCGCAGGTCCGATGGGCTCGCAAGGTCCGGCCGGCGTCGCAGGCCCGATGGGTCCCGCTGGTGCGATGGGCGCGGCAGGTCCTCAGGGGCCACAAGGGTCGGCGGGAGCTCAAGGAAGTCAGGGACCGGCGGGCGTCGCAGGTCCGGCAGGTCCCGTCGGTTCAGCAGGGCCCGTCGGGCCGCAAGGGCCAGCAGGCCCGGAAGGTACGGTTCGGTACCTCGACGGTGGCCTCGTCATTCTCGGCGCGAGCGGACCCGAGTTCGCGGGCTTCACGGCCGCGACCTACACCGGCGATCTCGGCGGCTTCTTCGGCGCGAACCAGAAGTGCAGCCTCGAGTTCCCCGGCTCGTATTTCTGTCTCGGCGCCGAGTTCGATCTCGCCAACCCGATCATCACGCCGCCTGCCTCGGGCGCGTGGATCGACAACGGCCGCGACTCCAACGGCTATCGCTCGTACTCGGCCTGCCGTTTCGACGGGAACAACCTGGCGTGGACGTACTCGGGCGCCGCGATTGCCGCGACGTACCGCCACGGGCCAATCGTTCGTCCGACAGGGCCCTTGCCGGCGACGCTCTGCAGCGAGCTCAAGCCGCTCGCCTGCTGCCGAAGCGCGGCCGCTGTCGCGTTTCGTGGCTTCACCGCCATGACCTACGACGGAAACCTCGGGGGCGCGGTCGGCGCCAACCAGAAGTGCCACGCTCAGTTTCCTGGCTCGTTCTTCTGCCTTGGCAGCGACTTCGAACTGGCGAACTCAGGCATCACGCCGCCTGTGACGGGAGCGTGGGTCGACAACGGCCGCGACTCGAACGGCTATCGCTCCTATTCGGCGTGCCGCTTCGACGGGAACAACCTCGCGTGGACGTACAACGGAGCAGCCATCGCTGCGACCTATCGCCATGGGCCCATCGTTCGCCCGACCGGTCCACTCCCGTCGACGCTCTGCAACGAGTTCAAGCCACTCGCCTGCTGCAGCCCTCGCTGAGCTCAGGCCCGCTCGAACGTCGCCGCGATGCCCTGACCGACGCCGATGCACATGGTGGCGAGGCCGCGGCGAAGACCTCTGGCCTTCATCGCGTGGAGCAGGGTGGCGGTGATGCGCGCGCCTGACATGCCGAGCGGGTGACCGAGCGCAATCGCTCCTCCGTTCACGTTCACGGTTTCTTGGTCGAGCCTCAGCTCACGCAGACACGCAAGTGACTGGGCCGCGAACGCCTCGTTGAGCTCGATGAGCTCGAGCTGGTCCACGGTCCAGCCGGCCTTCGCGAGCGCCTTCTGGGAAGCGGGCACGGGGCCGATCCCCATCGTCCTTGGATCGACGCCAGCGGTGGCGCTGGACACGAAGCGGGCGAGCGGCTGGCGGCCTTTGAGCGCGCGCTCGCTCATCAGCACCACTGCCGAGGCGCCGTCATTCAGCGACGACGAGTTGCCAGCGGTGACGGAGCCACCATCACGGAACGCGGCCTTCAACGTCGCGAGCTTCTCGATCGTCGAGTCGGAGCGCGGCTGCTCATCCTGCGCGACCGCGATCGCCGGGCCCTTCTTCTGCGGCAGCTCGACGGCGACCAGCTCGGCAGCGAACCGGCCTTCCTTCTGCGCGGCGACGGCCTTCTGGTGCGACTCCACCGCGAAACGATCTTGATCGGCTCGCGAGATCTTCCACTGCTCCGCGACGTTCTCGGCCGTCTCGCCCATCTGCTCGAGCGGGAACAGCGCGGCGAGCTTGACGTTCGGGTACCGCCACCCGAGCGACGTGTCGTAGCCCTCGAGCTTCCCGGCCGGGAACGCCTCTGACGGCTTCGGCATCGACCACGGCGCGCGCGTCATCGACTCGACGCCTCCGGCGATCACCACGTCGGCCTCTCCGAGCCTGATCATCCGCGCGCCCTGGATCAACGCCTCGAGCCCTGATCCACACAGACGATTCACCGTCGCGGCCGGCACCTGCTGCGGCAGCCCCGCGAGGAGCGACGCCATGCGCGCGACGTTGCGGTTGTCTTCACCCGCCTGGTTCGCGCACCCGAAATACAGCTCCTCGACGCTCGCCGGATCGACCTTCGCGCGCTCGACGACGGCACGAATCACCAGCGCCGCGAGGTCGTCGGGCCGAACGTCTTTCAACGCCCCGCGCAGCTTGCCGATCGGCGTGCGCACGGCATCGACCACGAAACACTCGTTCATGGCGTCAACACCACGTTCCCGAACGACTTGCGGTCGGCCAGCAGCCCATGCGCCTCGGCCGCCTTCTCGAGCGGCAGTACCCGATCGAGCACCGGCTGGAGCTTGCCCTCGTCGACCAGCTGCATCACGCGGAACAGATCGCCTTTCGAGCCCATCGTCGTGCCGAGCAGCGAGATGCGTTTGTAGAACAACACGCGCAGGTCGAGCTTCACGTCACCGCCCGCCGTCGCGCCGCACGTCACCAGCCGCCCGCCGTAGGGCAGACACGCGATCGACTTGTCCCACGTCGACGCGCCCGTGTGCTCGAACACCACGTCGACCAGCTTCTTGTTGGTGAGCTTCTTCACCTCGTCGACGAAGTCGTGCGTCGTGTAGTTGATGACGTGATCAGCGCCGAGCTGGGTCGCCTTCTCGAGCTTCTCGGCGGTCGACGCGGTGGCGATCACCTTCGCGCCCATCAGCTTCGCGATCTGAATGCCCGCGCTCCCGACACCAGAGCCGGCCGCGTGGATGAGCACCGTCTCTCCGGGCTGCAGCTGCGCGCGCCGCACCAGCATCGTCCACGACGTGAGGAACGTGAGCGGCAGGCACGCGGCCTCTTCGAACGAGAGCCGCTTCGGCTTCGGCAGAATGTTCTGCCTCGGCACGCAGACGAACTCGGCGTTGCCGCCACGCACGTGCTCTCCGAGAATCGAGTACTGCCGGCAGAGGTTGTCGTCGCCCTTGAGGCACTTCTCGCACACGCCGCACGACAGCCCCGGGTTCACGCACACCTCGGTGCCCGGCTCGAGATCGGCCACCTCGGCGCCAACCGCGTCGACCACGCCAGCGATGTCGCTGCCGAGCACATGCGGCAGCTGGAGCTTCAGCCCCTGCCACCCCTTCCGCACCCAGACATCAAGGTGATTGAGCGCGACCGCCTTCACGCGCACCCGCACCTCGCGGGCTTTGGGCTCTGGTGTCGGCAGCTCAATGACTTCGAGGACTTCTGGCCCGCCGTGCCTGGTGAAGCCGACTGCTCGCATGTGATGACTCCGTGTCTTGATGGGCTGAGGGGGCTCGTGTACAGGCACGGCCGTTGCTGCTGGCTTCCTAAGAGTCGCGGTTGGGAAAATCTACCGGGTTGGCAGGCCGTGCTGACCCACGAAAGAAGCGTTGCTCCCCATGACGATCCGTACCCTGTTGGTGTCGAGCGTAGTGCTGTCGGTCTTCTCTGCGTGCCCGGTGCGTCCTTCTGGCAACGACGCGGGCCGCGGTGGTGGCGGAGGCAGCCTGCTGGTGGGCGGTGGCAACTCGAGCACCGGCGGCGGCTCCGTGACGGGTGGCGGCATGGCGACGGGCGGCGGCTCTGCGACGGGCGGCGGTCTGGCGACCGGCGGCGGCTCAGCGACGGGCGGCGGCTCGGCAACGGGCGGCGGGGCGTCAGGCGACGGCGGCATCTGCCCCAACGGCTTCGGCTGGAACGGCTCTGACTTCTCGGTCGCCGCGGCCAAGTGCGCCAACATCTGCGGCGAGCACCTGCAGATTCGCGACGTCGTCGTCACGGGCGTCGAAGAGAGCTTCCTCGGCACGCAGGGTGACTCACAGGCGAAGTTCTGGGTGCAGGACCTCCGCGACAACCGCCAGGGCTTGTGGATCGCGAAGGCCTACCAGGACCTGCCCCGCACCTACCAGCCGCGCGTCGGCGAGGTGCTCAACATCCGCGGCTTCTACAAGTCGCAGTTCTCGACGTGGGACCGGTTCGGCTACCGCCGCCAGCTCGGCAACGGTTGCAACGCGGGCGTGCGCAACGACGGTGGATACCTCGAGATCGAGGTCGTCGACGCTGGCGTGGCGAGCATTCCCGTCACGGCGATGCCCGGCTTCGGTGCTTCGATGAACGGCAACAATCGCCCGAACCCCGAGCTCGGCTCGACGCGCGTCTTCATTCCCGGCCCGGTGTCGCTCACCAGCACCACGCCCGTGCCGCTCAGCCGCCTTGGCTCGGACGCTGGCGTGAGCGGCTTCAACGGCTTCGAGATCACCGGCGGCGTGCTGGTGAACAACGCCTTCACGTTCGGCAACTACACCGACGGCGGACCGCGCTGCGACTACCGTGCGATCGCCGCTGACGGTGGCACCGTGACGTTCCCCAACGGCCTCACCGGCATCTGGGACACGTACACCCACGCGCCCTGCATCGGGAACCCCAACTGCTCGGGCGATCGCGACGCCGGCTCGGTGCCCTTCACCAACAACCAGTACACGTACGTCCTCTACCCGACCGAGTGCGCTGAGCTGCAGGGCATGGTGCAGTGACCGATGGGCGTTCTCAACGCCTCGATCGCTGACGGAATCGGCCACCTCGAGCTCAACCGGCCCGAGGTGCGCAACGCCATCAACCGAGAGTTGATCGACGCGCTCCACGCGACCCTCGATGCGTGGAGCGAGCGCGACGATCTGCGCGCCGTCGTGCTGTCGGGCGCCGGCGGCAAGGCCTTCGCGGGCGGGGCCGACATCTCCGAGCTGAAGGAGCGCACCCACCGCGAGGCGTTCTTCGGCATCAACCAGCGCCTGTTCCAGAAGCTCGAGGACTTTCCGCGTCCCGTCATCGCCGCCATCGACGGCTATGCGCTGGGTGGCGGCCTCGAGCTCGCGCTTGCGTGCGATCTGCGCGTGGCGTCGAAGGGCGCGAAGGTGGGCATGCCCGAGGTGTCGCTGGGCATCTTCCCCGGCGCTGGCGGCACCTGGCGGCTCCCCCGGGTGGTCGGCCTCGGCCACGCCAAGGAGCTCATTTTTACTGGCCGCGTGCTCGATGCCGACGAGGCGTTCGCGTACGGCCTCTTCGAGCGGCTCGTCGACACCGACGCGCTCTCGATCGCGCGCGACATCGCGCAGCAGATCGCCCGGAACTCGGCGCTCGCCGTGCAGGTCGCGAAGGTGAGCTTGAACGCCATGGCCCGGCAGCAGCACGCCGAGCCCGTGGAGCGGCTGGCCCAGGCGCTGCTGTTCGACTCGGCCGACAAGCGTGAGCGCATGACGGCGTTCCTCGAGAAGAAGCGCAAAGGCTGAAACACCATGAACGAGCTGAAGCGGGTTGGAGTGATCGGCGCGGGCACCATGGGCCACGGCATCGCGCAGGTGTCGGCTCAGGCTGGTTTCGAGGTCGTGCTGTACGATGTGACGCAGGCCGCGGCCGACGCGGGGCGCGCGAAGATCGAGAAGACGCTCGGCGTGGGCGTCGAGAAGAAGAAGGTGACGCCCGAGGCGCGTGACGCGGCACTCTCGAAGCTCTCGACCACCGACACGCTCGAGGCGCTGAAGGGCTGCCAGCTGGTGGTCGAGGCGGCGCCCGAGAAGCTTGCCCTCAAGCAGGAGCTGTTCAAGCAGCTCTCGGTCCTCTGCGCGCCCGAGACGATCCTCGCGACCAACACCAGCTCACTCAGCCTCACCGAGATCGCCGCCGCCGCGTCGAACCCGGGCCGCGTCGTCGGCCTGCACTTCTTCAACCCCGTGCACCTGATGAAGCTGCTCGAGGTGGTGCGCGCCTTCCAGACGAGCGACGAGACGATCGCCACGGTTCGCGCGTACGGCGCCGCGATCGGCAAGGAGCTGATCGTCGTGAAGGACTCGCCCGGCTTCGCGTCGTCACGGCTCGGCGTCGCGCTGGGCCTCGAGGCGACCCGCATGCTGGAGGAGGGCGTCGCGTCGGCCGAAGACATCGATCGCGCCATGAAGCTCGGCTACGGCCACCCGATGGGGCCGCTGGAGCTGGGCGATCTCGTCGGCCTCGACGTGCGCCTCGCCATCGCCGAGTACCTCTACGCAGAGACGGGCAGCCCGACCTTCCGGCCGCCGCAGCTGCTCAAGAAGATGGTGAGGGCAGGGAAGCTGGGAAAGAAGAGCGGCGAAGGGTTCTACCGGTACTGACGTCGCCGGAGCACCCAGCGCAACGAAGTCACAGTCCGGCCCGTCCGGGGGTAGGCTCGCCCGCTGGACCGCGGGGAGTGACGTATCGCCACTGAAGGCCCTCAGAACGCCGTGCCGTATGGCCCCTACCTGCTGCTCAAGCGGCTGGCGGTGGGCGGTATGGCCGAGCTCTACCTCGCGAAGGACACGCGCTCGAACCGCATGGTCGTCTTGAAGCGAATCCTCCCGTACCTCGCCGAGGAGGTGGAGTTCCTCAAGATGTTCCTCGACGAGGCGCGCATCGCAGGCCAGCTCCACCACCCCAACATCGTCGAGGTCTACGAGCTCGGCCGCCTCGATGGCTCGACCTTCATCGCGATGGAGTGGGTCGACGGCATCGACCTGCGCAAGGTGCTGCAGAAGGAGCAGGAGCGCGACGCTCCGATTCCGCCTGGCATCGGCGCGTGGATCATCGCGCGGCTGTGCGAGGCGCTCTACCACTCGCATCAACGCGCCGGCCCCGACGGGAAGCCGCTGGGCATCATCCACCGTGACGTCAGCCCTCAGAACGTCATGGTCAGCTACCGCGGTGACGTGAAGCTGGTCGACTTCGGCATCGCCAAGGCCACCGCGTGGATGAGCCGCTCCAAGCCAGGCGTGATCAAGGGCAAGTTCCTCTACCTCGCGCCCGAGCAGCTGACGCAAGACAAGCTCGATCACCGCTCCGATCTCTTCGCGCTCGGCACGCTCCTGTACGAGCTCACCGTCGGGAAGAGCCCGTTCCACCGGCAGACGACCGAGGCGGTGATCTACTCGATTCGCATGGAGGACCCCGAGCCGCCCACGGCGGTGCTCGCCGGCTACCCGCCGATGCTCTCTCGCATCGTGATGCGCTGCCTCGAGAAGGACCGCGACCGGCGCTACCAGACCGCCGACGAGGTGCGCGCGGCGCTCGACGCCTTCATTCAGGTCGAGGCGCCCACCACGCAAGACGACGTCGGGCAGTACATCGCCGACCTGTTTGGAGACGATGACGAGCGCACCAGCGTCTTCGTGCCGCCCAACGCGCAGACCAACGCGAAGGCGCCCAACCCCCTGATGGCGGCGGTGCCGAAGAAGCCCTCGCCGTTCGCCGATGACGATCGAACCGTGTCGATCCCCGGCGCGCCTCGCCCCGATCGGCAGGCCGAGAAGCCGGGCCCACCCGTTGGTCGCAGCCCGACCCGGGATCAGGCGCTCACCACCGAGCCCATCAGGCCGAAGCCGCGCGACATCATCGCCACCGCGCCGTTCTCGGGCCCCGAGTCGAGGTCCGAGTCCACGCTGCCGCCGATCGACCCCTCGTACGAATCCGATCGCACCAACGTCGGGCGGAGCGAGCCAACCCTCGCCATCGTCGCGTCTTCGTCGGTCGATCTCGGGCCGACTCGGCTCTCGATGACGGGGCCGACGGAGCTGAAGACGGGCGACGTCGTCGCGTATCTCGAGCCGACCCGGCAGCACCCGGAGATCAACGATGCGCCGAGTGACCCGTCGATCTCCACCCAGCCACAGCCGCCCTCGAAGCTCCTGGTGCCGCCCCGCTCGAAGCCTGCGCCGCCAGTGCCCGATGACGTGACCGGGCCGACGCGAGACGATCGACGCGCCGTGGGCCGAGCCCCGTTGCCGCCACCGGTGATGGACAGCCTGCCGCTCGCGCGAGCTGTTTCAGATCGCACCGCTGAGCTCGCTCCGCCCGCGCCTCCGGGTCCACAGCGGCCCTCACGCCCGAGACGCCAGACGTCGGCGCAGCAGAAGAAGGCCGCGTTCGACGTCGAAGATCACATCGCCACCGTCGACATGGCGAGCTTCGAAGACAGCCAGGTCACGCGGCGGCGTCGCGTCGCGGTGATCGGCGTGGTTGGGATCTCTGTGCTGGCCGTCGCGCTGCTGGCGTGGGCTTTCTGGCCGTCGTCGAAGCCAAAGCCGAAACCGAAGCCAGTGGTCGAGAAGCCCGCGCCGAAGGTGGTCGGGGCTCCCGTGCCCGTCGCGCCGTCGGTGGTGAAGGTGACCTTCCGTGGCCCGGGAGGGACGAAGGTGACCGTCGCAGGCACTGCCGTCACGCTTGGTGACGTCGTCGAACTCCCGCCGGGCCCGGTGACGGTGCGGTACGTCTGCCCGGTCAAGCGCAAGCAGAAGCCGCGCACCTTGCAGTTCTCGCCAGACATTCCGGCGACGGGCGGCGTGACGACCATCGACGTTCCCTGTCTGTAGCGAACGGGAAGATCGCTTCGCAACCGCGCTCGAGTTGGGCCGAGTGATCGAGCTCGTCGTCGTTACTTGAACCCTGGCATCGGCAGGCCCGCGGGCACCGTGCTGAGCAGGGCCTTCAGCTTCTCGGCCGTCCCGCCCTTCGAGGCGAGCTCGAACACCTTCACGAAGAGCTGCGTGGTGAAGGGCGACGGCTCGGTGGTGTGCGCGAGGTGACGGGCGGTGGCGCGAGCGAGTGAGGCGGCCTCGACACGCCCGCTGGCCTCGAACAGCTCGGCCATGTGCAGGAGCCGGCGGGCGTAGAGGGTGCGCAGCGCAGGGGTGAAGAAGCGCTCGGCGGCGGTCGCGGCCTTCGTCTGCTGAAGGGCGGCGTCGTCCTTCGCTTCGGTGACGTCGGCGGCCATCGCCGTCATCTCCTGCTGCGGCGGCATCCACTGCTTGAGCTCGGGCTCGTCGTGGAGCTTCGCGGCGCCGGCGATCTGCTTTGCGTCGTCGACTTCGAGCGCGGGCACCTTCGTGTCGGGATCGAGCGGCACCACGCCGAGCCGGGTGAGGCCATCGGCCATCTCGGCGGGGATGTTGGTGCGGCTGCGATCGTTGAGCGTCATCGCGCGGCCGAGCTCCTCGACGATGCGCTCGAGGGGCACGTAGATGAGCGAGATGTCGGTCTGCGCGCGGAGCTCTTTGATGCGCTTGCGGTAGGTGCCGCGGTTGGTCTGCGCGCGATCGAACTGCACGATGCCGAACTCATCGCTGGTGATCGCCTGGTAGATCTCGATGCCTCCGCCGCGCAGGGGCCTCGCGAAGAAGAGCGCTCGATCGCCGGTGCCCAGCACGGGAGACATCGTGCCCAGCATCGCCTCGTCTTCCTTGTCGGGCAGCGGCGCCACGGTCTCACCCGAAGGCTTCGGCTCGGCGACCGCGAGGCCGCTCGACTTCAGCTGGTACAGCGCCTTCTTCGCGAGCTTGGCGTGCGGCTTCGAAGCCGACTGCATCAGCGTCTCGGGAAGGCTGGTCTGCTTCGCCTTCACCCACGCCGCCAACACCTCGGCAGCCTTGTCTTCGGGGAGAGCCTCGACCTGCGCCGGTGTCATCGAGAGGGGGTCACTCATGGCCCCGGAATGTGCCACCAGGTCAGCGTCGGCGCACGAGGAAGAAGTCGCCACGGGTGCCGGCGATGAAGAACTCGCTGTCGAGCCGGGCGCCGAAGAGCTGCGACGGATGCACGCCGCGCACGATGAAGTGATCGTAGCTGCCCGCGAACTGCGCCCAGGGCCGCGGGTCCCACTCGCTGGGGAAGGTGGGCGGCGGCTCGCCCCGGTACTTGAGCGGAGAGTGCGGCGTGAGCGCGAAGCTGAAGTTGGTGAGCCCGCCACGCTCCCGCGCCACGACGGTCGAGCTGTGCAGGTACACCGGATGCGTCATCGTTCGGGAGCCGGGGTTGAAGATGAGCCCCATCACGCGAGGCTTGTCCGCGGCGTCACCGGCCAGCTCGGTCAACGCGCGGGACTCGGCGTCGAAGCCTTCGAAGCCTCTGTAGAGGGGCCAGGCGGTGAGCGCCGCAACGACGACGCCGAGCCACGCCGCGCGCTCCGCCCACTCCTTCTTCAGGGGTGGCACGCAGACCACGATCAACGCGGCCGCGAGGTGCGCGAAGCGCGTGTTCAGGTAGTACATGTACCCGCGAATATCGAAGGGCAGGGCGAAGTAGAGGAGCACGCCCAGCGCCGCGAGCCCGACGATGCGCCACCGCGTGAGGCGGCCTTCCTTCGTGTCCCGCCCCGTCGTGAGCGCCAGCAACACGCCGAGCGCCGCGAGCCCGAAAGCGACCTTCACCGCCAGCTGATCGCTCCCGTCGGGCAACATGTTGCCGAGGGTGGGCAGGAACTCGTCGCGGTTCTGCTCCGACGTCTTCCACGCGAGGTTCTCTTTCGAGAGCATCGGGCCCCACGACTTCCACGGCTGGCCGGGCGCGACCTCTGCCGGTTCACCGACGCGCAGGCCGATCCACGCGATGAAGAGCAGCACGCCGGGGACCACGCCGACGACCGCCGGGATTCGGGCTCGCCACGCCTTCGGGCCTTCGGGCGCCGCGGTTGTCAGCAGCAAGAACGGGAGCGCCACGCCGAGCCACGCGAACACCTGCACGTGGAAGAGCAGCACGCCGACGAGCGACGCTCCGAGCGCGCCCGCCCAGATCCGGCGACGAGGCGCGTCTTCGATCGCCCTCACGAAGAAGCCGCAGGTGAGGAACGCGATCGGCAGCGCGGTGCAGTAGTTCAAGAAGCCCCACGCAAAGCTGTCGCCGTACGCGAACGGAATCGCGAGCAGCGCAGGCCACGTCGGCCGCTTGAGGCTCTTGAGAAGGAACGCCAGCGAGAGCGGCAGACCAGCGACGTACGCCACCAGGAAGAGCCGATTCGCGGTCTCGAGCGGCACCAGCCAGTTCAGCCACGAGACCAGGTAGTAGTAGCCAAGGTACGGCGTGAGCTGGACGCGGCGCTCGAAGACGGACGGAAACAGGGTCGACGCGTCATCGAGCCGGTGGAGCACCGAGATCAGGTGCAGGTGCTGCGGCAGGTCGACCAGCGGCAGCGCGCGGGAGGCGAAGAGCGGCGCAACCCCGCAGAGTAAGGCCACAATCCAGGCCCAGTGGGTCAACGTCAGGCGTGGGAGAGCGGGGCGCACGAAGGCGGCGGACCTTCTTTGCTTTGGCTGCACTTGGCAAGCGCCTCGGGGGTGATGTAGGTCCCACACCAGTCGGAGAAAGGGCGCCTCATGCACACCTCATCGTTCATCAAAGTTGCTGCGGTCTCGATGGGCTTTGCCTCGTTCGCGTTCGCCTCACCGGTGGACCGCCCGCTCACCAGCCACAAGGTGCAGGCGACCTGCAACTGCAAGAACGCCGGCGACTGCACGTGCCCTCGTGGGCAGTGCAAGTGCAAGAACTGTGGGGCGCACAACAAGCCCACGATGCTCGAGTCACTCAAGGGCAGCACCGAGAAGACGTTGCTCCCTGAGACGGCCCGTCACGACGCGCGCGGCGGCGTCTTCATCTAACTGGTGCGGTCGCGTTCGCGGCCCCACTTGTCGAGCTCCACTCCACAACTCGTGCAGGTCCAACCGCCCCAGAGCAGCTGTCTGGCGTTCTTTGGCGCGCGAATGGTCGGCAGCGGAGCTCCACACTTTGGGCAGCCGGTCGGTAGCGAGAGGTTCAGGCCGAAGTCGGTCTTCTGCTTCGTGCCACGCACGAGGAGCACGATGCCGACGACTGCCAGGATTGGCATCAGGAGGATGACGGTGCACACCAGCAGCTCGCCGAGGCCGATCGACATCATGGAAGCTCCGCGCTCCAGACCATCACTGGCCCGGTTCGAATCCGCTGGAAGTGAATGAAGCCCGCTGACTCGGCTTCTCGTTTGAGCTGCTCTTCGGTGCGTGGGTGCAGCCCGGCCTTCTCGTGGAGTCTGCGCGCGGCGCTGGACGCCTCGTAGGTGCTGGCGACGAACTTGCCGCGGGGCTTGAGCACGCGACGCGCTTCGACGAGCAGCCCCTGGAGATCGGCGACGAAGTGCACCATGCCGCTGGCGAGAATGCCGCCAAGGGTCGCGTCGAGGAATGGCAACGGCGGCGCTTCAGCGCGCACGAAGTCGGCGGCCAGCTGCAGCTCGCGGAACTGCGCCATCGCCTCTTCGATCATCGGCCGTGAGAGGTCGACGCCGATGACGTTCACGTCGGGCAGCTCTCTGACGAGCCTCTTGAGGAACAGCCCCGGGCCGCAGCCGAGATCGATCACCGGCGCGAGTGGCGTACCGAGCATCGAGCGCATCGCCACGTACTCGCTGTCGCGATCGAGCTGCCCGCGCGTCAGCACCGCGTCGACCGCCGGCCGAACGTACTTCTCCCAGGAGCGCGCGACCCACGGCAGCTCCATGGCCTGCTGGAGCCCTTTGCTGCGCTGACGCTCGGGCGCGAGATCGATGAGCCCCTCGTGAACGGCCCAGGTCGCGCGGCAGCCGAGGCAGCGCACGGGCCCGAAGATCACCTTGGGCTCCGCCACGTCATCGGCGGGAACGAGGCTGCCAGCCGCGCACGACGGGCAGCGGAGCAGGTGCAGCGTGCTGCGACGCATCAGGCCTTTCCGGGCTCGACCTTCGTCACGAGCACCAGCCAGCCTCGCGCCATGCCTTCACGGAAGAGGTCCGACACCGCGCGCCGGTAGCCGTTCACCTCTGACGTCACCGCATCGGCGATGTGTGACTGGCTCTCGATGCGATCGGGATCGAGCTCGAGGGTGGCTCCGCAGCGCTCGCACTTGATCGACACCGGCCGCATCAGGGAGACGGGCGCGGCGTACTGCGTGCCACACGTGCAGCGCCAGACGCTGGCGCGCTCGCCGGCTTCATGACGCGCGAACGAAAGCAGCTGATCGGCCGTGCGCAGCAGCGCCGGCAGATCGTTTGGTGGCTTCGCGAGCACCGGCGAGCCTCCATTCGCGACGGCGTTCTCCACGCGCTCGAGCAGCGACAGCGTGCGGTACTCGACGCGCGCCAGGGCCCTGGCGACGATCTCGTTCGACGACGGAATCGGCGTCTGGAGCTCGACGTACTTCTCCGGCGGCGCGTCACCGCTCTTCGCGGCAACCATCGTCCACGCGGGCTTCGACGAAAATCGGTACATGGTCAGCTCCACTCCAGCATTCGTTTCAGCGGTGCGTAGGCGGCCTCGCGCAGCGGCGGCGGAAGGTCGAGCTTCGGGGTCTTGTCCTTCATGCAGCGGTAGAGCTTCTCGAGCGTGTTGAGCCGCATGTGAGGGCACTCGTTGCAGGCGCAGCCGTTGTCGGGCGGCGCGGGGATGAAGGTCTTCCCCGGGCTCTTGAGCTGCATCTGATGAATGATGCCGGCCTCGGTCACCACGATGAACGACTGCTTCGGGCTCGACTGCGTGTACTCGAGCAGCTGTTTGGTCGAGCCGATGTAGTCGGCGTGGGCGAGTACCGGGGCCTCACACTCGGGGTGCGCGATGATCTCGGCGTCGGGGTGGTGCACCTTGAGCTGCACCAGCAGCTTCTCGCTGAAGATCTCGTGCACCATGCAGGCGCCTGGCCACAGCACCATGTCGCGGCCCGTCTGCTTCATCACGTACCGGCCCAGGTGCTGATCGGGCGCGAAGAGGATCTTCTTGTCCTTGTCGATCTTCGAGACGATCTTCACCGCGTTCGAGCTCGTCACGATGACGTCCGAGAGCGCCTTCACGGCCGCCGACGAGTTCACGTAGGTGACGACGAAGTGATCGGGGTGTTTGTCCTTGAAGGCCTTGAACGGCCCGGGCGGGCACCGATCGGACAACGAGCACCCCGCGTCGAGATCGGGGAGCAACACCAGCTTGTTCGGGTTCAGGATCTTCGCGGTCTCGGCCATGAAGTGAACGCCGCAGAAGACGATCACGTCGGCGGTCGTCTTCTCGGCCTGCTGTGCGAGGGCGAGCGAGTCTCCGACGAAGTCGGCGACGTCCTGAATCTCCGACTCCTGGTAGTAGTGCGCGAGGATGACCGCGTTGAGGTCCTTCTTGAGCCTGGTGATCTCGTGCTCGAGGTCCATGCTTCGCTTCGTAACCCAAAGGTGCGCGCGCCGCAGTCGAGACCGTCAGTCGCCTTCGTCGACGGTCAGCTGGTAGCTGTCCTGGAAGTTCGACTCGCGGTTCTTCACGTCGCGCACCTCGAACAGGTAGGTGCCGGGCTCGACGGAGAACCGAATCGACTCGGCCTTGTCGCCCTTCGCGCTGTCGCTGGTCTGCACGAGGGTGAGCTTCCCGTCTTCGAGGCGGTGCAGGTACAGGCCGACGTCGACCTTGAGCACGCCGATGAGCTGCGCGCTGATGGGTGTCTTGACCTGGCGATCGTGCAGATCGAGCAGGAAGTAGTCGAGATCCTTCTTCGGGTAGACGGTGCCGCGCACGGGGCGGCCGAAGGTGAGCGGGGTGCCGGCGTCGGGGGTGTTGTTCGGCTCGCGCTCCTCGGAGCCGTCATCGGGGACGACGGTGGTGGTGAGCCGGTACGACTGGTCGGGGTTCTCGTCTTCCTTCACCCACTTGCCGTCGACCTTGCGCGCGACACCCTCGACGCGGAACCAGCACACACCGTCGCAGCGGACGTTGTTGAGCAGCTCGGGCTCCTTGGTGCCGCCCTCGTTCACCTTGAGGATGACCTCGTCGGCCTTGCCCTCGACGGGGCGAACCACCGAGAGCTGCAGATCGACCTTCTCGACGCCGGTGAGCTGCGCCTTCACGATCGACGGGCCATCGGTGGTGAGCTTGAAATGATCGGCGTCGCCACGCGGGTTGATGAAGCCCTCGCGGTAGCTGTTGGGAGGCAGATCGGTGGCCTTCGCCACCTCGTCGTTGGGCTCGTACTCAGCCGACGCGCCGGCCTCTTCGGGCACCACGGTGAGCGTGTACTGGCGATCGGCGTTGAAGCCGCGCTTGGCGTCCTTCGCGGTGCTCAACGGCGCGCTGCGGATGGCGACGTACAGCACGCGATCGCTCTGGCGCACGCCGACGTTGCGCAGCGAGAGCCCGAACGACTCGCGCGACCTCGACTGAAACAGCACGGCCTCGGCTTCGGTGAGGAGCTGGAGCTCGACGACCACGCCTTCGATGGCGCTCACGTCGACGCGCAGCGCGGTCTTCGGCTCGGGGAGCGTGCCCGCATCGACCGGCACGCCTGCGTCCTCGGAGCCGGCGTCGAGCTCGCCTGCGTCAGTGTCGACCGGGGCGGCTTCGGGAGCGCCTTCCTCAGGCGTCGGCAGCTCGAAGCGGTAGAGATCGACGTCACCCGGGTGCGCGACGAACCCCGAGACGGCCTGCCCGAGCTGCACCTGCGTCGCGTCGACCTTTCGATCGTTCGGCTCGAGCTCGAAGCCCGGCTGCCGTTCACGGAACACCGCCGTCAGCGTGTATGCGCCCCCCACGCCCTTCTTCATCGTGACGACGCGCACCAGCACCGTGCCCGAGACGTCGAGGTTGGGGAGCCGCTCCGCGCCACCGGCGCCAGCTGCGTTGATCGACGCGAGTACGGTGCGAGTGGCGTCGACGATCTCGAGGGCGATGTCGCCGCCCATGGGCGTGGTGACGGTGAGCTCGACGGTGCGGGGCAGGCTGGCCTTGAAGGCGTACCAGTCTTCGTCGGGCTTCTGCGCCTCGGCGCCCAGCGTCGCCTCCACCACCGTCGTGCGATCGATGACCAGCGCCTTCTCGGCCGACTCGTTGGGCTCGGCCTCGGTCAGCACCTGAGGGCCTGCGTCGACGGGCCCGGCGTCGACGACGCTCGTCGCCTCGTCACAGCGCGAGCACGAGAGCACGCCCGCGAGAATGAAGATCCAGGTCAGCCGAACGTGAGTCATCTGCATGCGCGTCGTCATGCCACAAAGTCCCAACACCCCAAACGACGGGTTCTTCCTCGTGGATTCGCGAGGGCGAAGACGAGAGAGTCAGGCCATGCGACGCGCGCTCCTGCTGCTGTGTGTGGTGTCGGTCCCGGCTCTGGCTGGTGGTGTCGGCTACGCGCAGGTGACGGGCTACTTCAAGAAGGACACCCGGCCGACGCTCTACCAACCGCTCAACCTGCTCGACGCGCGCGACGCGACGGCGTGGTGCAGCACGAGCTCCGACCCGCTCAACGAGCTGCTGACCTTCGGCTTCACCTCACCGACGACCATCGACGAGGTGCGCATCACCACCGGCAACAACTTCAACGAGAGCACCTGGGGTGAGTTCGCGCGCGCCCACAAGCTGATGGTGATCGTGGGCAAGCAGACCCAGACGGTGAGCCTCGAGGACAAGCGCGGCCCGCAGTCGATCACCTTCGAGAAGCCGGTCATCACGACGCGGCTCACCATCGAGATCCGCGACCAGTACCCCGCGGAGGATCCCGATCAACCTGTCTGCATCACCGACATCGTCTTCGTCTCCGAGGGCAAGCCGCTCAACGGCGCGTGGCTCACCACCAAGCTCAAGTACGACAAGAGCACGCAGGGCCTGATGGGCACCTGGTACGCCGGCTACGAAGGCGGGCCCGATCGGTTCCTCGCGCTGCACTACGACGGCACGTTCCGCTACTCGTTCGAGCCGTACGACACCACGAAGGCGCAGCCGAAGACGCTCGAGGGCCGGTGGGACGTGCAGGGCAGCAAGCTGCTCTTCGAAGTGGGCGGGAAGAAGTACTCGCCGAAGTTCTCGAAGGACCCGGCGAAGAAGGGTGGCGGGGAAGTGCTCGGCATCGACGGCGACGTGCCGCCCGAGCTCAAAGGGCCGTTCCGCTCGATGCCGTGAGTGTGGTGCTGAACTGGAGCGCGATCGTCGTCGCTGCTCCAGCTCCCAGCAACGAATCAGGCGCCGGCGACTGCAGCCTTCTTCTTCGCCTTGCCTGAGAAGCCGCGGAAGAACTCGATGATCTCCCGCTCGGCGCCCTTGGCGTCAGTGGCTTCCTTGAACTCCGACTCGAGGAAGACGCCGCCGCACGACTCGCACGTGTCGTACGACATCGGGTGCGCGCGATCGCCACCTGCGACGCGGAGGAGATCGACGAGGCAGTCGGGGCACTGACCGCTGTCGGCTTCGGGATCAATCTTGCCGCCCAGCGCTTCGAGGCCTGGGAGGTTGTTGTGAAGCAGCATGCGGTTGAGGTCGGAAACATCGACCCACAAGCCGCCACACTCGCCGCACTTGCGAAGCGTCAGATCGTCCTCTTTCTTGAGATCGACCATTTCGACGCCGCAGCCGGGGCAATCCATTTTGACGTTCAGCTCCTGTGAGGGGTGAGAGACACAATGCTACTGACGCCGTGCAACGGGAAGCAACCGTCATTCTGCGACGGAGCGGCGATTGACCGGGCGCACATGTCGGTCAAGTCCCGCCGGGGTCCTTGATTCGGCGAATGTTGGCCCCAAGGGCCTTGAGCTTCTTCTCGAGCCGCTCGTAGCCGCGATCGAGGTGGTAGACGCGGCCGACCTTCGTCTTGCCCTCGGCGTGCAGGCCGGCCAGCACCAGCGACGCTGACGCACGAAGGTCAGTGGCCATCACCGGCGCTCCCGAGAGCCTGGCCGTGCCGCGCACCACGGCCGTGTGTCCGTCGACGGTGATGTCGGCGCCCATGCGGCGCAGCTCGGCGACGTGCATGTACCGGTTCTCGAAGATGTTCTCGGTGATCACCGACGTGCCGTTCGCCGTCGCCAGCAGGGCCATCAGCTGGGCCTGCATGTCGGTGGGGAAGCCGGGGTGCTCCTGCGTCTTGAGATCGACGGCCTGCACTCGCGACGGGCCCTTGCACCGGATGCCGTCCGCTTCGACGGTGACGATGCAGCCGGTCGCGCGCAGCTTCTGGAGCACGGGCTCGAGGTGCTCAGGTACGGCGTGCTTCACCAGAATGTCGCCACCGGTGATCGCCGCGGCGACGAGCAGGGTGCCGGCCTCGATGCGGTCGGCGATGATCGCGTGATCGACCGGATGCAGATCGTCGACGCCGTCGACGGTGATGACGTCGCTGCCCGCGCCAGAGATCTGCGCGCCCATCTTGTTCAGCACTCGCGCGAGCTCTTCGACCTCGGGCTCCTTGGCGGCGTTCTCGATGAGCGTGCGGCCCTTCGCGAGCACGGCGGCCATGAGCACGTTCTCGGTGCCGGTGACCGTGATGCAATCGAAGGTGACGACGCCGCCCTTGAGACGCTTGGCCCTTGCTTCGACGTAGCCCTCGCTGAGCTCGATCTCGGCGCCGAGCGCCTGGAGGCCCTTGAGGTGTTGATCGATGGGCCGCGCGCCGATGGCACATCCGCCGGGCATCGAGACGCGGGCGCGGCCGTAGCGGGCGAGGAGGGGACCGAGCACCAGCACCGACGCGCGCATGGTGCGCACGAGATCGTACGGCGCCTCGGGCGTGACGTTGGTCGGCACCTTGATGGTGACGATGTTCTTCTTCTTCCCCTCGAGCCGATGCGACTCGCAGCCCATGGTGTCGAGCACCTTGAACATGGTGTTGACGTCGACGAGCTCAGGCACGTTGCGGAAGGTGTGCTCTCCGGGGGCGAGCAGCGCCGAGGCGATGATGGGCAGCGCGGCGTTCTTCGCACCCGAAGCGTGGGTCACGCCTTCGAGCGGGCCGTTACCGGTGATGACGATGGCGTCCATGGTTCCTGGTTCCTTCAGCTCGCCTTCGCACGCCCGAAGACCATGCGGTCGTGCCTGGCGAAGTCTTTGTCGATGCGAACGTCGACCGCTCCCGCGGCCTCGAGCAGCGCCTTCACTGGCGGGCCCTGGTCCTCGTCGATCTCGAGTGCAAGCCAGCCGCCAGCCTTCAGCCGTGGCATTGCGGCCGCGACCAGCGGGCGAATGACCGCGAGGCCATCGGCGCCACCGTCGAGCGCGAGCTTCGGCTCCTTCTGCACTTCTTTCTGCAGGCCGGGCAGCTGGGGCGACGAGATGTACGGCGGGTTCGAGACGATCACGTCAAACTGGGCGTCGGCCGGCAGCGGGGCGAACAGGTCGCCCTTGAAGAACGTCACGCGGCCCGACACCTGGAGCGCCTCGGCGTTCGCCTTCGCCACCTCGAGCGCGTCACCCGAGAGGTCGGTCGCCCACACCGACGTGAGCGGACGCTCGGCCGCGATGGAGATCCCGATGCAGCCGGAGCCGGTGCAGAGGTCGAGCACGCGCGCTGGAACGTCTTTCGGCAGCAGGCCCAACACGGTCTGCACCAGCAGCTCGGTCTCGGGCCTGGGAATGAGCACGCGCGCGTCGACCTTGAAGGGCCGGTTGTAGAACTCCTTCTGGCCGATCAGGTACTG
>JAUXRI010000269.1 GCA_030681895.1 Myxococcales bacterium | reverse complement strand
TCAGGAAAGCCCGGGCGCGCTCGAGGTCGAAGACGAGGTCGATGCTGATGCCCGTCTCTCCGAGGCCATCGTGGACGAGCTGGAGCACCTCGCGGCAGTCGGCGACACAGGCATCGATGGGGCCCGCCTCGCCGGCGCCTTTGACGAGCGCGAGCACCACCGAGGTGAGCCGAACGAACGGTGACTCCGAGGGGCTGACCCCCGAGGCCTGTTGAATGAGGGGCTGCAGCCCGAGCGCCGAGACCTGGGTGGCGAGGCTGAGCGCAGCTTCCTTCGCGCCGCGCACCATCATCGCGTCGACCTGCACGCCGTCGAAGCCAAGCGCGCGCTCGAGGCGGGCGCGCACGGGCTGCGAGAGGCCGAGGAACCACTCCACCGACGTGCGACGGGTGAAGAGCCGTTCGAGCAGCCGCGCGAGATCGGTCCCGACGGGCGGCGCGGGCATCACGTTGTCGCCGACGCGTGAGAACACCTCACGCACGATGCCCGGCTGGCGAGGGAGCCCCACGGTACCCAGCAGCCGCGTCGACGACAGCCGCCCGATGAGGCCCGTCAGCACCCGGCGAACGGCATCGCGCGTGCGGGGCACCTCGTCGAACACCTCGAGCAGCACGCGGAGCCTCGCGTCACGTTCGGCCTCTCCATCCCGACGGCTGGGCACGTGGCCGCGCTCGAACACCCAGCCGACGACGTCTTCGAGCCACTCGATGATGGCGTCGGGGTTGGCCTCGGGCTGCGTCGACAGCAGCGTGTGGAGCCTTCCCAGCACGGGCTCGCGCACGTCGTTCGCGCCGAAGCGGGTGACGAAGGTGCTTCGGTCGAGGAGGTCGACGTCGGCCATCGAGCGCGGACTGTCTTACGGCACGATGATGAACTCAACCCGGCGGTTGTTCTCGCGCCCGGCCGGAGTGTCGTTGGTGTCCTGCGGCTGCTCACTGCCGATGCCGACGGCCTCGAGCCGGCTCGCGTCGACGCCCTTCTTCACCAGCGCGTCCTTCACCGCCACGGCGCGCGCCGACGAGAGCGCATTGTTCACCTCGGCCTTGCCGGCGCTGTCGGTGTGGCCCTCGATGCGCAGGTGTTTCACCTCGGGGTGATCGACGAGCACAGCGGCGAGGTTGTCGAGGAGCGCGGTGGAGCGCTTCTGGATGACGGCCTTGCCTGCGTCGAAGAAGACCTTCTCTTTGATGACGACCTTCTCGGGCGTGATGATGACGAGCTGCTTCTTCTCGACGGGGCAGCCCTGGTTGAGGCGCGTGCCGGAGTCCTTCTGGCAGTTGTCTTCGCGGTCGATGACGCCGTCACCGTCGGAGTCAGGCCAGGGACAGCCACCGTTCTCGATGGCGCCAGTGACGCCCGGGCAGCGGTCGAGGCGGTCGACGACGGTGTCGACGTCTTCATCGACATCGGGGCAGCCCTGGTTCTCTGCGAGGCCCACCTGCGCGGGGCACTTGTCTTTGCGGTCGACGAAGCCGTCGGCGTCGCCGTCGAGGTCGGGGCAGCCCTGTTTCTCGACGGGGCCACGCTCGTTCATGCAGCGGTCGGCGGCGTCGGCCACGTCGTCGGCGTCGTTGTCGGGGTCGGGCTTGCCGTCGACGTCCTGAAAGCCGTCCCTGTCTTCTGCAGCAAACGGCGCCTCGTCGCGCACGTTGGGCACGCCGTCGCCGTCCTTGTCGAGGTCGGGGCACTCGGGCAGCTCGTAGGGCAGGCCTTCGATGCACGCGGGCCGGGTGGGCTTCGCGTTCGAGAAGGCGGCGCCGAGGTACGCGCGGGCTTGCGGCGTGGCGGGTTCTCCCCAGAAGCCGGGGCCGGCGGCGGCGAAGAGCTCGACGTCACCCACCAGCCAGCGCACGCCGATGAGCGCCTCGATGCCGATGCGGCCACCGGTGAGCGGCGTGAAGACGCGCACGGAGCCCTCGCCTCTGGGGCCGTTGAGCGTGACCGACGCGAGCATCGCCGCGAGCGAGACCTGCGAGCCGACGACGTCGAGGCGCTCGGCGGTGTTCGGTGCGAAGTCGACGGTGGAGCGCAGCACGCCCGACAGCTCGAGGCCGAACTGCAGCTCGCGGAAGACGTGGCCAGCGGTGATGCGGGGCGCGAACGCGACGCCACCGTTGCCGAGCGCGGTGCCGGTGCCGATGGGCAAGCCGACGCCGAGGCCCGCCGAGAGGAGCAGCGGCTTGTCGTGCGCCGTCCAGATGGGGATTCGAACGTTCAGCCACGGGTTGCCGAGCCCGGCCTGCGAGACGGGGAGCGCGTCGGAGCCGCGTTGATACAGAATCGCCGGGATGACGGCCGACACCTCGAGCCAGTCGAAGACGCCGAGGGCACCGAAGACCTGCAGGCCGAAGCGGTCGGAGACGAGCGTGCGCGGGTTCGACTCGCTGGCCGAGCGCATGGCGCCGTAGCCGAAGGTGAGCGACGCGCCGCCGCGGAACTCTCCGGCGTGCAACGTGTGGCCGTTGCCGACCCACATGGAGCCGCGGCCCGCGGGCTCGACCCACACCTGCTCGAGGTCGGCCGCGGGGACCTGCGCCAGAGCCGTGGTGCTGATCAGCGCGAGGAGGCCGAGAGACCGGGGCATGAGCGGGGGAAAAGCACAGCCCGTCACCGCACTCCAGCGTCGAGCAGCGCGTCGAGGCGCTGCGAGAGGTCGTCGACCGGCGGCTCGTGCGCGTCGTGGTACTGGCGGTCGAGCTTCTCGATGCGCCGGCGGCAGTCGTCGAGCGCCTTCACCACGGCTGGCGTCGCGCCACCGTCTCTGGCGAGCAACACCGCGAGGCCTGCACACGCGCGCGTCTGGGCCTTGATGTCTTCCGGCAGGTCGCCATCGTCAGCGTGCACCTTCGCGAGCGGGCGGCGTGGGTGAACGCGAACGTTCTCGATGGCGGCCTTGAGCTGCTTCGCGTCGACGAACTTCGGGCTCGAGGCCGGCACCGCGTCGAGGAGGACGAGCACCTCGTCGAAGGCCTTCGAGTCCGGTCGCTCGCCCTTCGTGACGAGCGCGAGGTGCCGTGCCTTCGCTTCGGCGTACGGGTCAGGAGCGTCTTTGCGGCACGCGGCGAGCGCGAGCCCGACTCCGAGGACGAGCCACCTCATGACGTCGTGCGCGGGCGACGGAGGAACAGCGCGACGAGGCCCAGCAGCACGAAGAACCCGGGAGCGCTCTGACACTGACAGCCAACGGGCTCCATGCGCTGCGGAAGGCCGGCGTCGAACGGCACGAAGATGTCGCCGCCACCCACGTTGAACATGCCGCCTCCACCACCTGCAGCCGTCCCACCACCTGCAGCGGTCCCACCACCTGCGGAACCACCACCGGCGCCACCGTCACTCACGCTCGCATCGGGACGGCCCGCGTCGGGGCGGCCAGCGTCAGGAACAGGACCAGCGTCGACGGGAGGAACGACAGGCGCAGGCGTCCACCCGCCCATCACGGGAAAACCTCTCAAGGTCGCAGGCGCCATCGGCGTGGTGCGCGCGCAACCGGCGGTGAAGCCAGGCAGGTCGGGAGCGCCCGCGTCGGCCCACGCCATCCACAACAGCGAGGCCATGACGGTGAGCGCGTCGGCCCAGCGGCGCGCGGTGAGCTCTCGAGACTGCGTGAAGAGCACCGTGCGCTGGTAGCCTCCGCCACCGGCATCGAGCCCACCCGCGGCGACGTCGGCGGCGACGAGCTGCCCGACGAGCCCGTTGCCGACGAGCACGATGTCGAACGTCGCGTAGCGCGGGTCGATGCGGCCCGGCGTGCCGTACAGCATGCGCGCCTGGTCTCGAATCGCGTTGATGTTGGCGGGGGTGTTCAACATGTCCGACTCCCAGCGGCTGTGGAGGCCGTCGTTGGGGTCGAAGTTCTTCGTGTTGTGCAGCACCGAGAACGAGTCGGTGACGTAGTGAGACATGTAGAACGCGCGGTCGAGGATGAGGTTGACGTCACGCGCACGGAAGGCGCCGACGAGGCCGGCGTACTGGTCCTCCACTCTCCACGGCACGGTGCCGTTGCGGGTCGCGTTCTGGCGAAGGTCGGCCAGCGCCTGCTGCCAGTCGCGCGGGTAGGACGCGGGCGGGTTGACCCAGTCGATCTCGAGGTAGTGGCGCGGCGCTTCGGTCGGGTCGGTGTTCCGGTCCCGGTCAGGGTCGCACGCGCGGTCTTGCAGCGCGGCGGTCTGCCGGGCGGTGAACCAGGCGGTGAGGCAGTGGTTGGCCGGGAGCGGCTCCTGCATCATCGACGCGAGGCGGCGGTGACCGTCGAAGCCCCACGCGAAAGCGAAGTTCGGCAACAGGGCGAGCAGCAGCAGACGACGGAACACGATACGCCCTTCATCGCGCGTTCGGTGACGTTCACGCAACAGGCGTCGCGACGTGGCCCCGGTCAGTCCCGCGGCTCCTGCTTCAGCGAGGCGACCCGGTAGAGCGAGACGTCGGGGTTCTGTGATGCCAAACGGAGCACGCCCGTCTCGTCGAGCGCGGTGACGTCGTCGCCTGACGTCACGCCCACCATCGGCGCGGCGGCAGACGCACGGGCCAGCGCGACGAGGTCGACGTTCGGCGGCTTCGGCCAGGCGAGCAGCACCACCAGCGCGCTCGCGACCACGCCGATCAGCACCAACGGAGACACGCGTCGCCGCCGCTCGGCCATTCGCGCCCGCAGTCGCTCGAGCCCGAACGGAGGCGGCTCGAGGGTTTCGAAGAGCTGCTCGCGCTTCATGACGACTCCTGTGCCAGCGGGCCCAGCGTCTGCTCGAGCAACGCCATCGCCTGGTGCCGGCGCGAGCCCACGGTGCCTGGTGGAATGCCCAGCGTCTCGGCGATCTGCGCCGTCGACAGGCCCGAGAGCTCACACAGCACCACGACGCTGCGCAGCTTCTCGGGGAGCGCGTCGATGGCCTTCCGAACGGCGACGCGGTCCTGCTCGGCCACCAGGCGCTGCTCGGCGTTCGCCTTCGCGTCGACGGTGTCACCAGCGTCGTCGAGCGAGAAGAAGCGCCGCACCCGTCGCACGCGCAGACGATTGGCCGCGAGGTTGAGTGCGCTCTTGAAGACGAGCGGCTCGACCGTCGACAGCCGCACCCTGGCTCGCGCGCTCCACAGCTTCATGAACGCTTCCTGCGTCACGTCGCGCGCCTCGTCCGTGCTCCACAGCCACCGGTACACCACGTTGAAGACGGGCTTCTCGAGCCTCGTGTAGAGCGCCTCGAACTGCCGTTGGTCGAGCGGCGCCTCATCGCCCATCGCCGGCGCTCGTCGCGGCCTTCACGATGAAGAAGACCCGCTTCGCCGCATCGCCCGGCTCTTTGGTGGGAGTGCCCGACGAGGCGAGCACGACGACCTTGCCCGCGGCGAGGCGAACCCGGGTCCTGATGCGCTGGCCGAAGCGCTCGAGCCGCAGGTCGGCCGTCAGCGCGTCGTCGACGTTCGTGACGTACTGCTCGACCGACGTGTCACGGCCGTTCAGGTCGCCGCGTTCGCCCGACAACGACGAGACGGTCAGCTTCTCGATGAGCGTGAAACCGAGCGCACCTTCGGCCTTCTTCACCTCGGCGAGCGCAGGCTCGAGCTCGGCCGGCATCGGCTGCGGCTGCTCGGCGCCAGGCGTTCCCACCACGACCCAGTAGCTGAGCGTCACCGTCTCGGGCTCCTTGATGCCCTTCGAGACGACCGACGCGACGAGCGCCTTCACGCCCTCGTGCACCGACTCCGGCGCCAGCACGATGAGCCGCCCATCAGGCCCGACGTCGACGCGACCGACCCAGGTGCTCGCGTCTTTCCCCTCGGCGCCGAACCACAGCACCTCTTTGAGCACCGAGCGCAGCCGCTGACCGCTCCCAGAGGGCACGTCGTAGGTGCGCAAGACGAGGGCGGCGGTCGGGGGCGTGGGCGTCGACTGGCCGAGCGGGCAGCCGGTGAGGGTCAAGGCGAGACAGAGAAGAAGAGTCGCAAGGCGCATGGGTGAAGCTCCGAGAAACAGCGAGAAGTGCACCCTGTTACCCACCACCTGCGAATTTCTTCGGTCCACCCTTCGTTTTCGAAGGCGATGCCGTCAATTCAAGCCGTTCGCGGCTCGACGAGAAGCGCCCGCGACGCTACGAGTCCGCCCATGCGTTTGCCGCTGCTCATTTCCCTCCTCGCGACCGCCGCCTTCGCCCAGCCTGCTCCCGCGCCGCAACCAGAGCCGAAGGTGACCCTGGCCGACCTCGAGAAGGCCTGCGCCAAAGGCGACCTGCTGTCGTGCACCGACTACGGGTTCAACCTCGAGAACCCCGACCCCGAGAAGGCAGTCGTGGTGTACCGCGCGGCGTGCGCGAAAGACGCGTTGCCGGCGTGCAGCAACCTGGCGCTGATGCTGCGTGACGCGCGAGGCGCGGCGAAGAACCTCGTCGAGGCCGAGAAGGTCGCGAAGAAGGCGTGCGACGGCGGCAACGCTCCGGGCTGTCTGCACCTCGCGCTGGTGAAGGACGCGGCCAACGACTTCGCGGGCGCGACCGCCGCGTACGAGAGCGCGTGCAAGCTGAAGGTCTTCCCCGCGTGCACCAACCACGCGATCAACGTGCTGAAGGGTGTCGGCGCGAAACGAGACGAGAAGCGCGCCATGGAGCTGCTCGAGAAGTCGTGCGGTGAGTCGGTGAAGAAGGGCGTGCAGTACCCTTCCCTGCGCGCATGCGTGGTGCTCGGGCAGATCTACGACCAGGGCGTGCTGGTGGCGGCGAACAAGGACGCGGCGAAGCGGCTCTACAAGTTGGCGTGCTACGGCGGGCTCGAAGAGGGCTGTGAGCGCCTCGGCACGGGTCCGAAGAACAAGAACGACGACGGCCACAACCACTGATCAGCGACGCTTCGTTTCACTGCAGCGCGACGGTGAGGAAGTCTCGAATCAACACCCACAGCTCCCGGTTGGCCGCGTCGTCGGACTCCGCAGAGCCGCCGTACCCAGTGCGGTTCGTGCCCGTCCCACGGTCGATGAGGTCGACGAGCGGGAAGCCCACGCGTGACGGGTTGATCGAGTGCCCTGCGTCGGCGAAGCACTGGTAGACGTCTCCACGCGCGGCGACGTGCCCTGCGTCGAGCAGCCGATTCCACGCGGTGTCCGTGAGCAAGCACGAGGGCCAGATGCCGTCGTCGCCAGCCGCGGTGAGCAAGACAGGGCCGTTGATCGCCTCGACGCGAATCTCGGCACGCGAGAGCAGACCGGCGTCGGCCGCGCTGAACACGCCGCGCTGGAAGAACGGCGCGGAGTACGTGACGGAGATGCCGCCATCGCGCGTGATGGTGGTGTTGCTGCCGGTGGGCCAGGGAAGGAACGGAACGTCTCCGCCATCGAGCGTCCACGTCGAGATGGTCGAACTCCCCGGGGCGGCCCACGCGAACCCGCCGCCGACGAGCGAGACGACCGCCTGAACGTCAGCTGGGAACGCCGCGCCCGCGAGCAGCGCGCCTTCCCCTCCGCGCGACACGCCGAGCACGGCAATCTTGTTCGGCTTCACATCGGGCAGCGCACGCAGCCGCTGCACGGCGCGCTGGAACGTCTCGAGCGGAATGCGGCTCATGCCCGACGGCTTTCCAGTCACGCCCCAGTACGCGATGGACAGCACCGCGAAGCCGTCACGCACGAGGCCCGAGCCGGTCAGCACGCCACCCGCGAGACCGCCTTCAGAGCCACCGAAGACGACGACTCCCGGGAAGGGGCCGGCGCCGGGTGGCCGGTAGAAGTCGGCGTAGAGCCCATCGGGTGTCGTCTCGCGGAAGCTGGTGAGGGTGGTGCCGGGCGGCAGAACCTCTCGCGCGACGAAGGCCGAGAACGTGGCCCCGCCATCCCATCGTCCGGTGATGGAGAGGTGATGAACGGCCGGGCTGCTGATGCCGCCGTTGCTCATCGAGAAGAAGAGCGCGTCGGGTCTGACGCCGCTCCAGGCGCCTGCCACCGGAGCGTCGCGCGAGGTCGAGACGATGCCCGAGGTGTCACTCGTGAAACGCGCGGACGCGAAGAAGCCTGCGTCGAGCCGGAACTCGAGCACGACGTCGCGGCACGGAGGGAGATCGACGACACGCACGTCGACGCGGTCGCGGGTGAAGAGCGGCGACGGCAGCACGCCACCATCGAGGAGTGAGATGACCAGGTGAGGTGCCCAGGGGCCAACGCTCGCGCACAGCCCGGCATCGGAGGTCGTGCCGGCGTCAGCTGCCACGCCTGAGTCTGAGCCGCCTGCGTCGGGCCTCGCACCGGCGTCGGAGGTCATGCCGGCGTCGGTCGGCACGCCTGCGTCGGTCCGCACACCAGCGTCGGAGGTCGTGCCTGCGTCGGTCGACGAGCCTGCATCGGTCGGCACGCCAGCATCGGTCGGCACGCCAGCATCGGTCGACGAGCCTGCGTCGGTCAGCACGCCTGCGTCGACCAGCACGCCAGCATCCGTCGTCACGCCTGCG
This sequence comes from Myxococcales bacterium, assembly GCA_030681895.1. Classification (GTDB taxonomy): domain Bacteria; phylum Myxococcota; class Myxococcia; order Myxococcales; family Myxococcaceae; genus Xiheimicrobium. The sequence goes on along the minus strand of JAUXRI010000269.1, from coordinate 50,009 downwards.
TCGACCAGCACGCCTGCATCGGTCGTCACCCCTGCGTCGGTCAGCACGCCAGCATCGGTCGAGCTCCCCGCATCGCCGAGCCTGCCTGCGTCAATGCCTGTCCCCGCGTCCGTCGACTGGCCGCCATCGACACTCGGAGCGCCCCCGCACCCGAGCGCCACCGCACAGATGACGAAGATGGCGAGCCGCACCGACGGCATGATGCCTCAGGTTGGCCTCGGCCCGACGAACGAAGCCTCCTCAGCCCGCTTCCATTCAGCCCGCGACGGACGCGCCGATGGCGAGCGCCGCCGGAAGCGCCTGAATGAACAGAATCGTCTTCTTCGCGGTCGCCGCGCCATAGACGCCGGCCACGACGACGCACGTCAACACGGCCAGCCGCATCGGCATCGACGCCTGCACGAGCGCGAACACCAACAGCGCCGCGAGCAGCCCGTTGTACAGACCCTGGTTCGCGGCCAGCACCTTGCTCTCTTCGGCCTGCTGCGGCGTGCGCCCGAACGTCTTCATGCCGAACGGCGTCGTCCACATGAACATCTCGAGCACCATGAAGCCCACGTGCGCGACGACGACGAACCCACACAACCCCAGCGCGAGCAGTTCCATGGTGCGCACCGTAGCCTCGTCAGACCTCGAGTCGGACTGTTCGCGACGATTCCCGTCGGGGAATACCGGTGACACACTCCGCCGCCACGTTCCCGGGGGCCCCGCCATGCCGTCACCGTCTCAAGTCGTCATCTTCGGAGCCGCCGGCGATCTCGCGCTCCGCAAGCTGTTGCCTGCGCTCGCGAGCCTCGCGTCGAAGTCGCAGCCTGCCGAGGGCTTCTCGGTGGTCGGCGTGTCGCGTCGAGAGAAGACCGACGAGGCCTTTCGCGCCGAGATCGCCGAAGCGATGCCCGCCGAGCTCAAAGACGCCTGGGCCGGGCTCGCGCCGCGCGTGACGTACCTCTCGGGTGACGTCGGCGTGGTGGAAGACCTCGACCGTCTCTCGGCAAAGCTCGACGCGCTCCCTGGAGGACGTGACACGGGCCGCCTCTTCTATCTCTCGCTCAAGCCCGACCTCTTCGCGAACGCCATCACCAACCTCGCCTCGAAGAACCTGCTGCACATGAACGAAGGCGACGCCACGGCCTGGAGGCGCGTCGTCGTCGAGAAGCCGTTCGGTCACGACCTCGAGTCGGCGGTCGCGCTCAACCGTCACGTGCACACGCACTTGAGGGAGTTTCAGGTCTACCGAATCGACCACTACCTCGGGAAAGAGACGGTCCAAAACATCCTCGGGTTCCGCTTTCACAACGCCATCTTCGAGCCGCTGTGGAACCGCAATCACGTCGAGCTCGTGCAGATCACCGTCGCCGAAGAGCTCGGCATGGAGCGCGGCCGCGCGGCCTACTACGACGGCACCGGCGCGATGCGCGACATGCTGCAGAACCACATGCTCCAGGTGCTCTCGCTCGTCACCATGGAACCGCCGGCCTCGCTCGACGCCAAGTCCGTGCGCGCGCAGAAGGTCGCCGTGCTCGAGGCGCTGCGGCCTCCAGACGTCGCCGACATGAAGGCCGACTGCGTGCGCGCGCGGTACCGCAAGGGCACGGTGCGAGACGAGCTGGTGCCCGGCTACCTGCAGGAAGAAGGCGTGCCGCCGGACTCGAGCACCGAGACGTACGTGGCGGTGCGGTGCGAGATCGACACCTGGCGCTGGAGCGGCGTGCCGATTCTGCTCCGTCACGGCAAGCGCATGAAGAAGCGCTTCACCGAGGTACAGGTGCAGTTCAAGACGCCGCCGCTGCAGCTCTTCAACAAGCCCGACGGCCTCACCGACGAAGAGTTCCGCCGCAAGATGCGTGGCGGAGAGCTCTGCCAGATTCGCCCCAACGTGCTGACGCTCTCGATTCAGCCGCGCGAGGCGGTGCACCTCTCGTTCGGCGTGAAGCGCCCCGGGCCCTCGATGGTGATGCACGACGCCGAGCTCTCGTTCGACTACCAGGACGTGTTCGGCAACTCGTCGGCGCCGGCCTACGAGCGGCTCTTGCTCGACGCGCTGCTTGGAGACGCGACGCTGTTCCTTCGTGGCGACGAGATCGAAGCCAGCTGGCGCTTCGCCGACGCGATGCAGGCCGCGTGGCACGGCCCCGACGCGCCGCCGCTGCGGGAGTACGACGCCGGCAGCTGGGGGCCTGATGAAGCGGCCGACCTCTTTCACGGCTGCGAAGGCGGCTGGACGCGTGGCTGAGTTCCGCACCTCGACCTCGGCGGCCGATGACACGGCGACGCTCGTCTCGGGCTGGCTCGAGCAGGCCCACGCGCGTCAGGGGTTCTCGCGGCTCGGCATCGCCGGTGGCTCGGCGCTCAAGGCCGTGGAGCGAATGAAGACGCTGGTCTCACCCACCACGTGGAGCGCGCTCAGGCTCACCTGGGTCGACGAGCGCGTGGTGCCAGTGGCGAGCGCTGACTCCAACCGGGGCGCCGTCGAGCGCAGCGGCGTGCTGTCGACGCCACCGGGCCTGGTGCTGCCCATGGTGCTCGATGGAGAAGATGGAGTGGCGGCCTGCGCGCGGTTCGGCTCCGAGTTCGAGCGGCGCTTCGACGGCGCGCTCGACGTGGCGCTGCTCGGCATGGGCGAAGACGGGCACGTGGCCTCGCTGTTCCCCGGGCACGCGCTCCTCGACGCCGTCGGTGTGGTCGCCCACCTCGAGGACTCGCCGAAGCCACCACCGTCGCGCGTGACGCTCACGCTGAACGTGCTGCGCCACTCGATGACGAAGCGCGTGCTGCTGGCGACAGGTGTGGGAAAACGCGCGGCGCTGCTCGGCCTGCGCGCGAACGATGTTTCGCTGCCCGTGAGCAGGCTGGGCGCGCTGACCGTAGTGACTGATCAACCTCTCGAGGAGACGACATGACTGACCGGAAGAACGACGTCGCGGTGATTGGCATGGGCGTGATGGGCGCCAACCTCGCCCGGAACTTCGCCTCGCGAGGCCTCAACGTCGGTGCCTACAACCGCACCTACGAGACGGCGCAGAAGCTCGCCGAGGCGCACCCCGAAGCGAAGCTCGACGTGGTGCAGACGCTGAAGGAGCTCGTCGCGCGGCTCGAGCGCCCACGCCGCATCGTGGTGCTGGTGAACGCCGGCAACCCCGTCGACGCCGTCATCAACGAGCTCGACCCGCTGCTCGAGGCCGGCGACATCGTCATCGACGCGGGCAACAGCCTGTACACCGACAGCGACCGCCGCGCGGCGAACGCGAAGGGCAAGCCGTGGCGCTTCGTCGGCATGGGCGTGTCGGGCGGCTCCGAGGGCGCGCTCAAGGGGCCGTCGTTGATGCCGGGTGGTGACCTCGACGCGTGGGAGCGCCTCAAGCCCGTGCTCGAGCCCATCGCCGCGCGCTCGTCGTCAGGGCTGTGCGTCACGCACTGCGGGCTCGGCTCGGCTGGCCACTTCGTGAAGATGGTGCACAACGGCATCGAGTACGGCGACATGCAGCTCATCGCCGAGACGGCGCTGCTGCTGCGTGGAGGGCTCGGCCTCGAGGGTGCCGCGGTGGCCGAAACGTTCTCCAGGTGGAACCAGGGAGACCTCTCGTCGTTCCTCATTGAGATCACCGCCGACATCTTCAAGGTGAAGGACCTGAAGGTGCCCAACGCGTTGCTGGTCGATGCCATCCTCGACAAGGCGGGCCAGAAGGGCACCGGGAAGTGGACGGTGGTGGCGGCGGCCGAGCTCGGCATCGCGATTCCCACCATCACCGCGTCGGTCGACGCGCGCATTCTGTCGTCCCAGAAGGACACCCGCGTGAAGGCCGAAGCGGCGCACCGGCCCGCGCGCGCCAGGCTCACCGGCGTCACGGTCGACGACCTCGCCAACGCGCTCTACGCGTCGAAGATCGCCAGCTACACACAGGGCTTCCAGCTGCTGCGCGCCGCGAGCACCACGTTCAAGTACGGCACGAAGATGTCGGAGATCGCCCGCATCTGGACGGCAGGCTGCATCATTCGCGCGTCCTTCCTCGAGCGTATTCAGTCGGCCTTCGCAGCGAGCCCCGAGCCCGAGCTGCTGGCGCTCGCGCCCGAGTTCGTCAGCGACCTCGCGAAGCGCCTGCCGTCGTGGCGTCGCGTCGTGTCGGCCGCGTCACTGGCGGGAGTCGCCATCCCCGGCCTCGCCACCTCGCTGGCCTGGTACGACACGCTCACCACCGCACGCGGCTCGGCCAACCTGATTCAGGCCCAGCGCGACTTCTTCGGCAGCCACACCTACGAGCGCGTCGACGCCCCGGGCGTCGCGGTGCACACCGAGTGGACGGCGTAGCGGTTCGTCACGGCACCAGGCGGTTCACGAGCGCGACGTACTGCTGCATCGCCGCGTCCTTCGAGGTGCCCTTGCGGCCGGTCCACGCGTCGAACTTCGCGCGGCCCTTCAGGTCGAGCATGCCGGGGCGCTTGCCTTCGACGTCGCCCGCGGTCGCCTGCTTGTAGAGCGAGTACAGCTCGAGGAGCGTGTCGTTCGACGGCTGCGTCTTCAGCGTCTTGATGCGGTCCTGTGCCTTCGTGAAGTCATCAGCGAGCGCCATGGGGTCTCCTGTCGAGGGAAGCGCGGCGACCGTACCACCTGGCCCCTCGGTCATGCTGTGGTCCGTGGCCCATGACTGACGACGTGGAAGTGAAGGGCTCGTGAAGCGGGTTCTCTCAATCGCTGGCCTCACCTTCGTGCTGCTCGTGACGGGCTGGGTGGTGTCGGCGTGGGAGCCGGACCGGCCGGTCGAATCGCTCAAGGCACGCTGGGCCGCGCCGCCGTCGACGTTCGTGCCGCTCCACGGAATGGACGTTCATCTGCGAGATGAAGGGCCACGTGACGACCCGATGCCCATCGTGCTCCTCCACGGCACCTCGGCCAGCCTGCACACGTGGGACGGGTGGACTGCGGCGCTCTCGAAGCACCGGCGCGTCATTCGTTTCGACCTGCCGGGCTTTGGGCTCACGGGACCGTCGCCATCGGCCGACTACACGATCGCTGCATACCGCCGCTTCGTCGTGGCCGTGCTCGACGCGCTGTCGGTGAAGACGTGCGTGCTCGCGGGGAACAGCCTGGGCGGTGAGATTGCGTGGGCGACGGCCGTCGCAGCACCCGAGCGCGTGAGCGCCCTCATCCTCGTCGACGCGGCCGGGCATCGCCTCGAGTCGGTCTCGGTGCCCATCGGCTTCAGGGCCGCGCGCACGCCAGTGCTGAACAAGCTGTTCCTGAAGCTCCTGCCCCGGCGCATCGTCACCTCGAGCGTGCGCAACGTGTACGGCGACCCATCGAAGGTGACCGACGAGCTGGTCGACCGCTACTTCGAGCTGACGCTTCGCGAAGGAAATCGCGCCTCGTTGCCGCAGCGGTTCGAGCAGGCCGTCTCCGGTGCGAACGAGGCCGACGTGAAGAAGGTGACGGCGCCGACGCTCATCCTCTGGGGCGGTCAGGACCGGCTCATTCCTCCCGCGCATGCGATGCTGTTCGCGACTGAGATTGCCGGCAGCACGCTGGTGACGTTCCCCGAGCTGGGTCACGTGCCGCAGGAAGAAGATGCGCCGGCGACCGTGACCGCGGTGGAGCGCTTCTTCGCAGCGCAGGCCTCACCCACTCCGCCCTGACCAGCGCACGGAGACGTGGTGCCTGGACCGTTGGGTCGTCTGGCGCTCAGACATCGCGCGGCGCGGCCTGCGACCGTTCACGCGGCGCTCGCGACCGTTCACCCCGGCGACCCGCTCGAACGCACGGGAGCGTGCGTTGTTCCGGACATGCGCATCCTCCTGCTGAACCCGCCGCACACCGCCATCGGCAGCCGCTGCGTCCCTGACGACCACCTGCCGCCGCTGGGGCTCCTGTCGATTGGCGGGCCGCTCCTCGACGCGGGACATCAGGTCGAGCTGCTCGACGCCGACCTCACCAACATGGAACACGACGTCATCGTCGACGAGGTCTGCCGGCGCGCGCCCGAGGCCCTGCTGGTCGGCCACGCCGGCTCGACCTCGGCGCACCCCACCATCGCGAAGCTGACCGCGGCGATCCGCCAACGCGCACCAGGCATCGTCATCGTCTACGGCGGCGTCTTTCCCACCTACCACTGGCGCGAGGTGCTCTCGGAGCAGCCGCAGGTCGACGTCATCGTGCGCGGTGAAGGCGAAGACACCGCGGTGAAGCTGATGGCCGCGCTCGAGGCCGGTTCGCCGCTCGATGACGTCAAAGGCATCGCGTTTCGCAAGCTGGGCGCGCCACTGGCGACGGGTGACGCGCCTGCGATCGTCGACCTCGACGCCTACCGCACCGGCTGGGAGCTCATCGACTTCTCGCGGTACCACTACTGGGGCAACAAACGCGCGGTGGTGATGCAGTTCTCACGCGGCTGCCCGCACCTGTGCAGCTACTGCGGTCAGCGCGGCTTCTGGACCCGCTGGCGTCACCGTGACCCGAAGAAGTTCGCGAAGGAGATCGCTCACCTCGTCCGCAACCACGGCATCGAGATCGTCAACCTCGCTGACGAGAACCCGACCTCGCAGCGCAAGGCCTGGAAGGAGTTCTGCGAGGCGCTCATCGCCGAAGGCGTCGACGTCGAGCTCGTCGGCTCCACGCGCGCAGGCGACATCGTGCGCGACGCCGACCTGCTCCACCTCTACAAGAAGGCCGGCGTCTCGCGTTTCCTGCTCGGCACCGAGAGCACCGACGAGGCCACCCTCGAGAAGATCAAGAAGGGCTCGACCACGAAGGTCGACTTCGAGGCGATTCGTCTGCTGCGCGAACACGACATTCTCTCGCTCGCGACGTGGGTGGTCGGCTTCGAAGAGGAGCGCGCGCGCGACTACTGGCGCGGCTTCAAGCAGCTGCTCCACGCCGACCCCGACCAGGTGCAGCTGCTCTACGTGACGCCGCACCGGTGGACCGGCTTCTTCGACGAAGCAAAGGACCGCCGGGTGATTCAGACCGACCAGCGGCGGTGGGACTACAAACACCAGGTGCTCGAGACACGGCACCTGCCGCCATGGCTGGTCGTGAGCTTCGTGAAGTTGATGGAGGTCGGCATGCAGCTGCGGCCGACCGCACTGAAGCGGCTCTGGCACCGCGACCCGAAGATCCGCTCGGCGCAGCGCTGGTACTACCGCATCGGCCGGCGCGTCTGGTTCTTCGAGTGGACGAACTGGCTCTTCCGCGAGCAGCGCACGACGAACGGGCCGACGGTCGCGGCCATGTGGGGCAAGGGCCAGGTCGCCGAGGAGTTCCCCAACGTGGTGACGAAGCGGGTGAAGGTGAAGGCGGAAGCGGTTACGACGGCGGCGTGAAGCGCGCGTTCCTCTTCGTCCTGCTCCTGGCGTCTGGCTGCAACATGGTGCGTGGGCCCCGGCGCGATCACGAGTGCCGCTCGACGCTGCGGCAGATCATGGTGCGCGAGTTCAGCTTCCAGTCGGAGCAGCTCCGCTACACGACGCACCCGCACGAGCTCGGCTTCGCGCCGTCGACCGGGAATCGGTACCTCTACCTCTTCGACAAGGCCGGTGACGTCACCCGACGCGATGAGAAGCCGTCACCGCCTCCGCTCGAGTCCGTCGGCTACGGGCCCGACACGAAGAAGCGCGACCTCACCGTCGAGGACCTGCTGCCGAAGTTCCCAGCCGAGGCGCGGGCGATGCTGGGGCTCGAGGGCTCCTGCCCCGATTGCCAGCTGACCGTGGGCTGCATCACCAACCTCGACGCCGACGCTGACGTCGACGTGTGGACCATCTCGACGAAGGACAGGCCGGGCGCCGCGCGCGGAACGCCGCTGAACTTCGTGAGCGACCTGTGAAGCCCGAGCTCCTCGACGAGACGCGCGCCTCGTGGAACTTCGCGACGAAGCAACACAACGCGCACAAACGAGACCAGGCGGCGTTCTTCCGCGCCGGAGGCACCACGCTGTTCCCCGATGAGCTCGAGCTGCTCGGCGACGTGCGTGGGAAGTCACTGCTCCACGTCTGCTGCAACTCGGGTCAAGACTCAGTCAGCCTCTCGGCGCTCGGCGCGAACGTCACCGGCGTCGACTTCGGCGACGAGGCGATCGCCTTCGCACGAGCTCTCGCGGCCGACTGCCAGAGCACGGCCACCTTCGTTCACTCCGAGGCGACCGCGTTTCTCGAGACGACCGCCCAGCGCTTCGACGTCGTCTTCTTCTCGTACGGCGTGCTCGGTTGGTTCGAAGACCTGCCCCGCGTCGTGCGTGGCTTCGCGCGCGTGCTGGCGGGCGGCGGCCGGCTGGTGGGCCTCGAGATTCACCCCTTCATCTGGAGCGTCGGCTCGAACGGCGAGTGGAAGGACCCGTACTTCGCGCCTGGCCGTGACTTCGCAGACCCGGTCACCGACTACGTGGGCGAGTCGAAAGGAGCGCTCTCTCCTTCGGGGCACGTCGACGCCGCGCCACTGACCAACCCGCACGTCGCACACAGCTGGCAACACACGGTCGGCGACATCGTCAGCGCAGTCGCGGCCTCGGGCCTCGTCGTCGAGCAGGTGCGGGAGTACCCGTACGCGAACGGCTTTCGGCCGTCGGCGTGGTTCGTGCCGAGAGGGAAGGAAGGCGTCGACGCGCGGCGGTTCATTCCCCCGCCGCCGGTGTCGTTCCCCGTGATGCTGGGTGTGACAGCCCGCGCGAGCTGAGTCTCAGAGGGGAAAGCCGCACTGCTCACGGAGTGCCTTGATGCGCACGTCGTCGCTGTCGGTGCACCACGTCGTCGAGGTGAAGGTCTTCATCACCGAGTTCCCGTTGCGCGCGCACGTGCACCCGCCGGCGCCGCTCGTCTGACAGCCCGCGGCGTACCGATTTCCGTCAGGGCAATCGAGCGTCGTCCAGATGCAGAGCGCCGGGTTTCCCGTGTCGAGGGCGCTGCGTGGGCAGACCACCGCAGCGGGCGTCATCTCAGTCGTGCCACACCCACCGAAGATGACGAAGACGAGACCAAAGAAGCTGGAGCGCATGAGCGCGGGGGGTAGCACGAGGCACCCCAGACTCACGAGAATCGTCGCGGCCGGTCGATGAACTTCTCGATTCCTGAAGCCGTGCACCACGCGTTCCACGCCTCGCGCGAAGCGCCCTTCCATTCGAGCTGCTCGAGCGACTCCTTCAACGGCACGTCGAGTCTCAACGTCGCCAGCGTTCGATAGAGCGTCGCCTCGGCGCGATGGGCCGCCAGCGTCGCGGCCAGCTTCTCGGCGCCGCGCACCTTCGAGCTCCACGTCTTGCCGTCATCGGGAATGTCTTCGAGGTGCGGGTACGCCGTGAGCACCGCAGCCGCGCCCTTCTCACCGAAGCCGTCGAGCCCGGGAATGCCGTCGGCGGTGTCACCCACCAGCGCGAGGAAGTCGGGAATGCTCTTCGGCCCGAAGCCGCGCTCGGCACGCAGCGTCGCCTCGGTGAACACGCGCTTCCGCATGCGGTCGACCTGCACGATGCGCTCGCCCTCGAGCACCTGGCCGAGGTCCTTGTCGGGAGTCATCACCCGCACCTGCGTGACGCGCGGGTCCTTCGCGAAGCGCACTGCCGCGGTGGCCATCGCGTCGTCGCACTCGAACTCCTTCATCGACCAGACGGTGACCCCGAGCGCCGCGACGGCCTGCTCGATGTCGTCGAACTGCGCCGCCAGCGCGGGGTCCATGCCCTCCTCGGTCTTGTAGCCAGCGAACAGATCGTTGCGGAACGAACGAATCGGGTTGTCGAAGGCGACCGCGAGGTGCGTCACCGATTCTTCAGCGTCACTCAGCAGCGCGAGCATCGAGCCCACGACTCCGACGGTCGCCTTCAGGTCCTTTCCCGCCGGCGAGACGTGCGAAGGGCGCGGCGCGTAGTGCGCGCGGAACAGCTCGAAGGTGCCGTCGACGACGTGAACGCGCATCGGTCAGGCTTTCGGAGGCTGCCGCTTGCGCGACGGCTCGGTCTTCTTGCCGAAGAACAACACGTGCGACGAGCCACCCGACGGCCCGCGGGCCGTCACGCGCTTCACCTCGACCTCGAAGCGCATCTTCTCGAGCACGCGCACGTAGTCTTCGTCGGGCCCGGCCGACCAGACCGCCAGCACGCCGCCGAGCTTCAGCGCGCGGTGACACGCCGACACGCCGGTGCGCCCATAGAGCTTCTTGTTGCCACCCGTGGTGAGCGCCGAAGGGCCGTTGTCGACGTCGAGCAGGATCGCGTCGTAGGCCTTCGACGCCGCCGCGATGCGCTTCATCACGTCGTCCTCCACGATGCGCACGCGTGGGTCGTCGAGCGGCCGGCCCGCGAGGTCGGCAACGAGGGTCCGGTTCCACTCGACGAGCTGCTTCGAGAGCTCCACGACGATGACGCGGCTCTCTTTCGGCACCCGATCGAGTGTGGCGCGCGCGGTGTACCCGAGCCCGAGCCCACCGATGAGAATGTCGCGAGGCTCTGCGACGCGCTCGATCGCCCATGCCGCGAGCGTCTCTTCCGACGCGTGCGCACGCGACGACATCAGCGTGTGGCCACCCAGTCGCACCACCCATTCGTCGCCGCGCTGCGCGAGCTGGAGCTCACCGCCTTTGGGAATCGGAGCCCGATCGATCACTTTCCACGGAGTCATGGCGCGCACCCTCTCACGCCTCTGTGGGCCGACGCAGCGCCGAACTGCGGCAGCCAGGAGCCTGCCCGAGCCCGTCGCCGAGGCCGATCTGCCGCGGGTTGGCCGCGAACTACCCGTATTCCTTTCTCGTTCCCTTGGCGTGAAGTTCGCAGTCGGGCTATTCTGTCTACACTGCAACGCTCCCTCGCTCCGCGTTGCGAAAAAGGCCGCCCATGTTCGACTGGCTGCACACGTTGTTCTCCCGCGATCTGGCCATCGATCTCGGCACCGCCAACACCCTCATCTACGTGCGCGGCATCGGCATCGTCTCGAACGAACCGTCAGTCGTCGCCGTGCAGCAGGACTCGCGAGGCGGCAAGAAGGTGTTGGCCGTCGGCAAAGAAGCCAAAGAGATGCTCGGCCGCACGCCGGGCAACATCGTCGCGATTCGCCCGATGAAGGACGGCGTCATCGCCGACTTCGAGATCACCGCGGCGATGCTCAAGTACTTCATCCAGCGCGCACACCAGCGGAAGTTCAACGTGAAGCCGCGCATCGTCATCGGCATCCCCTCTGGCATCACCGAGGTCGAGCGCCGCGCAGTGCGTGAGGCTGCCGAGAACGCAGGCGCGCGCGAAGTGCACCTCATCGAGCAGCCCATGGCGGCGGCGATTGGCGCGGGTCTTCCAGTGACCGAGCCCTCGGGCAACATGATCGTCGACATCGGCGGCGGCACGACGGACGTCGCGGTCATCTCGCTCGCCGGCATCGTGTATTCGAAGTCGGTGCGCGTCGGCGGCGACAAGCTCGACGAGGCGATCATTCAGTACGTGAAGCGCAAGTACAACCTGCTCATCGGCGAGCGCACGGCAGAGCTCATCAAGATGAGCATCGGCACCGCGTACCCGACCGACGAAGCGATGACGATGGAGATCAAGGGCCGCGACCTCGTGGCCGGCGTTCCCCGCACGCTCACCATCACGTCCGATGAGATTCGCGACGCGATCGCCGAGCCGGTGAACGGAATCGTCGACGCGGTGAAGATGACGCTCGAGCGCACGCCGCCCGAGCTCGCCGGTGACATCGCCGATCGCGGCATCGTGCTCGCGGGTGGTGGAGCCCTGCTGAAGAACCTCGACACCCTGCTGCGTGAAGAGACGGGCTTGCCGGTTTTCCTCGCCGAAGACCCGCTCTCGAGCGTGGTGATGGGCGCAGGCAAGGCGCTCGAGTCGCTCGACATGTTGCGCGCCGTCGCGACACCGAACTGAAGTGCCTTCGTTCGAGACGGCTGACCTGGTCGTCGCGCGCGGAGCGCTGATCTTTCTCGCGACGGGTCTGCTGCTGGCGTGGGTCTCGCTCGTGCGAGGCTGGCCGAAGCTCGACCCGGCCCAGCACTGGACCGAGCGAGCGCGACTCACCTTCCCCATCGTGCAGGCCGTGGTCGGCTTTGCGGTGACGTGGCAGTGGGTTGGCGTCATCACGTTCATCACCGTCGTGGTCGCGCAACCAGCACGGCCCTGGTTCCAGGCGTTCATCGCCATCGCGATCTGTCGACTCACGCACCCACTGGTCGTGTGGCTCATCGAGCGACGGCAGTTCGGTCGACACGCGCCCCTCCACGCGCACGTCGTGTGGCGGGTCCTCGAGGCAGGAATCGCTGCCTCCATGATTACGATGAGTGGAGTCGGGCGTGGCGTGGCGTCGGGGCTCGCGGTGGTCGTGGTGGTCGCGAGCTTTCTGGGCCTCCTTCTTCATGGCTGGCCTGGCAGGCTCTTCGGTGCTCGACCAGTCGCCAAAGGTGTGGAGCGCGTGCTGCGAGGCTCGTTGCCTGACGGCGCTCGAGTCGGCGCGATCGTCGAAGTTCCATCGCCGTGGGTCCAGGGGTTCATGACGTGGCGAACGATGATCCTGACCAGTCAGGCGCTCGTCGACCTGGACGAAGCTCAGCTCAAAGCCCTTGCCGCGCACGAAGCGGGGCACAGCAAGGGATGGCGAGCGGGTTCGCTGGCACTTCGGCTCGCGCTCGCGCTTGCTCCATGGGGGGCGTTCCTCGCCTTGGGCATGGCAGACGCCCCACTCGCGATCGCCATCGTCATCGCGATTGGGTACTTCGTCTCAGCGGCCTCTTCGAGCGAACTGCTCCGCCTCGACGAAGATGCAGCAGACGACGCTGCGAACCCGGAGCACCTCGCGTCTGCACTCGAGCGGCTCCACGAGACCAATCTCAGTCCCGCGGTCCTCACGACCGCGACAACCCATCGAGATCTGGTGGAGCGACTTCGCCGGCTTGGTCAGCAACCGTCCTGGCCGATTCCTCCAGCGCCGGAGGGCGCCGGCCTCACACCCGCGATTGTAGGGCTCGTCGTCGTCTCCTTCTTGGCGTCGTACGCGCTCGTTCGCCCAGAGAGCGGCGTCGCCGAATTTCTTCGACCCGTTTTCAACTTGAACACTCCGGGCTCGGGGCCGCTCGCCGAGCCGCTCGTCTACCGCCACCTCGCGAACGGCGACTGCGACAGCGCGCGCACCGCGCTCACGGGCGCCGCGCCCGCTGCACTCAAACGAGTCGTCGAATCCTGCGGTGAGAGTCCGCCCGGGTGCACGCCGCTCTTCGACACTCCGTCTGGCGAGCTGGCAGAGCACGTGCGCGTCGCACGCGAAGGCAGCGGTGTTGCGCTCGTATTCGACCCGCGCCACGCGCTTGGCCTCGGCTTCAAGGTTCCCGGTGCAGCTACTGACGACGCTCCGACATCGCTCGACCTGCGCCCCGGAGGGCCCTACAGCATCACCGACGTGGGCACGGCTGGCATCGGTTGGCGGCGAGAGCAGGAAGCGGGAGTGGTTCCGTGGACCAGTCTCTTCGAACTCTCGGCCAACGGCCGTTGCTGGAGGCGGTGATGCGACGATTGCCTGAGGAGTTCGAAGAACTCCTCAGTTCCAAAGGCCGCGCCGTGCTCGGCGGTCGTCGCGCGGTCTCCCTGGGGAGCGAACGCTTCCTCGCCGACGACGGGCTGCTCGACGCGAAGCGCTCGCGACGCGTGCTCCAGCTGCTCGACCGCGCGATGAAGGACGTGATGACGCCGATGGAGGATCCGATTCCTCCCTGGACCATCACCGGCATGCAGCACGACTACGGCGAGCTGTTGCCCAAGACGGTGCGCGTCAGCACCGCGACGTTCGCCTCTCGCCGCTCGAAGGGCTACCAGCGCGCGGGAGAGATCGGCCTGCACGCGATGCTCAAGAGCGAGAGCTACTTCGCGTTTGCCCAGGCGCTCGCCGGCCGACGACTCCGCCGAGGCTGGGGCACGCAGGTGCTCTGCTACCGGCCGGGCGACTACGCAGGGCCGCACAACGACCATCACCCGGAAGACCCCGACGCGCGCGACGGCTACACCGACCTGCACCTCACCTTCTGCACCGACGGCGTCGCCGCGCAGTCACTCGTGTACGAGCGCGACGGCCACTTCAGCGAAGAGCGCCCGGTCGTCACCGTCGGCGGCGTCACCTGCTACCGCCTGCCCTTCTGGCACTACACGACGCCGCTGCGCGCGAAGCCGAACCGGAACCAGAACGCACGACGGTGGGTGGTGTTGGGGACCTTTCTCGACGCACGATGACCCTCGCCATGCGCCTTCCTCCCGAGCGTGCAGCCGCGGCCGCCTCCGTGCTCGGCCGCGCGTTCGCGAAGGACCCGGGCTTCCGGTGGGCGCTCCCCGACGACGAGAAACGCGCGACGCAGCTCTCCTGGCTCGCGGAGCGATTGCTGCGCATCGCGACGCTCTTGAATGGACACGTCGACGCCCTCGACGAACAGCCCTCGGCCGTGGCGCTCTGGGTCCCCGTCGAGAAGCCGTGGGAGGAGCCGCTGCGAATGCTCTTTCGCGCCGGGCTCTTCGCGGCGCCGTTCACCCTTGGCCTCACCGCCGTTCGCAGGCTCACCGTGATGGCCGCGCCGATGACGCTGATGCACCGCGCGTTCGCGCCGATTCCTCACGACTACCTGATGCAGCTGGCCGTGGAGCCACGTGAGCAGGGGCGTGGGCTCGGCTCCGCGCTGTTGAAGGAAGGGCTCGAGCGCTCGGAGCGCGCTGGCCGGGCCGTGTGGCTCGAGACCACCAACCAGCGCAACGTCGCCTTCTACGAGCGGCACGGCTTCGTGGTGAAGGGCCGTCGTTCTTTGCCCAACGACGTCACGCTCGTCGGGATGCTGCGCGAGCCCTGAAACGTCAGACTGCGCCGTCGGCGAAGAGCTCGAGCACCATTGTCACGTGCTTCTCGCGGTCTTCGGGCTTCCGGTACTTCTCGCCCAGCACGCCGTCGATCATCAGCGCGGCCAGCCCGTGCACCACCGACCAGTGCATCGATACCAACGCATCCTTCTTCGCCTGCGAGACGCGGGAGCCTTCGGTGCGCTCGTCGATGAGGCGCTGCAAGACGGTGAAGGCCCGCGCTCCGGCAGCCGAGGCGGCAGGGAACCGGGCCAGCGCGACCAGCTCGGGCCGGAACATGAGACGGAAGAACACGGGCTCTGCGAGCGCGAACTCGACGTACTCGCGGCCAGTCTTCGCGAGCCGCTGCGCGACCGTTCCTCTTCCCGCGGCCGCAGCCTCCATGCGGTCGGCCAGCTTTCCGAAGCCCCGCTCGACGAGCGCCGCGACGATCGACTCCTTGTCGTGGAAGTGGTGGTACGGCGCCTGGTGGCTGACACCCGCGCGGCGCGCGACCTCTCGCATCGACAGCCCCGCCAGCCCGGCCTCGGCGATCAACTGCACGCTCGCGTCCAGCACCTGGGCTCTGAGGTCGGCTGCCATGACTCGAGACTTGGCACTGCCACCTGACAGCATCAAGTCCCGTCGGGCGGGAGGGCGATGCGTTCGCCCTGGTCGAGCACGGCCCAGCTGATGCCCGCGTCGACCGCTTCGAACGCCGCGCGCGCCGCGGGCAGGTCGAGCCCCGGCATCAGCGCGAGGCCCTTCTCCCAGGGCTGAAAGAAGTTGTCGTAGTGGGTCGGCAAGACGAGGCGTGGCTTCGCCGCCGTGAGAAGCCCACGCGCCTTCTCGACGGTCTGCGGCTCGCCCGTGACGCCGACGATGAGCGTGCCTGCGCTGGCGCCGCTGAGCTCTCCCTCGGCCCAGGTGCTCGTCGGGTGAAACCAGATGGACGTGCCGTTCGCCTCGAGCCGGTAGAACAGCGTCTCGTCGAGCGAGTACTGCCAGAACCAGAGCTTGCCTGCGTCGATGGGGACGAGGCCGCTCATCGGCTCCGACATGCCGGCGATCTTCGTGTGCCGCGAACGCCGCACCTCGATGGTGAAGCCGCCGACGGTCAACCGGTCGCCGGCCTTCACCACGCGCGTCTTCTCTTCGGGGATTCCGCGCGAGCGGGCGAGGTTGACCGTCGACTGCGAGCCGACCACCAGCGCGCCGGTGCGCTTCGCGATGGCGGGCACGTCGAGCGCGTGATCGTAGTGCGTGTGGTTGACGAGAATGACGTCGGCGCGTGGGCACTCCTTCGTGCCGAGCGCTTCGTCGGGCGCCAGCGTTCCCGTCAGGAGCGTGAGCGGCGCGGGCCTGGTCGGCGTCGGGTCGAGCAGCACCACCGTCGTGCCGTCCGAAACCTCGTACCCACTCACCCCGAGGTAGCGCAGCGAGAGGCCGCCGTCGGCTGGCGCGCGGAGGGAGGCGGGGCCACGGTCAGCCTCAGGCACGGTGAACGGCTTGTGGCGAACGGCGGTGACGAAGACGACGACCGCGATTGCGAGAAGACCTGCCAGTGTTCCGAGCCCGCGCGTCAGCCGCCGTTTCATGCGGCGGGGCATCTCACCGGGGCGCGCGGGCGGCAAGACGTTCAGAGAGACGCGAACGCTGCGAAGGTGAACCGGCACCACGTGCGCCCAGAACGAGGGCTTGAGCGAATCACCGGATCGCGTGGTCGAGGCGACCGCCGTTCGGCCTCGACTCTCGGGGTGCGTGCTTCGCCATCCTCTCTCGCACGACCAACACGGGTGGCGACGTCGCCGTCTCTGGCGAAGATTCGCGCGTTCGTTCCGCCATGCGCATCGGTGTTGATTGACTCTGTGGTGCTCATGCGGACGCGAGAGCCACACGGCGGGAGCCATGCAGGTCGGCCGTTTCGGACCATCCGCGTCATCGCCCGAGGTGCATCGTGCTGCGAGGTGTCGTTGCATCGCGCCGAACGAAATGGAGCGTGCGCACCCCACTGCGAAGCGTCTTGGCACAGCGTGGAGCACTCGTGCCGTCTTGTGCAGACCGCGCGTGCCGGCGGAAAACCATGTTCCCCACGAGGAGAGTGCCCGTGACGACGCTCCGTTCCTTCACGTTCTGCTGTGCCGCGCTGCTCGCTGCCTGTGGAGACTCGACCGCCTCCATCGCCGACGACGTCACCGGGCTCGACGACCTCGGCATCTCTGAGCAGAGCGCACGCGTCACCCCGCAACAGGCCCAGCTCGCCGCGCAGGTGGTCGACTCGACGCGCGCCTACCTGCCCTTCGCGTACACCGAAGACGGCTGCTACGCGCGCGCCCTCTACATGTCGATGGAGCTCGCGAGCCGACGCGTGCCGTCGAGTGCGCAGTACCTCACCGGAGAGCTGTACCCTTCCGCCTCGGTGCAGTGGGGCTGGCACGTCGCGCCGATGGTCGAGGTCGACGGCACGACGGGCCGCACCATTCTCGACCCCTCGCTCGCGCCGACCGGGCCCATCGCGCTGAACGAGTGGATTCGACGCTCGAACCCTCGAGGCTCGTACGAGCTCTTCTGGACGCTCGGCAGCACGTACTACCTCACGGGTTTCTACACGCCGAACGCGCAGGCGCTCCCCGTCATCCAGTCCTTCGCGGAGCTCGCGCCGTTTCAGAGGAGCGACGTCGAGCACGCGTGCGGCGTGATGAGCGACTACCTCTCGTACGAAGGGCGCAGCGACGAGGCACAGAAGCGGGCGCTCCTCATCGGGCGAACGCGCTCGCTGGCGAACCGGCTGCTCGGCGTCGGCAAGCTCTCGGGCTACCAGGCGCAGGGCACGCTCCGATGTGGTGGCGCGGCGGTGCCGGTCTGCAAAGAGGCGCAGGAGCGCTGCACGCGCAACGGCGATTGCTGCTCGACGTTGTGTGGCGCGACGGGGCTCTGTCAGGCGAGGCCCATCGACGCGGTGGGCACGACGCCCGCTCCTGGCGTGACGGACGCAGGCGTTCGCGCTGATGCCGGAGTGCGGGTCGACGCGGGCTCGCCGGTGCGGGTCGACGCAGGCACGCCGATGACCGGCACGCCCGACGCCGGAGCGCCTTCGATGGGCACGCTGCTCGTCAACGGCACGCCCGTCTCCCTCTCAGGCTCGGCGAGCTCGACGCGGCTCTACCGCTTCGAGGTGCCAGCGGGCGCGGCGCAGGTGAGCTTCGCGATGCGTGGGACGAGCGGCGACGCCGACCTCTACGTCCGCCAGGGCACGCCACCGACGCTCACCACGTACGACGCGCGACCGTACCGCTCGGACAGCAACGAGACGGTGACGACGAGCGCTCCACGCGCGGGCACCTGGTACGTGCTGGTGCACGCGTACAGCACCTACTCGGGCACGACGCTCACCGCGACGTCACGGTGAGCGCCAGCCGGTTCAACCTCACGGCGTGTACGTCACCTTGATGACCTTCACGGGCGTGCGCGGGCGGTCGCTGCCGTCGGTCGGCGTCGACTCGATCTTCTTGATGACGTCCTGCCCCGACGTCACCTTCCCGAACACCGGGTGCTTCGACGGGCCGGGCGTGAACCAGTCGAGGTAGTGGTTGTGCACGGTGTTGATGAAGAACTGGCTGCCGCCCGAGTTGGGCGAGCCGGTGTTCGCCATCGAGAGCGTCATCGGCTCGTTCGACAGCTTCGAGGTGTGCTCGTCCTTGATGTCGCCCCACGGCGGGCCGCCGGTGCCGGCGCGCGGGCTGTTCGGCTCCTTCGAGTGCGGGCAGCCGAACTGCAGCATGAAGTTGTTGATGACGCGGTGAAAGTGAAGGCCATCGTAGAAGCCGCTGGTGGCCAGCTTCTCGAAGTTGCCGACGGTCAACGGCATGGTGTCTTGGAACAGCTCGGCGGTGAACGTGCCAAGCGAGGTCTCGAACGTCGCAGTGGGGTTGGGCATGGCCGGAGGACCTAGCACGGTGGGCCTTGCCGACGCAGCACTTGGTCATGGTACGAGCCGCGACATGCGCGCGTGCCTCGCCGTTCTCTTCCTCCTCGTCGGGTGTGGCCCGGTGGCCGAACCAGCCCCTGCTGACCTCGACGGCAACCTGCGCTGGTTCTGGTCGGACTCGAAGGACGCGAAGGACGCCGATGTCATCGAGGCCGCGCTCAAGCTGCAGACCGCAGGCAAGGCCGACACGCTCAGCGCAGAGAAGCCCGGCCGTGGCTTCATCACGCGCTTGTCGCCTGACGAGATCGCCGTGGTGGGCCTGAAGGACGTCGTCGACCCCGCGAAGGCGCGCGGCTTCTTCGTCACCAACGTCTTCCCGTGCACGCTCGACAAGCTCGAGACCATCGTCTCGGCGCTCGACCAGAAGGCGCAGTACCCCGAGGCCTACGACGAGTACACGCGCACCTATACGAGCGACGTCGCGAAGTACCAGGACCGCTCGGCGCCGACCGTCACGTGGGACGTGAACCTCACCGCGAAGCTGGTGACCGCGCCGTATTCGTCGACGCTCAAGGGTGGCCTGCGCCGGGTCGCTCCCGTTGGCGGCAAGCCGGCGTTCGGTTCGATGCTCATCGCGCGCACGTGGCTGCCGGGGCCCGCGACGTTCAAGAACCCCGACCCGTCGACGAGCTTCGAGCAGGACTACCAGATCGAGATCTTCTGGGAGCGCGCGCCGGGAGAGATCTTCCACGCCTACGGCATGTGGAGAGACCTGCGCCTGGGGCTCGGCTTCACGACCGAAGACAACGGCGTCGCGAACACGATCATGACGGGGCTGACCGACTGGGACAAGAAGACGGTCGAGCTCTGCAAGAAGTGACGGTCACCAGCTGGCGGTGCGGAGCCCTTCGACGTGCTCGAAGTCGCTGTCTCGCGTGACGAGCTCGAGGCCGTGCTCGAGACACAGTGACGCAATCCACACGTCGTTCTCGGGCAGAGGTCGCCCGCGCGCCCGAAGCCGCTCGCGCGTCTGCGCGTACACGACGGTCGTCTCGAGCCCGACGGTCAGCACCTCGGAGGCCGCGACGAGCTGTTGAAGCAGCACCTCCAACTGGCGCCGGTGACGCGAGCGCTGCAAGCCGTAGCGGTATTCGCCCACCACGATGACGGGCAGCGAGAGCCTGTCGGCGCGGCCAAGCAACGCCACGAGCGCCTCGTCACCCTCGAACAGCGCAGAGACGGCGTTCGTGTCGAGCGCGAACCCCGTCACCAGCTCGCCTCGTCGACCTTCGAGAACTCGGTGTCGATCGCCTTGCGGACTGGAGCCGTGTCGAGCTTGCGCGCCTTGCCGACGACCTTCTTCCAGCCACTGACCCGCGAGGTCTTCAGCTGGTGCTCGAGTGCCTCAGCGACGAAGTCGCGCATCGACACGCCTCGAAGGGCGGCAGCGGCCTTCGTTCGGCGGAGGAGTTCGTCGGGGAGCTCGAGGGTCGTCTTCATGCCCATATCTTCCATAAATATGGGTGCCGGCTCAATCCCTCGAGCCGGGCCCGCTCACCGAATCGACAGGCGGTCGGTCGACGAGAAGAACTGGAACACGCCGACCGAGAAGCCGAGCTGCGGCTGCCCTCCCACGAGCGTGACGGCGAGATCGGCGCGCAGCCCCGTGCGCAGCATCTTCGGAATCAGCAGTCGAACCCCGAGGCCCGTCGAGAGCAGCGTGCGCGAGCCGAACTGCTCGGTACGGGCGATGGCGCCATCGATGAACACGGCAGGCACGGCAGCGAACCACGTCGAGTCGAACACCACGCCTCGCAACTCGACGTTGGCGAGCGCGAACTGCTCGGTGCGCACCGTCGAGTCGTCGTAGCCGCGCACGAGGTCGAGCCCGCCCAGGTAGAAGCGCTGCTCCGTCGGCGCCGTGGAGGACAGCCCACCCTGCGCGCGAAGGGCGAGGTTGAAGCGCTCACCCAGCATCACGAAGGCGAGCGCCTCGGCCCACGACTGCATGTAGAACGGCGCGTTGGCGTCGTTGGTGACGCCGACCGAGTTGCGCAGCTCGACCGAGAAGCCCGTCTCGCGCAGGCGCACAGTGTCGACGCGGCCCACCCGAATCGACGAGTGCACGAGCAGGCCCTGCATGTTGGCTGGCAGCTTCGGGACGCCCGCGAGCGGCTCGAAGTACTCGTCCCGAAACGCCTCGACGCGCAGGCCGAGCAGCATCACGTCGTCGACCTCGTGGAGCACGTCGACGATGCCCTGCAGCCGGCGCCGCGTGTACTCGGGCCGCGGGCGGAACAGCCACTCCACCTGGGCGAGGCCGACCAGGCGTTTGCCGAACAGCCGCGGGTCGCGGAACCACACCTGCCCGCCGTTGAACGCGAGGAAGCGCTCGTACCGAAGGCCCCACTCGAGGAAGCGGCCGAGGAAGTTGGTGTCGTTCGCGCCCACGCGCACCCACGCCGCCCCGCCGCCGACGCCGAAGCTGAAGAGCGGGTTGAGCGAGAAGCGCTCCTCGAGGTCGACGATGCCGACGATGCCTTCGGGCCGGCGCTCGAGCCGGCCGTCGACCCGGCTGAACAACCCGCAGTTCCACAGGCGCGTGAGGCCGAGTTGCCACGCGGTGGCGCTCACCTCGCCTGGCGTCACGAGCTGGAGCTCGCGGTGGGCGACGTACTCCTTCGTCCACGACAGGCCGGTAATCTCCACGCGCTCGAGCTTCAGCGGCAACGCCTCGATCGCCACCACCTCGAACGGCACGCCCGCGTCGGACTCGGCGACACCGCCATCGGCAGCCGCGAGGAGCGCCACGAGCAGTGCGGGGGCAAACACGCGGGCGCTGTAGCCCGCCGTCAGTCAGGTCGCTACGTCGAGTCTGAAGAGGAGCACACGGAATGTTCGATTCTTCAGACTCGCTGAAGACGTCACCTCGCCCCATGCATTTCGAGCCGGCCGTCACGCCCGCGTTCCGCGTCACAGCAGGCGGGCTAGGCTCGCGCGCATGCGAACGCTCCTCCTCCTCCCGCTGCTCGCGGTCTTCGGCTGCGGGCACCCCTTCAAGCGCATTCAGCCGGGCATGACGGCCGCCGAGGTGCGTGAGGTGACGGCCGACCACGGGCCCACCGACGTGCGCACGTGGCCTCAGGTGCCCGGGAGCGAGGCCTGGTACTACGGGCCCGACCGCTGCATCTTGCTCGTCAACGACGTCGTCCGTCAGAAGTCGGTCACGCGCACGCGCGCCTCAGCGGGGATTCCCGGCGTGGTGCGCATGTCGGTGCGTGACCAGGCCGAGTGCGCGCCGCCCGGCCTCGAGTCGAACGCAGGCCCCACCACCAACGTGTCGGTGCCCGGCTTCGGCGGCGCGACGCTTCGTTAGAGCAGCCGCACCCGCAGCCCGCCTTCGATGATGGGCAACAGCTGCGTCTGCCCGAGTGAGTTGGAGACCCAGCTCCAGCCGGCGATGACGAACACGCCGAAGCGCTTTGGCCGCTTCACCCCGAGCGCCTCTTGCGTCACGTCGAAGGAGAAGTCGACCGACCACCGGGGCCCATGCCCGAGCAGCGGAGCGCCCGTGCTCTCGGGGCTGATGCGCACCTGAAACGCGTCGAAGCCGTAGCCGGCGAGCAGCGTCAGCGACTCGAGGCCGGGCCGGACGCCAAGCTCTGCGCCGATGACGCGCCCGAACCCGGGCCGGAGCACGAGCTGCGCCTCGACCCATCGTGTCCACACGCCGATGAACCCCTCGACGATGCCCGTCCACGTGATGACCTCGGTGCCCGGAGCGGTCAGCGGCGAGGGCGGCTTCGGCCCGACGATGGCGCCGCCCAGCACCCGCGCGCCGACCCGAACGGTCGAGGGCCTCACGTCGGCCAGCGGCACTTCGGGGCTCACCACGCGCAGCGGCCCGAACGTCACCACCGAGCCATCGACGGCGAAGACCGCGCCTTCGAAACGAACCTCGAGTGGGCCGTCTTCGAGCGCGCCGCGCACCGCCACCGTCGCCTTCGAGTGCGCGAGCACCACCACGTAGCGCTCGGGGAGCGGCGACTCGGGCGTCAGCCCGCCGACCCGCAAGAAGGTGTTCCCGAAGAACGTGCGGCCGGGCAACACGGTGAAGCTCGAGGGCACCCCCTCGACCGACGCGCGCGCCACCGCGTGGACCCCCAGCTTCACCGCGTCGAGGTCGACCACGAGGTGATCGTCGCTGTCGTTGGTGAAGGTCAGCTCGAAGACGAGGTGCGCGCGCTCTACCTGCAGCTGGGGCTCGAGCCGCACCGAGAACGGTGGATCGGTCGAGACGCGCGGCTGCGTCGTGCCGATGAAGGGCAGCGCGCACGAGGCACCGAGCACGAAGACGCACGCCACCAGACGCATCGAACGCTCCTTCGCTCCGTCAGCAATCGACCCCTCGGCCGGTCGTCAGTGCGTCGCATGCAGCCAGTGGTGCAGCGCCCTCGAAAGCGGTCATGCCCCTCGACGTCACCCTGCCACGCGTTCTCACTGCCATCTCCGCGAGCGCGCTCCTTCATGGGGCGCTCCTGGTGCCGCGCTCGAAGCCCGGGCCCACCCTCGCGGTGACGCACCGTCAGCCGCTCGAGGCCACCGTGAGCGCCAGGCGCCTGCCACGCCACCAGTGCGCCACTCCTCCCCTGAAGCCCTGCCCTGCGTCGTGAACGGTCAGGGCTTCGGCGGCGCGATTCGCTGAATGTTGAGCGCGAACTTCGCGATGCCTTCGATGTTCACCGTGTCGATGAGCATCATCACCTTGCCGTACTCGAGCGTCTTGTCGGCGGCGATCATCGCGCGGACGTCTTTGTTCTTCGTTCTGGCCGCGCGCAGCTTGAGGCGGAGGTTGGCGTCGTCGACCTCTTCACCGTCGAAGAAGAGCTTCCCCGTCTTGTCCATGACGAGGTTGACCGACTCTGGAAGCACGGCCTCCGCCACGGCGGCGGAGGGCAGGTCGACCTCTTTCGCTTCCTGGGTGATGAAGTTCGCCGTGACCATGAAGATGATCAGCAGCACCAGCACGATGTCGACCAGCGGCGTCACGTTGATGCCGGTGATCTCTCCGTCTTCGTCTTGAGTGCCGCCTGCCATGGGCTTCGCGTCCTTCCCGGGTGCGTCAGGCGCTACTCGTCAGGCGTCACGACGACGGTGCCGGTGACGGTCTCGCCATCGAGGAAGCCGGTGATCACGCATTCGCCTTCGCCGACGGCCGTCACCACGCCGCTGTCGGGCACGACCGAGGCCACCGAGACGTCCGACGAGCCCCACAACATGCTGCTGGCGATGTTGGTGCGGCTGCCGTCCATGTTGAGGCGGTTGGCGACGAACGAGTCGCTGTCGTAGCGGGGCACGCCGCCGTCGTAGTCCGCGCCGGCGTCGTCAGGTGCCGGAGCAGGCTCGAAGTACGCGAGCTGCATGGTGAGCGGGAGCAGCTGCAGCGCTGGAGAAGAGACGACCACCTGCACGGTGGCGGTCTTGCCCTCGACGGTTCCGGTGATGGTCGTTCGCCCCGGCGTCTCGGCGCTCACGCGACCGGTCGCGCTCACCGAAGCGACGGCCGGGTTGGCCGAGGTCCACGCGGTGGTCGAGGTGGTGCTGGTCGGCTCGCCGGCCTTGAACCGCGTCGACGAGAGCTGGCTGCGCTCGCCGGTCAGCAGGTTGAGCGAGAGCGGCAGCACGAACAGGCCGTCGAGGGGCACGACGGCCTCCTGGCCCGCCGGCTTCGGGTTGCACGAGGTGACGAGCACGACACTCAGCGTCGCGAGAAGGACTCTGCGAGAGATGGTCGAAGTCATGGCGGCTCCCTTAGAAGTTCTGCGCGACGCGGAAGAAGACCTGACGCAACACGAGATCGTAGTTGTACGTGTCGGTGGTGTTGGCAAAGCCGTTGTAGATGAGCGGCGGTGTCTGGTTGAAGATGTTGGTCATGCCGAGCGTGAGCGACGTGCGGCCCACCGGCGAGGTGAACTGGTAGCCGATGTTGGCGTCCCAGTTGTTCCAGGCGTCGACGGTGCGGCGCTTCGCCATCTTGTCGGCGTAGCAGAGGCCGTCGCCAGCGAAGGCGCCGTCGGCATCGGAGCACTCCTCGAAGCTCCCGATGACGTAGGTGCGAACGCCGGCCGAGAAGCCCTGGTAGCGCCAGCTGACGCCCGCCATGAAGCGGGACCTGGGGAACGCACCACCGCTGCCCGACACGTTGAGGTCCCACGTGCCGGCGCCCTGCACCACGGTGCCGTCGGCCAGCACGCGCGTGTAGTTGTTCAGGAACGAGTACGTGCTGAGCAGGTTGAAGCGGCCGATCGGCGTGGGCAGATCGTACGACCCCGTGACGTCGATGCCGTCGATGCTGTCTTTGCCGACGTTCGCGTTCAGGTTGCTGATCTGCGTGATGCGCTGGGTGGTCGGGTCGCGCTGAATGAGGGCGCAGTACTTCGGCGCCTGGCCATCGGCCCCGGGGTAGCAGCCTTGCAGAATGACGCTCTCACCGATGCCGCTGATGGTGTTGTTGATGTCGGTGTTCCAGTAGTCCACCGTCACCGCGAGGCCCTTGACGAAGCGCGGCTCGATGACCGTGCCGATGGTGAAGGTGCGGGCGACCTCGGGCTTGAGGCCCGGGTTTCCGCCGACGCGTGAACGAAGCTGGGCCTGGTCGTCGCCGTTGCCCGCCGCCGCGCCGCAGTTCCTCGCGAGCACCGAGCCGGGCTCGGCTTCAGCGCACGGGTCTGACACGTTGGCGAAGCTGTCGGCCTGCCCACCGAAGAGCTCTGGCACCGTCGGAGCGCGGAACGACGTCGCGTAGCTGCCGCGAATCGTGACGTCACGAATCGGGCGATAGCGGCCACCGAGCTTGTAGTTCGCCGTCGCGCCGAAGTTGCTGTAGCTCGACACACGAACGGCCGCGGCGAGCTCGACGAGGTCTGCGCCAGGCAGCTTGTCGACGATGGGAATCGTCAGCTCGCCGTACCCTTCGTGCACGACGTAGCTGCCCTCGGTGATGAGGCCCTTGTTGCCAGAGGTCTCGCCCGCGACGGTGATGGGGTCGGGCACCTCGCCACCGCTCAGCACGCGGCCGTCGTAGCCGATGGCGATGGCGACCTTGCGCTCGGCGGCGATGCGGAAGAGATCGCCGGTGACGTTCGCCTGTGCACCCATGAGCTGGTTGTAGCCGCGCGCGGTGCCGATGAACGTGAGGTAGTCGAGCTGGTCTTTGGTGATGCTGCCGGGCCCGCCGAAGAGGTTGAGCGGCACGCAGCCGTCGATGGGCGCGCTCGCGGTGCCGCACCGCGCGACGCCGCTCGAGTCGATGTAGCTGGGTCCGACGGCGTTCTGCAGGCGCGTGAGGCGCAGGTTGCCTTCCTTCACGTTGGTCGCGTCGTTGCGGCTGAAGATGAAGGCGCCTTCCCAGTGGAAGCCCGAGAAGAAGCCGGCCTCCTCTGGCAGGTCGCCGTCGATGCCGAGGGTCACGTGCACGTTGTTGATGTCTTGCGTCGTCTTGCGCCCACCGAACTCGACGAGGCGGCGACGAACGCCGGCGAAGTCGCGGCCGAACGGGTTGTAGACGTTCTGCGCCGACACGGTGACACCCTCACCGTCGGTCAACAGCGGCTCGGGCGCGAGCAGTTGCTGTGAGGTGCGCTTGCTGTAGAGCGCGTCGTAGAAGACGCGCGCGTACGTGCCCAACTGGTACTCGCCGCTCGAGAAGATGTTGAAGCGCTGCTGCGGCGTGACGAGGTAGTTGTAGGGCTGGAAGTTCCAACCGTCGCCCATGTCTTCGGGAATCGTGGTGCCCGCGAAGGGGCGGAACGTGCCGTCGGCCCCACGAATGAACGAGCCGGTGGTGGGGTTCGCCCGGACCAGCGCGTTCCAGGTGTCGTTGCCGTTCTCGACGCCGCGCTCGCTCGAGCCAATCACCACGCGCCCGGCGGGAATGGTGCCCGAGCCGATGCGGTCGACCTGGTCGGGCATGCCGTCTTCCCTGAGCAGGTTCAGCTGGTACTTCGAGTACTCGCGGTTGCCCGCGTAGACCGGCGCGCCGGTGTAGAAGTTGGCCGACAGAAACGCGCTACCCTTCTCTCCCGTGGTGCCGACGATGCCAGACACGTCGAGCTGCTGACCGTCTCCGAACGTCGTGGTGCTCCCGTAGACGACGGCCTCGGCGCCCGACACCTTCCGCCGGGTGATGATGTTGATGACGCCCGCGATGGCGTCCGAGCCGTAGATGGCCGACGCGCCGTCTTTGAGCACCTCGATGCGCTCGATGACGTTGGTGGGAATCGCCGAGAGGTCGACCGACGAGTTCGCGCCGGTGCCGCCTGCGGTCATTCGCCGGCCGTTGAGGAGCACGAGCGTCGAGGCGGGGTTGATGCCGCGAAGGTTCACGCGCAGCGAGCCGTCGCCGCCGTTGTTCGTCGCGCGGTTGATGGCGTTCGAGGCCTCGGGCATCGTCTGGAGGAACTCGGCGACGTTCGAGCGGCCAGTCGCGGCGATCTGCTCGCGCGTGAAGACGGCCAGCGGCGCCATCGCCTGCAGGTCCTTGCGGCGAATGCGGGAGCCGGTGACCACCACTTCCCGCGCGCCGTCATCGGGGTCGCGGGCGGGTGCCGGGGAGACGACAACGGGCTCGGCCGGAGGCACGGGGTCTGCGACGACACCCGCCGGCAGGTCGGCGGGCATCACCAGGCCTGGCCCTGCGTCCTGATCAGTCTGGGCAACGGCCGAGCCGGCAAGGAGAAAAAGACTGACTCCGACAGCGCCACTCCATCGTTTCAGTGTCGTCATATTCCCCATCCCCGTGTATTTACATACATAGACACACTGCAGCGGTAAGGTCCCTTAGGTCTGTGCAAAGTGCAACCCACGGGGAATCTTTTGTGAGGGTTTGTGTTGCGCCTGCACATCTGAACAGGCGCTCAGTTGTAATCGAGTCCAGATCAGCTCCTGTTCCCTTCATGAACCTCCATCGAACGCTGATGCTGGTGGTGGTTGTGGGCCTCGCGAGTCACGTCTGGGCAGACGCTGGGACGCCGGGACTCGGCCTGAAACGAGCTGAAGACGAACAGCGTTTGAAGCGGGTGTTCGCGCTGTTCGAGGAGCGGAAGTTCGACGCGGCGTTGGCCGAACTCCAGCCGGTGCTCGACGCGCAGCCCGAGCTCGTCACGATGCAGGAGCTCGCATGCGAGCTGCGCGCACGCCAGTCGCCCACCGCGGTCGAAACCCTCATGCAGTGCCTGAAGGCCGGTGCGCTGCCGGGCGCGGGACCCATCTCGTGGCTGCACGCCGCGACTGCACAGGGCAGCGATGGCACCTCAGTCGTGCAAAGCCTCGCAAAGGCGCGCGCGGCGTTCGATGTGAAGCAGGCTCCCGCGTTCGTGTGGGAGACCTTCGCGGAACTCTCGCTCGACCAGCGATGCTTCACCTGGGTGGAGACCGCTGCCACGCACCTCGAGCCTGACGTGGCGAAGCCGCTGCTCGACTCGGTTGGCAAACAACGCCGGCGGCTCGGGCTGCCAGCGGGCGCCGTGCCCGAAGCGCGCGAGGCCGAGTTCGCGAAGCTCGCCGCCGAGGCGCAGAAGCGCATCAACCTCGACGAGCCCAAAGCTGCCGCAGCCCTGGTCTCGAAAGCCGAGACGACCTTTCCGAAAGTGGCGGGCACGTACGCGCTGCGCTGCGCGCTCGATGAGCTGACGAAGAAGGCCGCCAGCGCGAAGAAGGCCTGCGCCGCAGCCCTCGAGGCCCAGCCCGACAACCTCGTGGCCCGGCTGGTGTCCAGCGCGCTCTCGAAGCCCGACGACGCCATCGCCGACCTCACCGCCATCATCGCGGCCGATCCCGGCTACGAGCTGGCGTATCGACGCCTCGGCGCGCTCTATCGGCGGAAGAAAGACGCGACCGCGTTAAAGACTCTCGAAGCGGCCTACCAGGCGCAGTTCAAGCGACCGCTTCCAAGGACGGGCTCATGACGTCGACAGGCCTCGAACACGAGCTTCGAAACGAGCGGCGCCTCGAGGTCTGGGGGTACTGGTTCATCGCGGGCGCGCTCCTGGTCTCGCTCGTCGGGCACATCGCCGCGGTCTGGTCGATGCCGCTCACGACCAAACCCCGGGAGCGTGCGATCGCGCTCGAGGTGAAGATGAACTTCGAAGAGCCGCCGCCAGAGCCCGAGCCGCCACCCGAGCCTCCGGAGCCTGAGCCCCCACCACTGCCGCCGAAGCCGAAGGTCGCGCTGCCGCCTCCGCCAAATGACGACACGCCGCCACCGCCAGAGACGCCCGAGCCTCCACCGGAGATCGTCGTCGGAGCGACCCTGGAGTCGGTCAATGAGAACGCGACCGGGCCGGCGATTCAGGTCGGCAACACGCTCTACGGTGAAGGCTCGAACAAGGCGGTCGACCCGAACTCGGTGAAGCCCATCACGGGACCGACGGCACCGCCTGCGCCAGTGCTCACCGAGGCCTCCGTCCGGTCCGAGTGGACCGACGGCGTGTACCCGGAGGAGGCGCGCGAGAACAACATCGAGGGCGTGGTGCGGCTGCAGATCACCATCAGCCCCGAGGGCGTCGTCACCCACGTCGTCGTGGTGAAGGGCCTGGGCTTCGGGCTCGACGAAGAGGCGAGGCGTCGAATCCGCCGGTTCCGGTTCACCCCGGCCACGCGCGACGGCGTGCCCGTCTCGGTGACGGTGCCCTTCAACTTCCGCTTCGCGCTCGAAGACTGAGCGTCGGCCCGCCGAGCTTCCGACTCAGACGAGCTGAATCTCCGACTCAGACGGCGCCGAGCTGACCTTCCGACTCAGACGGCGCCGAGCTGACCTTCCGACTCAGACGGCGCCGAGCCTATCGAGCTGCGGTCTGCCCACCGGCCTGCGCCGTCACCTTGCGACCGAAGGCCTGATCGACCTTGAGCAGCCACTCCCGGAACGCGGGGTAGTCCTTCGCGGCGATGCGCGCTTTTGCCATCACCATCTCGCCCGTCACCCGCAGCTTCCCATCCTTCAGCGTCGCCTCGATGGTGAGCGAGCCGAACGGGCTCTGCTCCACGACCTTCGCGGGCAGCTCACCCGGCGTCCACGACGCGGGCAGCGCGTAGGTGAAGTCGAAGCGGTTGGTCCACACTCCGGGGAAGACGACGTCGGTGGTGCGCTCCGAGAGCGGCGCCAGCGCCTGCGTGAAGGCCCGGCTCGCGCCGAAGGGGAAGAAGCGCAGAAAACCCGCTCCCGCCTCGGCGTACCGCGGCATCGCCATCTTGAACGTCATCGTCACCGGCAGCTCGAGCTTCGTGGTGTCGGTGATGACGAGCTCGCTCGCCGACACTCCGGGGAACGAGTTGGCCCACACCTGCTCGAACGTTGCCTGGCGCGTCGCGGCCGTCTGGTACTGGCGCCGCAGCTCGGGCGCGGCTTGACCGACGGCCACCACCGAGCCCTTCCCCACGGCGCTGCCGTCGGCCTTCACCGTCACGTCCATCGTGAGGGACGTCGCGTTGTCGGCGGGGTTCGCCTCGGGCGTGACGAGGAAGCGGCTGTTCCCGTCGGGCTCCACCACCAGCACGTTGGCGACGCGGTCGGCCGAGGGCACCTCTTTGCTGCCGTGAAAGTCGGCGGTGCCGTCGAGGTAGAGGTCGAGCGAGGGCACGTACGCGATGGCGTGATTGAAGGCGGCCAGCGACGCGGGCTCGGGCGGCAGCGTGCCGAGGTTGCGCATGCGCAGCAGCACCAGGCGCGCGTCGACGCCGGCCAGCTTCAACATCGCGACGATGAGCGACGCCTTGTCCTTGCAGTCACCGAAGCGGCGCGCGAGCACGCGGTCGACGCGGTACGGCTTGTAGCCATGAATGCCGAACTCCAGCGCGACGTAGCGCGTGTTGGTGACGACGAAGCCGTAGATGGCGGCCACCACGTCGGCGGTCTTCTTGCGGTCGACCCCCTTGAGCGCGGTGGTGACGGTCTTCTGCAGCTCGTCGTTCGTCGTGAGCTGGTCTCGCACCAGGCCCCACCAGTAGCGGCCCACCGCGTCCCAGCTCTGGTACGTCGAGAGGTGGAGCGGCGTGGCGACCTCGGCCCAGCCCGGCATCTGCGGCTCGGGCACCACCTTCTTCACGTCGTCGGCCTCGAAGCGGTAGACGGTGCGGCCTTCCTTCGTCTCCTGGCTCGCCTTCACCCACTTCGGCAGCGTCGACGCGTTCCAGCTCAACGGGCGCGTGGCCGGCATGTCGACGATGAAGCGGTAGCGCAGCTTCGGCACGGTGGCCTGCACCGCGTCGACGTCGCCCCAGTAGTCCGAGAGCAGGTTGTCGAGGGAGGTGTCGTCGAGGCGCCACTGCAGCTCGAGCACGTCGCCAGCGGCGAGCGCGGGGAAGGTCAGCACTCGCGCCCGGGCGTCGTAATACATGCCGGTCCACGGCTCGTTGATGTTGCGCTCTCCGTCGCCGAACGAGTCGACGATGCTGCCGTCGGGCTTGGTGATGCGCGCCTTGAGCACCCGCACCTCCTGCCGGTCGGGTGAGTAGGTGATGGGCAGCTGACGAAACGCGTCGACGCCGCGCTGGTTGAAGACCTTCACCGCGAGCTGCTGAAACCGTGACGACAGGCCACTCGCCTGCACCTTCACGGCGGTGACGTCGATGACGGTGACGGCGTCTTCGCCCTTCACGGCGCCCGCGGCCTCGAGCAAGGGCCCGAGCGCGAGGGCGTGGGGCGTGGTGCCGTCGACCTCGTCACCGCGCAGCGTGCGCACGAGCTCTTTCAGCGCCGGGTTCTGCGGGCGCAGCTTGAGCGAGGTGCTGAACGCCGCGAGCGCTGCGTCGCGCTCACCGAGATGGAGCAACGTCCTCCCCTCGCGTTCGTGCACGTCGTGCTCTTCGGGAGAGAGGACCTTCGCGAGCTCGAACAGCGCGCGCCCCTCGGTGGCCCTGCCGTTGGCGGCGTCGAGTTCGGCGAGCCGCAGCACCGTGCCGAGGTCGAGCGGGTCGAGCGCGAGCACCTTCTTGTACTGGTCGATGGCCTCGGCCACCTGCCCGAGGTCGGCCAGCATCGCGGCGAGCGAGCGGCGGGTCGTGGTGTCGTCGAAGCGCAGCGAGAGGGCCATGCGGGCGCGGGCCATGGCCTCGGTGATGCGGTCTCGCCGCCGCGACACGCCGATGGCCTCGCGCGCGACGATGGGCACGAGGTGCAGCCGCGAGAAGGCCTGCTCGACGGTGCGCTGCGACGCCACGCGCTCGCCCAGGGCCTCGAGCGCCCGCGCCTTCACCAGCCACGCGCCTGCGAAGTCAGGCTTCTCCTGGAGCAACGGCTCGACGAGCGCGAGCGCCTGCGCCGGGTGCTCCAGCGACAGCTCGTGCTGCGCGAGCGCGAGGCGCACCAGCGGGTGCTTCGGGTCCAGCTTCAGCGCGCGCTCGAGGTACGTGCGACGGTGGTTGGCGTCATCGAGCTGGAGCTGCGCCGCGATGAGCTGCAACGCGACGTCGGTGGGCTTTGCGTCGGCGGCCTTCTCGGCCTCGAGCATCGGCGTGCGCTCCTTCTCTTCCCACGCGCGCGTCCAGTGGAGGATGACGGCGGCATCGGCGCGCAGCTCGGCGTCGGCGGGCTGGGCCGCGACCTTCGCGAGCACCGAGTCGGTCAACGTCGGCAGCTTCTGCGGTGACGGTGCGCTGCCCTTCTCGAGCGGTGGCACGGCGTCGGGCAACACCACCGAGAAGCTGCCGCTCACGCCATGCGGGCGCTCCGCGCGAAACGAAAACCCGAACGGCCCTTTCTCCTGACAGACCTTCAGCAGCACGCGGTTGAAGCCCTTGCGCAGGTTCACCTGCACGCGCTGCTGGTCGGCCCGCGGCTGGTTGTAGCGGTCGCTCGTCGCCACCTTCACGCCGTTGACGAACAGCCGGAACCCACCCGACGTGCCGAGCGACAGCGCAGCCTTCGTCTCGCCGCTCGCCTGCAGCCACGTCAACGCGTAGCCCACCGCCTCGGTCGACGGGCGCAGCGGCACCGAGAGGTCGACCGAGCCGTCGTACGCCTTCGCGGCGAGCTTTCTCCAGCCGACCTCGTGGCCCTTCGCCGGGTAACTCGTCTTCAAGTCAGGCGCGGACTCAGGCCCGAAGTCGGTGTCACAGCCGCCTTTGCCCTCGTTGTCGAACGCGCCGACGACGTACCAGTCCTGCACGAAGCCGAGGTCTCTGACGATGTCCTGCGAGCGCACGGTGCGGCCTCGCGCGCGCTCGAGGTCGACCAGCAGCATCTTCGCCAGGGCGCGCACGTTCGGGTCCGTCGAGCCACGCGCCGCGATGGTGAAGTACGGCTCGGCCAACAGGTTGAGGTCGTCGACTTCATCCATCAGGGCGTGCAGGCGAATCAGCGCCGCAGCGCCGCGAGGCTCGTTGGCGCGGCTCAGCGCGAGCTTTCCGAGCGCCTCGGCCTGGTCGGTCACCGGGCTGTCGAGCCGCGCGAACAACAGAACCGGGACGAGGACCAATGAAGAGAGCATCGAAGGACCCTTCGAAAAAACGATGCAGCGAATGGGTTGCGGCGGTGAGCCACCCTTCGTACTGACTTGTCACTTCAAAGACGACCTTGTGATGCGGCGGCTCGTCGAGCGCTGCTCCGACGGCACTGCGTGCTCCCCCGACGCGCAGTGCCGTTGCTTTTGGGGGGCTCACGTCAGGGCAGACGCGCAGCGTTCGCCTTCCGCGCCCGCTTCAGTGAGTTGAACTGCGCGCCCAGGAGCAGCACGAAGGCGAGCAGATAGAACCAGAGCATCAACACGAGGCCACCGCCGAGCAGGCCCACCACCGGGTTCCCCTCAGCCGAGAAGCCCAGGTACACGCGGAAGGTGAGCGAGATGAGCACCGAGAGCAGCGCGGTGAGGGTCGCTCCGGGCATCGCATCACGCCAGCGGCTGCGGAACGACGGGCCCAGGTGAAAGACGGTCGCTGTCCACAGCGTCAACGCGATGAGCGCGGCGGGAGCGCGGAGCCAGTCCCACGCCGTCGCGTAGGCCTCACCCAGGCCCAGCTTCGCCGCGAGCGCGTCGCCTCCTCCGATGGCAGGCCCGACCACCAGCAGCGCCAGCACCGCCGAGAAGATGAGCACCGTGCCCACCCCCAGGCCGATGGCCACCAACCGCTGCCGCAGCCAGGAGCGCATCTCAGGCACGCCGTAGACGATGTCGAGCGCCTCCATCGCCGTGGCCATGCCCGAGGAGATGGACCACAACGACACCAGCGCGCCGGTCGTCAGCACGTTGTTCGATGGGTCATGAAACAGCGCGCCCACCGACTCGAGCAGCGGTGAGGCCTTCGAGGTGAGGACGTCGCGCAGCGCTCCCAGTACCTGCGCCTCGACGTTCGCCGAGAGGTGACTGCCAAGGAGCGTGTCGAGGGTGCTGAGCAGGCCCGCGGCGATGAGCAAGCCGGGGAACAGTGAGAAGACGGCCCAGAAGGCGACCTCGCCCGCGAGCCCGAGGATTCGGTTTCGCAAGACCTCGCGCCCAAGCGTCTTCAGCTCGGCGTAGAGCTCCGCGAGTTTCATGCCCCTTCCACAAGCACGGTCCGGGCCAGCAGTCGCGCACCATTGCCACCAGCCGACTGCCGCCATAGGCCACCCACGACGATGAATGTGCTCGAGCGCGCGGTGGTGGTGCTGGTGAGGCCCGAGGGGCCCCTCAACGTCGGCAGCGTGGCGAGGCTGTGCGGCAACTTCGGCTGTGCGCTCAGGCTGGTGCAGCCGCTCATCTCGGTACATCAAAGTGATGCGATGAAGATGGCGCACCCCTCACAGGCGTTGCTCGAGCAGGCGCCCGTGTTCGCGTCGCTGGGCGAAGCCCTGGCGGACGTGTCGGTGGCAATGGCGACGTCGTCGAAGCTGGCCGAGGCGACGGCGGCGCCGTGGTTGTCGGTGGAGCGCGCGAGCCTGCTCCTGCCTGCTGCCGGTGAACGGCTGGCGCTCGTGTTCGGCAATGAACGAACCGGGCTGTCCGTCGACGAGGCCGCGCTGTGCCCGCGCGTGGTGCGCCTGCCGACGCCTGGCCCCACCGAGAGCCTCAACCTGAGTCATGCCGTCGCGGTGACGTTGACGTTGTTCGCCGCCGCGGAAGCGGAGCAGCCTCGCGCCGCACAGCCCTCACGAGTGGCGCTCAAGACACTCCTCACCGAGCAGCTCGACGCACGGGGCTTCTTCAAAGGCGGCGTTCGCGCGCGCGAGGGTTTTCAGCCGCGACTGCAGGAGCTGCTCGACAAGATGGACCTCACCGAGCGCGACCTCGAGCTGCTCAAAGACCTCGTGCTGGTGTTGAGCGGCGCGCGCTGAGCCCGCGCGTCACTGCAAGGTGCCACGAAACAGCGCGGGCCGGCCGCCGCTGCGACCTCCGACGAAGAGCGCGGTCCCGCTCGTCTCGAAGAGCTGCGGTTCGTCGACGGGCACCGCGAGGGGGCTCCACCGCCCATTCGTGAAACGGAAGGCCGCCGTGCCACCCGCCGGCCGCGACCCCCAGGCGAAGAACTCGTCCGGCTCGCTCCAGCCGGTGACGCGCTCGAAGTACGCCCCTGGCTCGATCGCCGGGAGCGCCCGCCACGCCTCGCCGGCCCGCTGCGCCGACCGATACGCTCCATCACCTCCGACGATCATGATCGACCTGAGGTCGCCCGATGGCGTCACCGTGAGGTCTAGGTCCTTCCACGCGACGCGGGTCTGCCCGGCGAGCTCGAAGGGCTCTGTGGCGACCACCGCGCCGGTTCGAGTCAGGCGCGCGACGCCACTGGTGCCCGCGACCAACAGCTCGGTCGAGGGGAGCACCAGACAGTCGGCGAGCTCGCCGACACCGAGGGCCGAAGAGGACTGCAGCTCGGCCCACCCGCGGCTGGTGACGAAGTCGAAGAGGACCGTCGAGCCGTCGCTCCGGCTTCCGACGGCGTAGACGGTCTCTCCGAAGCCGCAGATCTTGAGGAGGCGATCGCCCGGCCTGCCGACGAGGCGGCGGTGGTTCATTCCGTCCTCGCAGCGCGACGCGCAGAAGGACGCCTGCTGGGTGCCGATGGCATGCACACTGCCGAAGGGCGTCACGAAAAGCCCCATGCCAAGGGCCAGCGTCGGGCCTGAGATGGGCACCAGCTGCGCTCCTACGAGCCGCATGACCTGGTCGTTCACCAGCGCGAAGGTCTCGCGACCGTTCCCGGCCATGGCCTGAACCGGTCCCGCATCGGGGAGCGTGATGACGCTCCAGGCGATGGGCCGAGGCGAGGCTCCCGCGTCGGCGACTCCCGCGTCCACGTCCGTCGGGGTCGACGCGTCGGGCCGGAACGGCATGATCGGCGTGCAGCCGAGAAGGGCGCCGAGGCTGAGAACGAGAACCCTCACGACCGGGAGTGAACCATGGAATCGGGGTTCACCGGCCGTGAAGCATGCGGTGTCAGCGGTGCTCGAGCTTTCCCGCGGAATGGGCGCGAGCTTCGTCGGTGGAAAACGACTCACGCCCCGACCGCACACGTCCTTCAGCGATAGCCGCGCGCCTGCAGGGTGAAGAGGTGCGCATACCGTCCCGCGGCCTCGAGGAGAGCCTCGTGAGACCCGAGCTCGATCAGCTTTCCGCCTTCGAGCACCGCAATCCGGTCGGCCATGCGCACGGTCGAGAACCGGTGACTGATGATGATGGCGGTGCGGTTGGCCGAGAGGGCGCGGAACCGCTCGAAGAGCGCCACCTCTCCTTCTGCGTCGATGGCAGCCGTGGGCTCGTCGAGGATGAGCAGCTCCGCGCTCTCGCGCATGAAGGCCCGTGAGACGCCGAGCTTCTGCCATTGCCCGCCGCTGAGCTCGTGGCCCTTCTCGAACCACCCGCCGAGCGTGGTGTCGTATTGCTTCGGCAGCGCCTCGATGACGGCCTTCGCGCCACCGGCGTCAGCAGCACGCACGACGGACGGGCGGTCGTCGACCTGCGACGGGGAGCCCAGCCCCACGTTCTCGCCAGCCGTGAACTGGTACCTCACGAAGTCTTGAAAAACGGCGCCCACGCGCCCGCGAAGGTCTTCGACGGTGAGGTCGCGCAGGTCGACGCCGCCGTAGAGAATCGCGCCTTCGCTCGGCTCGTACAGGCGCAGCAGCAGCTTGATGAGCGTCGACTTGCCGGCGCCGTTCTCGCCGACGAGCGCGAGCTTCTCTCCGGGCTCCAGCGTGAGCGTCACGTCGTGCAGCGCCCACTCCGTCTTGCCGGGGTAGCGAAACGACACGTTCTTCAACTCGAGCCGGTGCGGGCCGGGCGGCAGCGTGGCGGGCGTCGCGGCGCGCGTCTTCTCGGCGGTCGTCGGGAGCTTGAAGAACGCTTCGAGGTTCGACAGGAACAACGCGTCTTCGTACATGCCCGCGATGGCGCTCAGCACGGCCTCGAACGCGCCCTGCCCCTGCCGGAAGACGACGATGGACAAGGTGAGGTCGCCGACGGTGATGGCGCCGCTGGCTGCGCGACCGGCCACCACCACGTAACAGACGTAGAACGCCGCGAGCGACAGCACGCCCAGCGCGGTGCCCCAGCCGAGCCGTTTCAGCGCGAGCTTGCGGTCCTCCGAGAGGAACTTGGCGAACAGCGCGCGGTAGCGGCCCAGCACGAGCGGCCCCAGCCCGAAGAGCTTCACCTCTTTCACGGTGGAGTCGCGGGTGAGAATCCACTCCAGGTAGTTGAGCCGCCGGCTCTCGGGCGCGCGCCACGATGACAGCTTGAACGCCTCACCCGACAGCTTCGTCTCGGCAAAGAACGCCGGAAGCGCCGCAGCCAACAGCAACAGCGTGCTCCACCAACTGATGCTCCACAGCAAGACCGCGAAGGTCGACAACGTGAGCAGGTGCCGCACCACCCCGACGCCGGCCATCGCGAGCGAGAGTGGGCGCGACGACGACTCCCGACGCGCGTTCTGCATCACGTCGTACGTCTCCGAGTCCTCGAAGTGGCGCAGCTCGAGGGTCAGCGCTTTCTCGAGCAGGCGCTCGTTGAGCAGGTTGCCGAGCCGCGCGCGCAGCAGCTCCCTCGACAACGCCGAGAGCCGCCCCACCAGCAACACCGCGAGCGCGAGGCCGAGCTCCCACGAGACGTACCGCATCACCTGCGCGTGAAGCTCCGGCGTCGGCGCCGTCGAGGCCTTCACCACCGTGTCGATGATGAGCTTCCCCACCCACGCCATCGTCGCCGGCAACACCGCCTGCACGAGCGTGAGGCCGAGCTGCGCGAGCGCGTTGGTGCGGTCGGCTTCCCACACGAGCCCGAGCGCACGCGGCAACTGCTGGAGCAGCTCTCGCGTGGTGAGCTTCTTGTCCTTGCCGGCCATGGAGTCGTCTCGTAGCGCAGCGACACGACACCCGCTGCGAACGTGTGACGAGCGCCTGCCTCGTCAGGTGGGGTGAGGAGGCATCGTCAGCTCGCCATGCGCTCCGCCGCCCTTCACGACCGTCGAGCCGATGCCGCCCTCGTGGCGCGCGCGGCGTGAGCGCAACTTTCTTCGACGCGCACATGCGCACCCACGCGGCCGCACATGTGGCGACTGGCGCTCGACACGTCGTGTGAGGGAAACTCGTTCGCGAATCGGTGGGGGTGCTGTTACGCAGTTACTGGATATTTCCAACCCTGCCGCATGGGCGCCTACCGACTCTCCAAACGACTCTCGTCGTCGCTGCTCACGGACGTGTGGGCTGGCACCACTGTCACCGGCAAGCCCATCGTCGCGCACACGCGCAAGGCGCCCTGGTCGAAGGCGACCAGCTTCGCGGCGCGGCTCGCTCCGTACGGGCGTGGCTGGCTGGGCCTGAGACAGCCGGGCGTGGTTCCGCTCATCGAGGTCGGCCTCTCGAACGGCACGGCGTGGGTCGTCGAGGAGTTCATCGAAGGCGAGACGGCGCGCGCGCTGATGAACGCCGCGCTGACGCAGAAGGCGCCGCTGACCTTGCACGAGGCGCTCGCCATCGCGGCGCAGGCGGCGCGTGGGTTGTCGACGTTGGGCAAGCAGCTCCCTCCGCTGAACCACGGCGACGTCTGCGGCTCGAGCGTCATCATCTCGAAGGACGGCGAGGTGCGCCTCGGCCTCATCGGCGTCGCCGCCTCGCAGGAAGCCGACGCGACACTCGGGCCGGCGCGCGCCGAGCTGTTCAGCATCGCGCCAGAGGAGCTCACCGGCTCCGCCACGCCAGCCACCGACGTGTTCCGGCTGGGCCTGGTCTTCCTCGAGCTGGTGACGGGCCGCACCCTCTTCTCCGGCACCACGTTCGCCGAGGTGAAGGCGCGCGTGGAGAAGTACCCCGGGCTGACGGCGCAGCACTTCCCCGCGTTGCCTCCGCCCATCGCGAGCCTGCTCGCGTCGATGCTGGCGAAGAGCCCGGCCGAGCGCCCCACGGCACCTGACGTCGAGGCCGCCATGGTGCGCGCGCTCTCGCCGACTGGAGACGGTCCACACAGCCTCGTCACCGCCACCTTCGCGCGCCTGTTCAAGGGGCGCCCGCTGCTGCTCAAGGAGCTCGAAGGCGGGGAGTCTCTGGTGCTGACGCCCCTGCCTTCCTCGACGGCGACGTCTGGGTATCTCTCCCAAGTCGCCACCATCGGCGCCACCAACGCCGACGGTGCGGTGACGCTGGCGAAGGTGAGCACCAAGCGCATGACGGGCGACGAGATGGCCGCCGTGCGCGTTGCCGAGCTCGCAGACGCCGCGCGCGTCGCGGGCCAGGAGTGGCACGCGCGCCACCTCGGAGACGACGGCAACCCCAGGGACTTCGCGCTCGGGCAGGTGCTCCTCGAGAAGCAGCTGCTCACGGTCGAGAAGGCCGACGCCGGCTTGATGCAGGCCCAGTCGTTCGGCTCCACGCTGTTCGCGGCGCTCTGCTTCCTCGGCCACCTCGACGAAGACCTGGGCCTGCCGCTCGCCGCCGAGCTGTTGCGGCAACGCTCGCTGACGGGCCCGCAGCTGCTCGAGCTCAACCTCACCACCACGAACGCGCCGTTCCTGCCGCGCGAGACCGCCGAGCAATGGCAGGTGGTGCCGCTGAAGCTCGAAGCCGGTGGACTCCACGTGGCCATCGCCGACCCGG
The DNA here is from genome assembly GCA_030681895.1 of Myxococcales bacterium. Lineage (GTDB taxonomy): Bacteria > Myxococcota > Myxococcia > Myxococcales > Myxococcaceae > Xiheimicrobium. Next base: position 10,252 of record JAUXRI010000269.1, on the reverse strand, counting down.
GCCGCCTCGACGTGCTCGACGAGGTGAAGCTGCGCGCGAAGGCCCGCTCCGTCACCGCCGTTCGCGCCACCGAGCGCACGCTGCTCGAAGGCCTCGCGCGCGTGTACGACGGCAAGACCGAGCTCCCCGACTGGGCGCGCCCGAAGCAGAAGCCGATGGCCTCGCTCGACGCGAACGCGCTGCCGCCACTCGACCGGCTCGAGCTCCCGCCGCTCGATGGCTACTCGCTGGCTCCGCTCGACGACCTCGACCTGCCTCCTCCTCCGCCGCCGGCCGCGCCGTCAGCGCCCGCGCTCGCACCGATGCCGCCGATGCCGAGCGCGCCGTCACCGGCCCGCGCGCCGATGAGCTCGCCGCCGATGGCCAGGCCGCTGCCCAGCGCTCCGGCGGCGCCTGCGCCCGTGCCGTCGACGGGGCTCCCCACGCTCGACATCGCGACGCGGCTGTTCGACGCGGTGCTCTCGCTGGTGCCTGAGCGCGGCGCAGAAGGCGCTCGACTGCTCGGGCTGGTGCGCGCCGTGGCGAAGCAGAGCGGCGCGACCGGAGCCCCCTTCGAGCAGATTTCGTTGTGCGCCACCGCCGTCGTCATCGCCGCGTTGCTCGAGGGCAAGCGGGCCTTCGAGACGCCGTCGCTGCCGGCGGTGTCGGCGGTGCTGGGCACGCACTGGCGAGAGGCCGAGGCCATCGTGCGGCCGCTCCTCGATGGAGACGACCCCGCTCCGACCGACCCTCGCGCCGTGGTGCTGAGCCTGTGTTTCCTGGTGGCCGCGCACGGTGGCGCAGTGCCGGCGACACTGGCCGACGCGAAGGCAGCCCTGCAGCACCTCAAGTCGAGCTACGCACCGGCAGCCGTCGCAGCCGTCGAGGCCGTGCTGACGCGCTGAAGCCGTAGGCCTTCGCGCCAGCACGGGACAAAGGGGCTCATCGTCCTGCGTTCATGGCGGAGTCAGCTGCGACCGAGCACCGCCGTCGCGGCCTCGGCGGTCAGCGGCCTGCCCAGCAGGTAGCCCTGACCGAGCGAGCAGCCGAGCTCCACCAACGCGCGGAGCTGACCCTCGGTCTCGATGCCCTCGGCGACGATGGTGAGGTCGAGCGCCTGCGACAGATGCATCAACGCGCGCACGATGCCGACGTGGCGCGGGGCCGTCTCGAGCTTGGACACAAAGCTGCGGTCGACCTTCAGGCCCTTGAACGGGAACTCCTGCAGCACCGAGAGTGACGCGTAGCCCACGCCGAAGTCGTCGATGACCAGCTGCACGCCCAGCTGGTCGAGGCGCTCGAGCTGCGGGAGCACCAGGCTGCGCTCGCCCATCGCCACCGACTCGGTCACCTCGAGCCGCACGGCGCTCGCGGGCACCTTCGCCTTTTCCAGCACCTGGACGAGCTCGGTCGGGAAGACCGTTCGCGTGAACTGCACCCGTGACGCGTTGAGCGAGATGTAGAGGTCGCCACGCCCCGGGAGCTGCCGCCACTGCGCCAGCTGCGCGCAGGCCTGACGCATCACGAAGAGGTCGATGAGGGTGATGAGGCGGGTGTCTTCGGCGATGGCGATGAAGTCGACCGGCGCGAGCAACCCACGCGTCGGGTGTTGCCACCGCACGAGCGCCTCGAAGCCGACGACGCGGCGCGTGCCGAGGTCGACGATGGGCTGGTAGTACGTGACGAGCTGCGACTCGTCGATGGCGTGTCGCAGGCCCGACTCCACCGACAGCACGTGCATCGCCCGGTCGCGCATCGTGGGGTCGAACATGACGAACTGCCCACGGCCCGCGGCCTTCGCCTCGTACATCGCGGTGTCGGCGTCGCGGAGCAGCTCCTCGGGGTGCGCGTACGCGGAGGAAGACGTGACGATGCCGATGCTCACCGACGAGAACACCTCGTGGCCCGAGCTCAAGGTGAACGGGGCCTTGAGCGCGTCGAGCATGCGGGTGGCGACGCGCGCAGGGCCGTCGGGCTCTCGCGAGTCTTCGAGCAGCACGGTGAACTCGTCTCCACCCAGGCGCGCCACGGTGTCGACCAGGCGCACGCACCCGAGCAGGCGCTGCGACAGCTGCACGAGGAGCTCGTCACCGGCGGAGTGGCCCAGGCTGTCGTTGACGCTCTTGAAGCGGTCGAGGTCGACGAAGAGCAGCGCGAAGCCGAACTCGGGGTCGCGTCGGCTGCGATGAAACGCCATCTCGAGGCGGTCGAGGTAGAGCACCCGGTTCGGCAGCCCGGTGAGCACGTCATGCGCGCGCGAGACGGTGACGTCGGTGAAGGAGCCCGCGACGCGGCGGGCGCGACCGGCCCGGTCCCGAACGGCCTGCCCTTTCATCAGCACGTGGCGAAAGGTGCCGTCTTTGTGCTGCAGCCGGTGCTCGTGCTCGAAGTAGTCGGAGTGGCCGCGCACGTGCGCGTCGAGCTTGTCGTTCACGCCACGCAGATCGTCGGGGTGAACCCGCGAGCGCCAGGTCTCGAGGCGGTTGGGCAGGTCGGCGTCGTCGTACCCGAGAATGGCCTTGAAGCGCGGCGAGAGGTGCGCGGTGTCGTCGCCCACCAGCCAGTCGAAGATGCCGTCGTTCGCGCCCCGGACGGCGAGCGAGTAGCGCTCCTCGGAGTCGCGGAGCTTCTCGAGGGCGCGCTGCCGCTCCACGAGGTAGCGGACCATGCGCTCGAAGTCGTGCGCCGAGAAGTTGCTCTTCACGAGGTAGTCGAGCGCGCCGAGCTTCATCGCCTCGTGGTCGAGCTCGCGGTTGCCCTGCCCCGTCAGCATCACCACGCCGGTCCGCACCCCGTCGGCGACGGCCTGCTTCAAGAGCTCGAGGCCGCTCGAGGTGCCGAGGTCGTAGTCGAGGAAGCACAAGTCGTACTGGCCAGAGCGGAGCGCTTCGAGCCCCTCGGCGTACGTCGAGCGCCACTCGAGGGAGTGCTGGCTGCCAGACTCTTCGAGGAGCGAGGAGAGGAAGCTGTGCGCCAGGGCGGCGTCATCGATGAGCAACAAACGCGCGGCGGCCGGCACGAGATGGAGCATAGGCGAGCAGCGCGAGCGATCGAGCTTCCGCACCAGAGTCGCGATGTGGGCAGAGGGCAGCAGGCGTGCGACGGCGACCGCTATTGACTTGCGTCCAGAGGCACCGGCTCGAGGTCGGCCCACGTCTTTCCGGCCTCGACGCCCACCACCAGCGGCACCTCGAGGAGGAACGCGTTTCGCATCGCGTGCGAGCAGACCTTCGCCGCGCGCTGGAGATCCTCTTCGGGCACCTCGAACAACACCTCGTCGAGGATTTGCAGGAGCGGCACCGTGCGCAGGCCTTCACGTCGCAGCGCCGTGTCGACGTCGAGCAGGGCGCGGCGGGAGACGTCGGACACCGAGCCCTCGTGCGTGGCGCGGCGCGCGAGCCGTTCGGCGTAGGACAAGAGCTGCGAGTCGAGCGACTCGAGCCCACCGATGGGCCAGCGCCGGCCCGAGATGGTGACGATGAAGCCCTGCGTCTTCGCGAGCCGCAGCTGCTCGTCCTGGAACGCGCGCACCTTCGCGTAGCGTTGGTCGAACCGCGCGATGTACGCCTTCGCCTCCTGCGCGCTGATGCCGAGCTGCATCGCCAATGAGCTCGCGCCTTGCCCCGCGAACGTGGCGAAGTTGACGACCTTCCCGACCTGCCGCTCCTCGAGCGTCAGCTGATCAGCCGGCTTCTCGAGCACCGCAGCCGCCGTGAGCCGATGCAGGTCCGCGCGGGTGCGCAGCGGCTCGACCAGCGCGGGGTCTTTCGTGAGGTGCGCGAGCACGTAGAGGCCGAGCTGGTTGAAGTCGACCGACATCAGCAGCGTTCCCGGTGGCGCCACGAAGGCGCGACGCACGCGCGACATCTCTGGCGTTCGCCCCGGCACGCGGCCGAGGTCGGGCCTGGTGTTGATGAGGTGGCCAGAGAACGAGCGCGCCAGATGGAAGCGCGAGTGCACGCGGCTGTCCGTGTCGATGCAGGTGCGAAGGGAGATGAGCCAGCTGTCTCGCAGCCGTCGCAGCCCACGCCAGCGCATGACGAGCGGCACGATGGGGTGCGCGTCTGAGATGCGCTCGAGCGCTTCGTTGGCGGTGCTCCAGCCCGTCCTGGTGTGGGAGACGATGGGCAGCTTGAGCTGTTCGAACAACACCGCGCCGAGCTGTTTGGACGAGTTGATGTTGAAGGTGTGGCCAGCGAGCCGGGCGATCTCCTTCTCGAGCTCCGCTTCGATGGTCGCGAACGACGCCTCGGCGCGCTCGAGCTCCGACCGGTCGACCATCAGGCCGGTGAGCTCCATGCGCACGAGCGTCTCTTCGAGCGCGAGGTACTCCTTCAGCAGCGCCGGCTCGACGCCGGGCGCGAGCTTCGTGGAGATGGCTGCAGACGCGTCGGCGCGTTGGCCTGCGACCTGGGCGGCGCGATCGATGGAGAGCGCGCTCCATGTCTTGCGCGCCTTGCCGACCCCCAGCACCTCGTCGTCGTCCGGGAGCGCGCGGCCGAGCACGTGTTTGGCCACCAGCGTCAGGTCGTGCGGCGCCCAGTTACTCGGCTGGCTGAGATGGGACGAGCAGGCGGAGTCGCCGACTACGCCCGCGAGCGTCACGCCGCTTCTGCGCAGCGCCACCATCAGGCCGACGAGATCGTGGCCCTGCTTCGGTGTGGTGGAGTCCTGAAGCCACGCCACCAGCGCCGGCCACGCACGACTTCCGGCTGCGACGTAACAGCCGGTGCCGTCACCGATGGAGAGCCCGACGCCGACGAGGGCGCCACGCGCGTCGACCTCGTCGATCAACGCCTCGAGCGCGACGGGCGTCGTCTTCCATGCTGCGAGCCGCGACATCAGCGCTTCGTTCTCACAGACCTCGACCTGCGACGAAGGAGCATCAGCGACCAGCAGCTCCGAGAAGGCGAGCAGCTCGAAGAGCGCGTTCAACGTGGTGGCGTTCGGCTCGACGTACGCGAGCGCGACGAGCGGCACCGGCAGCGCCCGCGTCGTCTCGAGCCGTGCATGCGCCAGCGCGCCGGGGAGTTCGTCCTTCGCCGCCCGGAGCGCCTTCGCTACGCGGCCCTCGAGCGTGTCGAGCGTCGGCAGCACCGCCTCGAGGGAGCCGTGCTCCGCGAGGAACTCGCTCGCGCCCTTCGCGCCGATGCCTTTGATGCCGGGCACCTGGTCTTCGTCGCCCACCAGCGCCAGCCATTGCGCGATCTGCGACGGCGGCACGGCGAAGCGCTTCTGGACGATCTCCGTCGTGTAGCGGACGTCCTTGTTCGCGTCGAACCACCAGCACCGCTCACTCACGAGCTGCGCGTACCGTTTGTCGACCCCCGCGATGAGCACGTCGTCCCCCAACGCCAGCGCGGCGTGGGCATAACTCGCGCAGAGGTTGAGCTCGTCGGCGCTCTCGATGACCTGCAGGCCCAGCGCGCGGCACAGCTCGGGGAGCAAAGCGAGCTGAGGCGTGAGCGCCGCAGGCCACGATGCCTTCGGGGTCGGGTCGACGACGGCGAGCGCCCGGGTTGGCCGCTTCGACGCAATCACCCGATGGAGCGCCCTCGCGACCGCATACAGGCCGTTGACGGGTTCTCCCGCGCGCGACTTCCGGTCCACCGGCACGACCTGAAAGCCGCGCACGAGCAGGTTGGTCGCCGACGCGATGAGCGTGCGCTCCGTCATTCCATCGCGGTTGTACTGGAGCGTCTCGGGAACGCCATCTGGCGGCCTCACGAATCAGCGATCAGCCGTGGAAACCCGGCACAGGGCTGACTACGAACTCTCGACGATGTTCGACGTGAACCGTGTCACCGTTCGGAGCCTGAGCCTGGCGCGTGCAGTTCAGGCCGCTGGCCTCGAGCCCTCCGAGCGTCAGGGCGAAGCCATCGTCAGCAGCCCCGAAGACGTGGTCGCCTCGCCGCCCGTGAGAGGTGGTCTTCCCGTCATCGTCGTCACCGAAGCGCCGGTCGACGTCAACGCCGCAGCGCGTCTGTTCCGGCTCGGCGCGAACGTGGTGCTCACCGAGGCGCAGCTCAAGCGGCTCGAGCTCTCGACGGCCGAGTCCACCGTCACCGAGCGTTTCACCGCCTGGGCCCTGAAGAACCAGCTCACCGGCAGTGTGAGGGTGTTGATGGGCAGCCCGCTCGAGGGCGTCGCCACCTTCCAGCGGGGCCACCTGTCGACGGCGAGCTTCTGCTGGCTCGACGGTGCGGCTGCGCTCGAGCAGATGCTGGGCATCGACGACTCTCCCCTGGCGTTCGAGGCACAGGTGACTCCCGTGCCGTCGGCTCCGCGCCCGACGACGCAGGTGCTCATCGCAGAAGACGACGACGCGCTGCGCGGGCTGCTGCAGAAGCTGCTGGAGCGTGAAGGGTACAAGGTCATCTCGGCGCCCGACGGCGCGGCCGCGCTGGGGGTGATCGAGCGCTTCCCCATCGACGTCGTGGTGTCCGACATCGACATGCCGCGGCTCGACGGCTGGGGCCTCTTGCGCACGCTGCGGGCCGACCACGTGACGCGCGAAATCCCGGTCGTGCTGCTCTCGGCCTACGAGGACTCGGTGATGACGTTGCGCGCCGCGAAGTCTGGTGCGCGGGCCTACCTGAAGAAGACGGGCCGCTCCCGTGAGTTGGTCGATGCGCTCGCGCTGCTGACCGCGCCGAGACGGTCGCTCCGCGAAGCCCTCGCGACCCAGCGCGAGTTCGACGTCGAGCTGATCACCGTCGGCGCGCACTGGCTGCTCTCGCTCCTCGCCGAGCATGACGCCGTCGGCCGCCTCGAGCTCGAAGACGAGCTGGGCCGCTACGAGGTCGTCGTCTCACAGGGCCGCCTCATTCGCGCCGTCGCCCAGAACGGGAGCCTGCGGGTCGAAGGCATCTCGGCGCTCGAGGCCATCATCACCAGCCGTGCCCGCGGCCGCTTCGTGCCCACCCAGGTCGAGCACGTGCGCGAGGCGCCTGAGCTGTTTTCCGCGCTCGCCGACGTGCACAAGGGCCTGCTCCGGTTCGCTGCGGCGCGCATTCACGAGCTGGTGGGGTCGCCCCGCCGGCTGTGCATCAACGAAGAGCTCGCCGCGATGTACGGGCGCGCGGCGTCGGCGCCGGAGCTGAAGCTGATCAGCGCGCTCCGCCAGGCCCCGGCCACCCTCGCCGACGTCGCCACCGCCGCCGAGCTCGACGAACGCCACGCAGAACGCATCCTCGCGGAGCTGCTCAAGCGCGGCGTCGTCGCCGAGGCGCAGGGCAATACCGACCCCCTCAGCTGACACGCTGGCGCCTCATGTGTGCTGCGGTAGTTGTATGTCGGCCAACGGCTGGTGTAGGGCCGCCGGTCCGTGGTGCACGCCCTCCTGGCCAGCGTGGCGATGATGTCGGCTCTGCCCATGCCGGGCGAAGCCGAGACCAAACGCTTCAACGACTCGTTCGAGCGGGCCGAGGCCCTGTATTCGAAGGGTGAGTACGGCGCGGCCATCGCCCTGTTCCGCGACGCCGACCGCATGAAGGTGACGCCCGAGGTGGCGTTCGATCTCGCGCGGAGCTTCGAGAAGCTGGGCGACGTGGAGTTCGCCACCCTCTACGACCGGCTCTACCTGCAGCGCGCGCCCGATGCGTCCGACGCGAGGGAGATCATCACCCGCGTCGACCGCACCCTGTCGCGAGAAGAAGATGACGGCCGGAGCCTGCTCGAGGTGTTCGCGCCCGGCGCGCTCAGCCTCACCATCGCAGGGCGGCACTTCCCCGCGCCGCCGGCGGCGATGTTCCTGGCTCCCGGTGAGTACGTGGTGGAAGGCGAGTTCGGCCGCGGCACGAAGCGGCAGACGGTGCAGGTGAAGCTCGGCCAGGTGACGACCGTGTGGTTCGAGCCCGTGCGCCCGCCGCTCGTGGCCGCCACGGTGAGCGCCGAGCCCGCGGCCGTCGACGTCGTGAAGCCGGCGACGCCCGTCGCGGGCCCCTCTGGCACCCGCATCGCGTCGTTCATCGCCATGGGCCTCGGCGCGGCGGCGCTCGGCACCGGGCTCGTCATGGGGGCGCTCGCGTCGTCCGATGCCACGCGCTCGGCAGACCGGGCCCTCACGGTGCGCGAAGCCCGCGAAGCCGCGGCGGCGTCGAACGGCAAGGCCACCGTCGCCAACGTCTTGTTCATCGCAGGCGGCGTGGCCGCGGCGACCGGCGGCGCGCTCTTCGTCATCTCGATGCCCGAGCCCGGCATGAAGGCCGACGAGGCGACGCGATGAGACGCCTGTGGCTGCTCGCTCCCTTCCTTCTCGCGGCCTGCAACATGGCCGTGATGGTCGACCCCGAGGGCCACCGCTGCAACGAGCTCGACCCGTGCCCCATCGGCTACGCCTGCGTGAGCTTCTCGTGCCGGCTGGCGATGGGTGCCGGCGGCGGTGATGCGACGGGCGGGGGCTTCGTGACCGCGGGCGGCGTCGCAGGTGGAGACGCGGGCGGAGCGGCGGGCGGTGGAGACGGTGGTGGAAGCGCGACAGGCGGCGGTGGCGGCGGCGGCGACCTCTGCGCCAACGTCACGTGCACGGTGCTGCCGGCTGCGACGTGTGTGGGGACCACGGCGCGCTCGTTCTCGGGCCCGGGCCGCTGCGACGCCCTCACCGGCGCCTGCGTCTTCGACACCTTCGAGCGTGACTGCGCACCGGGTGCGTGTGTCGCTGGTGCGTGCCCGCTGACCGTCACGCAAGTCGGCCCGCGGCTGCGCTTCGCCGTCAACGCCATCGACCTCGCGCCAGGCTCCACCGGCAGCGCCGTCGTCGCGGTCGGAGATCGCAGCCAGGTCAGCCAGTGGAACGGCAGCCGCTGGTCGACGGTCGCCGCGCCCACTGCCGGCATCACGCTCAAGGCGGTGAACTTCACCTCGCAGAACCTGGCGTGGGTCGTCGGTGAGAACCGCACCGTGTGGCGCTGGGACCGGACGGCCGGCACCTTCCTCACCACCCCCGTGCCCGCCCTCTCGACGACCGCCAACCTCATCGGCGTCGACGGCTCGAGCGACATGTTGGTGCTCATCGCCGACACGGCCGGCAACTTCGCCAAGTGGAACGGCATGACGTGGACGACGGGCGCCCTGCCGACCACCAACGCCAGCGCGTTCACGATGACGAGCCTGTGGGTCGACGAGACGCAGCGGGAGCGCCTCGCCGGCCTGTGCACCAACCTCTCGGGCTCGCGGCGCTCGTGCGTGGCCTACCGGAACGCAGCGAGCTCGACGTCGTGGTTCGTCGACACCGACGCCACCAACCCCCGCAGCTGCGCCAGCCTCGGGCCCTGGCTCGAGGTGCCTGCCTCGGGCGGGCAGGATGCGCTCTGCGGCTTCGACGACAACAGCTCGCTGCGCCACACCTCGGTGGGCAGCTTCGTCGCGAGCAACCTCTCGTTGCTCACCGGTGACGGCCTCGTCGGCATCACCGGCGGTCCTCCCTCGGGAGGGACGCGGCCCGTCTGGGTACAGACCAGCTCGGGAATGGGGCAGGGCCGGCTGTACCGCGTGGCTGGCACCAGCGCCGCGCCCGTGCAGGTGACTCAGCTCGACACCTTCTTCGGTGAGGAGCACCTCTCGCCCTCCGAGAGCGCCGGCGTGGTGGTCGCCGAGGTCAACCGCCTCAAGAACGTGAACAACGTCTTCTACCGGCGCACGCTGCCGACCGAGCGCACCGACGCGCTCGACCTCGGCGTCGACTTCGTGGGCGCCACCAGCTTCAACAACGAGCTGACGCTGGTCTCGAAGAAGGGCGACCTGGCAGTGCTCCACGCCGGCGCCGATGCCTACGAGTTCCGCCGGCCGCCCAGCAGCCCGCAGTACAACCTCGAGGCCGCCGAAGGGCGAAACGGCGTGCAGACGATTCTCGTCGCGGGGCGCGACGGCGTGAACGCGGGGCTCCTCGCGAGGGTCAGCTTCGCCGGCTACACCCGCATCTCGGCGTCGGCGCCCAGCACCACCTTCAAGAGCGTCTGCCGCGCCAGTGACACCGAGGCCTGGGCCGTCGGCACGGGGGGCGCCCTCTTCTCCATCGCCGCCACCATCGCGACGCGCGACCCCACCGTCACCACCGTGAACGACCTGCTGAGCGTCGACTGCCCCGTCGTCGGCCAGGCCGTGGCGTGCGGCGCCAACTCGACGGTGCTTCGACGATCGGGCGGCCCGTGGATGGCCGTGCCCTTCCCCATGGCCGGCCGAACCCTCACCAGCTGCAAGCTCGTCAACGGAACCCTCTGGGTGGCCGGCGACGGTGTCTTCGCCCGCCTCAACCCGATGGCCCCCGCGTGGA
>JAUXRI010000175.1 GCA_030681895.1 Myxococcales bacterium | reverse complement strand
CAGTACGCCTTCTCGAACCAGTGGGCCTCGAGGAAGTCGATGACGAAGCCGCGCGAGAGGCGGTCGATGTAGTTGCCGATGGCGCCGCCCAGCACGAGCGGCAGGCCCCACTTCGCCCAGCGCTCCACCTTCGCGCCGGTGAGCTTCGAGTAATAGAAGGCGATGAGCACCACCGCGCCGATGGACACGAGGTGGAAGAGCGGGCCGCGCAGGTTCTCGGGCAGGTTGCGGAACAGCCCGAACGCCGCGCCCGGGTTCTCGGCGTAGCGGAAGCGGAAGAACGACTCCGAGACGACGACCGCCTCTTTCGGACGGAAGTGGTAGCTGTCCCAGCCCGCCTCGGGAGCCGCGCTGAAGAAGACGCGCGTCGTGCTGGTGGCGCCCTCGAACGCGCTGGTGAGCCGGTCGAGCGTGAGGAACTTGGTGTACTGGTCGAGCACGATGACGACGAGCGCCACCACCGCGAGGAAGACGTATTTCTTCTGCATGTGCGCCTGCGTGTAGCCCCGGAGCCTGCGTCGCGGCAACCCGTCGCACCGAACATTCGCAGGCCGGCTACAGCACCGAGCGCAGCGCGTCGTCGATGAGCGTCGAGTCGGGCTCGGCGACGCGTGACTCACTCACCATCGAGCGTGCCTGCGTCATCAACGGGTGGTCGGGGAGGACGCGCTCGAACTCGTGAAGGAAGCGGCGCACCCGAATGGTGTCAGCGCACGCGATCGCCACTTCCATCAAGTGGCCCAGCTGGGCCTGCGCGAGCTCGACCTGCCCGGCGGCGACCAGCACGTCCCACGCGAGCTCGTGCGCTTCGACGTCGTCGGCGTCGACTTTGAGGCGCTCGAGCGTCACGCCCAGGGCCTTGTCGAACGCGCCATCAGCGAGGTGGCCCGCGATGCGCGTGCGCTCCGACGGAAACAGGGGCCGGCCCACCATGGTGGCGTCGACGGGCGAGCGTTGGCGGGGAGGCGGGGGCGCGAAGAGCGTCTCATTCCCGGGCGCCACCTCTCGCGGCAACGGCGGAGCGCTCGGAGGCAGCGTCTGCGCCGCCTCGCCGCTGGCGGGCAGGGTCTGCACCGGGTCGCCGCCGAGGAGCACCTTCGCCTTCTTGTTCTCGGGGTCGAGCGTCAGCGCCTGGCGAAACAGCTCCCGGGCCCCGGTGACGTCTCCGGACAGTTGCAGGAAGACGCCGGCATCGACCAACGCCGCTGAGCGCCGCGGACTCATCTGTATCGCCCCTAGCCAAAGGCGGCGGAAAAGGACACCACTCAAGGGCTTCTGTGCCCCGCGCGCGTGGCGAAGGGCTTGAGGCGCCGACGGCGACGGCGGCTTGAACGACGAGCGGCACGCCGGCGTCGCGTGGCTCAGCGCGGGGCCAGCTCCCACGCATCGGCGAAGTCTTCCCAACTGTCGGTGAAGTTCGACGTCGAGCCGAACACCGTCAGCCAGCGGTCTCCGAGGTCAATCCACTTCGCGCCGAACCGAGCACCGGGCCCCGTCGAGGGCTGGGCGACCCAGCCGGCGCCGTCGTCGACCGACACGCCGTCACGCGGGCTGGTGCCCTCGCGACCTCCCCACGACACGAAGCGGCCCCACGAGTCGAACGCCTGCGTCGGTGAGACCCGCGTGGCCGGAGCGGACGACCTGCCCTCGCGCCGCTTCCAGGTGACGCCGTCGAAGCTCCACACGTCGTCGAGCACCGCGCCGTTCGCGCCCACGCCACCACTCAAGACGAGCTCTGAGCGCACGGGGTCGAACAGCAGCGTGGCGTCGACTCGGGCCGGTGGCGACTGGGCAGGGTTCAGCCGGGTCCAGTCGGTGCCGTCCCACGACCAGGTCGCGTCGAGCAGCGAGGTCGAGGTGCGGCCGCCGAAGAGAATGATGCGCTTCCTGATGGGGTCGGTCGCCATCGCGGCCTGCCGTCGACCCGATGGCACGGCGACGTCGGTGCGCTGCCGCCACTGCGTCTGCCCGCGCTGCAGCGTCCACATGTCAGAGAGGAGCGTCTGGCCCGAGCGCCCGCCGTACAGCACCGCGACGTCGTCGAGGTACGCGAGGCTCGCGCCGCTCCTCGCAGGCGGGGTGGGGCCTTCGGTGTGCACCCGTTGCCAGCGCTCCGAGACGAAGCGATAGGTGTCACCCAGCTCGATGCCGCCTGCCGCGACGTAGCCACCGAAGAGCAGCGCCTCATCGCCCGGGGCGCGCTGGGCGAAGGCGAACTCGCTTCGAGGCACGGGCAGCAGCGAGCGCTCCGACCAGGTCTGGCCATTCCATTCCCACGTGTCGGCGAGGTCGTGGTCATCGAAGCCTGCGTGCAGCACGACGACGTTGCGGCCCGGGTCGAACGTGAGCGACGGCGCCGTGCGTTTCCCGGGGCGCGGGCCCGTCGGCATCACCTGCGTCCACCGAGTGCCGTCGAACTCCCACTGATCAGCGAGCGACGAGCCTCGGGGAATCGGCGCGAAGTTCTGAGCGCCACCGAGCATCATCACGCGCTGGCGGATGGGGTCGAACACCATCGAGTGGTGACCGCGCCCTGAAGGGATGTCGCCGGTGACAGGCACCTCTCGCCACGTGCTGCCATCCCACTCCCACGTGTCCTGCAGGTTGATGGCGTCGTCGGGGCCGAGACCCTGGCCGCCGAACAGCACGACGCGACGCCGAATCGGGTCGTACGCCATGCGCGTGTTGAGCCGGGCCGAGGGGTGGGCCGCGGTGCCAGTCGCGCGCTGCGCCCAGTCTCCGTTCGCGAAGGTCCACGTGTCGGAGAAGGCGTCGACGTTGTCACTGCCGCCGAACAGCAACACCTGATGGCCCACGCTGTCCCACGTCATCGCGGCGCCGCTGCGGGGCGATGGGCGCGTCGTCGTGACGACCTCGGCCCACCGGGTGCCGTCGAATTGGCGGAAGTCACCCTTCACCGCGACGGTGTACGCGCCACCATCACGCGGATAGCCGGACCACACGCCACCAAAGACGTACGCGCGGCTGCCGGCGACGTCGACGGCGACTCCAGCGTTCTTGCGGCTGGGATATTCGAGCTCAGGGAGCGCCTGCGGACTCCAGGCACTGCCATTCCACGACCACGCGTCCTGCAGGGGGCCTGTATTGTGATTGCCTGAAAAGACGAGCGTGGCCTGGGCTGGCGGCCAGTAGAAGGCCACCTGGTTGCTGCGTGACGGCGGCGCTTCGAGCACCTTGCGCCAAGAGAGTGGGCCCGGTAGCGGCCGCCCCGCGTCACTCGAGCCGGCGTCACCACCTGCGTCGACGTCGTCGAGGCCAGCGTCGACAGCGGAGGTCGGGCCGCCGCCACACGCAGCCACCAGCATCGCCGTCAAGAGTCCGAAATTTCTGTGTTTTCTCATCGCCATGCCGCCCCGTGGTTGCGCTTCGACGGGTAGACGGCGGTGCGGGAAAGTGTGACTGACTTTCTTCTTCAGCGCGTCAGCGGCGTCACCCAGACGTCCTGGTCGAAGTCCTTCTCGAGGTACGCCAGGTGCCGGCCATCGGGCGACAGGTGCGGCTCGTTGAAGGCCGAAGTCGAGCGCCTCAACACCTCGAGCGGCCCACGCTCTGGCAAGCGCCCGATGAGCTGAAAACCGCTCTCGTCAAAGCCACACACCACGAAATCACCGAAGCGCCCGAACCCCACACCGCGAATATTCTGCAGAGGCACCGCGCGGCGCGAGAGCTCCACGCCGGTGAGGTCGCGCACGTGCAAGAGGCCGTCACGTTCGGCGATGGCGACCGTTCGACCATCGGCGGCCAGCGCCCAGACATGCCCCTGCCCCGCCACCGTCGACGCCTCGAACAGCTGCCGCGGTGGCTCACCATTCCAGGCGAGCTGGAAGAACGTCAGGCCCGTGGCACCCAGCTGCGCCAGCACGCACCGATGTTCCGTCGTGGCGCACCGAACGCGCTGGCCGTGGGGCGGCGCCGAGACGGACATCACCTCGCCAGTCGCAGGCGTCGGCGTCGCGAGTGGCCGCTCCGAGTCGCCGTGACGCACCCTCAACGACCAGGTCATCGGCGCTTCACGACTCGGCGCTGACGCCCACCAGTAGACGAATTCACCGGGCACCGACGTTGGCGTCGGCCAGGTCTGCGCCCACCCTTCCGCCTTCACGGCTTCGGCGTCGGCGCCCTCGAGCCCACGTCGCGCGAGGTGCGGCACCAGGTCTCGAAACGTCGCGATGAGGACGTGCGCATCGTCGCTCCACCCCGAAAGCCGCTCGTCGTAGTCGCCCTGCGTGAGCACCCGGCTGCCGCTCAGCGCGCCTGCATCGGAGACGTCGGCGAGGTGCACTCTGATGCGCGTCTCTTCACGGAGCGTGACGAGCTGGTCGGCCGCACCCGAGATGGCCGCGAGGTACTGCCGCTCCGACGGGGCCAGGAGCACCGCCTCACCGAAGCCGTCACCTCGACGGGGTACCAGCCACACGGCGCTCCCGCTCCCCTGACCCGGCACGTCAGCAAGCGCGTAGAGCAAGCCACCCGTCGACGACCACGCGAAGACGACGGGCACGTAGGCCTGCGCGAGGCGTTGGGTCTGAACCCGCAACACCGGAGCATCGACACCCACCGCGCGCACCTCGAGCGACCTCAACGCATCGCCGGTTCGTGAGTCGGAAGACGCGACCGCGTAGTGCCGGCCATCGGGAGCCCATCGGGCGGCGTGCACCATGACGCCTTGCGGAGAAGGCCGGCGCTCGACGACGGCGCCGTCGAGTTGCCGCACCACCACGTCAGTGCCCTCGACGAGCACGAGCCGCGCACCATCTGGCGACAGCGACGCGAACTTGAAGGGGCCGCGAAAGAGCTGCTGTTTGCGTTCGCCGTCGATGACCCAGACCGAGCGCTCCTCGACGGCGCCGGCGGCTTGCCCGATGACCATGAAGCCACCGCTCCCGAAACGTGGCTCGACGGCCTGCGCCGTCACCTCGAGCGGAACCCGCGCCGCCTGCTCTGGTGCCGACAGCACACCCACCGTCAGCCCATCGTCATCGACGTAGGCGAAGCGGACACCGTCAGACGAGAGCGCAGCGTCGCTGATGGGCTGCTCACGGGAATGGCCAGTCAGTCGTCGGGCCGGCGCAGCGACGTGTGGGGTGGGCTCTGGCGTGCGAAGCGCCACGACGAGTCCCACGGCGACCAGGGCCACCAGCACTGCCACAGGCCAGCGCGGCCGACGCATCAGCGCCGTTCGCTGGACCTCGAGGAGCGCGTCTTTCACGGCCACGGCCGACTCGAAACGCCCCGAGGGGTTGGCGCACAGACACTTCTCGAGGAGCGCCGTCACCGCACGAGCCGAACGCCCACAGACCTGCTCGAGGGGCGCGTGGAGGACGACAGACGAGACCTGGCCCGTCAGCAATTCCTGCCACACGACTCCAAATGAGAACACATCGGACCGCGCATCGAGCGGCAGGCCCTGTCGTTGTTCTGGAGACATGTACCCGACGGTGCCCGCGGTCGGCAGCTCCACGGGCCCACTCGTGTCGTGCGCCAGCCCGAGGTCGAGCAGCTTGCAGACGCCGTCGGCCGTCACCATCACGTTCTCTGGCTTGAGGTCGCGGTGCACCCAATTGCCGCGGTGCAGTGCCGACAAACCGCTCGCGAGCTCCACCGCCCACGTCAGCCGCTGCGAGAACACCACGGGCTCGCGAAGCAGCGCGCGCAGCGGCGTTCCGTGAATCAGCTCCATCGCGAAGAAGGTGTGCCCGTCGAACGTGCCGGCCTCGTAGACCGACGCGAGGTTCGGGTGCGACAGCCGCGCCGCCGCCCGGGCCTCACGCAACAAGCGCTGCCGAGCAGCCTCATCGAGGCTGGTGTGCGAGGGCAGGAGCTTGAGCGCCACGTCGCGCTGCAACCTCGAGTCGTGCGCCCGGTACACCACGCCCATGCCGCCCGCGCCGACGACCTCGAGCAACCGGTACGGCCCCACCGATGCGCCAGCCGGGAGCGGCGGCGTCACGGCGACGGGACCCGTGGGCGTGGCCGACACGCCCGCGACCTGGCGGAGCAAGAGCTCGAACTGCGGGTCCGACGTCAACGCGACCGAGCGCCCGGGCGTCGTCACGAAGGCAGCCACCCTGCCGTGGTGGCGTGCTCTCGCAGGGTGAGCTTGACGCGCTCGAACCGCTTTCGAAGCGAGGCAGACGTGACGGGCGCCGACGCCTGCTCGTTCCACACGGTGACGATGTCGTCCCACGACATCTCGCGGTCGACCCGCAGCACCAACAGCGCACGGTCCTCAGGCACGAGCACGTCTCTCAACGCGCGGAAGCGGTCTTTCCACTCGGTCTTGAGGAACGCGGCCGTGGTGGTGCGCCGAGCCGCCTCGACATCGAGCGACGAGACGAGCGGGTCGCGCCGGCGAACGTGTGGATCATCGAAGTGACGACGCATGGCCGTGCGAGCCAGCGCGTAGACCCAGGTGCGGTAGCTGCATTGGTGGCGAAACGTCGAGAAGGTCCGCAGCAGGTCTTCACAGGCCTGCGAGAAGACATCGGCGGCGACGTCGCGGTCTGGCAGCGAGGCGGTGAGGAACGACAACAACTCCGGCCCGTAGCCTTCGACGAGGAGCGCGACGGCGTGGCTCGAATGGCCCGCTGTGTGTGCGGCCTCGACGCGGGCTTCGAGCCCCGTCCGCTCCGCTGGAGACAGCGCGCTCACGAGGTCGCGATACCACGCCGCTTCCACACGTCGCAAACGAGCGTCACGGCGGCGCGAAGTGCAGCCGCCCGTAGCCGGGGAACGTGGCGGGCGTGGTGAGACCGGGGCACGTCCTCAACCCCTTCGTCATGGTGTGCACCAACAGGCCTGCCGACGACAGCGCCGCGACGGGGCGCTCGGGCACCCAGCCTGCCGACTGCGGCCGCACCATCTGGCCGTTCACGGTGCAGCCCAGCACGCCGTACGCATCGGGCAGCGCGGCGGTGAGCGACGCGGCGGTGTCGAGCGCGCCACCGGTCCAGTTGGTGGCGGTGCCGCAGTTCGCGTCACACACGTAGACGCTGCTGCCGCTCGTCTCGGTCGACACGGCCACCAGCCCCGCGCTCGTCGACGCCGTCGCCACGCCGGTCTTTCCGTCTCCTTCAGCCCCGACGACGACGCCCTGCCACGCCATCGGGTCGCTGCAGTTGGTGGTGCACTCCCAGAGGCCAAGGCGGTTGTCGAACATCTTCACGGCGGCTGGCACCGAAGCGGCGGTGGTGCCCTGGTTGAACGCGAGCGCGAGGCGGCCCTGCGCAGAGACGGACAAGGCGACCGGCTCCTCGCCGCCGTGAAAGAAGAGCGGGTTCGATTGCTGCCAGCTCGCGAACTGCGTGCAGTTGCCCGTGCAGCTCGAGTAGCGAAGGCCGGCAGTCAGGTCCTCGAAGACGAGGTGCAGCGTGGTGCCGTGGCCGGCGAAGGCGTGGTTGATGCGACGGCCGCCTGCGCGGAGCGTGAGAATGGAGCCGTTCTCCCAATTGCTCGCGGTGGTGCAGCTGCCCGCGCACGTCGTGAGGCAGAGGTTCTCGGTGTTGCCGTCGCTGCTCATGAACGAGAGCCGACCTTGCGTGTCGAGCACCAGGCCTGTGTTCTGGTCTTCCCAGTCGCACGTGCTCGGCGTGGGGATGAGGGTCTTGCTCCAGTTGGTCGCGGTCTCGCAGTTGGCGGCGCACGTCGCGTAGGTGTGCTGCGACGGGCTCGACTGCGTGTAGACGACGTGCACGCGGCCATCGACGCCGACCGCGATTCTGGGCGCGCGCACGGCGATGTTGCTGGGCTCGATGGTGCCGAAGGTCCACCTCGAGGCGACGCCACAACCGCTCGTGCAGCGGCCGTAGACGATGCTGCCCGGCGTCTGCGTACGGTGGACGAGGTGGAAGGCGCCGTCGGCTGACGCGACGACCTTCGGGTCGAAGACGAACGAGGGCACCACGAAGCTGCCCGCGCCGGAGCTCGAGCCGCCACCCATCGCCGAGCCACCACCCATGCCGCCCGCCGTCGTGGAGCCACCGCCACTCGAGCCTGCGGAGCCGCCACCGCTCACCGCGCCGCCGCCAGTCGACGTGACGCCACCACCGAACGGGCTCAGGCCTCCAGCAGTTCCGCCGCCCGTTCCGCCGCCTCCACCACCAGGGCACCCCGACGTGACGACGAGCGTGAGGATGAGTGCGGCGCGGTGCATGACGACTCCTTCGGTGAGAGGCGACGGTCTACGCAGGTGCCGTCACACCACAAGTTCGCGGCCGACTGGAATCGCCGCCCGACTTTCTGGTAGCACTCGGGCTGTCGCGCTCTCGGGCGCGTCCTCCATGAGCTTCTGACGCGAACCATCCATCGCTGCGCTGACGTCGTCTGCCGGCGCGCTGGTCGTTCACCCGTTGTCGTCAGCACCTCTTCCCTCATGGCCTCTCTTCGTGCGCATCACCTGACCGGCGTCGTCGCCGGCAGAACCCTCTTCTCTGACGTCACGCTGCACCTCACGCCCGGCTGGGCAGGCCTCGTCGGGCCCAACGGCGCGGGCAAGACGACGCTGTTGTCGATGCTGGCTGGCCACCGCGCTCCCGAGTCGGGGCACGTGGAGCGACTGCCGTCCGATGCCACGGTGCTGCTCGTCGACCAACGCGCCGAGCGCATCTCGAGCGACGTGGAGTCGTTCGCGGCGGCCGACGACACGCTCGCCGGGCGGTGGCGCGCGCGGTTGAAGCTCGAGCCGCTGAGTCGCTGGGCCACGCTCTCGTTCGGTGAGCGCAAACGCTGGCAGCTCGGCGCGGCCCTGTGGCGGGAGCCCGACGTGTTGCTCCTCGACGAGCCCACCAACCACCTCGACGTGGCGGCCATCGAGCTGGTGCTGAGTGCGTTGTCGCGCTTCGACGGCGTCGGCGTGCTGGTATCCCACGACCGCGCGGTGCTCGATCGGCTGACGACGACGACGCTGCGGCTCCAGCGCGGAAAGCTCGAGGTGTGGCCAGGCGCCTTCACGGCCGCGAAGGCGCAGTGGCTCACGAGCGAGGCCTCACGTCGTGCCGAGTTCGACGCGCTGGGACGGCAGGCGGAGCGGCTCGCCGGTGCGGTGAAGACGAGTCGGCGTGAGCACGAGGCGTCGACGCGTCAACGCTCGGCCGGAGCGCGCATGAAGTCGAAGCACGACTCGGACGCACGCGGGGTGATGGCCAACTTCCGGGCGGAGCGCGCGCAGGGCCATCTCTCGGGAGCGGTGCGGCGGCTCGAAGGTCGCGTCGAGCAGGTGCAGACCGCGCGTGACGGAATCGACGTGGTGTTCGACGAGGCCGTCGCATTGACCTTGCCAGGCGAACGCTGCCCATCGCCCGTCGTCTCGAGGCTCGAGCCCGGAGCCATTCAGACACCTTCGGGCCGCACATTGCTGACGGTGCCGGCGGTGTTCGAGCTGCCACGTGACGCGCGCCTCGCCGTCGTGGGACCGAATGGAGCAGGAAAGACGACGCTCCTCGCGAGGCTCGAGGCTGCTGCGACGGTGCCGCGCTCCCGGGTGTTGGTGATGCCGCAAGACCTGAGCGCCGACGACGCGCTCGCCGACCTGGAGCATTTGACGGCGTTGCCTCGGGAGGCGCGGGGCCGGGTGCTCCAGTGGGTGCACGCGCTCGGTGTCGACCCCGATGCGCTGCTGGCGTCACGCGCTCCGTCCGCTGGAGAGACGCGGCTGCTCCACCTCGCGCTCGGCCTCGCTGAGCACCCGTGGCTGGTGCTGCTCGACGAGCCCACCAACCACCTCTCGTTCGATCTCATCGAGCGGCTCGAGGTGGCGTTGCGTGTGTTGCCGTGCTCGCTCGTCTTCGTCAGTCATGACGCGCGGCTGGTCGACGCGGTGGCGACGAGCGTGTGGCGCATCGGAGCGGAATGAGTGACTCCGGCTTCGGCGTCCGTGGTCGATTTCGGATCGAGTCGGGTTGTGAGACACTGCGCGTTCGATGCGCGTCTTCGGCAAGGGCCTTCAGCTCGGCGCGCTCCTGGTCGTCAGCTGCGCGCAGCCGCCCCCGGGCGTCTTCTACGCCTGCCGAACTCAGGACGATTGTCTGGCTGGTTATGCCTGCACGGCGATTCAGGAAGGCCGCTACTGCCTTGACGCGACGGTAGGCACGGCGGGCGGCTCGGCCGCAGGTGGCTCAGCTGCTGGTGGCTCGGCCGCAGGTGGCTCGGCCGCAGGTGGCTCGGCTGCAGGTGGCTCAGCTGCTGGTGGCTCGGCCGCAGGTGGCTCGGCCGCAGGTGGCTCGGCGACGCAGGACGGCGGCATCGAGCAGATTCTGGCCGTGCGTGCGCTCGCCGACTCGTCTCCAGATGGCGGCCCGGTCGCTGGCTCGATCGCGGTCGAAGGCGTTCTCGTCACTGTCGTCAAGCCGGCGGTCGACGCTGGCGCTGGCGTGGTGGTCGAGCCCGAAGGCTTCTTCGTTCAGGCAGATCCCAGCGGGCCCGCGCTTTTCGTCGCCGTGCCTGCCTCGACGAACGGAGTGCAGCCTGGCGACCTCGTGACGTTCACCGCCACGGCGGCTGGCCGAAACTCGGGGCTGCGACAGGTGACGAGCTACACCGGGTTCGCTCGGAGCAGCATGGGCAACCCCGTGTCGCCCTACGCGCGCAGCATCGACGCGGTCGACTTCACGAACGCTGCCGCCGTGACGGAATGGGAGAGCCGGCTCATCTCGATGGCCGCGACCATCACGCAGACCCCGAGCTCTGCTGGGAATGGCTACCGCGCGATGAACGTCGCGACGACCGGCACGCCTGACGCCGGCACGACCCTCCGCTTCCGGGTGCCAGCCTCGCTCGTCGATTCCGAAGACCTCCAGCCCGGCTGCAACGTCTCGCTGACGAACGGCGCGATGTGGCGTTTCAACAACGGGGCGCAGCCCTCGGGCTTCAGCGTCGCCGACCTGATGGGCACCACGTGCCCCGCACCGAGGGTGCTCTCTGCGCGAGCTGACAGCGCCACGACGGTCGTGGTCGCCTTCGATCGCAACATCGCCTCTGCAACCGTTCAGGCGCCCCGGTTCACCTTCAGCGCGCTCGACGGTGGCGCCGCCCTCACCGCGTCGGCGGCCGTCCTCACGAATGCCCGGGAAGCGACCGTGACGACGAACGCGATGACCGGTGGCTCGTACGAGGTGACCTGCAGCACGATGATCACCGACACGCGCAACACGGCCCTCGGTCAGAACACGGCCCAGTTCACCGGCTTCAGCGCGGGCATGTGTATTCCGGGCGTCATCATCAGCCAGGTCTACGGAGGCGGCGGGAACAGCGGCGCCCCGTTCACCAACGACTTCGTCGAGCTGCGCAACCGCACCTCGAGCCCGGTGAACCTCGCCGGCCTCTCGCTGCAGTACCAGTCGTCGACCAGCATGACGTGGAGCGGAAACGTCGCCCTCACGGGCACCATCCCGGCGAACGGGTACTTCCTCGTTCAGTTCGCAGGGGGCGCGACGGGTGTGGCGCTGCCGACGGCAGACCAGGTCGTGAGCGTGTCGCCGCCCAACCTCAGCGGCACTGCCGGCAAAGTCGCCCTCGTCTCGGGGACGACGACGCTCGCGAGCCAGTGCCCGACGACGGGCATTCTCGACCTCGTGAGCTACGGCACCACGACGACGATGTGTGCCGAGGGCACGGGTGCACCCGCTCCCTCGAACACGACGGCCGTCGTTCGCGCGGTCGCTGGCTGTTCCGACACGCAGAACAACTCGGTCGACTTCACGGCGGTCGCTCCGACGCCTCGCAACAGCGCCTCGCCCGCGGGCTCGACCTGCAACTGCCCGTGACGCTCTGAAGAGCCGATGACCGAGGGCCGGGGCGCGCAGGTGCTCCGGCCCTTCGTCTTTGGGGGCTACCTCAGCGGCGTGTCGTCCTCACGCTGATGCCGGACAGCCAGCACCAGAATCGAGTCGTCGGCGATCTCGAACGCGGCGACGTACCCGGCCTGCCCGATTGGAATCACGCACTCCCTGACGAATGCCGAGCCCTGCGCTCGCCTGCAGGAGTGCGGGAACTCTGCCGCCATCGCCAGCGCCCTGCGGATGACCACGATCGCCCGCGCCGCAAACTTGAGGTCCTTGTCGGCAAGGACCTCGAAGAGCCGCACCAGGTCGTCATCGGCCCCCTCGGCAAAACGAACTTCGCGACGCCTCATCGAGCTCTCTTCTTCGCGCGTGCGAGGGCCTGCTCGAGGCGCTTGAAGACCGCGGCCGCTGGCACTGTTCGGCCGGTACGGTGGGCCGCCCGTGATCTGGCCTCGGCGCGGGCCACGTACTCTCGCTGAGCGTGACGGATCTCAGCGCTCTTCACCGCGGCCTGGAGCAGGAACGACGACAGCGTCTCACCAGGCTCGAGAGACGCCTCGAGGGTCTTCTTCAACTTTGGATCGAGCCGAATGGGCGGAAGGGTCGCGGTCTTCATACCCGCTGTATAGCACTTGCGATGCAACGCTTCCCGGTGCCCAGCTCAGCTCGCGCGCAGGCCGACCGACGGCCACTCGCTCGCCTTGCGCCGGCCATCGATGGTGCGTCGCGCTTCGTACGGCACGCAGGCGTTGGCCTCGAACGCGCGCTTCCACGCCGCGAACGCTCCACCGTTGCGATGCGCTTCGTACGCTGCGAGGCCACCTTCGGGCCCGCACTGCGCGAGCATGTATTCGACCCACGCCCACCGCGCGCTCGTCGGCCGCAGCTCGGCCCGGCCCTTGAGACCCTTTCGAATCTGCGCGAGCCGGGCCTCGACCTCGCTGATGCCGGCGAATGGCGCGCCATCGAGCGGGGTGTTGCGCTTGGCCGCGAACGGGGCGACGCCGAGGGCCACTGGCAGAATGCGGGAGAGCTCGAGCGTGAAGCGCACCAGCTCGTCGATGTCGGCCGGCGTCTCGGTGGGTAGCCCGACGACGTTGTAGATCTTCAGCCGTCGAATGCCGGCTTCCTTCGCGAGGTTGGCCGCGTTGAGGATCTGCGTCTCGGAGTGTTTGCGATCGACGAGATCTCGCATGCGCTGGCTCGGGCCGTCGGAGGCGACGGTGAGCCCCTGCGCGCCGCCCTTCTTGAGCGCTTGCACCAACCGAAGCGTGAGGCGATCGGCCCGCAGCGACGACACGCCGACCTCGCGCCCTGCGTTCACGATGGTCTCGAGCAGCTCGACGATGCGTGGGTGGTCGGTCACTGCGGCGCCGACGAGGCCGACGCGCTTCGCCGTGTCGGGGATCAGCTCGAGCACGCGCTCGGGAGGCACGGTGCGCATGCCTCCGTTCGTCGTGCGGCGCATCACGCAGTAGTGACACCCACGCGAGCAGCCGCGCTCGGGCTCGATGAGGAACATGCTCCGCAGCTCGGTGTGCGGGGTGACGATGGCGGTGCGCGCCGGAAGCCGCTCGTCGCTGGCCTTCGCCACGAAGTAGCGCGTCGATTCCAGCGACCGACCGGGCACGCGGAAGCCCGGCATCAGCGCGAGGCGTTGGAGCAGCGACTCCCGTGACGTCGCGCCCTGCACCTCGTCGAGCAGCTGGTGAATCAGGTCTTCCGCTTCGCCCTGCACCAGCACGTCGACGAAGGGCTCGAGCGGGTCGGGGTTCGAGAAGGTGAGCGGGCCGCCGGCGATGACGAGCGGGTGCTGGTCGGTGCGCTCCGTCCTCAGCACGGGCAGGCCGGCGAGCTCGAGCAGCGAGAAGACACCGGTCAGCTCCAATTCGTACGCGACCGAGAAGGCGATGACGTCGAAGTCGCGCAGCGGTCGATGGTTCTCTTCCGACACGGGCGAGAGCCGGGCCGCTCTCCAGGCGTCGACGTCATCGGGCAGGAAGACGCGCTCCGCGGCGGCGCCGTCGTGCAGGTGCACCTCGCGCGCGATGGCCTGGAAGCCGAGGCTCGACATGCCCACGTGGTACGGGCTCGGGTACGTCATCGCGACCTTGAGGTCGGCGGTCTTGCGCAAGGCGCCCTGCTCGTCGGCCGAACGTGAAGAGAGCTGCTCGAGGAGGACCTGACGGGACGTCACGCGCGGGCCCTTAGCTCAGCTCTCCCGGCGCGGCGAATCCGTCTGGGCAGTCGGAGTCGTGCCTCACGGGCTCACTTCTTCGGCAGGCCGGGCTTCGTCACGTCGACCCGCGGCACGCAGAACCCGATGGCGGTGTCGCAGGCCGGGTCGAAGTCGGGGTCGATGCCAGAGCCACGCGTGCGCCCGGCGTCGAGGTCGGCGTTTGGGTCGCAGTCGGTGTCCGTCGTGCAGGCGACTGCGGGGTGGAACGCGACCAGGTCGTACGTCGCCACGCAGGCGCCCTCGGTCTGCGACAGCTTCGCGGTGAACGCCGTGCCGGGAACCTCGGCCGTCATGAACACCTTCACGTCGGTGAACTCGTACCGCACGCGCAGTGACGGGAGCATCACCGTCCCTGCGTCCACTGTCGCAACCGAGACGGCTTCGAAGTCCTGCGCTGCGACGAGCGGCGGGGCCAGACACACGCCCGCCTTCGGCTCCGGAGTGAACGGCGCCAGCGCGTTCAGCTTCTTCCCTTCACGATCGTTCGGGTCGACGCGCACCACGGGCTCCTCGACGACGCGGCACGGGTTGGTGCCCGCAGGTCCGCACGTCTCACACCGCGGGTTCGGCTTTCCTTCGAACGCTGCCTGGCAGTTGTTCCTCGGGTCTCTGTCAGCGGTGAAGACGCTCCCGCGCGCCATATCGACGAGCCGGCCAGGCCGGAGCACCAGCGACGCCTCATCGCTCCCGGGCGCGGCGAAGTCCTGAACGCCGATGCGCATCGAGGTGAGCTTCTGCTCCGCCGTGCACGCGGCCGAGGCCGACGTCGAGGTGAGCAGCGCGAGGTACGGAGGACTCCTCGTGAAGTCCTGGGTCGAGGCGACGCGACACGGCGGGGCAGGCTGCGCGTCGAAGCAGCTGGAGAGCGCGGCTCCCAGCAGGAGCGACGTCGAGAACGCGAGGCGCACGGAGCGGGTCATGGGGTCTCGCCTCAAAAGAACAGCCTGACGCCGAGCTTCATCGAGAAGGGCGCCTGGTACGCGGTGGGCTGCTTGAAGTTCGCGTTCAGGTCGTTCGTGGAGACCGGCACCGTCGCGGTGCCGACCCTCTTCTGCAGAATCGACTGACACGTCGGCGAATTGCCCGCGAGACACGCTGCGGTCGCGGGATCCTTCCCGTCCGCGATGTTTGCCGGGACGAGCTGCGCGTTCGACAGTTGCTGCGAGACCGCGGTCGCCTCCTGCAGGTTGAGCAGGTTGAAGAGGTCGAGCGTCACCTGAATCGACTGCTCCTTCGACACCTTCCACATCATGCCGCCGCGCAGGCTGACGGTGTGGGTGAACGGCGTGCGGCCAGCAGAGCCTCGCGGCAACACGAACGCTGCGTCGTCGCCGGCCGTCGGGTGCCACGCGAGAAAGCTGATGGGCGTTCCCGAGAGCCCCTCGTACGTCACGCCAGCGAGGAGCGTGACGTCGCTCGACACCTCGAAGTCCTTCGCCACGTACGCCTTGAACTGGTGGGTGCGATCGCCAGGCAGCGGACCGGTGGTGTTCGTCTGAAGAGACTTCAGGTCGAAGTCGCTGCTGAGGCCCGGCGCGAGCTGGCCCGTCTCGGGACGAAGGAGCCCGGAGTAGTTCCCGTAGAGACTCGACAACGTATAGCTGCCTTGCGCGAGCCAGCCGTTCGAGAAGGCGCGGCTCGCGTAGAGCGTGCCAGCGAAGTACTTCCGCTCTGCCGCAGGGAAACCAGCGCCCATGCCAGAGCCGGGGTTGCCGATGAACGAAGTCGCGCCATCGTCGTTCGACATGTCTTCGACGGCGTTGAAGAGCCAGTTGTGCGTGCCGACGAGGCCCACGCGCAGGTTCGAGACGACCTCGTATTCGAGCCCCGCGGTGATCTCTCCCTTCGCCATCGGCTTGAGCGACGGGTCGACCATCAAGCGGCCAGCCGCGAGGCGCACCACGTCGGGTGAGGGCGACAGCGGATCGACGTTCAGGGGCAGGGCGTTGTCAGCCGCGGTGCAGGAGCGCGCGTTGGCGCCCATCGTCACCGGATCGCACCCTGCGCCGCTGCTGCGAGTGAGCGTGGAGTACCCGCCTGAGAGCCCGCGGTCGGCGAGGTACAGCGGCAGGTTCTGGTGCTGCACCGCGTAGTTCACGAAGACCTTCGAGCGACCCTGGCGCGTGAAGTCGTAGATGAGGCCCAGGCGCGGCGAGAGCATGTTGTTGAGCGTGAGGCCGAGCTGGCCGTCCGACGCGAACAGCTGTTGCGTGTCGTACCGGAGGCCACCGTTGATGGTGACGGCGTCGAGCACGTTCCAGCTCTCCTGCAGGAAGAGCCCGGTCGTGAACTGACTCGGCGAGCTGCGAACCGAGAGCAGCGGAATGCGATCGTCTGGCCCCGCAAGGAACGCCTCGTCGCGTTGGCCCACGAGTGGATCGCCGGGGCCCGTTCCGACGAGCGACACGCCGCCCGAGTACGCCTTCGTGAGCCGCACCTGCGTCCACTCCACGTCGGCGCCGCCGCGCACGACGTGATGGCCGAGCAGCTCGAAGAGATACGAGACGTCAGCGCGCGCCTGCAGACGATCGGCCTGGGACTCCATCAGGAAGCCGCGCCCGCCCAACGTGTACGACGCGCCACTGCCAGTCACCGGGCACGCCATCACGTACCGGCTCAGGCCTCGCGAGGTCGTGCGAGTGGTCGGCGTGAAACCAGCGGGCTCGCAGAGCTCGGCGACGCCTTCCGGGAGTTCCTCGAACTCGCGAATCGAGAGCGGTGGGTTGCCGCGGTACTGCGTCTGCGGAACGCCAGCGGCGCCGAGCGTGTTGCCTGGCCTCGTGCCGTCGTTGGTGAGGCGCGCCTGGTCGGTGCGGTTCCAGCCGAGGGTCGCGTTCACGCGCAGGTGCTTGTCGAGAAAGCTACCGGCGTAGCGCAGCGACGCGGTGGTGGAGTCGGTGGTGTCGAGGCCAGCGCCATAGCCGAGCGGCGCGAAGTCCGGCGCCACGCCCTTCTGTGGACTGCCCGTCATCGACAGCGCGACGGTGTGCTCCGGAGCAATCACGAGCGTGAGCTTCGCGAGCCAGGTGAACGAGCTGCGATCGTCGAAGCGTGAGCTCTGCGCGATGCGCTCGGTGCGGAGCGCTCCGGAGTCCTCGTACAAGAAGTCCTGCCCATCGTCGGTCAGCAGGAAGCGGCGCACGTTTCTCGTCACGCGCTGGCGGTCGTACGACTGCGCGACGCCGCCGTAGAAGAACAGCCTGTCCTTGATGAAGGCGCCGCCGAGCTCTGCGCCGAAGTCACCGGTGTTGTGGCGCTTCGTGAGGAACTCGAGGGACGACGCCTCGTTGCGAATCGGGAGTGCGTTCGCGGTCAGCGCGCCCGGCCACCAGTTGCCCCACACCGAGCCGCGCAGCTCGTTCTGGCCCGACTTCGTCACGACGTCGATGACGCCACCGCTGGCGCGACCGAACTCGAGCGGAGCGCCGGTGGTGATGACGTTCACGCGCTCCAGGAACTCCAGCGGAAGCTGAGCGCCGCCGATCCCCACGGGTGTACGGAGCGAGCCGTACGTCGGGTCATTCACGGTGACGCCATCGATGACGTACAGGTTCTCGGGGCTGACGCCGCCGTTGATGCCGAAGCCGTACGCATCGGGAGCCACCTGCGGCGCGGCCAACGCGAGCGCCTCGAAGCTGCGTTGTCCGGTGGCGTTCGGGTGCACCAGCGCGACGCGATCGATGAAGTCTCGCGTGACGTTCAGGCCCTGCGTGGCGTTGCTCGCGTCGACGACGGCGGGTGTGAGCGCCGCGACGACGGGCGGCGGCACGTCTTTCACGACGGCCGCCAGCTGCGCGTTGACCCGAAGTGTTCGATCCAGCTTGAGCTCGAGCGCCTCTTTCGTGAACTGCGTGAAGCCCGGCTTCACGAACCGCATCGAGTACGTGCCGGGCGACAGCTCGAGCATCCGGTAGATGCCGGCCGCGTTGGTGACGATGGTGCGCTCGCCCTGGAGCGCCGGCGACGTGGCGGTGACGACGACCTCGCTCAGCGGCTTGCCTGTCGCGGCGTCAGTGACGGTTCCCGTGAGGACCGAGGTCGTCTGTGCGTGGGCGAGGGACGCGAACACCACCGCGATCAGCGCAACGGCTCTGGGGGTCCTCGACGTCGACATGGTGCCTCTCTTCGCGCACCGGGGAATGCCCGAGCCGCGGCGCACCGTAGCGGCCGATCGGCACGTGTCAATGAGGGTTGTGCTCCCGTCTTCAGCAGATTCGCGGCAGCTGTTCGCCAGCAAGCCAATCGAGAATGCGACTGCCTCCGAACGAGGTCTCGAGCTGCACGAAGCCGTTCTCGTCTTCGATGACGGTGCCGATTCGCGCCGCGTCTTTCCCCAGCGGGTTCGCCCGCATCGCCGCGAGCACCTTCTCCGCGTCCTGTGGAGCGACGATGGCCACCAGCTTGCCCTCGTTCGCGACGTAGAGCGGGTCGATGCCGAGCAGCTCGCACGCGGCCGCGACCTGAGGCTTCACGGGAATCGCGCGCTCCTCGAGCTTGAAGCCGACCCCGGACTGCCAGCCGAGCTCGTTGAGCGTCGTCGCGAGCCCACCGCGCGTTGGATCTCTCAGCACGTGGAGGTCGGGGCACACCGTCACCATGTCGGCCACCAACGTGTGCAGCGACGCCGAGTCCGACTCGATGGTCGTCTCGAACGCGATGCCCTCGCGCTGCGACAGAATCGCGACGCCGTGGTCGCCCATCGAGCCGCTGACGAGCACCACGTCTCCAGGCTTCGCGCGATCGCCGCTCGGAGGCGTCACGCCAACGGGAATCACGCCCACGCCAGTCGTGGTGATGAACACGCCGTCACCCTTGCCGCGCTCGACGACCTTGGTGTCTCCCGTGACGATGGGCACGCCCGCCTGCATCGCGGCCTTCGCCATCGAGTCGACGATGCGCTTGAGGTCGGCCAGCGGGAAGCCCTCTTCGAGGATGAACGCCGACGACAGGTAGAGCGGCCGCGCGCCTGCCATCGCGACGTCGTTCACCGTGCCGTGCACCGCGAGCGAGCCGATGTTGCCGCCCGCGAAGAAGAGCGGCGAGACGACGTAGCCATCGGTCGTCATCACGAGCTTGCCGACGGGAGGCTCGACGACGGCCTGATCGTTTCGCTGGTTCAGGTACCGGTTGTCGAAGGCGGCGGCGAACAGCTGCTCCACCAACTGCGCCATCACCTTGCCGCCGGTGCCGTGGGTCAGCTCGACGCGGCCGGTGAGATCCAGCTTCTTCGGGAACGGGTTTCGGGTGCGCATCAGCCAGCCCTCCGCTGCGAGTCAGGAGGCGTCGAGGTGCGGTGGCGCCCATAGAGGTAGTACGCCGCGCAGCTGCCTTCGGGAGACACCATGCAGCTCCCCATCGGTGAGTCGGGCGTGCACGCGGTCGCGAAGATCTTGCAGTCGGTCGGCTTCTTGAGGCCCTTGAGGATCTCTCCGCAGGCGCAGGCCTTGTGATCTGCGATCGCCTCGTACGTCATCGGGAACCGCACCTCGGCGTCCCACTTCGCGAACTCGGGCCGCAGCTTGAGCGCGCTCGACGGCAACGTGCCCAGGCCGCGCCACTCGAACGAGGGCCGCAGCTCCATCGTCTCTTCGGTGAGCCGCTGCGCTTTCAAGTTGCCTGCGCTGGTGACGCCGCGAGTGAACTGGTTCTCGACCTCGTGCCGGCCCTCGTTGATCTGCCGCACGATCATGAGGATCGACTGGAGCAAATCGAGCGGCTCGAAGCCCGACACCGCGATGGGCTTCTTCCAGTCGCGAGCGAAGCGCTCGTAGGGCTGGGTGCCGATGATGGTGCTGACGTGCCCCGGGCCGACGAAGCCGTCGACACGAATGCGGCCGTCGAGCGCTTCGGGGCTGCCGAGGATGGCTTCGATCGCGCTGGGCGTGAGCACGTGGTTCACGAAGACGGTGAAGTTCTCGAGGTTCTCGGCCTGCGCCGTCTTCACCGCGAGGGCGGTCGGTGGCGTCGTGGTCTCGAAGCCGATGGCGAAGAAAACGACCTGCGTCTGCGGGTTCTTCCGGGCGAGGGCGAGCGCGTCGTTGGCGCCGAACACCATGCGCACGTTGGCGCCGCTGGCCCGGGCCTTCATCAGGCTGACCCGGTCTTTCCCCGGCACGCGCATCATGTCGCCGTAGGCGCAGAGCATCACGCCGGGCTGACGCGCGAGCGCGATGGCTTGATCGAGGCGGCCGATGGGCAGGACGCATACCGGGCAGCCGGGCCCGTGAATCATCTCGACGTTCTTCGGGAGCAGCTCGACCAGGCCGTAGCGGCAGAGCGCGTGCGTGTGGCCGCCGCAGAACTCCATCACCTTGTACTGGCGGTCGGGCTGCACCTCGGCCGCGATCTGCGCGGCGATCTGTCGGGCGAGGGGTCCGTCACGGAATTCATCGATGAATTGCACGGGTGACTCCTCAGGCAGTCGGGGTGGGGGTGGGCTGGCCTTCGAGGCGCAGCAGGGCGAGGGTCGTCTCGGCCTCGATGGGATCCATCTTCGTCAGCGCGTAGCCGACGTGAATGATGACGAAGTCACCGGGCTTCACGTCATCGAGCAGGCCGAGGCTCACCTTCTGGCGAATGCCGCCGAGCTCGACGATGCAGCTGTCGACGCCGTCGAGGTTCAGCACCTTCGCGGGGAGTGCGAGACACATGGTTCAGCCTCCGATGGTCAGCGCGGCAACCCACGCCTGACCGAGTGAAAGTCCACCGTCGTTCGACGGCACCTGACGGCACAGCTGCGGCGTGATGCCGCGTGACGAGAAGCCCGCGATCAACGACTCGGCGAGCGTCTGGTTCATGAGACAGCCACCGCTCAACGCGACGACGCCGTCGACGACGTGCGGCGTGGCCCAGTCGACCACCGCCGCGGCGAGGGTCCCGTGGAAGACGTTGGCGCCATCTACCGGGCTCCTCCCGATGAGCGCGTCGAGGAGCGGGAGCAGGTCGAGCACGCCGTCGCGCACCTTCCACGCGCCCCGGAGGACCTCGGGCTTCGTCACCAGCGACTCGAGCACCATCGGCGCTTCGCCCTCGTAGGTGGCGATCGGCTTCACGCCGAGCAGGCCGCACGCGGCGTCGAAGAGCCGGCCGCACGAGCTGGTCTCAGGCGAGTTGAGGCGCTTGTCGAGCAGCGTGCGCACGGCCGCGGCAGGGCCGACGCTCGAGAAGCGCTCGACGATGAGCTCCGCGCGGCCGAGCCGATGGAGCGCTGCCGACGCCATTCTCCACGGCTCTCTCGCGGCACGATCGCCGCCGGGTTGCTGCAGCGTGGCGAAGTGGCCGAGACGGGTGAAGCGCGCGCCGTCGAGGCGCAGCAGCTCTCCACCCCAGGAGCCGCCGTCACTCCCGAGCCCGAAGCCGTCGAGCGCGACGCCGACGGTTGGCGCGGTTCGTCCGTGTTCGGCCAGGACCGCCGCGAGGTGCGCGTGGTGGTGCTGCACCGCGACGGGCTCGAGGCCCATGGACTGCGCGAAGCGGGTGGAGAGGAAGTCGGGGTGCAAATCGTGAGCGACGATGCGCGGTTCGACCTCGAGCGTCTTCGTCAGGTGCGCGACCGTCTCCTCGAGGAAGCGCCAGGTCGCGACGTCGTCGAGGTCGCCGAGGTGCTGCGAGACGAACGCCTCTCGACCGCGCGTCAGACACGCCGTGGCCTTGAGGTGAGCACCGAGCGCGAGCACGGGTGGGGTGTTGCTCGGCAGCGCGACAGGACCGGGCACGTAGCCGCGCGCGCGGCGGAGCAGGGTGGGCGCGCCGTCGATGATCCGCGCCACGGAGTCGTCGTTGCGGACGAGGATCTCGCGATCGTGCGTCACGATCAGGTCGGCGATGTCAGCGAGACGGGAACGCGCTTCGTCGTCGGTGATCACCAGCGGCTCTCCACCGGGGTTCGCCGAGGTGGTGACGACGCAGAAGTCGAGCGGTTGCTCCAGCCACGCTGTGCCTGCCGGCCGGCCAGCGGCTTCGTGGAACAGCAGGAGGTGGAGCGGAGACGTCGGCAGCATCACGCCCAGCCACGCAAGCTCAGGCGCGATGTCAGCGCTGAGGCCGGCGTCTCTTTTTCGAGCGAGCACGATCGGCCGCTGCCACGACGAGAGCAGCGTCGCTTCCGCCGCGTCGAGGTCGACGAGCTTCCGGGCCGAGGCCAGCGACGACACCATCACCGCGAACGGCTTGGCGTCGCGTTGTTTGCGCTGCCGCAGCGTCTTCACGGCCTCGACGTTTCGCGCGTCACACAGCAGCTGGAACCCACCGATGCCCTTGAGCGCGACGATCGAGCCTTGTCGCAGGGCGCGCACGATCTCCTCGAGCGGCATCGACAGCTTCGGTCCACACGCCGGGCACGCGAGCGGTTGCGCGTGGAAGCGGCGATCGTTCGGGTCTCCGTACTCAGTGGCGCACGCGGCGCAGAGCGGGAACGACGCCATCGACGTCTGAGGCCGGTCGTACGGCAACGAGCGCGTGATGGTGTACCGCGGCCCACAGTGCGTGCAGGTGGTGAAGGGGTAGCGGAAGCGTCGCTCGGCCGGGTCGCAGATCTCGGCCACGCACGCGGCGCAGATGCCGGCGTCAGGACCGATGGCGGCCGAGGCCTTTCCCTCGTGATGGCTCGCGTCGATGACGAAGCCGGTCTCGTCACGGAGTTCCTGCGTCTCGACTTCGATCGCGTCGACCCGCGCGAGCGGCGGCGCCTGGGTCTCGAGCAACGAGGGCATCGCGCTGGCCCCGGCGCCTTGCACCTCCATCACCACGCCCTGCTCGTCGTTGCGAACCCAGCCCGAGAGGCCCTGCTCCACGGCGAGGCGATAGACGAAGGGACGAAAACCAACGCCCTGAACGAGCCCACGCACACGAATGCGAAGCCTCGTCGAGGGCAGCACGCTCATGGGACTCGGGCCTCGGGCGGAGCCGTCACGGTGCGAGACGAGCTGAGCCACGCGAGCCAGGCCTCGAAGCCGGCGCCGGTGCGCGCGGAGACCTCGAGGACCGTCGCCTTCGGGTTCACGCGTTTCACGTTCGCCTTCAACGTCGCGACGTCGAACTCGAGCGCCGCGACGAGATCGACCTTGTTCACCAGGACCAGATCCGCGACCGCGAACATGTCGGGGTACTTCAGCGGCTTGTCTTCTCC
>JAUXRI010000173.1 GCA_030681895.1 Myxococcales bacterium | reverse complement strand
GCGCCTCGAGGTGCCGCCACTGCCTGACGCTCCGCGGCGCATCACCTGCGAGATGGCCATCGACGACGCCGAGCTGCGCCGTCACCTCGCCGGCGGGCGGTTGATCGACGCCATCAAGCGTTATCGCGAGCTGACCGGACTCGGCCTCAAGGAGTCGAAGGACGCGATCGAATCGCTCCGCGACTCGATGAAGAGCTGAGCTACCGTCCTTCCCATGCTCATCCTGCTGCTGGTCCTCGGGGGCCTCGTTGGCGTGATGCTGGGGCTGATCGCGCTGTCGTCGATGTCGCAGGTCTCGGTCGCGGGGCTGACCACGCCGCACGAGTCGAGGCCGAAGAAGGAGCGCCGGCCGCACTCCCACGCCGACCTCTCGACGCGTGAGGAGCGGTACCCGCGCGTGCCTGCGCCGCTGGCGCCGATGAGCGTCACGCCCGCGATTCCCCAGGGCTGGGGTGACCGGGTGCTGGCGCCGGCCTCGTCGCTCTACGTGACGCCCGACGTGCCGCACGCGACCGAGTCGTCTTCACAGACCGCTGCGCCGCCGCCGCTGCCGCTGCCGCGCGTTGCACCCGTCGCCGTCGCGCCCGCCGCGCCCAGCTTCACGGCCTTCGAAGCGCCGAAGATCGCACCAGCAAAGCCGCCACCCATGCCGAAGGCCCCGAAGCGCGAGCCGGCGCGCGTGGTCGTCGACGCGGCGGCAGCGATCGCGGGCGACGAGGAGTTGTTGGAGATGCTCCAGGGGGGCCATTTCATCGCGGCCATCAAGCGCTACCGCGACACGCATGGCGTCGGGCTCGAGGAAGCGAAGGCCGCGCTCACGGCCTGGCGCGCGAAGTCGCAACGACATGAGCAGGTCGCCGAGGCCGTCTCGAGCGTGGCGAGCACGGCGGCGACCGACCCGCAGATCGTCGCCGCCATTCGCAAGGGCGCCATCATCGAGGCCATCAAGCTCTACCGCGCGAAGACGGGCGTCAGCCTGCAGGACGCGAAAGAAGCCATCGACACCTGGCGCCGCAACATCGGTCGGTAGCCGCTACTCGCGAACTGCGCTCGCCGAGCCCGAGACGACGACGCCAGTCTCCTGCACACCGTCGAACGAGAGCTTCACGAGATCGTCCGCGCTCGGCGCTCCGATGGCGGCGACGTCGACCTGCGCACCTGCCGGCGTGGTGCCCCACGTGAGGGGGGACGACAGTCCCGAGGTCGAGCGCAGGCTCCACACCACGCCGCCATCGCGTTCGACGAGCACCTGAAACGCGGGCTGGGCCGGAGTCCACGCGATGGTCGACTGGCTGAACGTCGCGTTCACCGTGAGCGTGTCTCGGCCGCGGTTGGCGGTGACGGTGACGGGCTCTCGGGGACAGGTGGCGAGCCGCGTGCCGCCTCTGCGCGCGCCAGACATCGTCTGCGCCTTCGCCGACAGCTCGAGCCCTGTCAGCACGGGCACGACGAGGGAGACGGCTCCAGTCGCGTCGGTCGCGCCCGTCAACGTGCAGCGCGTGCCCATACGACCGCAGATGGACGCGAACGCGGCCTGGGTCAGCCCGTCGTCCATACCGATGACGATGGCGCCCTGCATTGGCCGCTGGGCCTCGTCGATGACACGCACTGAGACGGAGCACGGCGCGACGGTGGCCGTGGTGTCGCTGCGCACTGACAGGGCTCCGAGATCGCGGCAGGTGTTCGAGCCGCACGTGCCTGACTGCGTCGCAGCGGGAATGGTGGTCGACGCGTAGATGACGCCGGCGTACTGCACGCGCGCAGGCTGCGGCATCGTCGAGACTGGCGCTTCGAAGCACACGGTGCCGCTGGCGTTCGACGCCGCCGGCTGGCCCTCGAGCGGGAAGACGGTGAGGCCTGGTGCCTTCTCGCCATCGATGGTGACGCTGCCCTCGACGCAGCCGCGCTCCAGCGGGCCGCCGAAGACGCCGACGACGCCACGGGGGAGCGGCGCGACGGTCGCCAGGACGCCGGGTGCAAAGGTGCCGGCACGAATCGCGTCGAGCTGGGTCTCGGCGATGGGCAGGCCGGCTTCGGTCGTCAGCGTGGCCTCGGCGCCGGCTCGCCACGCGCGGTCGTCGGGCGTCAACGTTCCAGACGACAGCTCGATGGCGCCGCTGCCCGGCCTCGCGTCGACGACGGCACGCCACGAGGCTTTGGGAATTCTCAGCCGCAGCGTGCCCGACAGCGGCGTCGCGGTGCCTCCATCGAGCTCCACAGCAGCCGCCACGAGCAGCGTGTCTGCGCCGGGAATCGCCGGAGCGGTCGTCTCGTCGAGCACCAGCGCGTCGGCTCGCGCTCCAGACGGCGCGTCGACCCATCGCAGCGCGCCCAGCGAGTCCGTGCAGCCGGTGTCGAGGCAGTCGAGCGGCTCGAGGGGTTCGAGCGCGAACGAGAGCTGCAGCTCGGTGGAGCTGCCGACACGAAGTGAACGAATGCGCGGAGAGAACCCAGGAGCCCAGGCGCTGAACGTCGCAGGCGCAGGCTCGGCGGCAGGCGCCGAGAGCTTCCACGCGCCGTCCGACGTCGAGGTCGCGCGCACTGGCGTCGCGCTGCTCCACAGGCTGATGGAGACGCCACCGAGCGGGTCTGCGCGCCGGTTGAACCCGCCCCACGTCACGGAACCAGAGAGTGAGACGTCAGCCGAGCTCGGCCGCCGAACCGGCGAGGGACAGGCCGACAGCACCACCATCGCGAGCGACGCGACGACCGACTGCTTCACTCGAGGACCAGCCCACAGTCCTGGCACATGCCGTCGACGAGCACGCCGACGAACTGACACGCCGGGCAGATGAGCTCGTTCTCGGCAGGCGTTCGCAGCGGAACGAGGCCGGCGTCGATGGTGCCTTCCCGACGAACGGCGTCGAGCCAGTCGGCCTGGAGCAGCTGGGCAATCTTCGGTGCGTCGTCTTCACGCACCATGAGCTGCACCTTGGCGCCGCACCCACAGCCACCACCGCAGCAGGCCTTCGCCGGAGGTTTGGCGAGGATCACCGGAATGTCGTTGGCGAGCAGCATGCGCTCGAGCTCTTTCGCCTGCGCGACGGCGCTCTCGGCGAAGGGGACGAGGTCGAGGCCTGCGAGGGCGGCGTCAGCGGTCGGTCGATCCATCGCGTTGGAGAAGACAGGGCCGGGCGTCGACCGTCAAGTCGTCATCACTTCTGCGGGCGTGCAGGCGCGCTGCCGGCAGCGGCCCAATCGGCCGGGTACGTCACGTAGAAGACCTTCGTTCGCCACGGCGTGCCGAAGAGCACCTTGCTGCCTTTGGGAATGAAGAAGACGTCACCGGCGCGGCCTTCGAGGGTGTGACCGTCGATGGTGATCTGCAGCACGCCTTCGAGCACGAGGTCGACCTCGTCGTAGTCGAGCGACCAGGGGAACGAGTCTTCACGCGCCCAGCTCATGATGCCGGCCGTCATGGGCGAGCCATCACGCGCGGTGATCAGATCGGCGAGGCGCACATCGCGATCGGGACCAGCGCCGGGAAAAGGCGCGAGCGTCACCGAGTCGCCACGCACGAGCGTCAGCCCATTGGGGCCCACCACGCGCTCGGCGCCTTTCGGTGCGGGAGCCGTCATCGCAGCCGCTGGCGTCTCTGACTGAACGATGGTGACGCCGAGTTCGTGCGCACGTGACCAGGCGCCGGGCGTGACGATGGTCTGGCCGCGAGGCGCGAGGAGCGTCGTCTTTCCAGCGGTGAACTCGGCCGCGACGACGTCGGAGGTGATCAGCCGCTTCATCGCCACTTCACCCTCCATCGACCGCGACGTACGCGCGCTTCGCCTTCACCTGCACCAGCGTTCGTTCCGGCAACCAGACCGCCGAGAGCTGGCCACCGTACACGCAGCCGGTATCGAGCCCAAGCGCGTGCGGATGCCGCTGGAGCTTTCTCAGCGCGTCGTGACCGAAGACGACGAAGCGCGGCCCTGCCCAGAGCTCGGCCCACGGCCTCCCCTCCGAGACGCGCGTGGTGCCCTTTCCCTCGGCGTCGATGCTGCGCATGTTGAGGAGCAGGTGCCGGGGTTGCTGCGCGAGCGGCACGTGGGGCAACAGGCCGCCGTGCACGACGAGGGTGTTCAGCTCGGGGAAGTCGAGCCACAGCGGCAACAGCTCGAGGTACTGCCAATCGGGCTCCGAGAGCGTCTCGGCGACGTGGCGGTGCGTGCCCTTCAGCGCGTCTCCGAGGCCTTCGCGCGCCTTCAACACGTGGGCGTCATGGTTCCCCAGAACGCTCAGCGCTCCATGGGAACGCGCGAGCTCGACCACCGCCTTCGAGTCAGGGCCCTTCGCGACGAGATCGCCCGCGAGCACGAGGCGATCGGCCGCCGACCATCCCGAGACCTTCAGCAGCTCGACCAGCTCGTCGATACAGCCGTGCACGTCACCGATGACGAGGGTACGGCCGCTCAGGTGGGGGTCTCCAGGCCAGCCCGTCGCAGCGCGTGCATCACGGCGGCCTTCACGGGCGCAGGTACGGCCCCGCCGGGAATCGAGCGGCACATCGACACCGTGCGCTTGAGCGACTCACACGCGACCGAGCAGCGCTCGCACTTCGCGAGGTGCGCCTCGATGCGCTCACAGGCGGCCTGGTCGATCTCCGACGCGGCGTAGGCGGCCAGCTCCTGGGCGAGCTCGGGGCACTCGATGCCCGAGTCGTTCGTCTCGAGCACCGCCGACAGCCGCTGCTTCAGCGCCAGCCGTGCGCGATGAAGGCGGGACTTGAGCGCACCGACCTCGACGCCCGCGACCTCGGCGGCCTCTTCGGCCGACAGCCCCTCGACGTCCCGGAGCACGAGCGCCTCGCGATGGTCTTCGGGCAAGGTGCCGATGGCCGCCTGAATCACCTCGCTGACCTGCCTGGCGTGCGTGCGGGTGTCTGTGCCCGTCATGTCTTCAGCGACGTGACGCGCGGGCCCGTCGTCGAGCGAGGAGAACTTCGCGGGTTCTCCTTCACGAAGGCGGCGCTGCTTGAGGCAGAAGCTACGGGCGATCTGGTACAGCCATGTCGAGAGCTTGGCGTCGCCGCGAAAGCTGGCCAGGTTGCGGTACGCCGCGAGCAACGTCTCTTGCAGCACGTCGCGCGCGTCGGCCTCGTTGCCGCACATGCGCAGTCCGAAGCGGTAGATGCTGTTCTCGTGTTTGGTGAGCAGCGCCTCAATGGCGCGCGCGTCACCCGCGTGGGCCTTGCGGAGGAGCACTTCGTCGGTCTCGCCAGGCTGCATGCCTCCTCTGTATTCGAGCCGAGGTCCCGCGTCAGCTCAGGTTGCTGGCTTGCTGCTCACAGGGGCAGGGGAGGCGGCACCGGTGCCTGTTCGTGCTGAACGGGCGTGGCAGGCGTGGCAGGCGGTGGCGGTCGCCTCACGGGTGGCGGTGCTCCGAAGGCGCCATGAAGGCTGAAGGTGAACGTGGGGAGGTACCCGAACCGGCCCGCGCCGAGAGGCACGAAGGCCTGCACCGAGAGGCCTCCGCCAAAGGGGAAGGTGACGGAGTAGCCGACGCCGGCCTGGCCGAGGATCGTGCGGAGCCCGCCCACGTCGTCTGCGAGCACCCGGCCAGACTCGGTGACGCGAATGCCGCGCGCGTCGATGTCGGCGTTCGTGTGCGCCCCGAGCCCTGCGGAGACGGTGCCGTACCGGCCGGTGAAGCGGGGGAGCACCATGAGCGCGAGGCCAGGCACGGGCGTGGAGGTGTTCGCGAACGACGCGCTGGGCGTGGTGCTCAACGGGCCCGGCGCCGCGCCGATGGAGACCGGCAGCCCGTGGAGCGGTCGACTTGCGTGGCGTTACGCCGAGGCCCCCCGCGTGCCCGCGACACGGGTGTCAGATGGCAGTCCTGGCGAGGCGAACGCCGTGTTTCTCCATGAGCCGGTAGAATGTGACGCGGTTGACGCCAGCGAGCTTCGCGGCCGCGCTCACCTGACCCTTCGTGCGCGTCAGCAGGTCGTGCAGGTATTGCTTCTCGTGGGGCGACACCCAGCGCTCTCGCATCTCTTCCAGCGAGGGCACCTCGGGCTCGGGTTTCGGCGCCGGCGAGGCCTGGAGCGGAGTCGTCGAGCGCATCGACTTCGGCAGGTCCTCAGGGCGCACCTGATCGCCGGTCGCGAGGATGACGGCGTGCTCGAGGGAGTTCTTGAGCTCGCGCACGTTGCCGGGGAAATCGTGAGCCGACAAAAGCGCCATCGCCTCGCGCGAGATGGTGTCGACGCGGCGGCCGTGTTTCTTCGCGGCCTGCTGCAGGAAGACCTGACTCAGGATCTCGAGGTTGTCCTTGTACGAGCGCAGCGGTGGCAGCTCGACGGTGATGACCGACACGCGGAAGTAGAGGTCGTCACGGAAGCGGCCCTCGCGCACCATCTGGGCGAGGTCGCGGTTGGTGGCGCAGACGAGGCGTACGTCGACGCGCGCCGGAGCGTCGTTGCTCCCGACCGGGCTCACCTCGCCCTGCTCGATGGCGCGCAGCACCTTGGCCTGCAGCATGAGCGGGAGCTCGCCGAGCTCGTCGAGGAACAGCGTGCCGCCGTCGGCCTTCTGGAATTCGCCGATCTTGTTCGCGGTCGCGCCGGTGAAGGCGCCCTTCACGTGACCGAAGAGCACGCTCTCGAGCAGGTTCTCGGGAATCGCGGCGCAGTTGACGGTGACGTAGGGCTTCGCGCTGCGCTTCGAGTTGAAGTGAATCGAGCGTGAGACCAGGTCCTTTCCGGTTCCGCTCTCACCGGTCACCAGCACCGGCGCGGTGGTGCCGGCGACCTGCTCGACCTTTCGTTCGACCTCGAGCCACGCCGGCGAGAGCCCCTTGATGACGAACGGGCGGCCGGTATCGAGGGTCGCGCGCGCGAGCTGGGCGCGGCGAAGGAAGCGGGCCGACGTCGCCGCCACCACTTCGAGGGCTTTGACGTGCTCCGGGGTGAAGGCGTTGGTCGACGACGACGCGACGGTGAGCACGCCGAGCGGCTTGCCTTGCCACGGAATCGGCACCGCCAGCACCGACGCCACGTCGAGAAAGTACTTCGCGTAGTTCGGGTCCTTCGAGGTGTCGTTGCAGACGTACGGCACGCCCGACTCGAAGCAGGTGAGCGCGATGCCGTTGGCGCGGCCGTCGCGCCTGGGCCGCAAGATCGAGCCCGTGCCCGGCAGCGTCACCACCACATCGGCGACGACGTGGAAGTCGACCGACAGCCCTTTGGCCTTCGCGTCGTAGAGGAACACCGCGCCGTTGATGGCGTGGGTCTGCGCGCAGGCGACCTGCACCAACCGACGGCCGACCTGCTCGATGTCGGCGGCATGGAGTTCTCGCTCGGTGTTGAGTTCCTGCAGCTTCATGCCGCGTAAAGTATCATCTGTTGCGCAAGAGCAACACACCCGGAGCTTCCGAGTATGTGGTTCCAATGGGTTGGGTTCGTCGGAGGCCCGGCACGGCGACTGCAAATGCCTCCATGCACGCAGGACAGCAGCTCACTCTCTCCAAGGAACTCCACACCATGAACCCCTTCCGCATCGTCGCCCTCCTCGTTTCTGTCTTCGCCATCACTGCCTGCGGTGTCGACTCGGCCGTCGTTGCCGACGACGTCGACGCGGACGTGGACTCGGCTGAGGTGATGGACGAGCTCTCGACGAGCCGCGGCCGCTTCGAGACCTTCCTCGGCGCGAACGGCGACACGTACTTCCACCTGCTGGCCGGCAACGGCGAGAAGGTGCTCGCCTCGCAGGGTTACGCTTCGGCCTCGTCGGCCGCCGCGGCCATCGACAGCGTGCAGGCGAACGGCCTCAACCCCGACCGCTACGAGCTTCGTGAGGCCTCGGACGGCTCGTCGTACTTCGTGCTGAAGGCCGCCAACGGCGCCATCATCGCCATCTCCGAGATGTACGTGGCGAAGGCGAACGCCGAGCGCGCCATCCTGTCGGTTCAGAAGGTCGTCAAGGCCACCACCCTCGAGACGCCGGCGCCGCTGACCGAAGGCCGCTTCGAGATCTTCAAGGGCCTCGACACCAAGAACTACTTCCACCTCCGCGCGAAGAACGGCGAGATCGTCCTCCAGTCGCAGGCGTACTCGTCGAACGCGAAGGCGAAGGCTGGCGTCGCTTCGGTGCAGACCAACGGCGTCACGGCGGCGCGCTACACGGTGCTCAACGCGGTCGACGGTCGCTTCTACTTCGTGCTCAAGGCGACCAACGGCCAGGTCATCGCCCGCAGCCAGCTCTACTCGACGAAGTACAGCGCTGAGCGCGGCGTCGAGACGGTCATCGGCCTCGTGCAGCCTGTGAAGGGCCGCTAATCACCGAACAGCAGCATTGAAGGGGGAACGACGCGGTGCCTGGAAACGGGCGCCGCGTTCGTCTTTTGGAGCGAAGCCTACGCCCGAGGTTGCTCCACGTGCGCCAGGCGCTGCCGCTGCCGCTGGATGGTGTAGGCGAGGCCAGCAACGAAGAGCGCGCCTGCCGGAATGAGCAGCGTCGATGCGCCGAGCACCGGGAACGCCAGGGCGCCCAGCGAGCCGCCAGAGGTGAAGCCCAGCAGGAGCACGAGAAGGATGCGGATGCGCAACCACTCGATTGGTTGACGGGCCAGCCAGTGCCCGACGGCGATGCCGAGGTCGGTGACGACGCCCGTCATGTGCGTCGTGCGAACGACGGCGCCCGAATAGGACGTTGCCAGGGCGTTCTGCAGACCGCAGGCGATGGCTGCGAGCACCTCACCGGCGACCGACTGCCTGGTGAGGCCGAACCAGGCGCCGCCGAGAATGAGACCTTCGAGCATCAAGGCGACGCCGTAGCGGCGGCCAGCATGGAGCGAAGACTGCTGCACGATGGCTCCGCTCAGCACGGCGCCCATGAAGAACGACGCGACGACGGCGGCTGCGCGGAGCGCGACGTCGGTGTGACCCTGGGAGAACTCGAGGCTCACGGCAAAGACGGTGCCCGTCATGTGGGTGACCGCGTGGTACGCGCTGCCGAGCGCGACGGCGTTCACGCAGCCGGCCGCCGCCGTCAGCAACAGCCCTCCTGCGTAGACCCAGCCCGGCGCGTGGCGCTTCAGCACGAGGGGAGAGGGTAGTCGCCTCAGACTCGCTCGCCAGCTTCCGGCCCAGCCCACCATCGATGCAGCTCCGCGCGCCCAGGCGATGGCGCGCGTGAAGGTGGCAGGACGTGACGGTGCGCGCGCCGGAGCGCGACGGGACTGCCGGCTGTGTTGCACAGGTCGTCGTTCGTCGAGCAGCCGAGGTCTTCTTCGCAGACGGTGGTGAGCGCGCTCCAGCTCGCGCTCCGTCAGCGTTCCGGGCGCTACTCGACGATCTTGACCGTGAGCCCCTTCACGGCGCCTGCCTTCGGTGCGTCACACCCGTCCTGATTCGTGAAGCCGGACAC
Source organism: Myxococcales bacterium (assembly GCA_030681895.1). Taxonomy (GTDB): domain Bacteria; phylum Myxococcota; class Myxococcia; order Myxococcales; family Myxococcaceae; genus Xiheimicrobium. Next base: position 13,769 of record JAUXRI010000173.1, on the reverse strand, counting down.
GGGCATGTTGACCACCGAGCGTTCTTCACCCGCCGCGACGGCGCCGCAGGCCTCGCCCACCATGATTCCCTGGTTGGCGCAGGTGATCTCGAGCGTCCAGCAGGCCAGCAAGGAACCCGCGCCGCCAGTGCGCTGAACGTCGCAGTCGACACCCTCGGGGCCAGGCGTTCCGCAATCGACCCGCGCCGCGTCGACGGCCTCGCGTACCGGGGGCTCGTCGGCCTCGCGCACCGGAGTCCCGTCTGCCTCGCGCAGGGGGGGACCGTCATCCTCGCGCGTCGGGCGCCTGTCCGCCTCGCGCTTCTGGGGCGCATCGATGTCGGGCACTGGCGGCAACTGACTCGCCGTAAGCCACCCCACGACGCCGAGGAGCCCGCAGCACATGACGGCCAGGAGACAGCCGCCGCCGGCCAGCCACATCCAGTTCTGGGAGAACCAGCTCGGCTGCGAGGGCGGCGCGTTCGGTTGAGGAGTCATGACGGCCACCTCTAGTCCGTGCGCTTCGGCGGCGCTGCTGCGAACTCGGGTGTGAGCTCATGTCAGAACGTCGTCGCTCACGAGCCGCCACGACTGGCCACCGTTCCCGCCCGCTCACGCAGGAGCTTCGGAATCCACACGCCGTCGGTGACCACGCCCATGTGGTTGGTGCCGGCCTGGACCTGCTGCACCCGGCTCTGCTGCGTCCTCGGCAACGAGCGGCGCCACGCGTCGGCCTTCGCGAAGGTGAGCGCACCCACCAACTGCACGCGCCCCTCGGGGACCGCCGCGACGAACGCGGACCAGGGCTTCGGGTCTCCGTAGAACGCGTCGAGGAGGACGAGATCGATCACGGCCTGCTCCTTCGTCCACTCGCGCAGCGTGCGATTGCCACCGCTGTGGCCCATCGCCATGACCTTCGCCGGCATCGCGAGGCCGAGCTGTCGCTCCAGCTCCGACTTCAGCGGCGCAAACGCCGGCCAGCGCACCGGTTCTTTCGGCCCCGTCGGCCCATCGATGAGCACGAAGAGCGCGTCGACCCCGCTCGCGCGGAACTGCTCGATGAGGCCGTGGTCCCGGAAGGCATCGTCGACGGTGTCGAAGTAGCCATGCACGTAGACGACGAGCAGCTCGGGCCGGCCGCCCTCTCGACACCAGGCGTGCATCGGACCGTTGGTGGTGACGAGCCGTTGGTGCCGGCCGCCCTCCAGCGCGGTCGCTTCGGTTCCTGGGAGACAGCCAGACGACAGGGACGCAACGAGGGCGAGGGGCAGGAGCATGCCCGCTCCCAGTGCACGGCCGGAACGAGGCTCGAGACGCCCGCAAGGCCCCAGAATCCGTCAGGTTTGCGGTGGCACGCGCGGGCCGGGTCGTCACACGCCGTTGCAGTCCGTCACGCCGCGTGACGCCCGAATCCGGCGCTCCACGAGGTGGCCGAGGCGGCACAGCGCATGAACTGTCGCTCGGTCGTGATGGCGCGACATGGGTTCTGGAACATTGGCGATGCCCTCCGCAGTGGAGCAGCATCAGCCCTGGTGACGCCCCCCGCTCCCAGGCTCGCGTTTGCGTTCGGCCCCCGACGCGGCGTGACGCTCGACGTGGTGCGCCGGTTGGTGGTCGGCCGCAGCGGGCACTGCGACGTGCATCTCATCGACGAGAAGGTGTCTCGCGAGCACTGCGTGTTCGAGCCCGAGGGCGACGCGCTCTTCGTGAGCGACCTGCGCAGCCGCAATGGCACGTGGGTGAACGGCGCGCCCATCACGGAGCGCGTGAAGCTCGTCGCCAACGACGCCGTCGGCATCGGAGAGACGCTCGTGCTCGTCTCGCCCGACGCGCAGGCGCTGCGGGCGCTCGACGGAGAATCGACGCTGGTGCTCACGCGGGCCCCGCTCGGGCTGTTGACCTCGGCGACGTCGGCGAACGCAGAGACCCTGGCGCAGGCCGGTGGGCTGGTGCTCGAAGCCGCGCTCGCGCTCAACGGGGAAGACGCGGCGAAGGCGCTCGCGCGCGCGTTCGCCACCGGCCTCTCGTGCGACGAGGTGGTGGTCTGCGGCCGTACGCCGGAAGGCGCGGTTCGCCCGAAGGCCGCGTTCCCCACGGGCGCCTCCATCTCGCTCAACGCCTCGCTCGTCGACGTGTGCCTCTCGCAGCAGCGCGCCGTCTCGGTCGAGGAGCAACAGCTGCGCGCGAAGCACGACGCCCAGACGACGACCGTGGTGCGGCAGCGGGCCTTCGTGGTGTGCGCTCCGGTGCCGGGGCCCACGGGTCCGCTCGGGCTGGTGTGTGGCGTTCGCAGCGCGGCCTTCGATTCGAGAGAGCTCGCGCTCGCGCAGGTGTTGGTCGGCGCGGCCGCGGCGTCGCTTCGGTTGAGCGTGGAGCGCAGCGCTGGCACCGCCGCCGCCGGCCACCTCGTCGCCGAGAGCCCGTCGATGAAGCAGCTCGTCGCGCAGGTGCAGCGGGCCGCGCAGTCGACGGCGACGGTGCTGCTGACGGGTGAGTCGGGAACGGGAAAAGAGGCCATCGCCCGCCTCACCCACGACGCCAGCCGCCGCGCGCGTGGCCCCTTCGTCGCCATCAACTGCGGCGCGATTCCTCACGAGCTGGCCGAGAGTGAGCTGTTCGGTCACGAGAAGGGCGCCTTCACCGGCGCGATGAGCACGCACGCTGGCGTCTTCGAGCGCGCGGATGGCGGCACGCTCTTCCTCGACGAGGTGGGTGAGCTGCCGCTCGCGCTCCAGGTGAAGCTGCTGCGCGTGCTCGAGGAAAAGCTGGTGTTCCGGCTCGGCGGGAAGACGGCGCTCAGCGTCGACGTGCGGGTGGTGGCGGCGACCAATCGCGCGCTCGAGGTGGCGGTGAGTCAGGGCACCTTCCGCGAAGACCTCTTCTACCGGCTCAACGTCGTGCGCCTGATGCTCGAGCCCTTGCGGTCGCGCGCGGAGGACGTGCTGCCGCTCGCGAAGACGTTCCTGGCACGGCACGCGGCGTCGCTCGGGCGGCCGCCTCCGGTGCTCACCGACGAGGTGCAGCGCGCGCTGCTCGCCTACGCCTGGCCCGGCAATGCCCGCCAGCTGTCCAACGCGCTCGAGCGGGCGCTGGTGCTCAAAGCCGATGACGGTGCGCTGTCGCTGGCGGATTTGCCCCCTGAGGTGCTCGCGCCACGACGCGATGCACCGTCGCCAGCCGGCCGAACGCTCGGAGAACTGGTGGCCGCGCTCGAGCGGGAGCAGATTCTCCTGGCGATGAAGCGAAGTCGTGGCGTGAAGGCGCAGGCCTCGGAGGCGCTGGGCATCTCGAGGCCGACCCTCGATCGGAAGCTCACCGAGTACGCCATCGATTGGCTGGGCGAATGAACTTCCTCTGCCCTTCGTGCCGAACCCCGTTGCCGCGCGAGCAGACCGTCGGGCTGGTGACGTGCACGCAGTGCTCGGTGCGGGTCGATCTCACCGGCGTCGACACGGCTCCAGGGCAGGCGCGGCTGTGGCCCGAGGTCGACCTCAAGGGCGAGACCGTCAGCGGACACCTGCTGGTGCAGCGCCTCGGCAGCGGCGGCATGGGCACCGTCTACGAGGCGGAGTCTGCTGTCGGCGCTCCCGTGGCGATGAAGGTGCTCTCGCCGATGCTGGCCGCCGAGCCGTCACTGCGCGAGCGGTTTCGCCGCGAGGCCCGCGCGCTCACCAAGGTGAAGCACCCGCGCGTGGTGCAGCTCTTCGAAGAGGGCGAGGACAAGGGCTTCTGCTGGTACTCCATGGAGCTGGTGAAGGGCCTCGACCTTCGCCACCGCATCGACAAAGGCCCGATGTCGGCGGCAGACGTCGACGCGCTCGCCGTCGCGCTGCTCGAGGCGCTCACCGCGGTACACGAGGCCGGCGTCGTTCACCGCGACATCAAGCCAGGCAACATTCTCATCGGGCCCGAGGGGCCGCGGCTGTGTGACTTCGGCATCGCGCAGGTCTCGGGGGCCACGACGCTCACCGAGTCGGCCGCGATGCTCGGCAGCCTTCGTTACATGGCGCCGGAGCAGCGCTGGGGCAAAGCCGACGACCGCAGCGATCTCTATTCGCTCGGCGTGGTCCTCCACGAGGCGCTGTCGGGCGGCGTGCCGGGAGAGCAGCCCTTGCCCGGCTCGGTGCCGAAGTACCTGGAGCGCTTCATCGAGCGGCTCACCCACCAGAACCCCGTGCAGCGCCCGGCGTCGGCGGCTGAGGCGACGAAGCTGCTGGGTCAGCTGCGGAAAGGCGCGCTGAGTCGGCTCGTCATCGGCGGCGGTGTCGCAGCGGTGGTGGTGGTGCTCGCCATCATCGGCGTCGTGGTGAGCGGCAGTGGCTCCGACAAGCCCGCCGTGGAGCCAGTCGCGAAGGTCGCCGAGCCGCTCGTTCCCGTGGTGGTCGACGCGGGCGTGGCAGTCGTGGTGGCCGAGGTCGTCGACGCGGGCTCGGTGGAGATCGACGTGGTCGCCGCTCCCACCGGGCTCGTCTCGGTGCGACAGAAGGGCGCCACCGCGCTCGAGATCGATGGCTCGGAGCGCCCGGTGCCCACCGAGCCACTCGCTCTCGCGGCAGGGCGACACGCGCTCCGGTTTCGGTGTCCCGGAGGCGGCAAGATGGGGGCCCGCTACTCGACCCTGCTCGACGTCGACGTGGTGGAGGGACAGACCGCGGCGCTGTCGTGGAACTGCACCACGATGAAGCCGTTCCCCGAGGTCCTCGCGAAGGCACCGGGCAAGATCGAGCCCGGCGCCAAGCCCGGTCCGAAGCCTGCTCCGACGAAGGGCGTTTCTCCCAAGCCCGTCGTGAAGAAGCCCGCGCCTGTCGGCGGCAAGGGCAAGAAGCCCATCATCAAGTAGCCGTCACGCCTTCTCGGGCCACTTCCACGAGAGCAGGCCCATCTTGAGGTCTTCGCGGGGCACGCGGACCGACTTCGTCACGTGCTCGATGAGCTCGGCGTGCCGCTCGTACTGGTTCGAGATGAACTTCACGTCCTTCCCGTTCTTCAGGCGGAACACCAGGTTCACGCCCTCGCCCATGTTGTCGAGCTTCATGTTCGCCAAAACGGCGCCGAGGCCCCGCGCGACGAGAGGAATGCGGAGCACGCCGAACCGCTCGACGTCGTCGAACCGCACGGTGTCGGTCATCAGGCCCATGGCTTCGAGCCCCTCGGGCGTCACCGTCACCTTCGCCTTCGTCACCCGGTAGAAGACCCAGATCGCGAAGGGAATCGTCACGCAGAGCAGCACCAGCAACCCGCCGGTGATGTTGAGCGCCGTGCGCGCCCGCGAGTGCATCGGGAATTCGACCGTCGCCATTGGAGTCCCCCTCGAAGAGTGGCGAACATCACACCCCAGCCCTGCGGGATCGTCACGCAGCAACGGAGAGCAGGCGCTGCAGCACGGCCGTCAGCGCGTGCAGCGAGACCGGCTTGATCAGCACCTCGTTCATGCCCGAGCGGCGGCACTGCGCGAGGTCTTCCGGCAGGGTCGAGGCGGTCAGCGCGACGATCGGAACCTGCGCCACGTCGCTCTTCAGCGCGCGAATTCGTTCGGTGGCCTCGAAGCCGTCGACGTCGGGCATGTGACAGTCCATCAACACCAGCTTGATGGGGTGGGCCGCCAACACCTCGAGCGCCTCGCGCGCCGACGACGCCTTGCGCGCGCGGAAGCCGGCCTTCTCGACGAGCTGTGCCGCCACCGCGAGGTTGATGGGGTTGTCATCGACGACGAGCACCTGCTCCGCCGAACGAATGAACGTCAGACCGTTCGGTGGCGTCAGCTCGACCTGCGGTCGGTCGCCCCGCTCGAAGGTCAGCGTGAAGTCGAACCGCGTGCCCTGGCCCGGAGTCGACGACGCCTCGATGTGGCCGCCCATCAACGTCACCAGTTGCTGCGCGAGCGCGAGCCCGAGTCCCGTGCCGCCGAAGCGGCGGGTCGTCGAGCCGTCGCCCTGCTCGAACGCCGTGAAGAGCCTGGGGAGCTGCATGGGCTCGATGCCGATGCCCGTGTCGCTGACCTCGAAGTGCACCTGCAGTGGCCTGGCGGAACGGACGCACACCCGAATCTCGCCCGCCTCGGTGAACTTCACGGCGTTGCTCACCAGGTTGTTGAGCACCTGGTTGAGCCGCATGGAGTCTCCGCGAAGCGCGGTCGGCGTCCCCGGATCGAGCTGAATCGTCAGGGCCAGCTGCTTCGCGTTTGCGGCAGGCTCGAAGAGCGCCCTGACGTCGTCGAGGACCCGTGACAGCTCGAAGTCCTGGCGATCGATGGTGAGCTTCCCCGCTTCCGCCTTCGTGACGTCGAGCAGGTCGTTGATGAGCGACACCAACAACCGGCCCGACCGGCGTACGACCAGCAGGTTCTCGCGCTGTGACGGCGACAGGGGCTCGGTCAGCATCACCTCGGTGAGGCCCAGCACGCCGTTCATCGGCGTTCGAATCTCGTGGCTGATGGTGGCGAGGAAGGTGCTCTTGGCGCGGTCGGCGCTCTGGGCTTCGTGCAGCGCGCGGGTGGTCGTCTCGGCGTACACGCGGGCGAAGGCCGAGAGCACCAGCACCATCATCAAGAAGTTGAAGCCGGCCGAGAACACCGGGTGCGGGTCGCGGTGCTGCACCGTGAAGCCGAGGTCAGCAGCCACCAGGACGGCAGCCCCCAGCCCGAGAATGCCGACGGTCCACGCCTTCGTCTCGGCGCGGGTGAGGCTGAAGGCCGACAGCAGCGGGACGACGGCCAGAAAACACACGTTGGTGATGTCGGCAGGCGTCTGAGAGAGCGACGACGAGGCGAACATCACCGAGCCGCAAAACAGCGACAGCCGCATCGGCGCCGTCAGGTCGCCAGAGCGTCGAAACCACGACAACGCGGTCACGCTGGCGGTCACCATCAGTATCGACCCCAGGCTCTGGCCCCAGGCGCCCGTCCACCCGTACGCCAGCACCGACGCGCCCAGCAACGGCGCGATGGTGAGGTGGGCGTTGACGAAGAACCGGGCCTTCAGTGCCGCCTCGCCCTTCAGGCCGGGCGGAAGAAAACGTTCGGACAGCCGCTGAAACGAAGACGCCACACCTCAACCGTAGCGGGCTGGACTGGCGAATTTCTGCGAGTCATGGTCGACCCTGCATGAACCCTCTCGCGGCCCGGGTCACTCTGACGCGGCGTGATGGAAATGACCCGTCCCCCCGACGGGCGAAAGGACGATGACGATGGGCACGGGCACGCTGGAGTTGACCGAGCAGAACTTCGAAGCCACCCTCGAAAAGGGCGGGATTCTCCTCATCGACTTCTGGGCCGAGTGGTGTGGCCCGTGTCGAGCGTTCGCGCCGGTCTTCGAGGCGGCGGCGAAGAAGCACGCCGACATCACGTTCGCGAAGGTGGACACCGAGGCGCAGCAGGGGCTCGCGGCGGCGTTCGAGATTCAGGCCATTCCCACGCTCGCGGTGTTTCGCGACGGCGTGATGCTGGGCCGCAACTCGGGTGCGCTCCCGGCGGCGGCGCTCGAGGGCGTCATCGAGCAGGTGCGCGGCCTCGACATGGCGAAGATCAAACAGGAGATCGAAGCGCAGAAGAAGGGCGAGAAGCCCGCTGAGAAGACCGCTGAGAAGACCGCCTAAGCGCGGCGCCGCATCATCAGCAGCAGGAACAGCGGGCCACCGAGCAGCGCCGTGATGACGCCGACCGGTGGCTCGGTGTGGAAGACGCGGAACATGAGCCGGGCCGCGAGATCCGCCAGCATCAGGAACGACGCACCCAGCAGCGCGCTGGCGGGCAACGAGAGCCGTTGATCGGCTCCGAGCACGAGGCGCGCGAGGTGTGGCACCAGCAAGCCCACGAAGCCCACCAGTCCAGAGAGTGCGACGGCGGCCGAGACCGCGGCGGACGCCAGCAGCAGCAATACGAGCCGGGTCCGGCGCACGTCGACGCCGAGCGACTGCGCGTCGTCATCGCCCAGCATGAGCAGGTTGATGCGCGGCGCGAGCGTGAACATCGCCAGCAGCGCGAGCGCGACGATGGCGCCGGAGAAGCTGAGGGCGCTCCACGACTCGTGACCGAGCGAGCCCGCGAGCCAGAACAGCACCTCGCCCAGCTTGTCGGGCGCCACCAGCGCCTTGATGAAGATGATGGCCGCGAGCGCGAAGGCGTTGAAGATGACGCCGGCGAGCAGGGTGCCGGTCGAGCCCTCGGCGCGTGAGGAGCGGCCGACCGCCAGCACGAGCGCGGTGGAGACGACGGCGCCGACGAGCGCGAAGACCGACGCGCCCGAGAGGCCGAGCAGGCCCGCGGTCGAGAAGCCCAGCGCGATGGCGATGGTGGCTCCGAGCGCCGCGCCTCCCGAGACGCCGAGCACGAACGGGTCGGCCAGCGGGTTTCGCAACAACGCCTGGAGCATCGAGCCTGACGCCGCGAGCGCCGCGCCCACCAGGGCTGCGAGGACGACGCGAGGCAGCCGCAGCGAGACCAGGATCGTGTGCGCGGTGGTGCCGTCGGTGAACGCCTCGCCGAGGTCGAGCGGTTGTTCTCCAGCGACGAGGGCCAGCAGCGCGCAGCCGAGCGCGAGGAGCAGACCTGCTCCGGTCACGCCAAGCACCCGGCCTGCCGTCGCTCGCACGGCGCGTGGCGTAGTCGTGTCGTCGCAACGAGTCGAGCGCGGTTCTCGAAGGGTGAGAGGTGTAAAGCGCTCCGCGTCGAAGTGCGCTGGGCTGTCACCGCCCGTGCACAGGTGAAAAGGAGAGCCGCGCCTCTGCTTTCGCGCCTCTGCAGCTGGCCCACCGTTTGCGCTGACGGAGCGTATGATCGCACGGGTTCTCGCAGTGATGGCAGTCGGGGTCGCGGCAGGTGTGCACGCGCAGGTGCAGTTCGACGACGCGCTGATGGGCAGCACCACCGGGACGCAGAGCGGAGGCAGCTTCGAGGCCGGTGGCGGGTGGAAGGCCGGCCGTCAGGTGAAGTGGGATCTCGGGTCAGCCGTCACCGAAGGCTCCTTCAGCGTCGAGCTGCTCAACTGGAACCCCAACTCCAACAGCCCGCAGCACGGGTTCGACAAGCAGCACATCGTCGCGATGTACGAGGCTCCGCACGGCTCGCCGCACTCGTCGGACAGTGACTCGCCGAAGACCTCGTTCTGGCAGGTGCGCACCGGGGCGAACTACGACAACTGCTTCAAGTTCCTCTCGAGCGGCGCGGGCTTCGCGGCCCCGCCTGCTGGCCGTCACGAGACGCGCATCACGCGGCCCTTCGGCGCCATCGACCCGGCGCAGACGCACACGCTCGAGGTGCGGTGGACGCGCACTGGTGACGTCACGGTGCTGCTCGATGGGGTGGCGGGCGTCACGCATCAACACGGCACGGCGCTGCGGCTTCGCTACGTCTTCGTGGGCACCGACGACGCACCGGCGGGAACGTACGGGCCGCAAGCCGACGTCATCTACCGGAACGTTCGGGTCACCGGCTCGGCGACGCCGGTCGTCGTGGTGGACGCGGGGAGTCCGGTGCCGCCCGTGACGCCTGGCCTCTCTCGCTTCGCGCCGACGGCGGACGCGTGGACCGAACCCGCGAACCCGAGCGTGGCCCACGGGAACGAGGCCGACCTGCGCACGGGCGGCGATGGTCGAACCATCTTCCTCCGGTTCGACGTGCAGGGCGTGGGGCAGGTGTCGCGAGCCCGCCTGGTGTTGCGCGCGATGAACGCCGGTGGCGGGGGCGAGCTGCATCGGGTGGCCGACACGTCGTGGAGCGAAGCGACGCTGACCCAGCTCAACAAGCCGGTCGTCGACGCGGCGATCGTGTCGAGCCTCGCGCGTGTCGAGGTCGGGGCTGAAGCGAGCTTCGAGGTTTCGTCGGCGCTCACTGGCAACGGGGTCGTCTCGTTCGCCATCACCTCGTCCGATGGTGATGGGTCGGGCTACGACTCACGTGAATCCGGTGCGTCACGGCCTGAGCTCGTCGTCGAGTGGAGCGGGACTCCCGGCGCGGGTGGAGGGACCGCGGGCGGAGGCAGCGCGGGTGGTGGGAGCATGAGCGCGGCTGGAGGCAGCGCGGGTGGCGGGAGCGTGAGCGCCGGCGGTGGGACTGCAGCGGGTGGAGTTGCCGGTGGTGCGGTGAGCGCGGGAGGTTCAGCTGGAGGGGTCGTCGAGGCTCCCTCGGCGGGTGGCGCGGCGAACGAACGGATTCAGGTGAACACCGGGTGCAGCGCGACGGTGCTCGACGTGTCGCTGCTTGGCCTGCTCTTCGTGCTGAGCCGTGCCGCGCGACGCCGTTCCGCGGGGTGACGTCGTCGGAGAACCTCGAGTCCCCCTGCGGTGTCCGAACGGCACACCAGGAGGCTCCATGCTGTTCGTCTGTCTCATCCTCGCCGCCACGCCGTTCCCTGAGCCCCTCAAGCGCCCACAGCTCGCGCGGCTCGAGCGCTTCACCTTTCCGTCGGCTGAGAAGTTCGACTCGGCGTGGAAGGCGCACCCGACCGAGGGCATTCCCGTCGTCCGCGGCGCGCTCACCGTGGGGAAAGAGACGACCCGCGGCTGGTTCGCGCTCTGGGATGAGGGCGACGAGTTCCACCTCGTGCCGCTCGCGTCGCTCAGCGGAAAGCCCGACCGCGGGTGGAGCACGAAGCGGCCCGAGGGCTCGACGTGGAAGGTGGCGCGCTGGGAAGAGACCGGCTCGTTCGTGGTCGAGGAGCGCCTGTCGCCTGTGATGGCCGAGGCCGACCTCATTCCCTGGACGTACACGACGACGCTGATGGCGCAGTCGTCTCAGGTGTACGCGCCAGGCGCGGACGGCGACGGCGAGCTCGCCGAGCTGCTCAGGACGTTGAGTGACCGAGAGCGTGCCCAGAAGTGGGCGAACGAGAAGAAGGGTGATGACGCGCTCTACGCACGCTTCCGGTCGTTTCGGCCGATGGGCAGCTGCTCGATGGATACGAGGCCGCAAGAGGCGGCCCGGCTCTACGCCGAGCTCGCGTACGCGCGTGGAGATCTCGCCCGCTTCCTTCACCTGCAGGTGTTGATCATGGGCGATCAGTTCGAGCGCACGGCGTGGTCGTCGTATGGCGAAGCGGTCCACACCACCGAGGCGGAGCGCCTGCTCAGCACGGGGGTCGACGTCGATGAGTTCCTGATGGGGTTGCTCATCGTGCGGCCCGGCACTGACGTGCGGCTCGACACGTGGCGTTTCGCGCGCTCGGTCCGCGAGGCGGGGCGTGCGAAGTCGATCACTCCGGAGCTGTCACGACTGGCCCAGTCAGCGACGACTGATCCGTACACGCGGCTCCGTGCGACCCAGGCGCTGCTGTTCCTGTCGGAGTCGTTCGCAGGACGTGCAGCGGTGGCGAACGGAGTGCTGGCGCTCGAGCTTCACCCCGTGGCGCGTCAGTGGCTGACCGAGTGGGCCAGGCCGGTGTGAGTCACTTCACCGCGCGAATGCCGATGACGTTGGGCAGCTCCCACTGTCGGTCGTTGTCATCCCGCGGGAAGAAGCCGGTCTCGTAGCTGCCGGACAGGTCGAACTTCAGCGCCTTACTCCGAATCGTCAGGCTCGCCTCGGGCCCGCCTTCGACGTGCATTGCGCGCACGACGCCGAGCCCGGACGCGAGGACCTTGTTCATCAGCTCCACCATCTCGAACGGCGTGCGCGTGAAGCAGAACAACAGCCGGCCTTTGCCATCGAGCGCGACGAACGCCTCGCTCCACTTCCGGTTGTTCGACTTCCACACGTTCTCGCCTGGCGCCTTGATGAGCCGCAGGTTCTGAATCACCGTTCGGTACGGCTTCACCGCCTCGTCGAAGCCCGGCGCGTCGCGGTCGAGCATGGTCGCCTTCGCGACGCCCTCCACCGACGGGTCCATCGCCAGCACCGACTGGTACGACTTCTTCCACCCGCGCTGGTTGACGTGCGCGCCGTGCACCAGGCGGCCGACGTTGGAGCGGTAGTCGGTCTCGAACATGCCGGCGTTGATGACGACGCTGAAGTCCTGCTGGTCGCTCCACTGCGCGGCGGTGCGCATCGCGCCTGACTCACTCGCGAGGCCGAGATCGATCGACGCCACCGCTGGGTCGATGCGCACGACGTGGAGCTTCCCGTCACCGGCCTCTGGCTTCTCGACCAGCGTCGCGACGCCGTACTCCACGCCAGGCTGGAGCGTCTGAAACGCCACACTCTCCGCACGCGCGACGAGGCCGACCGAACACACCACGAGGCCCACCCACCACGGAGCACGAGTCATGAGGTCTCCTTCAGCACGTGGCATGCCGGGAAATGATCGCCGAAATGGCCTCCGAATTGGCAACGGCGCTGACAGACCGGCTCCGGCGGTGGTGCATCGATGCTCCGACAACCACTCATGACGATTCGCACGGACCTCTCGAAGCTGCGCCAGATGACGTCGAAGCCGCTCGCCCAGACGAAGCAGGCGCCGAAGCCCGCGAACACCTTCAACGCCGACTCGTTCAAGGCCGTGCTGCCGCCGGTGAAGAAGGTCGTCGAGCTCGCGCTCGAGAAGCTCCTGCCGCAGAAGAAGGGCGCTGGCCGCACGCCCGCCGATGCGGTTCGCGACGCCGACCTGCTGCTCCGCGGCGAGAGCCTCGCGCGTGACTCCGAAGGCTCGGCCGACGTCGTTCGCGACGCCGCCAACGTCAACGACTCCCGGGACACGCTCGAGACGTCGACCCGCCACCAGGCCGCCGTCACGCAGCTCGAAGAGAACAAGGCGCTCGAGGCCGCGCAGCTGGAGCAGCTCAGCCCTGCCGACCGCCAGAAGTACGACGCCGTGAAGCAGCGCTGCCTCGACGCGAACGACCCTGTCGCGGCGGTCGCGCTCCAGAAGATGCTCTTCGAGGGCAAGCTCCCCGGCGACGAGGACCTCAAGGGCGAAGGCACCACGCTCGACCACCTCGCCACGTTGTCGGACGAGAACACGCCGCTCGCCGAGGGCATCGACCGCAACTCGCTGGTGACCGACCTCGTGCAGGAGCTCGCCACGCCCAGCTCCATCAACCAGGGCTCGCGCGGCACCTGCGCGCCCACCACCCTCGCCATTCAGCTCGCGATGAACGACCCCGCTGAGTACGCGCGCATCGCCGCCGGCCTCGCGAGCCCCGATGGAAAAGTCGAGCTCGCCGGTGGCCAGACCATCACCCGTGAAGAAGGCACTGCTACCGACGACGGCACGGGCCGCAGCACCACCCAGCGCCTCATCGGCTCGGCCTTCATGGAGCTCGCCAACGGCGACCGCGACTACGACAACGCGTCAGGCGAAGGCGCCGGCGCGTGGAGCGACAAGCTCGACGTGCTCTACGAAGCCGTCACGGGCCGGAAGATGAGCGACCAACGGCTCACCACCGACGAGCAGCGCGCAGGCGCGATGGACATCATCGACACCCAGCTTCGCGCGGGCGCCGCCGTGCCGGTCGCGCTGGCGTGGGGCGACGGGTACCACAAGGTGTTGGTGACGGGCACCGAGACGGTCAACGGCCAGGAGTACGTGAAGTACACGAACCCGTGGGGCCGCGAAGAGCGCATTCCCCGCGCCGACTTCGAGAAGCGCCTCGCCGACATCAGCTACGACCCGCGCGCTCAGGTGCTCGGCACGGTGCTGCAGGGCATCGACACCGTCAAAAACGCCGCGCAAGGCGGCCTCGACACCATCAACGACATCTTCAATCGGCTCGACCCGAAGGACCTGCTCGCCGACGTACGCCGCGCGCAGCTCAAGTCCGTCACGCCGTGAGCCACTTCACCACTCGGTGCGGGTGACGACCGGCAGCTGCAGCGCACGTTCTCGGTCGAGATCCAGCGCGCCGACGTGCAACGAGATGGG
>JAUXRI010000150.1 GCA_030681895.1 Myxococcales bacterium | reverse complement strand
TTGACGTCGTACTTCTCGGCGAGCTCGCGCTCCGAGGGCAGGGCGTCTCCGGGCTGAAGGCGGCCCTTCACGATGGCGGCGCGCAGCGTGGTGGCGATCTTCTCGGCGATGTTCTTGCGGGGCGCTTGCGTCATGACTGGTCCGACCAGTTAGCTCAGCTTGAAGCGCGCGCGCAAGGGCGTGGGGTGCTCTCCTTGACGGGAGCGGTCCGATTGGTGGAGAAGTGGACCGACCAGTTGAGCGTCCCCTCGAAGGAGAGCCCTCATGCAAGCCCCCGTTCCTCCCGTGCAGCGCGCCTATGACCGGCTGAAGCAGGCTGCCGTCGGAGCTCCGTCATTCGATGCGCGCGACGATCGGCTCGAGCGCCTCGAGCGGCTCATGGTCGAGCGCCGGGACGACTTCGTGCGCACCATCTCCGAGGACTTCGGCCGACGCGCCCGGGTGGAGACGTTGTCGACCGACGTGCTGCTGACCGTCGACGCCATCCGCTACGCCCGGCGCCACCTGCGGGAGTGGATGAAGCGTCGCCCGGTCCGCCCGCACCCGTTCTTTCTGCCGTCGAGCGCGTACGTCGAGCACAGGCCGCGCGGCGTCGTCGGCATCATCGCGCCGTGGAACTACCCCGTGAACCTGGCCTTCGGGCCCCTCGCCGCTGCCTTTGCCGCCGGCAATCGCGTGCTGGTCAAACCCTCGGAGCTGACGCCGAAGACCTCTGCGCTCATGCAGGACGCCATCGCCGAGCGCTTCAGCGCCGATGAGGTCGCGGTGGTGACGGGAGGCGCCGACGTCGCCCGCGCCGTGACGGAGCTGCCGCTCGACGCGCTGTTGTTCACCGGCTCCACCGCGGTGGGCAAGCTGGTGGCGCAGGCGGCCGCGAAGAACCTCACGCCCGTGACGCTCGAGCTCGGGGGGAAGTCACCGGCGCTGGTGCACTCCTCATTCGACCTCGCCACCGCCGCCGAGCGCATCGTCCTGGGCAAGCTCTTCAACGGCGGGCAGACCTGCATCGCGCCGGACTACGCGCTGGTGCCGAGAGGCTCCGAGGGGCGCTTCGTCGCTGAGCTCAAGAAGGCCGTCGCGCGTGGCTACCCACGGCTCGATGGCATGAGCTCTCTCATCACCGAGCGCGGACACGCGCGGCTGCTGGCCATCGTCGAAGACGCGCGCGCGAAGGGCGCCCGGGTCGAGACCCTCGGAGACTTCTCGCCCGGAGGCCGCGTCATGTCGCCCGTCGCGCTGCTCGACGTCACCGACGACATGCTGGCGATGCAGGAGGAGCTCTTCGGTCCGGTGTTGCCCATCGAGACCTACGACTCGCTCGATGGCGCCATCGCGCGCATCAACGCCCGCCCGCACCCGCTCGCGTTCTATTACTTCGACGACGACGCGCTCCGGGCAGATGAGGTGTTGTCGAAGGTCACCTCAGGTGGCGCCTGCGTCAACGACACCCTCGTGCACTTCGCGCAGGAGACGTTGCCCTTCGGTGGCGTCGGCGCGAGCGGCCTCGGCGCCTACCATGGGCGCGCGGGCTTCGAGACGTTCTCCCACGCGCGCTCGGTGCTGATGGCGAGCCGGCTGAGCCCAGCGAGGCGGCTGCTCGCACCGCCGCTGGGGGGCTTCATCGAGAAGGCGCTCGAGGTGCTGGTGCGCGGCGCTTCGGCGCTGCAGCGGCGCTGACGGCGGCGACGAACGCCTCCATCGGCTGGTCGAGCGACGACATCGAGGTGTTCACCGCGCCGTCGGGCCCGACGAGGTACACGGTGTTGTCGTGCATGATGACGCCCGATTCGGGGTTCTTCGTGTACTTGAACTCGAGCAGCATCGTCAGCGTGCGCACCTGTGCGTCGTCGCCGACGAGAATGCGCCACCGCTTCGCGCCTTCGATTCCATAACGCTCGCGGTACTGCTTCAGCATCGGCGGCGTGTCGTGCGCCGGGTCGAGGCTGACGACGACGAGGTCGAGCGGCGTGCCGGCCTGCTCGAGGGCGGCGTCGAGGCGCTTGAGCTTCCTGGTGGTGAGCGGACAACTGCCGGCGCACGACGTGTAGATGAAGGTGAGCGCGTACCAGCGCCCCTTGAAGCGCTCGAGCGTCACCGGCGCGCCGGCTTCGTCTTTCCACGTCGTCGGCAGCGCGAGCACGTTCTTCGACTCGCCTTCGGCCAGAGAGGAAGTGGCCCAGAGGCAGAGCCCCAGCATCAGCGCCTTCGTCGTCATGGCGTGCTCCTGGAGTCGTACGCGCAGCGGAAGCCGAGGCGCGGCAGTGAGGTGCGGGGCGTGAGGCTCGAGCGCATCGCGTACCGCATGAAGGCGGCATAATCCTCTCGGCCGGCGCTGCCGGTCGCGCCCGCGCCGCACATGAACTTCGAGTTGCTGTCGCCGTCCTGCCGGTTGTCGCCTGAGACGAAGAGCGCGTTGAAATCGTCGGTCCACTCCCAGACCAGGCCGTGGAGCGCCTCGACGCCGTAGACTTTCTTCGGGCTGCCGGGCTGGTCGAGGTCGTCGGGCCGGTTGGGTTTTCCGTACCAGTTGAGAATGCGCTGGGCGAACTCGGGCGTGCGAGAGGCGTCGGCGCGCTTCTCGTCGGCGGCCGCGGCGTACTCCCACTCGAGCGTCGTCGGGAGCCGGCCGCCCCGCGCAGCGCAGAACGCCCGCGCTGCGAAGTACGAGACCTCGGTTACCGGCGCGGAAGGCCGGTCGGCGCCGAAGGCATTGAGGTACTTCTCGTCGACGAGCACGCGTGGCGCCTTCGCCTTCGTCCACTGCGGCGCCTTCGTGAGGAACGCGGCCCACTCGGCGCGGGAGACGGGCCTCACGTCGAGCCTGAACGCACCCACGGGGAACGCGGTCTGCCCGACGTCGAGGCCGAAGAGCGGCGCGAACGTGCCCTGGGGCAGCGACAGCACCTCGCCGGCGAGGGCCGATGAGGCGAGCAGCCAGAGCGTGAGGGTCGCGCCGCGCATGACGTCAGTGACCTCCGACGGCCGGGGCCACTGGCGGCAGGGCTTCGCGCAGCTTCTTCACCTCGTCGGTGGTGAACGCTGGAGCCTTGTTGCCCCACGTGTTCGAGACCCAGGTCAGCAGCGTCGCGAGCTTCTCGTCGTCGAGGCCAGCGACGGCCGTCATCACGCCGTTGTACTCGGTGCCGTTGACGGTGATTTTGCCCGTGCGGCCGCGCAGGACGATCTCCACCAGCTCCTGCCGCTTCGAGTTCGAGATGGTGGTGAGGTAGTCGCTCTTCGCGAGTGGAGGGAAGGCGCCCGGCACGCCCTGGCCTTCACCCTGGTGGCACATCGCGCAGCTCGTCATGAAGAGCGCCTTGCCATCGGGCTTCGTCGCCGCAGCCGCCGCCTTCGCGGGGCCCGCCGCGATGGACGTCGCGACCGACTCGTCGCCCAGGTACGTCTCGTCGACCTCCTTGCCCGAGTAGACCGCCTTGTTCCCCTGGCCCTCGACTTTCAGCATGCCCAGCGAGCCCTTGTTGAACGTGCGGAAGATGGAGTGGTCGACGAGAATGTACGTGCCGTCGGTGTCGAGCTTGAACTCGACGATGGCGCTGCCGCCGGCCGGCACCAGGGTCGTCTGCACGTGCTCCTGCGCCTTCGCGCCGCCCTCGGTGTAGACGCGGTCGAAGATCTCTCCGATGACGTGGAAGCTCGAGACGAGGTTCGGGCCGCCGTTGCCGACGAAGAGGCGCACCGTCTCACCGACCTTGCCCTTG
>JAUXRI010000145.1 GCA_030681895.1 Myxococcales bacterium | reverse complement strand
GAACGTGACGGTGACCGTGACGGGCAACCCGCTGACACAGCCGACGACGTCGAGCGTGACGGTGATGGGCTTCAATCCGATGACGACGGTGGTGCCTCAGGGGAACTGCGCGATGTCGTGCATGGGAACCTGCGTGTGCCTTGGAGTCGATTTGAAGGACGCGCCGTTGGCCGGGCTCAGAGGGACGGTGAGAGTGACGGTGCCGGCGGGCGCGTTCGTCGACGCAGTGGGGAACGCGTCGATGGAGCAGACGGCGGATTTGCAGGTGACGAGAGTGAAGTGGGTGAGGGCCCAGACGCGGCCGACCGGCAGCACCTTCGTCGCGGCTCCGGCAGTCGATGCGTTGGGCAACCTGTACGTCGGGGCGTCGAACAACACCGACAATCTCGGAGTGCTCGTGTCGCTGAGGGCGTCGGACGGTGCGACGCGTTGGCAGACGGTTGATGCAGGCGCGGTGCAGGCGCTGGCAGCGGCGACTTCGACAATCGCGACGCCACCGATGACCCAGGCCGACGTCGTCTACGTGACGTCGAATGAAGACAATGCCGGAACGAAATCCGGCCGCCTCCGCGGATTGAGAGCAGACACTGGCACCACCAGCGGCCTGAGCGGAAGCACCTGCTATGACGGAATTCGGCCAATGTACTCAGCGCCGGCGCTCGTCATCGTCGGAGCGGGTTCTGCGGGCAATGCTCCACAGGTTGCGGCACTGGGCCTTTTCAACACGGCAGTGGTTGACGGAAACGCGTGCGGCTACTCACCGTCGACAGGGAACTCAAACGCCACGTCTCCAGCGAGCGCCACGTACTCGTTGCCAGCCGTGCCTGCGCCGGCTGAATCCGTCGTCAACCTCGTCAGCAACGGCACCGCCCACTTCAGCATCAACAACGATTTCAGCGTCGAGCAATGGAGCTGGGCAATGAGCACCGCGCTCGCGAGCACCGGCACGCTCGGCCGCGGTGGCGTCGGGCCGACGCAGACTGGACTGGCCTTCGCTGCCTCGACGCTCGTGACGACGCAGACGCAGTCGGGGACACCCCGAGAGCCGTTGGGACTCGTCGGGAGAATGCTCATGAACGCGACGTACTCGACGGCGACGGGAGGCTTCGCGAAGGCCGGGCCCGCCATCGTGCTTCCCGGTGTTGGTGCGAACAACTTCCTCTTGGTCTCCGGGGCGACGGACGGCTCGAACGGCAGTTGGCTGCGGCAGCAAGCCATCGCTGCAGCCGACACCACAGCGCCCACGTTCACTGGTGCCCCAGGCATTCCCGCGATGTTGCCGACCCGCAGCGAGAGCCTGCCAACGAGCCCCGTCTACGGTGACGCGAATCAGGTCTACCTCGTCACCCGAGCGGGCCGCTTGTACGTGCTGGACGCGACGCCGAGCGGACTGTCGTACGCGTGGGACGCAGTGTTGCCGTCGCTCACCGGAGAGGTGCTGGCCCACCCGACGCTGGACTGCAACCGCGGGCGAGGCACGACGGCTCCAGGCGTCCTCTACACGGTGTCCTCACAAGGCACGGTCGCGGCGGTGGTCGTCGACTCGAGGCGGTTGGGCGCTTCGCCCTGGCCGAAGTGGCAACGCACCGCCGGTAACGCCGGCAACACAAGCCCCGTGCCGACGGACTTTCCGCTCAACCCCGGCTGCAACTGACGACCCGATGCGAGGCCTGAACGTCAACGGCTTCGTCATCGTCGACACACTCGGCTCTGGCCGCTCAGGGATTCTCTACCTCGCGCGTCACCCGGCGACCGGCCAGGAAGCCATCATTCGCCTCGCGGGCAACGCCGAAGACGGCATGACGGCGAAGGTGTTCCTCGAAGAAGCCGCGTCGCTGCTCCCCACGGCGCGAGACGTCGAGCCGCAGGTGGCCTCAGATGGCAGCCGCGTGTTGATGGCACTCGGCGCCTCTTCGATCGCTCCGACGTTGCCGCTCCCGCAGCCCGCGACGGAGCGTCTGCCCGGCCATGGCGCCACGCAGCACCCTCACACGCAGCGCCTCAGTGACTCGTCGCTCACGCGGAGCGCGCCGCTGCTCCTGGTCTTCGTCGGGCTCGCAGCGCTCGCGGCCGCCGTCACCGTGCTGGTCCTCGTGACTCGCGGCGCTCCATCACCTGCTCCGGTGATGGTTGTCCCACCGGCTCCACCTCGCGAGCCCGTGGTCATCGCGCCGCCACCAGTCGAGCCCGCGCCGGTGGTCCAGGCTCCGAGCGCTCCAGCACGAGCTCCGAGCCGGCCAGCCGTCGCCCGCCCCGCGCCTGCGCCGAAGTCGAACGCCATCTGTGACCTCCGCTGGCAACGCGCGGCGAACACCGAGCTCTCTACCCTGCGCATCGAGGTCGCCCGCCGCAACGACGACGCCCTCTTCCGTCGCTACGAAGACGACGAGGAGCGCGTGCTGGTCCGCATGCAGACGTTGCCAGCCGACGAGGAGTGTCAGGCCGTCGACGCCGCCCTCGACGCGCTGCTCGCGAAGTACCGACCCTGACCTTCAGCTCTTCGGCGCCACCCACGGCACGTCCTTCACGCCGGCGTTCGCGTTTGCAGCCCGGGCCATCGTGAAGAGCAGATCGGACAACCGGTTCAGGTACACGATCACGTCCTGCTCCACATCGCCCGCTCGCATCAGGGGCACGATGCGGCGCTCGGCGCGACGGCAGACACACCGCGCGACGTGCAGCGCCGCGGCGCCCTTCGTTCCACCGGGAAGAATGAACGTCGTCAGCGGCGGCAGCTCGCTGTCGAACGCGTCGATGGCCTCTTCCATCGCCGTCACCCACTCGGCCTTCATCTGGGGAATGTGCGCCGCGGCCTTGCTCCCCGCGGGCGTCGCGAGAATGGAGCCGATGGTGAAGAGCTGGTCCTGCAGCGTCTGCATCAGGCCATCGAGCTTCCCGAGCCCCTCGGCGCGCGCCATGCCGAGCACCGCGTTGAGCTCGTCGAGCTGACCGTACGACTCGACGCGATCGCTCTCTTTGCCGACCCGTCCACCGCCGAAGAGAGAGGTGTCTCCGCCGTCGCCGGTCTTCGTGTAGATCTTCATGGACCCGCTCGTAACGCCCAGCCTCGCGCGCGTCCATTCCGAGACGCCGTTCGCGGTCGAGCGCCGTTCATCCCACCCGTGCGGAGTGGTACACCGCATGACGATGGCCTTCCCCGACGAACTTCGCGCGGCCTTTCCCAGCTATGGCCCGAACTGGGACCGGGCGGTCGACCTGGGCATCGACGTCTCGCTCCTGCTCGAGAACCTGAAGCTGACCCCAGAGCAACGGCTCGCGCAGCTCGAAGACCTCATCAATGAGACCGATGCGCTCCTCGCAGCCGTGAAGCCAGTCGACCATGGTCCAGTTCCGTGAACTGTTGAATCGACTCCTCGACGCTCGACTCGACTTCGTCGTCGTGGGGGGCGTTGCTGCGACCCTCCACGGAGTGAGCGAGCCGACGCGCGACCTCGACGTCTGCATTCGACTCTCTCCTGAGTCATGGCAGCGGGTCTTCGCGGTCATCGGGTCGCTGAACCCCCGCTTTGCTTTGACGGTAGACAAGAGGCCGATCGCACTCACCGCAGCCGAGCTGAACGAGTATCGGAATCTGTACGTCCTGACGGACCTCGGACGCGTCGACTTCCTCGGTGAAGTTCCGCCTCTTGGCTCAATCGACCGGGTCGCACTCAACGCAGTCACCATGAAGCTCGATGGCCGCGCAGTCCGAGTCATCTCGATGGAGGACCTGCTGACGGTGAAGGAATCGGTGCGACGCCCAAAAGACCTCGAGGTCGCTGCCGAGCTCCGCGCCCTGATGGACGCACGGAAGGCTCCCAAGGCCTGACCTCAGTCCGGAATCCACGTCGTGACCGACGTCACCCCACCATCGACGTGAAACACGCGAAGGTGCCACGGCCCCACGGGTGGATAGTTGGGCTTCACCAGCTCGAGCCTCTCAATGCCCGCGTCATCGGGCCCGAGATCATTCGCAGGCCTGCGCTCGAAGCCGAGCACCGTCGCCTCGCGAACCACCGCTTCGACCCGAGTGCCCGGCGTGGTGTTCGAGAAGCGCCTGAACTGCACCAACTCCCGCGACATCGACAGGCCGCACACGCCACACGTCGTCATCGCGAGCACGACGACGACCGCGCAGCCCATGTACCGATTCGACGGGCCCTTCACCCGTGCACCAGATCGACGAACGACACGTCGGGGGTCTGCGCCTGCTCGCGCTTCACCTCACGCCACTGCGCGCGGTCCCACGTCGGGAAGAACGTGTCCGCGTCGACGTCACGGTCGACTTCGGTGAGGAACAGGTGCGTCGCCACTGGGAGCGCCTCGGCATAGAGCCGCGCGCCTCCGATGATCATCGGCATCGAGTCGCTCGACTGCGCGAGGGTCAGCGCTTCGTTGAGCGAACGAACGACTTCACACCCCGGGAACGCGGAGCGTGTCGTGCTCACCACGATGTTCCGCCGCTCGACCAGCGGCTTACCGATCGACTCGTGCGTCGCGCGCCCCATGATGACGGGATGCCCGAGCGTCAGCGCCTTGAAGCGCTTCAAGTCCTCGGGGATTCGCCAGGGCAGGGCGTTGTTCTTCCCGATGCCGCCGTTGCGCGCGACCGCGACGACCAGACCAAGTGGCGCACGCGTCGTCATCGTCACACCGCCACGGGTGCTTTGATGGCCGGGTGCGGGTCGTACCCTTCGAGCGTGAAGTCCTCGAAGCGGAAGTCGAACAGGCTGGTGCGCTCCGGGTTGAGGCGCATGCGTGGAAAGGCGCGTGGCTCACGGGCGAGCTGCTCTCGCGCCTGGTCGACGTGGTTGTTGTACAGGTGCACGTCTCCGAAGCTGTGCACGAAGTCGCCCGGCGTCAGCCCCGTCGCCTGCGCCACCATTAACGTCAGCAGCGCGTAGCTGGCGATGTTGAACGGCACGCCGAGGAAGACGTCGCCAGACCGTTGGTACAGGTGACACGACAGCTCGCCATCCTGCACGTGGAACTGAAACAACGTGTGGCACGGCGGCAGCGCGACCTGGTCTGCTTCCTCCGGGTTCCAGCCCGTCACCAGCAGCCGGCGGCTCATCGGGCTCTCGCGAATGTCACGCACCAGCCGCGCGAGCTGATCGACGCCGTCCTTCTCGTACGTGCCGTCCGCCTTCTTCGTCGCGCCGAAGTTGCGCCACTGGTGCCCGTAGACGGGACCGAGATCGCCAGCGCTGCGTCCGAAGCGCGCCGTCTTCTCTGCCGTCGCCCACTCGTCCCAGATGGAGACGCCGACGTCCTTGAGCGACTGCACCGTCGTCTCGCCGCGCACGAACCAGAGCAGCTCGTGGACGATGGACTTCAGGTGCACCTTCTTCGTCGTCAGCAGCGGGAAGCTCGAGCGCAGGTCGAAGCGCAGCTGGCCTCCGAACAAGGCGCGGGTACCGGTGCCCGTGCGGTCGGCGCGCGGCTTGCCCTGCTCCATCACCGTCTTCAGCAAGTCGAGGTATGCGCGTTCAGACATCGGGAGCCTCCAGAGGTGCGCATGGAGCCACAGTCATCACGCTACGTCGAGCGTGTACGTGCGCTCGTCGATCGTGAAGGTGTCTTTGGGCTTCAGGACCACCACCCACGGGCCGGGCGCGGCGACGCGCGGGGTGCGCTTCACGCCATTCAAGGTGAAGTTCAGGCGAGGCACGGTGAGCTGAACCGTGGCGTCGTTGTAGCGCACGAAGCACAGCGGCGAACCGTCGCCGACCTGCATGTAGCCGCGCTCGGGTACGAGGTCGGTGCGTGTCGCCGTTCTCAGACACAACGGCACCGGGCGCGGAGTCTCGAGCACGCAGCCCTTCGTCACCTGTGACGCCCAGCGGCCCTTCCGCCAGAGCCGCTGGAGCTCATCGCCGACGGTGGGCTTCAGCCCATGCACGGTCAGCGTTCCCAGCCATGGGAGCCGATGCTCGAGCAGCCCGTCGAGGATGGCCGAGGCCGTCGCGAGACTCGGCTTCGCCGTCCAGTCGATGACCTCGACGCGCTGGACGAGATGCGAGAGCACGTGCGCGCTGAGCCGGTCGAGCCCAGAAAGCGTTCGCACCACCGCGCTCGTCACGACGCCGCGGGCCCACGAGAAATCGAAGCTGCCTTCCCACTCGAGGTGACGCAGATCGCCCATCCAATCCTCGTCGCTCCACTGGGGCTCGGGCAGATCTCGCATCCGTTCACCCAGTGGGTGCGCGCGCTCCATCAGCAGGTCGGCCAGCACGTCGAGGCCTGCGACGCCGGGAGCGACGACCGAGATGGCCTCGTCGAGCGTCTTCGGCCAGTCGAGCCGAGGCGTCTCGTGCGTCACCACTCGGAAGGTCGTCACCTCGAGGCCGGTCTCGACCCTGAAGATGGTGCCCTCGACCGAACGAAGCCGCGCGCCCGGTCCTCCGATGAAGCGCGGCGTCTCGCGCTCGAGCACCAGTTGCCAGGCCTGCGCCGCCTCCATCGTGGCGATTCGAAGGAGTCCCGTGGGGCCGACGCTGAAGGGCTCGTCGAGTTGGAATCGTTGGAAGCGCGCTGGTGGGCCGCTCGAGAGCCGCGCACCATCGGGAAAGTCGAGGAGGTCGAGCACCATCATGGCTTCACCGTCACGTCGCGAAGGATCCGCTGGGTGTTCGTGTCGAAGCAGACGACGTGCCCGTTGTCGCAGCAGATGACGAGCACGTTGCGCTGGAAGCGGGTGTGCGCGCGCGTGGCGTGGCCGAAGCCGAAGCTGCGCTGACCAGGGCGGAGCAGCACGTCGAGCTGGTCGGGCCGCTCCTGTCGCCACTTCGTCGGGACCGCGAAGGTGGCGCCGTGCATCGACGGTGTTCCGGCGAGCACACCTGGCAGGCTCTGCGCGACCGGAGGCTGGTTGGCCGTCGTCGAGGGAGTCCACGCGGTGAGGCTGCCCGTGGCGCCGCGACCGAAGAGCACGAACTCTCGCTCTGACGTGGTGGCTGAGCGCTCGACGTCGCCCGCCTGGAACACGCCGGCGTTCTCCACGAGGTCGAACCTCGGGAAGCGCCACGCGCGCCGAACGACGTCAGCTCCGATGGTCATCAACACCGCGACGCTCGAGGGGCTCGTCGCGATCGAGCTCACCACTCCGACCGGGAGCGCCGGCAGCTCCCACAGCGGCACGGGGCGTTCGCCGAGCACGTCGAGGCCGAGCACGCGCGGGCCGGCCGCGATGAACCAGATGCCGTCGCGGAACGTGTCGCTCCAACACGTCAGCTGCACGTCGGCCCACCGTGTCGCGCGCCTTGGCGCCATCGAGATGCGGGAGACGGCCGTCACGTCCTCACGCGGCGCCACCGCGAGCACGTTCGTGCCTTCGTCGCTCATCACCAACGAGAAGGCCGGCACGTCGGCGCGCCACGTCACCCGCCCGTCGTGGCCCAGCAGCGCGACTCCGCTCTCTCCCAGCGCGACGAGCAACGCCCCGCTGGGCAGCAACACCGCGTCGTGCGGCGTGAGCGCCGTCGGGTCTCGCTCGAACCGTAGAGGCAGGGCCTCGCCGCTGCGCACGCCGGGGGCGTACGACGGCAGGTCGGCGCGGAGTGGCCCGTCGTCGAACGCGATGAGCTTGCCGATGACGCCCGGCTTCACGACACCCCACGTCGACTCGTCACGCACCAGCGCGCGAATCGCCGCGCGCGCGAGGGGCCGGCGTTGCTCGAGGCTCGCGGAATCGGTCGAGCCCACCAGCGCCTCTGCGAGCGCCGCGCGCTCCGGGACTGTCGCTTCGGCGGTGTCGTTCAAGAGCTGATGGGCCAGCTCGACCTGCGCCTGCGACGTCGAGGGTTCGAGCTCGAGCCGCCGCACCAGCAACGGCCCACGTTGGGGTCCACCCGCTTCGATGCCGAGGTCGACCCACGTCAGCATCAGCGCGCGGCCCCTCATCACGCCTCGAACGGCCTCGGCTGCGCCACCGAAGTCTCCCGACGCTGCGAGCGACTGAGCCCAGTGCAACCGCAACACCTCGGCGTGAATCAGGTTGCCCTTCTCGAGCCGGGCGAGCGCAGGCGCGAACGCCCGGTAGCGGCGCGCGACGGCGATGGCGCGGTCGAAGTCGTTGGCGAGAACCCAGAGTCGAACCGTGAGGTCGGGCGCGAGGCTGCGTGACTCTGCGAGCCGCGCCGCCTTCTCGAGCTGGTCGTGCCGCTCCAGCAGGTCGACGGCCTCTTGCGGAGCGTCGAGCAGATCGGCCAGCACGAACGCGGCCTCGTCGATGCGCCCGGCCTTCTCGAGCTTCTCAGCGGCCGTGCGGTATCGCTGCTTGAGCGCCTCGTAGACGGTGGCCTGCATCACGGGCGCGGGACCGGTCGCGGCGGTGCGAGGCCCGAGGTTGAGCGCGATGTTCTGTCGAGCGCCGTACGGTGTGTGCGACGGCAACGCGCCGGGCTCTGCCGTTTTCCGGCTCAGCGGCACTGCGTGCTTCAGCGCGTCGTCGAGGGCCTCTTGCTCGAACATGCGCAGGAGCCGGTCGACGTAGGTGCGGTTGACGTCATCCATCCACCGGCCGAGGCGCGTGTCGTCGAGCTGGCGGTTCGCCCACCGCTCGAGGCGCTCCACGGGGCCGGGGCCGCGCTGTGTCGTCGAGGGAGGGAGCGCAGGTTGGCCTCGACGTCGGTCACGCCACCACCGCAGCACGCTCGTCGCGGTGCGCCGAAAGAAGGACTGCCGAGGAGCGCCGGTCGCGGGCTGCAGCGCTTCGGTGAGCGCACGCGACGCCTCTGGCGCGAGGGCCTTCGGGTCTGGCCGGAGCTGGACGGGCCTCGGCGCCAGCGCGACGGCCATCGGCGCGACTGGAAGGGTCGGGCGCGTCACCGTGATGACGGTCGCGGGTGAAACCTGAAGCCACTCGGAAGGATCGAGCTCTCTGACGGCGAGCGGCAGGCACTCGAACCTGCCAGCGCGCGCGACGACGAGGCTGCCCTTCGGCGGCGCGAGAACCTCGAGCTGAGCCTTCGAGAGCGGAGCGCCCACCAACCCGCCCTGCACCTCGACGAGCCCCACGCCTCGCATCTCGTCGGCATCGAAGGTGCGCGGCGCCGCGAAGCGCACGACCAGTCCCGCCGCACACGACTGCACCACGGTGCCCGGCTGCCACCACGAGAGGATGAGCGCTCGCGACGGGCCGACATCTGGCAGCAGCACGCCGACGAACGGGTGCCGGCCCTCGAAGACCAGCCGGCGTCGCGACACGCTCATCGGCGGTACTCCGTGAAGTGCATCAGCCGCCGGCCCTGGCCGTCGGGCAACCCGATGAGCAGCGACGTCGGCTTCGACGCATCGAAGAGGCCCACGCCGCCCGCCGCGTCGAGCCACGCCGCGCGCGGAAATTCGTAGTCGGTCGCCACTTCGACGATGTCGCTCTCGGTCTCGATGATGACCTGCGTGCCCTGAGCGCTCACGTGGAGCAGGCGCTTCTTGTCGGCCGTGCGCACCAGCAAGCCCGCCACCCAGGTCGACGGCATCGTGACGCCCATCACCGTGCCGCCCTCGGGCACGTCGATGCCGAACGAGACGCGGGAGTGATCGACCAGCGTCCACCTCGGGCTGGTCGCCATCTCGCCCAGGCCCAGCATCGGCAGTGGGTAGCGCATGCCGCCGGCGAAGTACGCCCGCGTCGCGCCCAGACCTTCCACCAGCGTGGCGACCTCGGTGCCGTTCGAGAAGACCGAGCGCACTTGCCGGCGGCCCTCTTCGTCGACGGTGAAGAGCATCACCCGTTCGCTGCGCTGCGTGTGCGCGAGCACCCGGTCACGCGACTCGATGATGCGGCCGTCGTCGAACGTGAAGGCCCGGCCCGCCACGACGATCATCAGCTTCCGCTTGCCCGCGAACGAGAGCACCGCGAGATCGCCGAACGTACCTTCTGGAACGGGGAAGGGGCCGGGCGAGGGCACCTCGTAGAGCACCGGTTCGCCTTTTCGTTCGCCGCGTTTCGTCAGTGAGTAGACGACGAGCCGAGTGACGCGGCCCGTGGCGTCGTACCTCGCGGTCACGCAGACCAGCCCGCGGTGCCAGCCGGCCGCGATGACGCGCTCGAGCGCAGGTGGTTGGAACAAAGCCTGCTTGACGGTCGCGCCCACGCCGTTCGGCAAGGCGATGGCGATGAACTCTCCATTCGGCCCACGCGTGAAGAGCCGGTTGCCGCTCGCGCTGAAGACGAGGCCGTGCGACGGGCGCGCGGTGCCTGCCGTCGGTGGCTTCGGCTTCTCGACGATGAATGGAGCCCGCAGGAGCGAGGCGCAGGTCGCTGGTGGAGGCAGCTCGAGCTGAACCGTCTGTCGAGCCCGGCCCCCACGCCGCACCGTCACCTCGAGCCGACGCACGCCCGGCTCCACCAGCTCGTTCACTTCGACCTGTTGCACCTTCGACGCGGCACTGGAGGCGAGCAACGCGTGGCCACCGACGACCCACACGTCATCGGCGCGCGGGCCCATCACCTCGAGCCACTGTTTCAAGTCAGCCGGAGTCGCTTCTCTCGAAGTGCGGGCCTTCAACAGCGCCTCGGCTTCGGTCTTGCTGAACCCTGAGTGCAGTCGTGAGCCCGTGTCTGCCGAAGGTGGAGGTGACTGCAGCACGCCCCACGACATCGTCGCGTGCGCGGCTTCACAGCGAGATGCGAAGGCGATGAAGGCCGCGAGGTGGGCGATGCGCGGCGCGCCCAATTGAGAAGGACCCGCGTCGAAGAGCACGAGGCAGCGTCGCGCCTGGTGTGGCTCCCGGACAGCGAGCCGCGAGAACAGGTGTTCGCCTTCCGCCGCACGGCGCAGGAACTCTTCGGGCGCTTCGTCGGCGTACAACCACTCGGTGATGAGCAGCCGCTCGTAGGAGCCCTTTCGCGCGACGCCGTCGTAGCCGTCAGGAGCACCAGTGGGCTTCGACTGCGCGTCGGCGAGCGGACCAATGCTCATCGAGAGCCGCTGAATCGACGGGGCGAGCGCGAGCGCGAGGTCTCGCTGCAGCAACGAGAGCTGCGCGGCCCACGGCTTGAGCGGAGCGGGCAGCGCGCTCACGGAGCTGACTCCAGCAGCGGGGCGAGGACGCTGCGGCCCGGAATGACGGCGCGGCCGAGCGGCACGAGCAGCTCCATCGAGAGCAACGCGAACGGGCCGTCGGGGAGGTGATGCGCGCGACGCAGCGCCCGCTCGAGGAGCATCGCCGCGACCGTCGCCTCGCGCGTCGTCGGCAGCAGCAGTCCCGGCGTGCCCGCTTCGCAGCCGAGGTAGCGGACGCCATCGACCCACGGCAACGTGTCTTCGGGCCCGAGCGCGACGAGGAGCTCCGGCGTCACGACGACCCGAAGCTGGCGAAGGCGCTCTGCTGCGCACTGGAGGAGCCGGTGCGCGAGCGCCTGCGCGACGATGCCTTCGCCCACCACGGCGCGTGGAGCCAGAGCCTCTGCTCGTGGTCGCAGCGTCGGAGTCACGGCGTGGCCAGGAGCTCCGCGAGGCGCGCTCGTACGGGCGCGAGCGTCGGTGGCAACGCGTTGGTGTCGAAGGACGCGTCAATCTCTCTCACGACGCCCTCGAGCTTGAGCTTCCAGCGCTCACGGCCGCTGACGTCCTCAGAGGCCGGTGACTGCGCGAAGAGGCCGGTCGCGGTCTCGACGATGCGGGCCGCACGGGCGCCCGGCGCGTTCGAAGCAGCCTCGGCCGCCGCGATGAGCGTGGAACTCTGCGAGTGCTTGAGCACGTCCTTCAGCACGTCTTGCGCGAGCCGCTGCCCATCGAGCGTCGGCACCGCGTACAGAATGGGCCAGAGGTCGGCGTCGGTCGGCTCGGTGCGGCCTCCCAACACGGCGGCGGCGCAGGCGAGGCGCTGCACCTTGACGACGCGCCGGTCCGACAGCTCCACGCCTGCCTTGCGAAGGAGTCGGACAGCGTGCGCGAGTGGGTCTCTGAGCCGTGAGGTGTTCGCGAGCCGCGCCGCGGTCGACAGCGCGTCGACATGCTCGAGCGAGGCGCGCTGTTCGAGCGATGAGCGGGCCAGCGCAGCGCCACCATCGAGCAGCGCCTCGAGTTTCGCGTCGGCGATCGGCTCGACGAACACCCGCACCAGAAAGCGGTCGGCGAAGGCGGCGAGTGACGGCTCCTCGGGAATGGCGTTCGACGCGCCGATGCAGACGCGCAGCGGGCTCTTCACCGTGGTGTGGCCGCGCCGGAAGACGCGCTCGTTGAGCAGGCCGAGCAGCGTGTTGAGGATCGCCGTCGAGCCCAGGAACACCTCGTCGAGGAACGCGATGTCGGCCTCGGGGAGCATGCCCGCCGTCTGCGTCTCGACGATGCCCTCCTTGAGCTTTCGCAGATCGATCGGCCCGAACACCTCCGACGGTTCGGTAAAACGGCCCAACAGGTACTCGAAGTAGCGGCCGCCCAACGTCTTCGCGACGCGTCGCACCGCTTCACTCTTGGCCGTACCGGGAGGCCCGATGACGAGCAGGTGTTCTCCTGCGATGGCGGTGAGCGCGATGAGGTCGACGAGTTGTTCACGATCGACCAGCCCCTGGCCGGCGGCGGTGAGGGCGTCTCGAACGGCCAGCGATGCTTCGGGGAGGGAGGCTGTCATGAGGGCCCTGGAGACTAGTCGAGCGCCGCGCGCCCGGGAGTCAGACGGGCTATGCGCTCCCCACATGACCGCGCCTCCGAGCAGCGCCCCCGTCATTCGCACCGTCGCGATGCCGGCCGACACCAACCCCGCAGGTGACATCTTCGGAGGCTGGCTGCTGGCCCAGATGGATATGGCCGCCGGCAACGCTGCGGCACGACGTGCGAAGGGCCGCTGCGCCACCGTCGCCATCGACGCGATGGAGTTTCTCAAGCCGGTCTTCGTCGGCGACGAGGTCAGCCTGTATGCGACGTTCGAACGCATCGGCCGCACGTCGATGCGCATCAAGGTCGAGGCGTGGCGTCGCAACCGGTACGGCGACGACGCCGAGCTCGTCACCGCCGGCACGTTCACCTTCGTGGCCATCGACGACCAACGACGGCCCCGCGAGCTTCCCCCTGCGGTGACGTGAGCCCGAGCGTGATGTCTGGTTGGTGTTGATTTTGACATTCACTCGCAAAATGTCGGAAGCTCCTGTTCTCTTCAAGGAGCGACCTCATGCGCACGTGGACCCTGACGTTCGTGATGGTGCTGAGCACAGCAGCATTGGGAGACGACTCGGCCTCAGGCTGGCACCGTGTCGTCGGGCTGCTGCAGTACCTCGAGGGTGACTACGCCGCGGCGGTCGCGGAGCAGAACGCCGATGAGCTCGCTGAACAACGAGGCCTGGCCGACGAGGCGATCGCGACGTTGATCGATCTTGGTCCCGAGGGTGCGCCGTACCTCGATCGCGCGCGGCAGTTGAAAGCAGACATCGATGCTGTGGCTCCGGCGGAAGGGGTCGTCGTGCAGTGCCGTGAGCTCGCGCGGGAGATCGTCGCCGCGAAGAACCTCTCACGCTCACCTCGCGTCACGCCCGACCTCGTTGCCGGGAAGACGTTCTTCACGACCCACTGCGCGAGCTGTCACGGCGCCGACGGCCGCGCGGATGGACCGGCCGCGACCGGCATGACGCCTGCGCCGGCCAACTTCCACGACGCCGCGCGTATGGAGACCCTCACGCCGTACAAGGTCTTCAACACCACCACGTTCGGCATCACGGGCACTGCGATGCCGGCGTTCGGGGCGCTCTCCGACGCCGAACGATGGAGCGTGGCGTTCTTCATCTTCTCCTTGAGGCAGCCGGCCTGCGTGACGAAGGGCCTGCCCCTGGGTCTCGAGGCGCTCGCCACCTCCACCGACGTGATGCTGACCTCGCAGCTCGGAGCCGATGGCCTTGCGTGTGCCCGACGTGAGCTCCCGGTCGCCGATGCGTCGTCGTCGAGGTCGGTCGCCCGCGCTGGCCTCGAGTCGGCGCGCAGCCTGGCGAAGAACGGCGAGTGGGATGCCGCGCGAAAGGCCGTCGTCGACGCGTACCTGCTGGGCCTCGAGCCCATCGAGCCGATGCTCCGCGCGCGAGACCCGCAGCTCGTCGACCGGCTCGAGAAGGCCTTCACTCAGACCCGCCTCGCGGCGCAGAGCCATGAAGGCTTCGAGCCAGAAGTGTCGAAGCTCCTCGCGCTGTTGGCAGACACGAACGCGTCGACCCGTGGAGACTTCTGGTCCGTCTTCCTGGCGGCGCTCTTCATTCTGCTGCGCGAGGGCTTCGAGGCCACCATCGTCGTCGGCGCCTTGCTCGCGGTGATGAAGAAGATGGGCGCTGACGCGCAGGTGAAGATCGTGCACGCAGGGTGGATCTCGGCGCTCGTCTTCGGCGTCGTCGCCTTCGTCTTCGGCCAGTCACTGCTCGCGGGCGCCAACCGGGAATGGCTCGAGACGGTCGTCGCGCTCTTCGCGGTGGGGCTGCTCCTCTACGCGGCGCTCTGGCTCAACGCGCGCGCGAACGTCAGCGCCATGATGGGCGACCTGCGGGCGAAGATGAAGGACGCCCTTGGCAGCGGGAGCGCGCTCGGGCTCTTCACCATCTCTTTCACCTCGGTCGGCCGTGAGACGGTCGAGACCGCGCTGTTCCTCCAGGGCCTCGCGGCCGACTCAAGAGACGGCGTGGTGTGGGGCTCGCTCGCCGGCCTCGTGGCGTTGCTGGGCTTCGTCGTCTTCGTGCGCACCGTCGGGTTCAAGCTACCGATGAAGACGCTCTTCAACGTGTCGACGGTGCTCCTCATCGCGACGGCCGTGATGCTGCTGGGCAAGGGCCTCCACGGGCTGCAGGAGCTCGGCGTGTTGCCGCTCGCGCCGATGCCGTTCGTCACTTTTGCACCGCTGGGCCTCTTCCCCGACTGGCTCACGGTGCTGCCGCAGGTGGCGCTCGCAGCGCTCCCGCTGAGCTGGTGGCTGTGGAACCGTCGTCAGCGCTCGACGCCGGTGGTGCCGGGCGCTGCCTCGGCGCGCTGATAGCGAAGTTGCACGAGTCCCGTCGCGAACGCCTGGCTACCGACGAGCTGCAGCGCGAGCTCTGGCAACCCGTTGGTGAAGAGCGGTCGACCGCTGCCCAACAGGTGCGGAACGATCGACAACGTCAGCGCGTCGACGACGCCCTCGGACAGTCCCTGCTGCACGAGCTTTCCACCGTCGAGATACACGTGGCGCGCGCCGCTCGAATGGAGCGACTCGAGCACGCCGACGAGCGGCCCCGAGGCGGTCTCGACGCCAGGGTTGGTGTCCAGTGGACGGTTGGTGAACACCACCACCCGCTTCCCCCCGAACGGCCACGCGCCGAAGCCGAGCACCGTGTCGAACGTGGAGCGGCCCATCACGAGCGTGTCCACCGTCTCCATGAACGCCGCGTAGCCGTAGTCGCCGACCGATGGGTCGCTGTAGCGCTCCAGCCAGTCGAGCCTGCCGTCGTCTCGCGCGATGCGGAGGTCGAGGCTGACGCCCAGGTACACCGAGACGCGTGGTCGCATGGGATGACGGTACGAACGTGGAGCGACTGCGTCGACTCAATCGTGACGCCCAGCACTGCGTCCCCGTGGCAAGGTGCGCACCCATGAGCGACTGGAACGACGACGCCCTCGCGATGCTGTTCCCCGTCGCGGCCGACGTGCCTGCGAAGGTCCGCGTCGACGCGTCGAAGCACGGGCCGCGCTGGTTGGTCGACGGCGAGGTGCTTCCGTGGACCGGTCAGGCCCGCGAGGTGCGTTCGCGCGTCGCCGTTCGGCTGGGGCCTGCAGTGACGACGATGCTGCTCGGCCACGAGGCGCAGTTGACCGCCGACGACGCGAAGCTCGCCGTCGCCGCCGCCGAGCGCGCCTGGAAGCATGGCGAAGGTGAGTGGCCGTCGCTGCACGTCGAGAGTCGAATCGCCGCCGTGGAGCGCTTCGCCGCAGCGGTGGAGGCGAAGACCGACGAGATCGCCACGCTGCTGATGTGGGAGATCGGCAAGGCATGGAGCTCGTCGCGCGACGAGGTGACCCGGAGCGTCGAGTACATCCGCAACACCGTCAAAGAGCTCCAGCAGCTTCGTGCGGGCGACCTCTCGGTGCAGCACGGTTCGGCGGGCAGCAAACAGCACTACGCGCGCACCCATCGCCGCCCGCTTGGCCTCGTGCTCTGCGTCGCGCCCTTCAACTACCCGGTGAACGAGTTCCTCACGACCGTCATCCCCGCGCTGCTGATGGGCAACGTCGTCATCGCGAAGACGCCGCGGTTCGGAGTCCTGGCGAATCTGGTGCTCCTCGAGGCGTTCCGCGACTGCTTCCCGAAGGGTGTCGTCAGCCTGATGCCCGGTGACGGCCGCGTGGTGATCCCCGCGGTGATGTCGTCGACCGAGCTCGACGTGGCCGGCAACCCGAGCGGCGTCGTCGACGTCCTCGCGTTCATCGGGAGCGAAGGCGCCGCCAACGCCATCATGCGCTCGCACCCGACGCCCATCACGCTCCACAAGATTCTGGGGCTCGGCGCGAAGAACCCGTGCGTGGTGCTGGCCGACGCAGACCTCGACGCCGCCGCGACCGCCATCGTGAAGGGTGGGCTCGGCTTCAACGGCCAGCGCTGCACCGCCGAGAAGCTCGTGTTGGCGCACCGCACGGTGTTCGACGCGCTCGTCACGAAGATCTCCGCGCGGGTCGATGCGCTCGAGGCCGGCATGCCCTGGCAGCCCGGAGTCGGCATCACGCCGTTGCCCGAAGAGACCAAGTTGGACGCGATGCGCGCGCTGATCGATGACGCCGTCTCGAAGGGCGCCAGCGTGAGGAACACCAACGGTGGTCGCGGCGCGTTCTCGATCATGCGCCCGGCCGTCGTCGCCGAGGTGAAGCAGGGCATGCGGCTGTTTCACGAGGAGCAGTTCGGCCCCATCGTCCCCGTCGCGGCGTTCGACGACGTCGAGCAGGTGCTCGAGTGGCAACGGCACTCACCGTTCGGTCAGCAGGCCTCGGTGTGGGGCCAGGCGGCGAGCGCACGGGCGTTGGTTCGAAAGTTCACCCGCTTCGTCGCGCGCGTGAACGTGAACGACGTCTGCCAGCGCGGCCCCGACTCCTTCGGCTTCAGCGCGGCCGACAAGTCGGGCTTCGGCACGTTGTCGCTCAAAGAGGCGCTGCTGTCGTTCAGCCGGCCGGTGCTCGTGCAGGCGCAGGATCAAGCTGTGCTCGACGCGTTCCTCTCGCGGCCCTGACGTCAGGCGCTGCGCCGCCGTTCGTCGTTCCCCGCCGCCATGTCTTCGTCGCCCCGACCCATCACCGACGAGCTCAAGGCGTTGTGGACGCTCGCGCTCCCGCTCGCCCTCGCGCAGGCCGGCCAGGCGTTGATGGGTCTGGTGGACACCGCGGTGGTGGGCCGCTTGTCCGAGTCGGCGCAGGCCGCTGCGGGCCTCGGCAACTCGCTCACCTTCACGGTGATGTTCTTCGGCATGGGCGTGATGATGGCGCTCGACCCGCTCGTCTCTCAGGCCATCGGCGCGAACCGGCCCACCGATGCGCGCTCTCACTATTGGACCGGAGTGTGGCTCGCGTTGACGACGTCGTTGGTGTTGCTGGTGCCGCTCGTGTTGATGGGGCCGCTGCTCCGGTTGGTCGGCGTCGCGCCTGACATCGCCGACGGCGCGCTCACGTACATCGACGTTCGATTGCCGGGTGTCGCTGGGCAGTTGCTCTTCGTCGGCGCGCGCTCGTATCTCCAGGGCCTCGGCCGAACGCGGGCCATCGTCGGCGCGATGGTCTTCGCGAACGTCGTCAATTTTGGGCTCGATGTGCTGCTCGTCTTCGGGGCTGGGCCGATTCCTCC
The DNA here is from genome assembly GCA_030681895.1 of Myxococcales bacterium. Lineage (GTDB taxonomy): Bacteria > Myxococcota > Myxococcia > Myxococcales > Myxococcaceae > Xiheimicrobium. Next base: position 26,340 of record JAUXRI010000145.1, on the reverse strand, counting down.
GCTGGGCATCGCCGGAGCCGGAATCGCGACGACGGTGTGCACGTGGCTTCAGTTCCTCGTGCTGGTGCCGGCGCTGGGTCCACGCCTCGAGGGCGTGAGGCGTTCGCTCGACGTCACGGCGTTGTGGCGGGCGGCGCGGCTGGGGCTCCCCGTCGGCCTGCACCTGCTCGCGGAGGGCGGCGTCTTCGGGCTCGCCGGGTTGTTGGCCGCGCGGCTCGGCTCCTCGAGCAGCGCCGCGCATCAGGTCGCGCTCACGTGGGCCAGCCTCACGTTCTGCGTCGCCGTCGGCATCGGCAGCGCCGGGAGCGTGCGGGTCGGCTGGGGCGTTGGCGCGCGAAACCTCCCGGCCGCGCGACGCTCGGGGCTGGTCGCTTTCGCGAGCGGAGCCGCGTTCATGTCGGCGACGGCGCTCATGTTCGTCCTCGTGCCCGAGCCGCTCGCGCGCCTGTTGTCTCCGAATGAAGGCGTCGTCGGCGTCGCGGCGTCACTGTTCGCGGTGACGGCGGTGTTTCAGATCTCCGACGGGGTGCAGGGCGTCGGTGCTGGTGTCTTGCGCGGCTACGCCGACACGCGCTTCACCTTCATCGCCAACGTCATCGGTCACTGGGCGATCGGCCTTCCGCTCTCGTGGTGGCTCGGCGTGCGAGGCAGCCACGGTGTCGTCGGGTTGTGGTGGGGCCTGTCCGCAGGCTTGTCGGTGGTCGCTGTCGCAGTGTTCCTGCGTTTTCAATGGCTCAGCCGTCAGAACGTGCAATCGCTCGAGCACGCCGTGGAGGCGAACGAGGCTGCGTAGTCGCCGCTCACCGAATTCCGCGCGCGACCCACGGCGTGTAGCGAAGCTCGACGTCAGGGACCTGCAGGAGCGCCCGAAGCTGCGACGTCGCCGTCACGATGAGGCTGGCCGTCTGCGCGCCGAGTGACTCGTCGAGGCTCTCGAAGATCTCCGCGAACTCGTCGATGAACCCGGCGAGGAACTGCGGCTCAGCAGCCGTCGCGACGAGCTGAAGGGGCTGGAGCGTGAAGCGTGTGAAGCCAGCAGCGCTGAAGAGCGGCGCCAGCTTCGGCCCAATCGCCGGGTCGCCACCCGCGCGAACCTGCGCCGCGTTCAACAGCGCGAGCAGCTCATGCACCGCCGGCAGATGCGGCCGCGTCGTCAGCGACCAGTTGTCGACCTCGACGAACTGACAGCTCCCGCCTGGCTTCAAGACGCGACAGACCTCGGTGACGATGGCCTGTGGCCTGGGCACGTGCTCCAGCATCCACGAGCAGTGCACGCGGTCGAAGGTCGCGTCCGCGAAGGGGAGCGACTCGCCGTTCGCGCGGGCGACTGCGAGCTCGCCGTGGTTGGCGCGGCACGCGGCGAGCTGTTGCTTCGACAGGTCGACGCCGACGAGCTCGGTGCCGGGAAACGTGCGCTCGAGGCGCACCGCCATCGCGCCGACGCCACACGCGAGATCGAGCACCCGCTGACCCGGCGCCGCGTCGAACAATGGGAACGTGAAGCCCGACACGAAGTCAGCCTGCTTCTCGAGCCGGGCCACTTCGCGCGCGTCGGTACCGCCGTGGATGTAGCCGTCACTCACCACGCGATGGACAGCTCGATGCGCTGGGCGCTCGGCTTCTCCCAACGAGCCTCGATGGGCAGTCGATAGAACGCCTGCACGAGCGAGCGCAGCAGGCCGATGTAGAGCTGAATCGGCAGCACCTCATCCTTGAACACCAGCACTGCGCGGCCAGGCGCGACGCTCGACACCAGGCGCTGCCCGGGAGCGATCATCGGGTTCAGCGTCGCCAACAGCGGCTTCAAGATGGCGTCTGGGAAGCGCTCTTTCTGACCCTCGAGCGCCTTGCCGAACGGAGAGCGCACCAGCCCATCCATCATCGCGGCGCCGAGCAGTTCGAAGGCCTCGTCGACGTTGCGCGCCTTCGGGAGCACCAGCTCGACGGCCTTCCACAACATGCGCAGGAACTCGGTCGTCGGGTACGAGAGCTGGTCGACGTACGGCTTCGGCTCGGCCGCGGCCTTGCGCACCTTCTGATCGGCGACGGGTCCCGCGAGCTTCATCACCGCCGCGAGCAGCGCGTTGCAGAACAGCCCACGAAGCGCGCCGCTGCCGGCCGAGGCGATGCGCTGCTCCAGCTCCGAGGTGTCGAGCACGCGCGAGCGCGGGAGCTTCGGGTTCTCGATGGCGGGCTTGAGCACGGGCGAGGAGCGCTCGCCGGGGCTCGACGGTTCGGGGTGCGCCGGGAGCTGCGCGCGCGCCTCTTCGGGGAAGAGCTTCTGCATCCACCCCGCGAGGTGCGCCTTCGTCGCCGGCAGCCGCTGCTTCGTGAGGAACGCCTCGAGCGCCTTCTTGAACTCGGTGCCGGTCTGGAAGCGGGCGCCGAGCTCACGCGCGAGCGCCTTGAGCACGATGGCGTCGAGCGCTTTGGGAACGGTGAGCTCCTTCTTCGACGGTGGCTCGATCTCGGCGCCCACCACCGCGCGAAGCGTCGCCGTGTCGTTCTCGCGCTTGAAGAGCCGCTCCAGCGCCAGCACTTCCCACAACACGATGCCCAGGCCGAAGAGGTCGCTGCGCCCGTCGAGATCTTTACCCCAGGCCTGCTCGGGCGACATGTACGCGTACTTGCCCTTGATGATGCCGGTGGCGGTGCGGGTCAGCTTGTTCGCCGCGCGCGCCACGCCGAAGTCGATCAGCTTCACCGAGCCGTCGAAGCCCACCATGATGTTCTGCGGCGAGACGTCGCGGTGAATGAGCTCGAGCGGCGCGCCGGCTTCGGTCTTCGCGTGGTGTGCGAAGTCGAGCGCCGCGGCGGCCTCGGCGATGACGCGGCACTTGAGCGCGACCGGCATGTCGGTGCCTGCCTCGAGCGCGGCGTTCACCACGTCGCCGAAGCTCATGCCGTGCACGAACTCCATCGCGATGTAGTAGTCGCCGCCGACTTCGCCGAGGTCTTCGATGCGCGCGATGTTCTGGTGATCGAGGGCCGCCGCGATGCGCGCCTCGTCGAAGAACATGTTCACGAACTCCTGGTCCTCCTTGAGGTGCGCCAGCAGCCGCTTCACGACGATGGGCGGCTGCTCGTCGGAGTCACCCGCCACGCGCGCGAGCCACACTTCGCCCATGCCACCGACGGCGAGCTTCTTGAGCAGAAAGTACCGGCCAAAGCGAAGGGGCGTCACGGCGACAGGGCCAGCATGCCTCGTTTCCTGCGGTCCAGCCCACACAACAACGCGTCGACGTGTTCGGCCCGCCCGGGGTTAGCGTGACGCCCCATGAACGAGTTTGAGCGCATCGCGGCCTTTCTGGAGGCGTTTTCGCTGCGCCCGTCACCGGCAGGGCCTGGAGACGACGCCGCGCTGCTCCCGCCGACGAAGCACCAACAGGTCATCACCACCGACGCGGTCGTCGAAGGCGTGCACTTCTCGCGGCAGACGTTTCGCCTCGCCGACGTCGGGCACAAGGCGCTCGCGGTGAACCTGTCTGACGTGGCGGCCATGGGCGCGAAGCCCACGTGGGCGGTGTGCGCGCTCCAGCTGCCGGGCGACTTCTCGGACAAAGACCTTCGCGCCCTCTCGTCAGGCATGGCGGCGCTCGCGGCGGCGCACGGCGTGTCGCTCATCGGCGGCAACGTGACGAAGGCGACGCAGCTGTCGGTCACCGTGACGCTCGCTGGAGAGGTTCCGCTCGGCCGGCGCGCGATGACGCGTTCGGGCGCGCGGCCAGGTCACCGCGTCTACGTCTCGGGTCCGCTCGGGAGTGCGTCGGCCGGCCTCGAGGTGCTTGCGAGCGCGAAGCACCAGCCTTCGGCGCGCGGGCCCGTGAAGGTCGACCCATCGTGGGAGGCGCTGGTGCTCGCACAGCGATCGCCTGCTCCGCACGTGCGGTGGGGCCTCGAGGCCGCGCGCTTCGCCTCAGCCGGCGTCGACGTGAGCGATGGCCTCGTGCAGGACCTCGGCCATGTCTGCGAAGCCTCCGAGATCGGCATGGCGCTCGAGACGGGCGCGCTGCCGGTGTTGGAGGCGCTGCTGCTGTGGTGCGCCTCGGAGAAGCACGTGCATCGTCACGCGCTCACGGGCGGAGAAGACTACGTGCTCGCCGTCACCGTTCCTCCGTCGCGAGCGCGAGCGTTCGAGCAGCGCCTGTCAGCAGTGGGGCAGGGCGCGTTTCCGATTGGCGTCGTCACGCGGACGCGTCGGCTCACCGTCGACGGAAGGGAGCTCGGCGGGCGTGGCGGGTACCAGCACTTCTGAATTCAGTTGAGCGGCTGAGGCCTCGGCGCCAGCACCAGCGCGAGCGCGCGGGCCTGTTGTTCGGTGGCGCACCGGTATTCCTGTATCTTGCCGTTGTCGCGTTCGACGCGGACGACCCAGAGGCCGTTGTTCTGTTCGAGGGTGGGCATCGCTGGCTCCATGACGTGCTCTTTCAGAGCAGGAGGCGTGCCGGAGGCGGTCCCGAGCGGTTTCAGTGGGTTTGCGTGCTGGCCAGGCGCGGCCCACACGTTCGTGCGAGGCCGCTGTCACTTTTCTGCGAGGTGACGCTCAGTGCTTGCACCAGTTGGCCGGCGTCGTGGGCTGCGCTCCCTGCGCTCCACCCTGGGTGGTGGCGTTGTCGATGAAGCGCCGCGTGGTGAAGCTGAACTGGTTGGGGGCCGGCGTCTGGTTCATGCGCGAGTCGACGCAGGAGCCATTGCCAGCGCCCGGCATCGCCGCAGGCCCATCGCGGGTCGGGTCGGCGTGACGCGACGGAATCGGCGTGACGTCGCATGAGGTGAGCTGGCCGTTGGTGACGTTCGCCTTCACCGTCGCAGCCGTCCACATGTCGCCGTTGTCGTCTTGGCCGGCGTTTCGCAGCAGCGGCCACTGCTGATTCGTCGCGGGGTTGTACCCGACCGACAGCACGCGCCGGCCGTTGCAGTACACGTTCACATGCGGCCTCGCCTGCCCGCCCGCGTAGTGGTTCACGCCGATGACGAAGGTGTCTGCGTTGTTCGGGTTGTCGAGGTTGATGTTCTCGGGGCCGCAGAAGGTGCCGTTCGTCGGGTCTTGCTGGTTGCGGTCGCAGCCGACGTTGTCGATGTCGAGCCGCGGGTTGGTGCACGGCTGTCGAGCGCCGACCACCGACACGGCCCGTCGTCGACTTCCCCAGCCGAGGCAGGCCGTCGTCGCAGAGTCCGCGTAGCCCCATCTGGGTGGGTTCGCGCTGCCGTCGTTACAGCCGCTCGCGCCGCTGTAGTAGCAGTCTTGCACTGGGCCCGAGGCACCGCCGGTCTGGCAGGTCGTGTTCCAGCCCTGGGGCGTCGTGCAGGTGCCCTGGAGCCTCGCGACGTGCAGGTCGATGTCGTTGCCGCCCACCGTGTCCCAGCACAGCTCGGCACGAACGCCGGGGGCCCGAACCTCGACACGCTGGGTGCAGACGTACTTCGTGCCGTTGAGGGTGAATTCACCTTGTACGAGGTAGTCGCCCGAGAGCCCGAACGCAGGGTGCACCACGCCGGCGCCGGGCGCGTTCCCACGCGCGGCTTGAATGGCGATGAGCGGCTGACCTGCTGCTGCGACGTAGCGGGCAGGCGTCGCCGCCATGTCGAAGCGCACCGGGGCGCGTGAACCGACCCGGGCGCCGGGCGCGGCCGAGTTGGCCTGCGTGTAGAGCGCGAAGGTCGGCCACGGCAGCACGTTGTCGCAGTCGCCGCCGAGCACGGTCCAGGTCCAGTCGGTGGCCATGCCGCGCATCGCGACGTCCCGAATCCACGCAGTGCCGTCGACGCGCGGAATCGCGCCGGGGTTCGGGTAGGGCGCGAGCACCAGCGGTGCCGTCGGGCAGTCGACGGCGGTGGGGCAGTTGCAACCGGCGATCTGGTTGTTCCCCGACAGGCCGTCGCAGTCGAAGTCACCCGGCGAGCACGAGTCGTAGACCTGCGGCCGCTGCGCGCCACGGCAGACGCCCGACCACATGGTGATCTCGGTGCCGGCGCAGTCGACCGAGCCCTTCGCGTTGGCGGTGCACCAGCCGACAGGCTGCGAGGTGTTCGGGTCGATCTGCGTTCCCGGCACCAGCCAGCAGTCCTTCGTGGTGCCGCCCTGCAGACACAGACAGCCTTCGTCGACGAGCCCGTCGCAGTCGTCGTCGTAGCCGTTGCCCGAGTTGCCGTTGAGGCGCGCCACCGCGACGCCGCGTGAGGTGAGGAAGGTGTCGGCCGCGCCGCCGCACTCGTTGGTGGTGCCCGACGCGCACTCGCGGGGGAAGGGCGGGTTGCCGGCCATGATGGGGCCGCAGCCGCCGTCGTCGACGGGAATGCCGGCGTCGATCATGCCCGCGTCTTCTTCGAATGGGTCGCCGCCGCCCGTGGCGAAGCCGCCGCCGGTCGCGAGACCACCACCCGTGCCGATGCCCCCGCCGCCGGTCCCCGTGGAGCCGCCGCCCGTGCTGGTCGAGCCTCCCCCCGAGCCACCACCGGCCGCCGAGCCTGCGCGGCACTGGCCTCCGATGCAGACCTGGCCGGGGCCGCACTCCGAGGTCGCCGTGCACGGGCGCGACGTGGGACCACACATGCAGCCGGCCGAGGCCGAGAGCACGAACGCGAAGACGAACGAAAGGGACTGGCGCATGCGGGCGCGGACCCTACAGCATCAGGCGCGCAGTGGCAGGCCTCGCCCGTCGTCGTGCGTCAGAACGTCACTGCGCAGAACCTGCGTTCCACTCCCACGCCGAGCGATAGCCCTCTTGCTGCTGCGTCTCTTCGATGAAGCGCGCGTAGAACGGGTGGCCGGTGAGCGTGGCCGAGTCGCCGACGACGAAGAGGTGACGCTTCGCGCGGGTGATGGCCACGTTCATGCGGCGCAGGTCTTCGAGGAAGCCGACCTGCTGGTCGCCGTTGCTGCGAACGAGCGAGAGGAGCACGGCTTCTTTCTCCCGGCCCTGGAACGCGTCGATGGTGTCGACCTCGAGGGTGGGCACGTCTTGCAGGCGTTCACGAATGAACGACGCCTGCGCGCTGTATGGCGTGATGACGGCGAGCTGCTCGGGCGCGAGGCCAGCGGCGAGGAGCTCACGGGCGCGCGCGACGATCAGCTCGGTCTCTCCCTCGTTGCGAAGCGACTGCGTGCCGGGCTCGCGTGACTCGTCGAAGCCCTTGCCGGCCGTGTCGAGGAAGAGGAGCGGTGGCGCGTCGAGGGTCGTGCCCGGGGTGAGCACGTCGGTCAGCACGCGGCCAGCGACGCTCGGGTGGGCGCGGAGCTCGCCGCCGTACATCTCGCGTGACGGGAAGCGCATGAGCGCCTCGTGCATGCGGTGCTGCTCCTTGAGCATTCGCTTCACTTCGTCGCCGAAGTCCGCCAGCACGCGCTCGAACAGCGACGTGCCGAGGCCCTGCGCCTTCGCCTCCATCGAGATGACGGTCGCGGCGAGCTGCTTCGGGTCGCCCGCGAGGATGACGGTGGGTGCCTTCAAGAACGCGCCGAGCGCGAGCGGCTCGAGCGCCTGCGTCGCCTCGTCGAGCAACGCGACGTCGAAGGAGCGCTGCGCCAGCACGTGCCCGTCGAGCATCGAGAGCGTCGCGCAGATGACGTCGGCCCGGCCCAGCACCGACTCGACCGCCTTCCGCTCCAGCACGCGCGCATCATCCATCAAGGCGTAGGCGTCGCTCTTCGCGGCGCGGGCGTTGGCGAAGCGCGCTCGGGTGCGGCCCTGGTTGCGTTGTTTGCGGGCGTAGCCGAGCAGCTCGAAGGCCTCGTCGAACATCTCGCGCGCGGTGATGCGATCGTCGTGGTCTTCGACGAGCAGATCGAGCGTGTGCTGTTGCAGGTGGGGGAGCACGCGCGCCGGGTGACCGACGCGAATCGCGTTGAGGCCCGCGTCGAGACAGAGCTCGAGCAGGTGGTCGACGGCGGCGTTGCTGGCGGCGGTGCAGAGCAGGCGTTGGCCCCGCTTCACGCACTGCACGGCGATCTCCGAGAGCACCGTCGACTTCCCAGTGCCGGGAGGACCGTGGACCAGCGCGACGTCGCGGGCCGAGAGCGCAAGCGACACGGCGTCGAGCTGCTCCGGATTCAGAGCGCGTGATGGCGTGAAGGTGGGGCGCTTCTCGAAGCGCGGTGTGAGCGCTCCCAGGACGAGCTGCTGACGGTCTCTCGCGAGGCCGTGCGTCATCTCCGACAGGCGCTTGAGCACGCTGCGCGCGCGGTCGAACGTGACGTCGTTCGCGACGAGATCGATGCGAAGCCGGCCTTCGCCGATGAACGGCGGTGGGTGACGGTCGAAGGCGATCTCGAGCTGCTGACGCGTGGCGCGGGTGACGATGCCTTGTGGTGGGTTGTCGACGGGCGCCTTGCGCGGGCTCACCGAGACGACGTCGCCCGAGTGCAGCTTCGAGCGCAGGGCCCGCTTGTCGTCGCGGGCGAAGGTGACGAGCGCGCGACCGCCGAGGCCGATGGACTCTTCGATCGACTCCACGTCGAGCACCACGAGCCCGCGAGACTCGAGCTCAGCGAGCGGGAGCGCGGCCTTCTCGGTGGCGAGGCGCTCCCGCTCCGCGCGGCGTTCGAGCTCGAGCAGTCGGCCGAGCGCTTCGAAGTGGGTGACGTCACGCGCCATGGGCGGCGCATCATGCACGGAACGGGAGCGCGGGCTATTGGTGCGCATGGCCAACCGCCTCGCCGCCGAGACCTCTCCTTACCTGCGCCAGCACGCGGACAACCCGGTCGACTGGTACCCGTGGGGCGACGAGGCGCTGGCGCTCGCGAAGCGTGAAGGGAAGCCGATTCTCCTCTCGGTCGGGTACTCGGCCTGCCACTGGTGTCACGTGATGGCGCACGAGTCGTTCGAGAACCCGCAGACCGCCGCGGCGATGAACGCGCACTTCATCAACATCAAGGTCGACCGCGAGGAGCGGCCTGACGTCGACCATCTGTACCAGGGCGTCGTGCAGTTGATGGGCCGCGGCGGTGGCTGGCCGCTGACGGTCTTCCTGACGCCCGACCGGAAGCCGTTCTACGGAGGCACGTACTTTCCTCCCGCGCCACGGCACGGCTTGCCGGCCTTCTCGTCGCTGGTGTCGGGCATCGCCGAGGCCTGGGACCTGGAGCGGGATGAGCTCCTGAAACAAGCCGAGCAGTTCGAGCAGGGCCTGACCGAGTACGCCGCGTGGGGCCTCGAGGGAGCGGTCGCCGCAGCGTTGAAGCCAGCCGATGTCGTGACGGCCGCGCGGTCGATGGCGAAGCGGGTCGATCCGCAGTTCGGTGGCTTCGGCTCCAGCGGCCCGAAGTTCCCCAACCCGATGAGTCTGTCGCTGATGTTCCGCGGCGTCCGTCGGTCAGGTGACGAGAACGTGCTGAAGCCTGCGCTGCTGACGCTCGAGCGCATGGCGCGCGGCGGCGTGTTCGATCAGCTCGGTGGAGGTTTTCATCGCTACAGCGTCGACGAGCGCTGGTTGGTGCCGCACTTCGAGAAGATGCTCTACGACAACGCGCAGCTGCTTCACCTCTACGCCGAGGCGATGCAGGTGGCGCCGCGGCCGCTGTGGAAGAAGACGGTGGAAGAGACGGTCGCGTGGCTTTCCCGCGAGATGACGGCGCCCGACGGTGGCTTCTTCGCGGCGCAGGACGCCGACAGCGAAGGCGAAGAGGGGAAGTTCTTCGTCTGGCGAGCAGACGAGCTCGACGCGCTGCTGACGGTCGACGAGGCCGCTGCCGTGAAGGCGCACTTCGGCGTGAAGCCTGGCGGGAACTTCGAGCACGGCACCTCGGTGCTCGAGGTCGTCGGAGTCGATGACGTCAGCGAGGTCCTCGCGCGCGCGAAGTCGAAGCTGTTCACGGCTCGCTCGAAGCGCATCGCACCAGGCACGGACGACAAGGTGCTGGACGGTTGGAATGGGCTCACCATTCGTGGGCTCGCGTTTGCGTCGCGCGTGTTCGACCGCGCCGACTGGAGCGCCATGGCGGTGCGCGCGGCAGACTTCGTGCTCTCGCGAATGCGTCGACCCGATGGCGGGCTGTGGCGCACGTTCCATTCGGGAGCAGCGCGCATCGACGGCATGCTCGAGGACTACGGCGACGTCGCGGCGGGCCTGGTCGCGCTCTACCAGGCGACCTTCGAGGCGAAGTACCTCGAGGCCGCGGAGCAATTGGCTGACTTTGCCGTGAAGACGTTCTGGGACTCGGAGAAGCGCGCGTACCTGGCCGCGCCGAAGGGGAACACCGATCTGATCGTGCCGACGTACACGCTGCACGACAACGCCGCGCCGTCGGGAGCCTCGACGTTGACGGAGGCGCTGGTGACGTTGGGTGCGCTGACCGGCCGGGCCCGTCACCTCGAGCAGGCGCGCGCGTACGTCGAGCAGGTGCACCATGAGCTGACGACGCAGCCGATGGCGCTGGGGCATCTGTGGCTGGCGGCAGACTCGCTCCTCGATGGCGCGGCGGAGGTCAGTGTCGTGGGGACTCGCGAGGCGATGACGCCGTTCGTGAAGGTGCTGAACACGACGTACCTGCCGACGCTGGCCGTGCATCGTCACGAGAACGGATCCGCCGTGCCTCCTGTCGCGCGCGAGGTGCTCGAGGGTCGCCCGGTGCGCGGTGACGTGGCCGCGTATCTCTGCCGCTCGTTCGCGTGTCAGGCACCAGTCTCGACGGTGAACGAGCTCGTCGCGTTGCTCGCACCGCTGGGCCGGGTCGTCAGCTGAACGCGCGTGTCCGATGCTCAGACGGTGCGAACTCGGAAGACACCAACGCCAGACCACGGTCTCCTCCGGCTGCTCGCGCGGTGGAAGCGCATCGACGACCCGTTCCCTTCAGTCGGCGCTCCTGAGCACTCGCTCGTCCACGTTGGGGACGCGGTCAGGACACCCGGAACCCGTCGTCGCCATCGCGCACGAGCACACCGCGCTCCACCAGCGCCTGTGCCACGTCGAGCACCGGAGGCGCTCCAGCTCCGAGCGTCACGCCCGCCTCGATCGCCTCGAGCGTGAACGGCTCCGCCATCGTCGAGAGTTGGCGGAGTGCTTCTTCTTCATGGACCGACAGCGGAGCGGGCGGCGCGACGACTGCTGTCCGAGGCTCCGTCACCGGCTCTGCGACGGCTCGCTGCTTCGGCGCCGCTCGTCGCGTCATCCACGCGGACAACGCCTGCGTCACGTCGCCGGCGCGCGAATCGGTCAACCACCGCTCGAGCATCGTCACCACTTCGCCGCAGTCGCCGAACCGACGCGCCGGCTCCTTCTCGAGCATTCGCATCACGACTGCGTCGAGCGCCTCGGGCACGCGTGGATTCACCAGCCGCGCCCGCGTCACGCGACACTCGACGACCTGATCGAGCGTCAGCACGTCGCTGTCGCCACCGAACAACCGCCGGCCGGTCAGCAACTCCCACAATACGATGCCCAGTGAAAACTGATCGGTCTTCGCGTCGGTGATGCCCTCGACTGCCTGCTCCGGCGCCATGTACTCGTACGTGCCGCCCATCGAGCCCTCGTCACGCCCGAGCCGCGCCATGCCGAAGTCGATGAGCCTCGTCACCCCATCGAGGCCGATCAGCAGGTTCTTCGGAGACACGTCGGCATGCACGATTCCCAGCGAGCGGCCCGAACCGTCGACCGCCGTGTGGCCGGCATGGAGCGCGCGCCCTGCGTCCGCGACGATTCGCACCGCGAGCTCGAGCGGCACCGCACCCAGCGCGCGCAGATCGCTGCCGTCGACGAACTCCATGGTGAAGAAGAAGACGCCGCCCGCTTCACCCAGCTCGAGCACGCGTGAGACGTTCGGGTGCACCAGCCGCGCGGCGACGCCTGCTTCGTTCAAGAACAACCGGCCGAGCTCGCGATCGCTCGCCAGGTGCGGCAGCAGCCGCTTGAGCACCACGGGCGCCGAAGGCTCTCCGGGAACCCGCGCGAGAAACACTTCGCCCATGCCGCCCCGGCCGAGACGTTTCACCAGCTCATAGCGGCCCAGGCGCTCGGCCATGGGTGCATCACCGCACTTCGTGCACGACGAGGCTGCCGATGAGCGGGGTGATCTCGGCTCCGCCCTCTTCGCCCACCTTGAAGTGCGTCGCGTCGGCGACGTCCTGGCCGAAGGTCGGGTCCAGCTGCGTCCACTCACCGACGAAGGCCTCGACCCACTCGTGCCAGTACAGCGCCGGTACCTGGTCTTCGTTCATCAGGTACACCACGCCGTCGACGCGCCGGGCCGGAATACCCGCGGCCCGCAGCAGGGCGACGGTCAGCAGCGAGTGCTCGGTGCAGTCGCCCTTCATCGTCTTGAGCACGTCGGTCGCGCGGTCAGACGACGAGCCATAGTCCTTCACGAGCCGCTCGTTCACCCACTTGCCGATCTTCTTCGCGGCCGCGTACGCGTCCTTCTCGTTGCCGACGATGGCCTTCGCCTGCTTGACGATCTCAGGCGCCTTCGCCTCGACGATGATGTCGCTCTCGAGGTTCTTCCCACCGTTCGGGTCAGCCAGCGGGCGCACCAGCCGCGTCTTCGGCAACGCCGCCGACAGCTTCACCACCACGCGCTTGTCGTCGAGCTTCTCGTAGCTCTGCCGGTAGGTCTGCACCTGGAAGCGCTCCGGCAGGCCGCTCATCACCATCGTCATCGAGCCGGGGATCTGGCGGACCTCGGGAGGCGGCGGCTTCGGCAGCTTCACCCGCGTCAGCGCGAACACCTCGACGAGATCGACGCGCTTGGCCTGATCCTCGGGCTCCATCATCGCCATCATCGTGGGGCCGAAGTGCACCTCGACCATGCGGCCCTGCTCGTCGATGAAGGCGTCGGTCGGCACCTTCTCCTTGTCCGAGATGGTGATGGCCTTCTTCAGCTTCACCTTCACGCCGCGAATGGTGCGCGACTCGGTCTCTCCGACGGTGGTGCGCACGTCGTACTGCTTGAGGTCGGTCGTGTCGGTGATGATGCCCGCGTACGGAGCGTTGCGCTTGAGCGCGACCCGCGCCTGGTCGGCGTCTTCGATGACCTCTTTGGGCATGGGCAGCATCAGCGTCTCGTCCTTCATGCCCGGCCGGGTGCGCGTGACCTTCAGGCCCTCTTTGGTGACGAGCCCGTCGAGCACCTGGTCGCCACCGTCGCCGAGCTGCTCGAGGCGCAGCGAGAGGAGCTTTCCACCCGGCGTCACCTCGAAGACCTTCGTCTCCTTCATGATGCGCTCGCTGATGCGCGTGCCGACCTTCGCCTTGAAGTGGAGCTCGTTGAGGCTGATGGCCTGAGTGCCCGCGGCGTTGGTCGTGATCGACGTGAACATCCAGCCGACCTTCTGGTTCTGCAGGTACACGCCGAAGAACTCGCCGGCTTTCGGGCGCTGCACGGTGAGCGCGTCGGAGAGCGGAGCGCCCTTCTGCGCGAAGGCGACGGTGCTGAGACAGACGAGGGCGAAAATGAGAGCGCGGCGCATGAGGGCGCGCACGCTATCACGAGGTGGCGGGAGTCCCCGGTCGACGACGGCCATGCTGGCCAGACGGCGAGCCCAGAGGCGAATTCACAACCGCTTGGCGAGCACCACGAGGTCTTCGCCCGGCTTGTAGAAGTCGCGGAAGCGAGACTCTTCTTTGTACTGCATCGCCGCGTAGAAGCCGCGCGTCGGGCCGTACGCTTCCATCGCGCTCGTCTCGACGCGAATCAACCGGCCCTTGCGACGGCGAATGTCGCCTTCCATCGCGCTGACCAGCGCTGCGCCGACGCCCTGGCCGCGCACGAGCGGGTCCGACGCGATCCAGTAGAGGTCGAACGTGCCGTCGGTCATCGGCGTGGGGCCGTAGCAGACGTACCCGACGATCTTCCCGTCGCGGGCGGCGACCATCACCTGGTAGTCCTTGTTACCGGGTTGGCTCGCGGCGTCGATCAGCTCGAGCGCGCAGTCCACCTCGTCCGCCGTGAACGTCTCGATGCGGCGCAGCAGCCCTTCGAGCTGCGTCCGGTCCTGTGAGACGACGGGTCTGATTTCCATGATGACGTTCCTGGGCAAGCTCGACGAGATGAAGCGCGAGATCGCTGTACGAGAGACCTGCAGCAGACGCCGCGCGGGAGAAGCCCGCTTGCGGGTGCAGGTCGCAGTTGGGGTTGATGTCGATGACCCACGGCTCGTTCTTCGAGTCGAGCCTCAGGTCGATGCGGCCGTAGTCGCGGCACTCCAGCGCCTCGAACGCAGCCTGCGCGACCTCGACACAGCGGCGCGTGACGGCAGGTGAGAGCTCGACGATGCGGGCCGGGCTGTCGATGCACTCCGCAGACTCGGTGTCCCACTTCGCGCCGTACGAGACGATGCGCGGCTTGTTGGCGAAGGCGGCGCCGAACTGAATCTCGGTGAGCGGCAGCGGGCGGCGGCCTTCGTTGCCCAGCAGCGGCACGTAGATCTCACGGCCGTCGATGTACTGCTCGACGAGCGCCGGCTGCTGGAAGGTGCGCAGCACGCGGCTGACGATCTTCCCCAGGCTCGCGCGATCGTGAACGACCGAGTCGAAGTCGATGCCCACCGACGCGTCTTCGCGCGAGGGCTTCACGATGAGCGGGAAGGGGAGGTCGACCGTCACCAGCTCTTCGACGCGGCGAACGACGACCGACGCCGGCGTCGGCACGCCACGCGCGCGAAGAATCTCTTTCGCCTTGTTCTTGTGAAGCGACAGGGCGAGCGACAGCGACGAGCTGCCGGTGAAGCAGACGTTCGCGAGCTCGAGCATCGCGGGCACCAGCGACTCACCGCGGCTGTCAGCGCCGAGCGACTCGCAGAGGTTGACGATGACGTCGGGCTGGCCAGTCAGCACGTCGGCGAGCGAGGTGACGTCGTCGACTGGCCTGACCTCGATGCGCCTGCGCCCACCACGGAGCGCGTCAGCCATCGCGGCGGCCACGTTCACCACGTCGGCTCGGGCTTCACGCCCGGGATCGTCTTCGAGGAGCGCGTGATCGTGGTTGTGGAGAATCGTGACGAACATCGAGTGCCAACGTCAGTAGCACACGCGCACGACGCGTCGGAAGCGAAAGGCGGTGCTCGCGTTGGCGGCGTTCGACCCGCTCCGTCATTCGACGAGCACGAGGCCGAGCAGATCGAGCGACAGCGACGCGAGCGTCTTCGACGAAGCGCCACGGTTGGTGAGGGCAAAGACGCCGACCCCGAGAGCCGGGCTCCACATCAGCTGGGACGAGAAGCCCGCTTGTTCACCGCTCTTGGCGAGCAGGCGCATCGAGCGGGTGTTCACCACGTCGATGGCCCAGGCGATACGGCCCGAGTTCGCGGCGGGAGTCGTGGCGAGCGCGATGGCCGGCGCCAGCGGTCCACGAGGGTGCACGAGCACGTCGAGCAGCTTCATCAAGTCGTCAGCGGTGGAGCAGAGGTCTCCCGCCGGACCCAGCACGCCCATCGTCGCAGCCGGTGCGGCCAGGCCTGTCGGGGTCACGCCCATCAGCAGGCGGGACTCGTCGCTCGCGGCTCGGGTGTGCGTGTCGGTCATCTGGAGCACGGAGGTGAGGCGGGTCGACACGAGCGTCTCGAAGTCGACGCCGCGCCGATCCTGGAGCGCGAGGCCCAGCAGCCCGACCCCAAGGTTCGAGTACAGGTACTCGCCCCGCGGAATGCGTGCCGTCGAGCAGCCGGCAGCCGCGAGGCACGTCGCGAGCTGGGCGCGGGAGTACCCCGCAGCAGGGCTCAGCGGCATCGTCGTGAACGCGAGGTTCATCGGGTTGGCCTGGTAGCCAGCGGTGTGGGTCACCGCCTCGAGCACGCTGCGATCGCCGGCGAGCGGCGCGAGATCGGCGCTCAGCAGACTCCCCAGGCCGGCGTCCGCTGCGTACTCGCCCTCGACGACGTCACGCGCGGCGAGGAGGCCGGTGACGAGCTTGGTGATGGAGCTCAACGGGTAGAGCGTCGATGACGTCGGCGCCCGCGGCTCGCCGTCTCTGGCCAGGGTGATCACTCCGGTGAAGCGCGGGCTGATGATGCCGACGACGAGCGTGGGTACCTGGGAGGCCGTCTCGGGACCGCTGAGCGGCTCGATCTGCACCGTGCCCGAACCAACGAACGCCTGCGCGCGGCTCGTCAGCGCCTCACGAATCGTCGGGCCTGCGTCGGCCACGCCGGCATCGGAGGTGGTGGAGACGGGTGCGGTGCCGGTGAGCTCGAGTCCCGGGGCGAGGCAGCTCGCCCCGACCAACGAGACCATGACGAGGGCGCGCATGACCGGTCGACACTCGGGGACCGCGAAGGTCAAAACACGTGCTCCACGGGGCTTCACTTCGTCACGCGCTTGAGCTCGGAGCGCAGCCACATGCTCGCCGGGTCGGTGCGCGCGACCTCTGAGACGAACCACGCCATCGTGAACGTCGGCAGCGGCAACGGAGGTTTCACGACAGCGACATCGGCGCTCTTCGCCCACAGGTGCGCCAGCTTGCCAGGCACCAGCGTCACCGCGTCGGTCTGGGCTGCGAGGGCCAGCGCCGCGGTGAAGTGTGGCACCCGCGCGACGACCTTACGCTCGAGCCCGTGCTTCGCGAGCGCGTCGTCGACGAAGTCTCTCAAGGCGCCACGCGGTGAGGCGACGACGTGCCGCAGCGCCGCCCAGGCCTTCGCCGTCGGCCGCCGAGCAAACGGGTGGCCGCGGCGCACCACGCAGACGTTCTCGTCGGTGAACAACGTCTGGGTCACGACGCCCGTGACGTCGACGGGAGGGCCCACCGAGAGATCGCAGCGCCCCTCGCGGACTTCTTTGAGCACCTCGTCGGTCGCGTCGGCGCGGAAGGTGACGTCGAGCACGACGTGAGGCGCCACCTGGTCGAGGCGATCGAGCAGCGGCGCCAGCAGCACCACCTGCGCGTAGTCGGAGAGGAAGAGGCGGAACGTTCGGCGAAGCTGCGACGGGTCGAACGCGGCAGCAGGGGCGAGCGAGGCCTGCAGTTGGGCGAGCGCGGCCGTCACCAGGGGCGCCAGGGCGCTGGCCCGGCTCGTCGGCTCGAGGCCCGCGCCAACCCGAACGAAGAGCGGATCGCCGAAGACACCACGGAGAGCGGCCAGGGAGTGACTCACCGCCGACTGCGTCCGGCCGAGCCGCCGGGCGCTCTCAGACACGCTGTGGGTCTCGAGCAGCGCGCCGAGCACCACCCAGAGGTTCAGGTCGACATGATGAAGGCTGTTCATGGTGTGTATCGATAGCATGCGGTGGCGTCATGTGGCTCGCGGCTGCAGGGTAGGGGCGTCGTTCACCCTTCCCGGAGCGCCCCATGTCCCGACTCATCGTCCTCGCCTGTCTCGCCTTCAGCACTGCCGCCTTCGCCGACGCCGACCTTCACAAGACCTCCGCAGGCCGGTGGAAGTCCGAAAGCGCGGAAGACCTCGGAAACGGCTCCTTCGCGACCCGTGACTTCACCTTCACCGGAAAGAAGTGGCAGCTGACCTTCACCATCTTCGCCGACAAGGAGCTCAAGACGCCGCTGGTCGCGATGGACTTCGAGGGGCCCTGGCAGCCGACGAAGCCCAGCGAGAAGGTGCCTGGCGCGAGCGAGGCCTCGTTCGAGTTCACGTCGAAGAAGGTGACGCTCAAGGCGGCCGACGTCGCGGTCGCGAGGAACTTCGGCATGGACGGCTGTGGGCTCGTGCCGAACAAGGCGAAGGACGTCACCAAGGTGGGCTGCTCCTTCGTCGGGTCGGTCGCGGCGTACGGCAAGGAGTTCGACCTGCTGAAGGTCGACGGCGCCTCGATGTGGCTCGGCGCGCGCCCGGCTGACGGCAACATGGGCAGCGAAGACAAGCGGCCCACGGCGCTGGGCGCGAAGCTCGTCAAGGCGAAGTGACCGCGACCCGACGGAGCGTTGCTGCTCTCGTCGAAGCCGCCGGTGGCCGAAGCCACGAGCGTGGCGTGTCTACGTGCGCGCAGCTAAGAGCCGCGCATGGTGCTCTCTCTCGTGCTCGCGTGCTCTTGCGCGCAGATGCCGGCGCTGCCGAAGGTGACGGTCGTCACGCTGTCGAACGGGATGCGGTGGGTCCTGCTGCCTCGCCCGAATGAGCTGCGCGTCTCTGGGGTCGTGATGGTCGACTCCGGCGCCGTTCACGAGCGTCCGGGAGAAGCGGGCGTCGCTCATTTTCTCGAGCACCTTGCCTTCGGCGGGACGCCCATCGTCGGAACGCGACAGGAATGGCGGCTCGAGGCTCCGCTGCTGAACGAAGTGTTGCAGCTCACCGAGTTGCACGCAGCCGCCGTGGCCGAACAGGGCGCTCGCAGCGCCGAGGCGATGGCACTCGAGACCAGGCTCATCAGCGCGGAACGTGAGTGGGAGGAGCAAGGCGACTTCAGGGCCTTCCGTCGCCTCTTCGCGCGCTCGGGCATCCAGCACAACGCGACGACGTCGTTCGACGACACGTCGTACTTTGGTGACGTGCCAGCGGAACAACTGCACCTCTGGCTCGCCACAGAGGCTCAACGTTTCGCTGCGCCGGTGTTCCGTAACTTCCGCACCGAGCGCGACGTCGTGTTGCAGGAGAGCATCGACCGCGAGACGCCCATCACCGGCGCCTCCAACGCGCTCTGGCAATTGGCCTTCGGTGGAAATCGTCCGTGGAACCTGGCCGGCTCGCCAGTCGATGTTCGTGCGATTCGGCCCTCGACCGTCGATGCGTTCTACGCGCGGCGCTCCTCGCCATCGAATGCGGTGGGGGCTCTCGTCGGAGACTTCGAGGTGGGCCAGGCGGTGAGGTGGCTCCACGAGACCTTCGAGCTGATTCCCGCGCGTCCAACAGCCGCCGACGTCGACCTCGCTCCCGCGCCACCTGGCTTTCGTGGAGTGACCGGGACCGAGCCCTGCGTCCTGGTGGGCTTCCAGGCGCCGGCCTCGACGGAGGCAAGCGCGCCTGCGCACGAGCTGGCAGCACTGATGTTCGAGCTCGAGGACGGACCGGTCTCGGGGCTCTGTGTCGACATCGCGTCGTCGTGCTCCGGCCTCGAACTCTTCGAAGGCCCGGGGCTCGCGCGAACGCACCTGCTCGGTTTTGCGTTCGACCAGCGGGGGAACGGGCGGGCCGCCGAGACACTCCAGCGCTTCTTCGCCTCGCTTCAGGGCTTCAAGCCCGACGAAGCCATGCTCGAACGTGCACGCGCGCTCGCCGAACGGCGCCGGGCGACCGAACTCCAGACCAGCGCTGGCGTGGCCCGGGCGCTCGCAGTCGACCTGTTGTTCACCAACGACTGGAAGTCAGCGCTCACGACTCGGTACCAGGGTGTGAGCCTCGAGGCGGTGGCGAGAGTGTTCGACGATTTCACGCTCGAGCGCTCGTGGGTCGTCGCACAAGAGACGCCGTGATGCGAGCCGCGCTGCTTCTCGTCCTGTTTTGCGGCTGTACGAAGCTCATCGCCGGTACCTCGCGCGAGTTGCCGCCGGCGCTTCAGTACGACCCTGCATCGTTCGCCGAGCAGCCTGTCCCGCGCCTGCCCATCGTCCCGTCGAGACTCCAGCTCGCCAATGGCGTCGAGGTGTTCTGGGTCGCAATGCCCGAGGCACCGCTCGTCGACGTCTCGGTGATGGTGAATTGCGGGCGAACGGATGAGCCCGTTGGTCAGCCAGGGCTCACGACGCTGACCCTGAGGGGTGGATTCTTCGCTGGCGTTGGAGACCTCTCGCCAGAGGCGCAGGGAGAGGGCCTCGAGCGCCTGGGGGTGACACCTCGCGTGTCTGTCGACGATGGCTTCTCGATGGTTCGCCTCAGCATGCTGCGGCCGCTCTTCGAGCCGGCCATGCGTCAGGTGAACGATGCGCTCGAGAAGCCGAGCTTCGAGGCTTCGGCGATGACAGCGCTGAAGACAGGCCAGGCGAGTCGGATTGACGCCAACGCGACCAGGGCCGAGGTTTCGATGCACGAGCTCGTTCGCCGCGCGATGTCATCGAGCCAGTCGGGGCTCGGTCAACCGTCCTCAGCTGCGGCGTTGCGGGGCATCGAGCTCGATTCGGTTCGTGCCCACGCGCGAAAGTGTCTGCAGCCCGCCAATCTGATCATTGCGCTGTCGGGAGATTTGACGGAGCGCGACGTCAGAGCAGCGCTCCAACCACTCGCAGCTCGCCCTCGTGGCACGCCGGTCGTTCACCCACTGCCGCCGCCACCGCCACGGACGCAGAACGTCTGGTTGAGCCCGAGCCCTCGAGGCTCACGGGTGGATGTGGCGGTCGTCGCACGAACCGGCCCACTGAGCGCGCATGACCGACTCGTCGGGCAGGTCCTCATCGGTGCGCTCGCCGGCCTGGTCTGGGACGACCTGCGCAGCACGCAGGGCCACGTGTATTCGGTCCATGGTGACATCGAGTCGGGCCCGGGCTTCGGCGTCGTCACGCTGCGATTCTCGACCCGTCGCGACGTCGCGTGGCTCGCGGTGCACGAGGTGACGACCGTCCTGCAGG
The DNA here is from genome assembly GCA_030681895.1 of Myxococcales bacterium. Taxonomy (GTDB): domain Bacteria; phylum Myxococcota; class Myxococcia; order Myxococcales; family Myxococcaceae; genus Xiheimicrobium. Next base: position 5,963 of record JAUXRI010000145.1, on the reverse strand, counting down.
CATGGTGGAGCCGGTGGCCGCTGAGCACGGCTGTCGTCGACGCCATTCGCCAGGAGCTCAAGACCAACGCCTTCCACGAGTCGCGTCACGCCGTCGTCGCAGCGGTCGCGCGCGGTCGACTGCTCGACGGGAGCACCTTCGACCCTCGCCCCGCCGTCGAACGGTTCGACGAGGTCAGCTCGACGCAGGTGGCTCAGCTCTTCGTCAGAGCGTTCACGCCGGGCCGGCTGCAAGTCATCGTCACGGGTGCGGTGGACCCGCAGCAACAATGGGCCGAGCTCGGCACCGTCACAGCGCCGTAGGCCTGCGGCCGCTGCAACGCATCGACGCCGAAGCGGCGGGAAGCTCGTCAAGGCGAAGCGACCGCGACCCGACGGAGCGTTGCTGCTATCGCGTCGCTCCGTGCGAATCCGAGATCCGATCCACGGCTCCATCACGGTCTCTGACGACGAGAAGCCGGTCGTCGACAGCCGATTCTATCAACGGCTCCGTCACGTCAGGCAGCTCGGCTTCGGAGACCTCGCGTTCCCGGGCGCTACGCACACCCGGCACGCGCACTCGCTGGGCGCAATGCACGTCGCCTCGCGTTTGTTCGACGCGGTCGCCAGCCGCTCCACGTTGACCGACGGCGCGAAGGAGCGTTTCCGCGCCGCCGTTCGCCTCGCGGTGTTGTGCCACGACCTCGGTCACATGCCGTTGTCGCACGCCTCCGAGGCCATCGCGCCGAAGCGGCCTTCACTCAAATTGCCCGCGTGGACGGGCGACGACGCCGGTCAGGCCTCGCACGAGGACTTCACCGCGAAGCTGCTGATCGACAGCTCGCTCACGCCCATCATCGCGAAGACCTACGCCCGCTACGGCATCACGCCCGAGCTCATCGCCGGCCTCGTCATCGGCCGGCTGCCTCCAGGCGTCGACGGCTTCCGCGACGGTGGCCTCGACTGGACGCCACTGTTGCGCGCGCTGGTGTCGGGCGAGCTCGACGCCGACCGCATGGACTACCTGCAGCGCGACTCGTTCTACACGGGCGTGAACTACGGCCGGTACGACATCGAGTGGATTCTTCAGAACCTCATCGCGGCGGAGCGTGACGGCCGCGCGGTGCTCGCGCTCTCGAAGGCAGCGGTCTTCGCGTTCGAAGACTTCCTGCTGAGCCGGTACCACATGTTCCTCTCGGTCTATTACCACCACACCTCGGTGAGCTTCGATTGGATGCTCAAGCGCTACTACGAGCAGGCGCCGGGCGAGTTCGAGGTGCCCGCAGACCCCGAGGCCTTCCTCTTCTGTGACGACATCGCGCTGTGGACGACGCTGCGACGCTCGAAGAACGAGTGGGCGCAGCGCATCGTCACCCGCAATGGCTACCGCCGCGTCGCGCAGTTCACCGAACGCGACACCGACTACGACGTGGCCGACATCTCGAAGGCGCTCACCGAGGCAGGCGTCGAACACTTCACGCTCGAGTCGCGGGGCGTCTTGTCTCGGTACACCGATGAGGGCGAGACGCCGTCGCTGTTCGTCTCGGACTCGGCGTCGGGGCGGCTCACCGAGGTGTCGGCGTACACGCCGCTCTACCAACGCTTCGCCGGCGCCGTGCGGCTCTCCCGCATCTTCGTCCGCCCGGAGCAGCTCGACGTCGGCAAGCCCATCGTCGCGAAGCTCACCGGCGCTGCGAGGTTGAGCGATGAGTGAGGCGATCGAGGGCCTGCCACCGGCTCCGCCTCCGAAGCCGCCGCGAGATGCGTCGGCGGTCATCGTGTTCCGCCGTGCAGCCAGCGGCGTCGAGGTCTTCTGGCTCGAGCGCGAGCAGCGTCTCTCGTTCGCCGGCGGGTTCTTCGCGTTTCCTGGCGGCAAGGTCGACAAGGCCGACGCGCAGGTTCCGGTGGAAGGGGCGTCCGGGCAGGCCGCCCAGGTGCTCGTCACCGCAGCGCGAGAGCTCTTCGAAGAGACCGGCCTCCTCATCGCGCGAGGTGCCCAGGTCGACCAGCCGTCGCTCGACGCGCTCCGTACGCAGGTGCTCGAGGGTGGCTCGTTCGGCGAGGTGTTGAAGACGCGCGGCCTCACGTTGCACGCCGCTGACTTCGTCCCGGCTGGGCGATGGTTGACGCCGCCGTATCTGCAGGTGCGCTTCGATGCGCGCTTCTTCCTCGTCGAGGCGCCGGCGAACCAGCAGGCGACCGTGTGGCCGGGCGAGCTGGCGGCGGGTGAGTGGATTCGTCCCGGCGACGCGCTCGAGCGATGGGAAGAAGGCAGCGCGTTGCTCCATCCTCCGAACCTGAACGCGCTTCGGGTGATGTCGCGCTTCACGACCGTGGCGGAGGCCGCCGCCGAGCTCGCTGCCCCACCGTGGTGTGACGACTTCGTCGCGAGGCACCTCGAGTTCCAGCGCGGGGTGCACGTCGTCCCGCTCCTGACGCCCACGCTGCCGCCCGCGACGCACACCAACGCGTATGTGCTGGGGACGAAGGACCTGCTCATCGTCGATCCGGGGTCTCCCGATGATGACGAGTGCGCCAAGCTCGTGACCGTGGTGCGCGAGTTGATGGCGAAAGGCGCCGTGCCTCGAGCGATCGTGCTCACGCATCATCACGGCGATCACACCGGCGGCGTGAAGTACGTCTCGGAGCAGCTCTCGCTCCCCGTCTGGGCGCACGCGCTGTCGGCCGAGCGGGTGCCGGTGAAGGTGTCGCGACTGCTGTCCGATGGCGACGTGCTCGAGCTCGACGGCCCCTTCCCGATGCGCTGGCGCGTTCTGCACACGCCGGGTCACGCGACTGGCCACGTGTGTCTCATCGACGAGCGCTCGAAGGCCGGCATCGTCGGCGACATGGTCTCGAGCGTCAGCACGATCATCATCGACCCGCCGGAAGGGGACATGGCCGTGTACCTGAAGCAGCTCGAGCGGCTTCGGGAGCTGCCGCTGGGGGCGCTCTTCCCGGCGCATGGGCCGATCGTCGCCCACGGCGTCGCGAAGCTCGAGGAGTACCTGACGCATCGGGCGTGGCGTGAGGCGAAGGTGCTCGAGGCCGTGGGCTCGTTCTCGATGCCGGTGGGCCTCGAAGATGTGGTGCCGCGTGCGTACGACGACGTCAGCGCCTTCATCTGGCCGATCGCCGAGCGGAACACCGTGGCGATTCTGCAGAAGCTGGTGGCGGAAGAGCGCGTGATGGTCGAGGCCGGGAAGTACCGCGTCGCCTGAGGTCGCCTCGACGGCTGCGCGCGAGCGTGGCAGCGTCGCGATGTGCTGCAGGAGCGCGTCGAGGTCGCAGGGTCACCCGGTGAGGCGCAGTCACCCCTCGCGGAAGACCGCGCGCACGTCTTGACCCTGCTCTCGCGTCTCGAAGCGGCACCCCACGACGAGGCGCTCGCCACCGGGTTCAATCGCGCGATCGTCGAGCTCGCGAAGCAGCCGTCGGTCGAGGTGTTCGAACTCCTGAGTGAGATCGCCGATCGACCCTGGCTCACTCACGCTCGCGATGTTCATGGGTGGCCGTGTCGCGCGGCGGTGCTCTGGTCGTGGGCTGAGCTCGGCTACCCGTGGGCGCTCGAGCTGTCTGCGGAAGATCTCGCGTACGTCCGTGAGAACGCGCATGGCAGCGCAGGCGGCTGGTTGACGCTGACGTTCGTGCTCTCGGCGATCTCGGCGGTGCTCAATGGCGCGGCCGTCCTCCTCCTCCTCGTGGCGATCCTCGCGAGCAGCTCCTTCGAGGTCCTGTTGTTGCTCGTTCCAGCACCGTTCGCCGGAATGTTGGTGCATGCCCTCGCGACGCTCGTGGCGACGAACGCGGCGCAGGCCCGCACGCCCTCGGCTGCTGGACGGTTGAAGACGTTGTCGTACGCCGGGTGGATCGCGCTGGTCCCCGCGGTGCTGATGGGCGTGCTGTCGATCGAGGCCGGTGCCGTGCTGTTCATCGTCGGCCTGCCGCTCCTGGCGTCGTCGGTGAGCGCGGGTGTCGCGGCGAGAGGCCTGCTCAAGCGTTGAGCGCAGCGAGGGCGTCTCGCGTGTCGACGTCGAGCGCGGCCTCGGGGCAAGGGACCGGTGTGACGGACGCGAGGTGACGCTGCAGGAGCGCCTTCGCCCCCGTCGCGTCATCGAGCACACGAAGTTGCTCGAGGAACGGAGGCCGGAAGACGGCGGGCGCTCCGATGGTGTCGCTGAACGAGGCGGCGACGAGCGGGCCCGGTTGGTCGAGCAGTCGCGTGAACGTCGCGCGAGTCACGCGTGGAAGATCGACGAGGGTGACGAGGACCCCGGGAGACGCTGGCGCGATCGCCTCGAGCCCGGCCTTTAGTGACGCCCCGGGCCCTGCGCTCCAGTTCGCCGCCTCGACGATGCGACACGCGCTGCCATGGAGCGCCCGCGTCAGGTCTTCTGCATGCGCTCCGACGACGACCACGACGTCACCCCGCACCGCCAGCGCCTCTTCCACGACGAAACGAATGAGTGGACGCCCCTGCCAGAGCGCGAGCTGCTTCATCGAGCCGAACCGTGTCGACGCACCTGCCGCGAGCACGAGAATCGTCTCAGTCACGCTGCTCCTTCACGTCGCCTCGTCGAGGGACAAGGGCAGGGTGCGCAGCCGTTTCTTCGTCAGCGCATACACGGCGTTCGCGAGCGCCGGCGCCATCACCGGCACGCCCGGCTCTCCGATGCCGGTCGGTTCGGCCTCACTCGGCACCAGGTGTGTCTCGATGCGCGGCGACTCGCTCATGCGCAGCGGCGCGAAGTCGTGGAAGTTCGACTGCTGCACGCGCCCCTTCTCGAAGGTGATGCGCTGCTTCATCGCTGCCGAGAGCCCGAAGATCGCCGCCGACTCGAGCTGCGCACGAACGCCGTCGGGGTTGATGACCCGCCCACAGTCCGACGCCATCACGACGCGATGCACGCGAATTGCATCCGCCTCGACGCTCGCCTCGATCACACACGCGACGACCGAGCCGAACGACTCGTGCACCGCCACCCCACGAGCCCGGCCGGCGTCGAGTGCGCTGCCCCAGCCCGCCTGTGTCGTCGCCAGCTCGAGGCACGCGAGGTGACGCGCCTTGCCTGCGAGCAGCGTTCGCCGGAACTCGGCAGGGTCCTTTCCCAGCCCCCACGCGCACTCGTCGATGAAGCTCTCGGTGGCGAACGCGGTGTGCGAGTGGCCGACCGAGCGCCAGAAGCCCGTCGGCACGTTCGAGTCATGAAGCGTGAAGTCGACCGCGACGTGTTCGATGCCGTACGCCATCGAGTCGGCGCCCTCGTACGAGGTCGGGTCGAGTGCTGGCAGGTACTCCTGACCGAGAGAGACCGTCTTCAGCTTCACCTTCTCGGGCGCCCCGGGCGCGATGCCTCCGACGAAGCTGTCGAGCACCTGCGCGAAGATGGACTGAGACACCACGTGGTGTCTCCACGCCGTCACCACGCCTCGCGTCTCGTCCAGCGCAGCGCTGAGCGCGTGCGTGGCCGCGGGCCGGTAGAACGAGTGCCGCATGTCGTCCTCTCGGCTCCAGACGACCTTCACCGGCCCTTCGATGGTGCGCGACACCTCGACGGCTTCACCGACGTAGTCCTGGCCGATGCGCCGGCCAAAGCCTCCGCCCAGCAGCGTCTGATGAATGACGATCTTCTCGGGCGGCAGGTGGGTGATGCGCGCGGCGAGTTCCCTGGCCATCGCGGGGCTCTGCGTCGGCGCCCAGATCTCGCAGCGGTCAGCCGTGACGTGCGCGGTCGCGTTCTGCGGCTCCATCGGTGCGTGCGCGAGGAAGGGCGCGAAGTACTCGGCCTCGAGCTTCTTCGTCGCGGCCTTCAGCGTGTCGTCGGCTTTCCCGTCGTCGCGCCTGCGCTTCCCGTTCGCCTTCGTCACGTGCGCGCGGTGCGCAGTGCGGAGCTCGACCGAGTCGACGCTCGCTGCCGAGCCCTCGTCCCACTCGACGGTGACGACGGTGGCTCCTTGCCGCGCGTGCCAGTACGTCTCGGCGAC
>JAUXRI010000142.1 GCA_030681895.1 Myxococcales bacterium | reverse complement strand
AGTTCCGCCAGCTGCAGTTCCGCCAGCTGCAGTTCCGCCAGCTGCAGTTCCGCCAGCTGCAGTTCCGCCAGCTGCAGTTCCACCAGCCGCACTTCCTCCAGCTGCACTTCCGCCAGCTGCACTTCCGCCAGCCGCAGTTCCGCCAGCAGCAGTTCCACCAGCCGCAGTTCCACCAGCCGCAGTTCCGCCGCCTGCAGTTCCACCGCCTCCATTTCCGCCGCCTGCAGTTCCGCCGCCTGCAGTTCCGCCACCTGCCGTGCCCCCGCCAGCGCCGCGCTTCACGCAGAGGCCGAGGCCCGGCTCGCAGCGAAAGCCCTCCTGCGCGCAACCGCCGTCGGCTTCACACGCGAAGGCAACGTCAGGGAGCTGCGCGCACGTACACGCAGACCACGCCTCGAGCGCGGCCACCGCGAGCGCGAAACGAAGCACACTGGTGCCGACGCGATGACTCACAGCGCCTCCGAGGCGCTCGCCTCGACCGGAAACGAGCCGCTGAATCTGCTCAAGCGCATGAACGAGAAACCCTAGTCGATCGCCAACGGCGTCTGGTGCTCAGCGCCATCGACATCGCGCCTCGGACTGCCGCGTCCTCTGACCTCGACGCATCCCAAACTCAGGAGGAGCCGGCGGCTGATGTACCTACATCGGTGAGGTGCAGCGCGATGGAGCGTGGCACACTGGCGACGAAAGCAACTCCGTGCGCCTCGTTCTGACCCTCGCTCTCGTCTCACTCGCCGCGTGCACCGCGTCACACGGGCTCGTCATCACGCGCGACGCGACGAGCGTGACGGTGTCGGTGGACGCGGACCAACTCCCGGCTGACGACGCGGCGCGAACGCTGCATCTGGTGGCCCTCGCAGCGAAGGCGTGTCGCGACAGCAACGACGACATCATGGTCCTCTCGCAGAGGCTTGTGACTAGGGAGGACGTGCAGCTCGACGTCGACCGGGTGTGGGCGTCGCTCCAGAAGAGCGGAGCGCCGACGGCGTGGGCGACGAGCGGCACCAGCGAGCCTGTCATCACGCCAGTCCGGAGCGCTGACGCACGCTCCGTCCGCGTCCAAATCCCCGTGTGGGAGCTGTCCATCGAGTGCGGCGGGTGAGTCGAGTCGGGCGGCGTGACGTGCTGGTGTCGTTCCTCGGGCTCGCGGCCACGAACGCGGCGTGCCGACGTGGCCCAGCGGCGACGCGAGAGATTCCCACCACGCTGGTCGACCGCATTCACGAGACGGGGCACTTGCTCCGCGAAGCCCCGCCAGCGCTCGCCACCACTGACACGCGCGTCGTCGACTGTCTCGTCATCGGCGCTGGAGCCGCGGGCCTCTCTGCAGCGTGGAGACTCAAGGGCGCAGGTCTCGACGACGTGCTGGTGGTCGAGGTCGACGACGTCATCGGCGGCACTGCGCGGTCGGGTGAGAGCGCCATCTCGAAGTTCCCGTGGGGCGCGCACTACCTGCCTGCACCGCTGACGACGCGTGGTCCGGTGCCCAGGCTGCTCCGCGAGTTCGGCGTGCTCACCGGCGTCGACGAGACGGGCGCTCCGACGTTCGCGGAAGAGGCGCTCATTCACGAGCCCGAGGAGCGGCTGTACTACCGAGGCGCCTGGTACGAGGGCCTGTACCTGCGTGCCGGTGCGTCGGCCGATGACCTCGCGCAGCTGAAGCGCTTCGACGCCCAGATGGATTCGTTCGCCGCGGCGCGCGACGGAAAAGGCCGCAAGGCCTTCGCGGTGCCCATCGAGCTGGGCAGTGACGACGCCGAGTGGACCTCGCTCGACCGGCAGAGCATGGCCGACTGGATGTCGGCGCAGGGCTTCACGTCTCCCCGCCTGCTGTGGCTCGTCGACTACGCGTGTCGTGACGACTACGGCGCCTCGGCTCGTGACGTCTCGGCGTGGGCCGGCCTCTGGTACTTCTGCGCGCGGCAGAGCGGCGTCGAGAAGAACGAGGGCTTCTTGAGCTGGCCCGAAGGCAACGGCCGGCTCATCGCGCAGCTCGCACGCTCGGTGGAGCCGTCACGCCTCACCCGCAACACGCTCGTGCACACGCTCGAGCCGGTGCCCGACTCGACCGACTGGTACGCACACGCGCTCGACGCGAAGACGAAGGCGCCGCTGCGGCTGCGCGCGCGACAGGTGGTGCTGGCTGCGCCGCGCTTCATCGCGAGCCGGCTGGTGGCTCCGTGGCGAACGGCGCGCCCGTCATTCCTCGACGCGTTTCACTACGGCCCGTGGACGGTGGCGAACCTGACCCTCGACGCGCTCCCGAGGACGCGCGGCTTCCCGCTCGCGTGGGACAACGTCATCTACGAGAGCCGCAGCCTCGGGTACGTGGTGGCGACGCATCAACAGCTCCGCTCACGAACGCACGGACCGACGGTGTTGACCTGGTACTACCCGCACGACGGCAGCGACGTGGTGGCCGAGCGAAAGAAGCTGCTCGCGACGACGGCGGAAGACTGGCGCACGCTGGTGTTGACCGACCTGCACCCCGCGCACGTGCGCCTCGAGGAGCAGGTGCACTCCATCGAGGTGATGCGCTGGGGCCACGCGATGGTGCGGCCGGTGCCCGGGTTCATCTGGGGTGAGGCGCGGCGGGCAGCGCAGACGTCGGTGGGTGGCTCGCTCCACTTCGCGCACTCGGACCTCGGTGGGCTGGCGCTGTTCGAAGAGGCGAACTGGCAC
>JAUXRI010000139.1 GCA_030681895.1 Myxococcales bacterium | reverse complement strand
GAAGGTGCGCGCGTTGCCGCTCACCGCGCGCCGCGACGTGCAGCTCTCGGCCGCCGTGCTCGACGAGGTGTCGCCGTGAGAGCGCTCGGGCTGGTGCTGGCGCTCGCTGCCTCGGGCGCGCTGGCGGCCGAAGACGTCATCGAGGTCGTGCCGGAAGACGAAGCGACGCAGGGCTTCAGCCCCGACGAGGCGCAGGCCCAGGAGCCCTTGCGCTTCACCGGGTACCTCGACGTCGGGTTCGCGAAGGCAACGGGCAATGGCTCCAGCTTCCTCGCCGACGACCTCCGGGTCCCGCTCGACTATGGCAACGACGCGTTCGCGCCCGCGGTGAACTCGCGAGGTGACGTGGCCTCGACGGACACGCAGGGGCGCTTCACCAACGGCTTCCTGCCGCGCTCGGTCGGCACCGGCAGCGCACCCTCGTTCCTCATCAACACGCTGTCGGCCGACGTACGGGTGCAGCCGCGGAACGTCCCCATCTTCCTCTTCGCGCGACTGCAGGTGATGCCGCGGCTGTTGCCGACGGGAGACGTCACGCGCGTCGAGCTGCAGCAGGCCTTTGGGCGATGGTCTCCCTTCAAGGCGCACGAGCTGGCCGTCTTCCTCGGCCGCTTCGACTCGGTGTTCGGCATCGAGTACCTCGAGAACGAGGCCAACCTGCGGCTCGGCATCACGCCGTCACTCACCGCGCGGTACACGACGGGGCACGGCCTCGGCGCGAAGGCGCTCTATCGCTTTCACGTGCCGGCGCTGTGGTCGGCCTTCAGCATCAACGCGGCGGCGACGATCAACGGGACGCGCATCGAAGCGCTGGTGCCCGTGAGCGCGAGCCTCACCGGCACGGTCGTCGGCAGCGCGCGGGTTGGCTACGAGCTCAACCTGCAGAAGGTGCAGGTGAAGGCTGGCGTGAGCGGCCTCTACGGCCCGCGCAACGACGTGCGGCTCGGCTCGGCGAAGCAGCTGGCCCTCGCCGGAGACTTGCGCGTCAACGCGTTCGGTTTCTCGCTCGCTGGAGAGCTGACGCGCCTCATCGACGAGCCGGGGCTCGGCGCGACGAAGGTGACGGGCACGACGACCGCTGAGCTCGCCTCGGGCTTTCAGGTGACGGGCGGCTGGGTGCGGCTGGGCTACACGCTCCCCGTGACGACGCCTGTGCTCACCAGCGCCACGCTCTATTCCCGCTACGACCGGCGGCACGCGCAGTTCCAGGGCTTCACGCCGCTGCAGACCGACCGGCTCACCGTCGGCGCGCGCGTCGACCTCTGGGAGGTGCTGGCGCTGAAATTCGAAGTCCTCCTCAACCGCGAGCTGGTCGGCGCGCCGAACGTCGACAACGACGTCTTCACCTCTTCCGCCGTCTTCACCTGGTGACAACGATGATGAACGTGCTGGTGATGCTGGTGGTGATGGCAGGGCCGAAGGGCGGAACCGTCGACGCGGGCGTACCGCTGCTGGGCGAGCAGCTCCCGCTCCAGCTGCTGGTGAAGACGCCTGAGGAGCTCGAGTACAAGTCGATGACCGAGCGCCAGTACCTGCTCGTCACCTTGCTGGTCGGCGCGAAGGGCCACTGGGACAAGGGCGAGTGGGAGAAGGCCGCGACGAAGTGGGAGGCCGTGCTGCGACTCCCCGCGCTCCCGGCCGACCTCGAGGCGGCGGTGAGGGGCTTTGCGAAGGTGGCGCGTGAACGCGCTGGAGGACAGGCGTCGTCACTCCCCGCAATGTCCGCGTCGGAGCCGTCCGTCACCTTCATGCCGATGGAGCCCGACGCCGTCGCCAGGCCCTCCACCACCACCGTGGCAGGTGTCGTGACGGGTGGAGGCAGTCACGGGCCCGGCGGCGCGGTCATCGTGCTGCGCAAGGTGAACGGCCCGACGCCGAAGCCGCGAGCCACCCGCGTGCGCGCCATCGTGCAGAAGGACAAGAGCTTCGTGCCGCACGTCATCGCGGTGCCCGTCGGCGCGACCGTCGAGTTCCGCAACGAAGACGACTTCTTCCACAACGTCTTCTCCATCTCGAAGCCCAACGACTTCGACCTCGGCCTCTACAAGTCGGGCGCGCAGCGTGAGCAGGTGTTCTCGACGCCGGGGCCCGTGCACCTGCTCTGCAACATCCACTCGCAGATGAACGGCTGGCTCTACGTGTCGGACTCGCCGTGGTTCGCGCAGGCCAACGCGCTGGGCCGCTTCACGGTGAAGAACGTGCCGGTCGGCCAGTGGGAGGTCGAGGTGTGGCACGAGTGGGCGAGCCAGCCGACGAAGCAGGTGGTCACGGTGACGGGCGGCATGGGCGAGCTCTCGTTGAACGTCGACGGTGACCGCCGCGCGCCCGCCTTCGTGCCCGACAAGGCCGGCAAGCCGAGGCAGCCGCAGCTCGGGTACTGACCGTTCACCGCTCGGAAGCGATGCGTCAGACCGCGGGGCTTGCGCGCGCAGGGCTTCGTCGAGAGAGGGTAGGGTGCCCACGCACTTCACCTCCCTGGGGGATTCATGACGACCTTGCTGCAGCTCGAGAGCCTGTACTCTTTTGAAAAGACCCGCCGCGACGCGCGTTGGCTGACGCAGCCGATGGGGAACGGCTCGGTGAAGGAATACACCTTCGGCCAGGCGATGGATGAGGCGCGCCGCATGGCGACCTACTTCAAGTCCCTCGGGCTGCCCGAGAAGAGCAACATCGCGCTCTTCTCCAAGAACACCGCGTGGTGGCTCATCACCGACATCGCCATCTGGATGGCGGGGCACGTCTCGGTGCCGCTGTACCCGACGCTCACCGCCGAGACGATTGGGCAGATCCTCGACCACTCCGGCGCGAAGCTCATCGTCATCGGCAAGCTCGACGGCTTCGCGGCGATGGAGCCGGGCATTCCCGCGTCGCTGCCTCGCGTGCTGACGCCGCTGGCGCCGAAGACGACGGGCGAGCAGTGGAGCGACCTCATCACGAAGCACCAGCCGATGACCGAGTCGCCCACGCGCCCGGCCGACGACCTCGCGACCGTCATCTACACCTCGGGCACCACCGGGGTTCCGAAGGGCGTGATGCACACCTTCAAGACCATGACGGAGTCGAAGGGCTTCATGGAGCAGCTGCGCGTCACCGCCGATGACCGGATGATCTCGTACCTGCCGCTCTCGCACGTCTTCGAGCGCACCCTCGTCGAGACCGGCACCTTCGGCGTCGGCTTCCAGGTCTTCTTCGCCGACTCGCTCGAGACCTTCGTGAAGGACCTGCAGCGCGCGCGGCCGACGCTCTTCGTCTCCGTTCCCCGCCTATGGCTCAAGTTCCAGGCAGGCGTGCTCGACAAGATGCCGCCGAAGAAGCTCGACCGCCTGCTCTCGATTCCCATCATCAGCGGCATCGTGAAGAAGAAGATCCTCACGGGGCTCGGGCTCGACGCGGTGCGCTTCGCGGGCTCTGGCTCGGCGCCGATTCCCGGCAGCGTCATCGCCTGGTACCGCCGCCTCGGCCTCGAGCTGCTCGAGGGCTACGGCATGACCGAGAACTTCTCGTACTCGCACATGACGCGGCCGGGCCAGGTGCAGGTCGGCTCGGTGGGAGAGGCGCAGCCCGGCGTGCAGCACCGCATCGGTGAAGGCGGCGAGATTCTGGTGAAGAGCCCCTGCAACACCACCGGCTACTACAAGCAGCCCGAGCTCACCGGCGACCTCTTCACCAGCGATGGCTTCGTGAAGACGGGCGACCAGGGAGAGATCGACGCCAAGGGCAACCTGAAGATCACCGGCCGCGTGAAGGAGCTCTTCAAGACCTCGAAGGGCAAGTACGTGGCGCCCTCGCCCATCGAGAACAAGCTGCTCACCAACTCGGACCTCGAGCAGGCGATGGTGGCCGGCGCGAACCAGGGGCAGCCCTTCGCGCTCGCGGTGCTGTCGCTCAAGGCCCGCAACCGCATCACCGTGGGTGAAGGTCGCGCGCAGCTCGAGGCCGAGCTGAAGAAGCACATCGACGAGATCAACGCGAAGCTCGACTCCCACGAGCAGCTCGAGACCCTGGTGCTCGTCACCGACGAGTGGACGCCCGAGAACGGCCTGCTCACGCCGACCATGAAGCTCAAGCGCTCGGCCATCGAGAAGAAGTACAGCGGGCAGGTCGAGGTCTGGTACCGCGCCAAGACGACGGTGCTCTGGGCGTGAGGTGTCGGGCCCTCGCAGCGGCGGGGGCCCTCCTGGTCGGCGGGGCCTGCGCCTCGCCGCACCTCGAGTGCACGGCAGGGGTCGCTGCGCCCTTTCGGTGGACCGACGGCTTCGAAGACGCGGCGGTCGTCAACGACCTGCTCCCCGCAGACGAGTCGCGGTGGACGTCGACGCAGCTTCAGGGGAACGCCGAGAACGCGCTGTCGATCGTCTCGGCTCCCGTGCACGGTGGGACGTCGTCGCTGCGAACCCACGCGGGCGCGTACGACGGCTTCACGGCCTCGAAGGCCGACGTCGGCAAAGGCGGCTTGTCCTTCGGCTGCGAGCAGGACTTCTGGGCCTCGGTGTGGCTCTTCATCGAAGGCAACGCGAACACCGAGAACCTGTTCCTGCTCGACGTCGAGGTCGCCAACAATTCGGGCTCACCAGGCAGGCGCGTCTACCTCACCGGCGGTGATGCGGTGCTCGCGTGCGACGCCGGCAAGTTCCCCGTCGCCGCGTCGACCGTGCGCCAACCGCGAGGGCAGGAGAAGTCGCTCGCGAAGAATCAGTGGACCCACCTCGAGCTGCACCTGCACCTGTCGGACGACGAGACGCGCGGGCTCGTCGAGGCCTGGCAGGACGACGTGAAGGTGCTCGACGCGAACAGCAGAACGCTCCCCTTGAATGACGTGCGCTTCGACCGCGTGCAGGTGGGCCTCACCGCGAACGGAAACACCGCGCAGCCGCACACGCTGTTCGTCGATGACGTGACGATCTCGAACCAGGCGCTGCGCTGAGGTCAGCTGTCGTGTCGGCGCAGCCGCCGAAAGCACAGCCCGAGCGCCCACAGGCCGAACGACGCCTCGACCGATGTGCAGCCACAGCCGGGCCGCAGTTGCTGATTCTCGATGCGTTCTGGCGGCGGGCCCACGCGCTCGGTGCCTGCATCAACACCGTCTCCCGGCGTGCCTGCGTCTGCCTCCACACCTGCGTCGGTGACCTCCATCGTCCCTGCGTCGACGACGACTCCCGCGTCGGGCGCCGGCACCAGACAGCCCATGCCCACCGCCCTCGTGTCGACGAAGCCGTGGCGGTCGCTCGCCCAGCTGAACCACGACTCGAAGCGCCGTCGGTACGCGTCGACCTTCATCAGGGCCTCTGGCGTTGGCGCGGTTCGCGCGACGTAGACGAAGCCGGTCCGGAAGCAGCGCTGCGTCGCCGGAAAGGCGGGTGCGCGCAGGCCCATGTGACGAATCACCGCGTCGATGCCCACGCGCCGCTCGCTGCCCATGATGGTGACGGGCGCGGCCGTCGGCGCCAGCGGGAGCGGTGGATCGTTCGAGCCCTGGCCCCACACCAGCAGCAGCGGCTCCACGTCGGCGGGCGGCACGAGCCCCATGAAGTACTGGTCCATGGAGTTGTACTTTCGCGGGCAACCGCTGACGCGAAAGAGGTCTGCGCCGAGCGGGTCGATGCAGCCGCCGAACATCACCGAGCGCGAGTCGACGCGCGGGTGGTAGTGACGGTCTCCGCTGCGCAGGTCCTCCATCTTTCCGCCGCCCGTATCGAGGTCGTAGTCAGCGCCTACCAGCCACGCGTGACCGACCTCGTGGCCGACCGCCTCGATGGCCGTCATGCCCAGCGGCCCAGAGCCGAGGTCTCCGACGATGGCGTCAGGGTCGAGCGGTAACCGGAGCGTCGAGCCCATGAAGACACACCCCTTCAACTTCGCGCGGCTGCCGAACGGCGCGCCGTCGTTGAGCAACGGGTTCTGGCCGATGTTCTGCGCCGTGAGGCGCGCCTGCTGAAACGACGGAACGTTCGATGGCCCCGTCACCTGCTCCGAGAGGAACACCACGAGGAAGTCGTACTCGTCCGCCAGCACGCCGAGCGCCGCCCGCGACGCGTCCTGACACGCGAGGCCCTGCGCTGGCGTCAGGCCGGGCAGCCCGAAGCCCATCACGCGCTGGTGGATGCTGCCGGCCGTGTCGGGCACCACGATGACCTCGCCCACCGTCGAGACCTGCGCGCGCGCCCACGCGCTCCACAGCATCAGTAGCCACGTGACGACGCGCGTCTTCATGGCGAGGCCTCAAACCAAGGCGAATCGAGTGGAACAAGCGCTCGCCCTGTCACCTTCGCGTGCCACGTCGGGGTGAGGCACGGCTCGCGCAGGCGCGTCCATGGAAAGCACGTCGACCCCGCAGCCGGCGAAGTCCTTGGTCGCCCAGGCGCCGGCGACAATGGAGTTTGTCGTAGAGTCCCGAGAATGCGCGCTCGCCTCGTGGCTGCCCTCGTCGCCGTGTTTTCTCTCGTGGTGCTGGTTCGCGCGGGCCATGCCGAGCCGCCGCCGCCGATGGAGTCACGCCCGCTGGACGAGGTGCTGGCTGCGTTGAAGGCGTCGAAGGCCGACAAGGCGACGCTGTCGGCGGTGCGTTGGTACGCCGAGGTCGCGCACGGCACGACGCTGCAGGCGCCTGTCGGCAGCTCGAAGAACACGCTCGGGGCATGGGGCGACAACGGCGCGTTGATGGCGTCGGAGTCAGCCCTCAACGGCTGCGCGCCAATGGAGCCCGCCGAGGCGAAGGCTGCCGCCGCGTTGCTGAAGGAATACGGAGACGCCCTCGCGCCGACGCTCCGTGGCGCCGCGCTCGCGCAGCAGGGGAAGGTGGAGGACGCGGCCGCGCTCTACCGCTCGATGGTGCTCACCACGTCGAGCCCTGATGGCCCCTGTCCGAGCGAGCATCCGATGTACTCACACCGCCGCATCGGCCGGCTGCAGTTGCTCATCGCCTGCGTGAAGCGCTGGCAGCCGAAGGCCGACCACGCGCGCCTCGAGGTTCAGCTGCAGAAGGCCCAGTCGTGCGCGGCCAACAACCACGCGGTCGGCTGAGACGTCAGGAGCCGACGCGACCAGCCCGCACGGTGAGCGGCCACTCCACCGCGCGCACCGTCTCGGCGTCGCCCCACCGTGAGGTGAGCTCGCCGGCGAACGTGTCGAAGCGCTCGCCTGCGCCCGCCTTCCGCGCCGCTGCGACGGCCGACCAGGTGCCGACGTAGCCCAACACCTGAAGAAGGCTCCACGACGCGCGCATCGAGATGGCGGGCAGGCCGACCGGCTCGAACGGGAAGTGCAGCTCGGCGTAGCCGGTGTCGACGTGATGGCGCTCGGGTGGCCAGAAGCCCGAGAGCTGCTCCAGCGCGAACGCGTTCAGGCAGCGGTCGAGGTCGTCACGAATGAACATCCACCCGTAGGTGACGAGCGCGACGAGGGCGCCGGGCCGGCCCACGCGGGTGCACTCGGTGGAGAACGCGTGCATGTCGAACCAGTGCGCGGCCTGCGCGACGACGATGCAGTCGATGGACCTCGCCGCCAGGCCGCTCACTTCAGCGGTGGCGCAGCGGTACTCGACGTTCGGCGCAGCGACGGCGTGGGCGACCTGCTCCGCGCTCGCGTCGGTCGCGAGCACCTGCCGGAAGCGCGTGGTGAGGAGCCCCGACAGCTGGCCCGAGCCGCACCCCACATCCCACGCGGTGTTGGTGTCAGGGCTCTGCTCCGCCAACGCGTCGACGAGGGCGAGCGGGTAGGTCGGCCGCCACGCCGCGTACGCCGTGGCGTGCCCCGAGAAGTGGTCCTTGAACGTCATCAGCAACGTCGACGCCGGGCGCTGGTCGAGCGCCGCGGCGTAGTCGACTGAAAATTACAGCGAGCGCACGTACGACACGAGGTCGTCGACTTCGGCGGTCGTCAGCGACGACGTCTGTCCGTGCTTGTTGGCGTCCTTGCCGATGAGGATGCGGGCCTTGAGCGTCGGCGCGCTGCCGTCGTGGAGGAACGGACCGGTGCGGGCGATGCCGAGCAGCGAGGGCGTGTTGAGGCCGCCGTGGAAGAGGAACTCGGTGCGGTCCTTCACGTCGCCGCGGGTGACGAGGGTGCCGACGTCGTAGAACTTGTTGTCGGTCAGCGCGTCGCCGGTGTGGCAGCTGCCGCACGCCGCCTTGTCGAACGCCGCCTTGCCGCGCGCGAGCACGTCAGCCGGAGTCGCCGTGGTGAACGGGTTGTCAGGCGTCGGCACGGACATGATGAAGGCCATCAGCTGCTGCTCCATCTGCGTCGTCGGACCCTGGCCGCCCATGCGGTCGCGCATGGTGTGGGTCATGAACTGCGAGACGGTCGCGAACTCGCCGTTCCAGTGGAAGGGCCCCGTCTGGTCGAGCTTCTTGCCGATGAGCGACGGCGTGTTGCGCGGGCCCTCGGTGGTGTTCCAGATGTGCCCGTCTTCGCGCGCCTCGATGTGGCAGGTCGAGCAGCTGATGCCCAGCTGGGGGTTCGTCATGCGGGCGTCGATGGCGCTGAAGAAGAGCTTGCGGCCGGCGACGACGTTGGCGGGCAGCACGTCTTTGCCCAGCACCGTCAGCTGCTTCTGGCGAACGATGCCGCCCTCGGCCGACAGCTTCGACAACGAGTGGTCGAACGCGTTGAAGACCCACGCCGTCTTGCCATCACGGGCGAGCGCGAGGCCAGTGGGGCCTGCGCCGACGTTCACCACTTGCTGGTTCGAGCTGACGCTGCCGCCGCCCTTGAAGCCTGCGTTGGGGTCGACGGCGCTGCCACCCTGACTCGTCGTGGGGATGATGGAGACGTTGTTCGAGTCGCGGTTGGCGATGAAGACGAACGCGCCAGACGGGTCAGCCACGATGGCCGTGGGGCCCTGCACCGGAACGCCGGGGACGTTCGAGGTCAGCAGCATCGGCGGGCGCTCCGTGACGGTGACGTCGCAGACGCCGACGTCGTCGACCTGCGCGGCGCCCTTCTCGTCGAACGTGAGGAGCGCCGGGGCCGCGACGGCCGAGCTGACACCACACGCGCCGGTCGAGCCATAGCCAGACGACGAGCCGCCGAAGCGGGGATCGTTGGTGCCGTTGGGGCTGCCGCCGCCCGTGCCCGTGTCGTTGGGGCGGGTGTTGAGCATCGAGTCCGTCGAGAGCAGCGCGGCGACGTACACCTGCGTGCCTTCGGGGTTGGTGGTGATGGCCTCGAGGCCGCGGGGCCGGCGAGTGCGCGGGCCAACCTGCTGGCCGGGGAACGGGCTGGGTGAGAACGAGCCGCCACCGGCTCCAGTCGTCGTTCCGTTGAGGGCGCTGCGGTTGAGCTGCACGAAGACGTCAGAGCCGTTCTTCTCGACCTGACCCTTCGCGAGGTCGACGAGCACGATGTCGCCCGACTTGAAGAGCGTCACCATCGCCTTGCCGCTGGCGAGCAGGGTGATGCCGCGGGGCTCCGGGCCGACCGGGGCTTCCCACTTCACCTGCTGGGTGGCGGTGTCGATGGCCATCACGGTGCCGACGTCGAGGTCCGCGCGAGAGGCGCTGTTCACCACGTAGAGCGTCTTGCCGTCGGTCGAGACCGCGAGACCGACCGGCTCGATGCCGACGTCGATGGTGGCGCTGACCTGCGCCTCACCCTTGCGGATGACCGACAGGCTTCGGCCAAAACGGTTGGCGACGTAGACGGTGTCGTCGGGTGCGACGAGCACCTTCTCGGGCGTGCGGCCCACCTTCACTTCCTTGAACGACGACGGGTCCTTCGCGTCGACGACGAACAGGGTGTCGAGGTCGGGGTCGACGGCGTAGACGAGCGAATCGTCGCGGCTCATCGCCACCGAGCCGCTGGCTGAGTTGCCGCCACCGCCGGGCGCTTCAGGGGTGCAGGCCCACAAGGCAGTCATGGAGAGGACGAGCGCAGCGGCCAGGAAACGGTTTTTCATCGGTGGCACCCTCGGAACGTCGGCGTTTTGTGACGGCAATGTCAGGGTTTCGTCGGCCAAAACCCAACTTGACGGGCATCAATGCAGGTGGCGGGCCAGCGGACAAGGGGGGCCCCTCGGATCAGCGCGCGGGTCAACGCGAGAGGACATGGCCCGACAGGTCGAGTACACGCGCCGGCCATGCGAGACCTCGGCATGCTGCTGGCGCAGGGCTTCGTGGGCGCGTTCCTGGCCGTCCTCTTCCTCCAGTCGGGCCTCGACAAGGTCTTCGATTGGAGCGGGAACAAGGCCTACGTGAAGGGCTACCTCGAGAAGACGCCGATGCGGCCCTTCAGCGGGTTCCTCTTCTTCATCATCACCATGCTCGAGGTGTTGGCGGGTGTGGTGTCAGCGGCGGGCGTGTTGTCGACGGTGCTCCTGAGAGAGACGGGCCTTGGCCTGTTCGGTGCCTTCCTCGCTGCGTCGAGCATCCTCAGCCTCTTCATGGGGCAGCGGCTCGCGAAGGACTACGCGTCGGCTGCGGCGATGGTGCCCTACTTTCTGACGACGTTGGTGGCCCTGGTGCTCTTCGGCCAACGGTGAGCAGCGGGCTGCGCTGATGCGCAGCCAATTGCACACCCGACGCGCCGTCGTGCCTTACGGCGTGAAGAGGCTCGTGATGGTCGTCGAGCGACCGTTCACGTTGCGGCTCCGCATCGGCCAGCGCTTGACGTCGACGCCAGCAATCGACGTCGCCGTCACCGTCGCGAAGTGGGGCTGGCCGGCCGTGAGCAACCGCGGCGGAATCCGCACGGCGGTGAAGGGCGTTCGAAGGCGAGCCACGACGAACTCGTTGACCGGCGTGCCCGCTTCGAGCCGGCTGATGACGACGTCGTACATCGCCGCCGTGCCCACCGCAGGCGCCTGCCATTCGAGCAGCGGCGTGGTGCCGACGTTCGTACGGTCCGTCGTGGCGCTCACTCCATTGAGCCGCACGTTCGAGGGCGGAGAGAGCGTCACGTTCAGAAGCGTGCCGGGCTGATCCGTCGTCACGACCACCTCGACCTCGCGGTCGAAGCGCCGGGTCGCCACGACGAAGGGCACCGTCACCTGGAGGGTTCCCACCGAGAGCACCGTCGACGTGTTGTCCCTGAGGGTGGGCACCTCGACCTGGTCGTCGAGCGCGCCACCACTGGGCTGCGCGAACCCCGTGTTGGCGAGCCCCGCCGACCGCCCGATGAAGTCACCGAGGCTGCCGATGGTGGCCCTGGGGAAAGCAGCCACGGTCACCCCGGCCCAGACCCGGACTGCGCTCGGGTGAGCCTGGCTCACGAACCCTTCGAAGTCCGAGACCTGGAAACGAAGCGGCACGCGGCGCAACGTCACCGGCACCAGCGTCGCCGAGACGGTCGCGGTGTTTCCTGACGAGATGTCGGGCGCGCGCACCAGCGCCGAGGCTCGAGTCGCGGAGTACGTCCCAATCGACCAGGCCACCGTTCGGAGCAGCGACACCTCGAGCACGTCACCTTCGGCGCCGCTCATGCCCCAGGCGCCTCGCTGCACGAAGAGGTCCGCGACGGCGGTGCTCTCGCGCTCGCCGAGGGTGGGCGGGAGCCAGCGGGTCTGCTCGACGATCGTTCCGGCGTTCGCGCTGCTGGCCCACAGAAAGTCACCTTCGAGGAGCCCGCCATCGAGCTGGGCCGAGAGCGTGGCGGTGATGCTCAGCGTGGTGTTGCGCTGCGAGATGCGTCTGCGTTGGTGCCCCCAGACCCGAATGCCGAGGTCGACGAAGTCGTCATCGCTCGACACCCAGGTGTCGTCACGGAGCACCAGGTACGGCCCGGCAGGCACCCGCTGGAACACGAGCGCGTTGCCAGGCTCGACGACGGCGCGGAGCTCGAGGAAGCCGCCGTCCGTCGGGGACAGCAGCCGCGCGGTGGCCGCCTTCGCGCCGAGGTCCACCACGTCTTTGAGTACGCCGCCGTCTGCGAGCAGGTACTCGTCGGTTCGGGTGACTTCGACGGTGCGCCCGGCCGGCAGCTCGACGGCTCCTGCGTCGGCCGCGCCGCACCGGCCCATGATGCACTGCTGGTTCGCCACGCAGATGTCGCAGGCGTTGCCGCCCGCTCCGCATTGGGTGAGCTCGGTGCCTGCGACGCACTGGCCCATGGCGCAGCAGCCGGTGGCACACGTCGACGGCCCGCAGGGTGGAGTGCCCGAGCAGCCGGTGACGATGACGCTCAGGAGCGCAGTCCGGAAGTTCATGCCCGCTGATTCCCAGAGTCCCGGCCGTGGCGCCACCATGGGCTTGCGGGAGTCGCGCGGAGGTGACGACCGCTCGGTGAGAACCTGGAGGCACCGTTCATCGGCCGCGCAGCACCGTTCATCTCGAGCTGACAGCCGCTGGTCGGGCCACGTCATGCTGACGGCCGGCGCTCCGTACTGTTCGGCGCATGAAGCCCGCGCTGCTCGTCATTCTCTTCGCCTCAGTCGCCGCTGCGCTGACCGCCGGTCGTGGCAGGACGGCGGAGAACCCGTTCGCGACCCACGCGCTCGCGAGCCCGTTCGAGACCTCTGGCGTCGTCGTCGAGCGGGTGCCCGCGGGCGGCTATCTCTACCTGCGGCTGCGTGACGTCGTGGGCGCCGAGTCCTGGGTCGTCACGCTCTCGCGCTCGGCTCCAGCCGTTGCTGACGTGCGCGTCACCGTCTTCGCGCGAGCCGACACGTTCTCCTCGAAGCGCCTCGGACGCACCTTCGAGCCGTTGTTGTTCGGCGCCGTTCGCGCCGCGTCCACCCCCACACCCCCGGAGTCACCATGAACCGCCTCGTCGTCTCGTCCTTCGTCGTTCTCCTCGCTGCGTGCGGCGCTCCGCCGTCCACGCAGTTCACGCCCACCATCACGCTCGCGAAGGGCCAGACGCAGCTCACCGTGCGCATCGAGCGCGTGAAGGCCGAGCGAGGGCCAGTGTTCTGCGACCTCTTCAACGAGGGAGAAGGTTTCCCCGGCCCGAGCCCCATCATCGGAGGCTCCCTCGAGCTCGCGGCGAGCGGCGCGCCGGTCTGCACGTACACGGACCTGCCTGCAGGCTCGTACGCGGTGAGCGTGATTCAGGACGAGAACTCGAACGGCGCGCTCGACAGCAACGCGTTCGGCGTGCCCACCGAGGGCTACGGCGTCAGCAACAACGTCATCCCCGCGACGTCGGCGCCGAAGTGGAGCGACTCGCGCTTCGACGTCGATGGCGCCGTGCCCGTCGAGCTCACCGTTCGCCTCCAGAACTGACCGAAAGCCACCACCATGAAAAACCTCACTGCGCTGATCTCGCTGTTCCTCCTCGCTGCGTGTGGACCGATGGAGGCGATGACCGCCGACGACCTGCCCGCCGTCGACGAAGCGACGTGCACCAAAGCCGCGCTCGAAGCCGACGGCGTCGACTCGACGGCGATGGAGGCGCTGCCTGCCGGCCAGTACATCGTCAGCACCACGTACCTGCGGTTGCCGCACAAGAAGAGCGCGCTCAAGCGCTTCAGTGAACTGGTGGCGCCGATGGATGCCGACCTGCGCGCGAACAGCGGCATGGTGCGCGTGACGACGCGGCTCTCCACCTCGTGCAACACGGCGCGCACGCTGACGGTGTGGAAGAGCGAGGCCGAAATGTACCGGTTCGTCGCCAGCCCCTCGCACGCGAAGGCGATGGCCGCGGTGACTGAGGTGAGCCGAGGCAACAGCGTGACGACGCACTGGACCGCCGACGCGACCGGCGCCACCTGGGAGAAGGCGACCCAGATGCTGGCCGCTGACACCGACGGGCCCATCTACTGACAGGCGAGCAGTTGTTCGGCGCTGCGCGTGCGCAGGTAGACGTCGACCAGGCTCCCCGGCTTCCCGGTGGCGGTGAAGAACCGGCTGCGCTCGCGTTCGCAGTTGCCGCGGTCGTCACAGCGAGGCTCGACGGTGAAGGTGGTCGCGAGGGACACGACGCCGGCCTCGGTGAGTGACTGCAGCTCGTCGCGGCTGGAGCGCTTGTCGCCATCGAGGTCGCGCCACACCAACAGCTCGGAGAAAGCGGCGTCGTTCGCGTCGACCACGCCGTCACGGTTCTCGTCGAGCGCAGCCAGGGCCTCGAAGCCATGCTTCGCCGTCGTTCGCCCCACGCGCGTGTCGGAGCCGAAGAGCTCGCTCCCGTCGTCGATGCGCCCGTTGCCGTCGACGTCGCGTGCCAACCACGGCGTCACCGCACTCGGCCAGTCACTGCGAAGCGGGCGGCCCGGCGTGAAGGCGAAGTGTGCGCTTCGTCGCTCGAACGTCACGGGCGCGTCGTCGAAGCTCAGCACCAGCGGCGTGGTGCACTCGAAGCGCTCGTTGTTGGACGAGGTGCAGAACCACGTGGAGTACTGCGTGCCGGTCTCGGCGATGGCGCCATCACACCGGTCGTCGACCCAGTTGCGCACCCAGTTGTCCCAGATGTTGGGTGTCGACGGATTCCTGCGGTTGCACCACGCGTGGAAACGAGAAGCGCTGCAGCCGCTGGTGTTGTCAGCAGGCGCGCAGTGGTCGCCGTAGCCGAGGTCTCCGTTGCAGCCGCCACCTTCAGCGTCTTCGCAGGTTCGGCGCGGAGGCGGGCAGTCGGTGTCTCGATCGTCGGCGCGTCCGTCGCAGTCGTTGTCGACGCCGTCGCCGCACACCTCTCGGGGAATTTCGCACCGCCCCCAGCTGCCGTCCTCGCACGCCTGGGTGGACGTGCTGCCACACGTGGTGGAGCAGCTTCGTCTCGTCGACGGCTGACACTCCGAGGGTCGACCGGCATCGACCGGCTCTTCAGGACGGCCAGCGTCGCGGGGCTCTTCTGGACGGCCAGCATCGCGGGGCTCTTCCGGACCGCCGGCATCGACCGCAGGCATCCCGGCGTCGAAGGGGATGATGATCTCTTCGTCGTTCGTCCGGCCCGCATCCAGGCGCGGCGTGGGCATCGGCTGGGGCGACTCGAGGTCGAGGCCGGCCGGGTCCGTCTGCGCACGCGGGTCATCACGGAGGTCGGCGGTCGAGACGCCGCAGCCGCACAGCGCCAACGCCATCAGCGACGTTCTGGAGATCTGCATGGTGGTGCTCAGTGCGATGCACGTGCCGCCTCCAATCCGCGTGAAGGCGCTTTGCACGGCCCGCCAAGCCCCGGGTTTCTGACGCGCTCCGTGGGGCGTGGGTGCGCCTCACCGCACCAGTGGAGTTTGGCAGGCACGCGCACCGTCCGGAGCGTAGAGAGTCGCGGCCGATGAGCACCGACCCCATCACCTGGTCAGGAACCTTGCGGGCGATGGAGCAGGCGCTCGACGAGAAGCCCGATGCGCGTGCGGGTTTCACGGTGAGCTGGCGCCTGCATGTCGTCGACGAGGCCACTATCGAGGTCTCGGCGTGGCTCCATCGTCTGGGCCCGAAGGGACAGCCCAAAGCGCCGACGCGGTTTCCCAGACGCGCGCTGCTGCTCCACTTCGGGCGCCTGCTGAGCGCTGAAGACGCACCGATTGCTGCGCTGCTGCCTGAAGATGGTCAGCCCGCGTCGCGTGCGTTGCTGGAGGCGTTGTTGGCGCATCCGCGCGTGGTGTTGCGCGACCGGCCGCAGCAGACGGTGAGCTTCGAGCGCGCCACCCTGGGACTCGTCGCGGAAGATCGACATGGCTCGGTACGGGTGACGGCGGGTCTCGACGGCTCCTCTCTGCCTCCGAGCCTCTTCTCGCGCGTCTTGAAGGCCAGGCCTGATGACGTGCTCTTCTTGTGGGACGAAGGAGCGCGGCGGCTGACGTTGCTCGACGTGAAGTCCGAGCTGAAGGCGCTGCTGGGCACGCTGCAGCGCGACGGCAACCTGTTCCCGCCGGAGAGCCACACGGAGCTCCTGTCGGTGCTCTCTCGTTGGGCCTCCCGCGTGCCGGTGGCGATGCCTCGCAGCGTGGTGGGAGAGGAGGTGCTGGCGGAGACCCTGCTCGTGCTCCGGCTGCGGGTGTTCGACGGCGGTGGGGTCGAGCTCGAGGTGCTCTGCCGCGCCATGCCCGACAGCCCCGCGATGCAACCCGGGATCGGTCCGCGTGACGTGCACGTGCGGCGTGGCGTGACCGCCTTTCACGCCGTGCGCCTGCCCGAGCGGGAACTCTCGGCCGCGCGCGCGTTGTGCGACGAGCTGCCACTCCGTGACGCCGAGGTCTTGGAGCGCCCGTTCTTGTTTCGCCTGCCGTCGATTCATCACGCGCTCGATGTCCTCGCGGCTGCTGACGAGCAGACACCACGTCCGTCGCTGGAGTGGGTTGGTCCTCCGCTGAAGCTCTCGCGACGAACTGGTCCGCGCGCGCTGCGGGTGCAGCTCGAGCAGAAGCACGAGTGGTTCGGGTTGCTGGGCGACCTCTCGGTCGAGGGTGAGCGCGTCGAGCTCGCAGTCCTTTTGGAGGCAGCGCGGCGCAACGAGCGCTACGTCCGCGCGACCGAACACTCGTACGTCGAGCTCAGCGCGGTGCTGCTCGAGACGCTGCAGACCCTCGAGCCACACGCCCATTCAACAGCCCGCGGCGTCGAGCTGGGTGTGGCGGCGATCGAGACCATCGAGTCACTCGAGGCGCTGGGCGCGAAGGTCGATGCAGACGCCGGTTGGCGCGCGCGGCTTCGTCGCGTCGAAGAAGCGCGGGCTCACACGCCGCGAGTTCCAGCGGGCCTGAAGACGACGCTGCGGCCGTACCAACGCGAGGGCTTTCAGTGGCTCGCGCGGCTGGCGGCGTGGGGCGGCGGTGGCGTGCTTGCCGACGACATGGGGCTGGGGAAGACGGTGCAGGCGCTCGCGTTGCTGCTCCATCGCTCCGAGGCCGGGCCTGCGCTGGTGGTGGCGCCGACGTCGGTCGCCTTCAACTGGAAGGAGGAGGCCGCGCGGTTTGCTCCGTCGCTGAAGCTGCACGTGCTCGCCGACGCGACCGACCGCGAACGATTGGTGATGTCACTGGGCCCTCACGATGTGCTGGTCGTCAGCTACGGGTTGTTGGTGCGTGACGCCGAGCTGCTCTCGACGCAGGTCTTCGCGACGCTCATCTTCGACGAGGCGCAGCAGCTGAAGAACGCCACCACGCAGCGAGCGAAGGCGGCGGCGGCTTTGCGGGCCGAGGCACGGTTCGCGTTGTCGGGAACGCCGCTCGAGAACCACCTGGGCGAGCTGTGGAGCCTGTACGCGCTCGTCTTCCCGTCACTCCTCGGGAGCTGGACGTCGTTTCGCGAGCGCTTCGCCACCGCCATCGAGAAGCAGACCGACCCGCGCGCCGCGCCTGCGCTCGCCCGATTGCTCAAGCCCTTCCTGCTGAGGCGCACGAAGGCCGACGTCGAGACGAGCCTGCCGTCACGCACCGAAGTGCGGGTGCCCGTGTTGCTCTCGGCCGAAGAGTGGCAGCTCTACGAAGACGCGCGCCTCGCTGCGCTGTCGGACCTCGAGACGCGCAAGAGCGTGATGAAGGAGCAGCAGCGCCGCGTGCAGGTGTTGGCGTCGCTCACCCGTTTGCGGTTGCTCGCGTCGAACCCGCGCCTCTTCGATGCGCACACCACGGTCGCGTCGTCGAAGCTGGCGCGGCTGCTCGAGCTGGTCGACGAGCTGGTGGCCTCGGGGCAGCGCGCGCTCGTCTTCAGTCAGTTCACCTCGCACCTCGCGCTGGTGAAGGAGCAGCTCGACGCGCGCGGGGTGAAGTACGTGATGCTCGATGGCTCGACGCCGGCCCGGCAGCGTCGCGCGCGGGTCGCAGCATTTCAGAACGGCGAGGCGCCGCTGTTCCTCATCTCGCTCAAGGCTGGAGGCACGGGGCTCAACCTCACCGCGGCCACCAACGTCATTCACCTCGACCCCTGGTGGAACCCCGCCGTCGAAGATCAGGCGTCAGACCGCGCGCACCGCCTCGGGCAGCGAAAGCCGGTGACCATCTTCCGGCTGGTGGCGATGGGCACCATCGAGGAACAGCTACTCGTGATGCACCGGCAGAAGCGCTCCCTCGTCGAGCGCGTGCTCGAGGGGAAAGCCGGCGCGGCGAGGGTGACGACCGACGAGCTGGTCGAGTTGCTGCGAGTGCCTCAGTAGCCCTGGCAGCAGGCGATGGCGGTGAGTCGAACGCTGACCTACCCTCCACGAATGGGAGGTGCACCGAGCAAGGCCACTGCAGCAGTTCCGTTGCTGAGTTTCATCCTGGCCGCGTGTGCTTCGGCTGACCTCGAGGCGCCGGCGTCACGTCGCGACGCGCTGATCGCCGAGGTCTCGTCCTGGACCCTGGCGTCCACGCAAGGGCCGACGGTTCGCGACTCACCCGCCATCGCCTTCGACAGCGCCCGCTCACTCGTGGTGCTCTTCGGTGGCTACGACGGCGTCAACAGCCTGAGTGACACCTGGGTGTGGAACGGAACCAGCTGGAGTTCGCGTCCCTCTGGAATGCTCACGGCCCGCACCGGTGCCTGCGCGGCGTTCGACTCGAATCGGAACGTGGTGGTGCTCTTCGGCGGCTGGGCGGCGGGCTACCTCTCCGAGACGTGGGAATGGAACGGCACGACGTGGACTCGGCGGACTCCGTTGACGTCTCCGCCCGCCCGGGCCGGCGCGGTGATGGCCTTCGACGTCGCGCGGGGCGTGACCGTTCTCACCGGCGGCTTCGACGGCGCCGCACGATATGGTGACACCTGGGAATGGAATGGCAGCAACTGGGCGTTGCTCCCTGCCACCGTCGCGCCAGTTCGAACGACGGCCGCCGCGACATACGACCGCGGGCGAAGCCGAGTCGTGCTCTTCGGCGGCTACAACCCCTCAGGCGCGATGCAGGACACGCTCGAATACGACGGGACCTCGTGGACGCCCCGAACGCCAGTCACCGTGCCTCCCCGCCGAATGGGGCATTCGCTGGCGTACGACGTGGTTCGTGGCGTCTCGGTGATGTTCGGCGGCTTCGATGGGCTCGGTGGCTATCGCCAGGATACCTGGGAGTGGAACGGCCTCGACTGGGTCGCGCGGATGACTCCGATGCTGCCATCGGCGCGCGACAGCTACGGCCTGGCGTGGGACCCGATTCGCAACGTCACCGTGATGTTCGGAGGACGCGCCCCCAGTGGTGCGCAGCTCGCCGACACGTGGGTCCTCTCCGTTCTCCGCACCAACAACAGCGATTGCACGCTTCCGCAACAGTGCCTGTCAGGGGTGTGCGTTGGGCTGGTCTGCCGCGCTCCCGATGCTGGCGTGGTTGATGCGGGCGTCGTCGTTGATGCTGGCGTGGTTGATGCTGGCGTCGTTGATGCTGGCGTCGTCGATGCTGGCGTCGTCGTTGATGCTGGCGTCGTCGATGCTGGCGTCGTCGTTGATGCTGGCGTCGTTGATGCTGGCGTCGTTGATGCTGGCGTCGTTGATGCTGGCGTCG
>JAUXRI010000120.1 GCA_030681895.1 Myxococcales bacterium | reverse complement strand
ATGCCCTCGTCGATGGCGCCGGTGAGATCTTCGCCGTCACTCAAGAGGACGATCACCTTGTCCTTCGAGCCGCGGTCGGCGTTGTCGAACACCTGCCGCGCGAGCAGGAGCGCCGAGCCGATGTTGGTGCCTCCCTGCGGCATCTGGTTGGGATCGATCGCGCGCAGGAAGATGCGAGCCGCGCCGTAGTCGCTCGTGAGCGGGCACTGAATGAACGCGTCTCCCGCGAAGGCGATGATGGCGACCCGATCGCCCTTCAGTTCGTCGAGCAGGGTCGAGAGCTCCAGCCGTGCACGCTCGAGCCGCGACGGCGCCACGTCACGCGCAAGCATCGACTTCGAGGCGTCCAGCGCCACCACCACGTCGATGCCGCGCCGCTTCACCACCTCGGCCTTCTCTCCGCACTGGGGTTGCGCGAGCGCGATGGCGAAGAAGACGAGCGCGAGGCTCTGGCTGAGGCGCTGCAGCACCGGGAGCGCCGTCGACACGCCAGGCGCCAGCACGGCAGCGAGGCGTGAGGGCACGACCTTGCCGAGTGACGTCGTGCGCCGAATCGCGAGGATGATGACGATGAGCCCGAGCAGCAACGCGACCGGGACGAGGGCCAGGAAGAGCGGCTGCGCGAGGCCCAGCTTGTAGCCGAGCAGGGTGAAGCGCCACGGCGTCACGGGAACACCTTGAGCACGGTGGACTTGAGGAGCAGCTCCAGCAGCAGCAGCGTGAAGGCCCAGAGCAGGTACGGGTGAAAGAGCTCGCGGTAGTTGGTGACGACGCCGCCCTCGATGATCTTCGAGCGCTCCAGCGAGTCGAGCACCTTCTGAAGGTTCTCCTTCAGCTCGGCGCGATCGGTGGCGCGGTAGTACTCACCGCCGGTGATCTGAGCCATCTCCTGGAGCAGCTTCGGGTTGATGGGGATCTCGACGTCGCGCCACGAGGTGTTGCCGAAGATGTCCTGGCCGGCGGGGAAGGGCACCTTGCCTCCCTTGCCGACGAGGATTGTGTAGACCGGAACGCCCAGCGCCTTCGCGGCCTTCGCGGCGTCGAGGGGAGACACCACCCCTGCGTTGTTGTCGCCGTCGGTGATGAGCACGATCACCCGGCTCTTCGCCTCGGAGTCCCGCAGCCGATTCACGGCGGTCGCGACGGCGTCACCGATCGCCGTGCCGTCCTCCAGCACGCGCGTGCGCAGCTGCCGCAGCACTTCTTTCAGCACGCCGTAGTCGAGCGTGAGCGGCGCCTGGGTGTACGCCGCGCCAGAGAACACCACGAGGCCCATGCGATCGTTCGCGCGGCTCGAGATGAACTCCGCGAGCACTTCTTTGGCGACGTGCAGGCGGTTGTTGGGGCGGAAGTCGGCGGCCTCCATCGACGTCGAGAGGTCGAGCGCGATCATGATGTCGATGCCCTCGACGGACGCGTCGCGTACCTTCGAGTCGCTCTCCTGCGGCCTGGCGAGCGCGAGCACCGCCATCACCAGCGCCGACAGCCGCATCACCGGCAACAGCCACGTCACGTACGTTCGCAGCCCGCGGCCCTGCTTCGCCAGCAGCGTGGTGGCCGAGAACCGCAACACGGCGCGCGTTCGTTTCTCGAGCCAGACGAAGGCGAGCAGGAACGGAACGAGCGCGAGCAACAACAGCGCCAGCGGCTGCTGGTAGCCCGAGAACATCGACTTCAGCTCGTCGAGGAACGTCACCGTCTCAGGAGGCATTGCGCCCTCCCGGGTTCGGCGGCTGCGCGGCCCCGGCCGTCGCGTGGACGATGCGGTAGCCGAGCTCGAGCGCCGCCTTGCACTCGTTCGCGTCGGGCTCCTGTTTGGCGTACCGAACGAAGTCGGACTGGTTGGCGAACTCGACCAGCGCGTCCATCGGCAGACCTGGGGTCGTCCGCGTCCGCAGGGCCTCGAGCAGCTCGGGCGTCGTGCACTCGAGCGCGTCGAAGTCGTAGAGCTCGCCGAGATAGCCGCGAATGATCTCCGAGAGACGGAAGTAGTGCTCCCGGACGCGGCCCTTCCCAGGCAGGTTCTGCTGCGCGAGGGCGTCGAGGGCCTGACGCGCCCGCACGTGCGCCGGCTCGACAGGCCGCACCGGCGCGGCGACGACCGGCTTCGGGCGGTTCAGGTAGCGGAACACGCCGTACGCGAGCAGGGCGACCGCGAGCCCGATGAGGAGCGCGTAGACGAGCCGCCACGTCCGCACGGGGAGCTCCTCGGGTTTGCGGACGTCGTAGTAGTCGGCGCCGGTGTCCTTCGAATCCGCTGGCAGGCTCGAGACGATCTCCACGTCGGTGCCGCTCACGGGCATCTTCACGATGCCTGCAGGATCGGTCAGCTCGAACTGCAACGTCGGCGTGCGCTGTTTCCCCAGCTCGAAGCCCTGCAACGAGACCGCGAAGGTCGTGGTCGACGAGTCAGCGCCGTCGACACGATCGCGCTGTTGCGAGACGTACTCGAACGCTTCCAGGTCGCCTGGCGTGGGCAGCTCGTAGCGCTGCGACTTCTCGTGAGTGATGACGATCTCGACCACGAAAGGCTCGCCGAGCTTCGCCTGCACCGGCGTCACTCGCGACTGCACGCGCAAGGGCGGCAAGACGCCACCATCAGGGGCGTCGAGCTGACTGGCGGCCAGACCGGCGAGGAGCAGTGCGACCTGCGTCACGGGACGCACCATTCGTCGAGACAACGCATGGAATCAAGGGAAGTTGCGAGGCGGCAAACACCACGGGGATGCACGCCATTCCCGCCGACAGGCCGCAGCAGGGTGTCCAGGTCGCTCTCTATCATTTTGAGTGCAACGGAAGGTTCCGCTCCAAGTGCTTGCGCTCCGCGGTCCATGATCACATCCTTGGAGCATGAACCAACTGCCCATTGACGTGGACGCAGAGGCCATCTTCCTCGACGGCACCTGGTACACGCGCGACGACCTCGGTCGGAAGATCAAGTCGATGATCGACGCAGGTGACTTCAACCTCGCCCGGCCCAGCGCCGCGCTCGAGGCGCTCTCGTCGACGCTCCAGCAGGTGCGCACCGTGTCGTTCCGCGTGACGCCCGATCTCGCCGACGCGCTCAACCAACTCGCCACGCGCACCGGCAACTCGGTGGGCCAGCTCGTTCGTGAAGCCGTCATGCAGCTCCTCACTCAGGGCGCCGCGCCCCAGGAGTCACTTCGGCGAGACGAGACCGTAAAGGCCGCCGCTCCGACGCCGCCCGAGGCCGAGCCCCTCGTCGCGCAGCAGGCAGCGCCCGAGCCGGTGTTGATGCCGGGTCCTGGCGCGCTGAGAGCCGCAGGCATCGACCCGAACGCGTCGCAGCCCATCGAGCTCACCCGCCGAATCGAACAACCGCAGGGCCCTTCGTCCACGGCTGAAGGTGGAGAGAACCGCTGGTTCAAGCAGTAGCTGGAAGCTCCTGAGGCTGGCTGCTGTTTGCGTGGCGCGCTATGGCCGCGTCGATGCTCGCTCCCATCCTCGTCGCTTCACTGGCCCTCGGTCAGGCGCTCCCGCCGTGGATGAGTGGAGAGAGCCGCGGCGAAGACCTGCGCATCTCGCTCGTCACCTTCAGCCCCGGCGACACGCTGACTGAGTGGTGGGGCCACACGTCGCTCGTCGTCGAGGACACCCGCCTCAACCACGGCCGCCTCTACAACTACGGCATGTTCGGGTTCGATCAGGGCTTCGTTCACCGCTTCATGCAGGGGCGGCTCGAGTTCTGGGTCTCAGACGATTCGATCAGCGGCACCTATCGGCTGTACCAATACCTGAAGCGCGACATTCGAATTCAGGAGCTCAACCTGCTGCCTGACCAGGCGATGCAGGTGGCGAAGGCGCTGGGCACCAACGTGTTGCCCGAGAACCGCACGTACCTGTACCACCACTACAACGACAACTGCTCCACGCGGCCGGGCGACATCATCGACGCGGCGATCGGCGGTCAGCTCAAGGAGTACGAGAAGCAGCCGTCGGTGCTCACCCTGCGCCAGCACACGCGGCGCTACTCGATGGTGAACGTGCCGATGAGCCTGGTGCTCGACTACCTGCAGAACGACGAGCTCGATGGGCCGGCGACGCTCCGTCAGGCGGCGTTTCTTCCCGATGAGCTCGAGCGTCACCTCGGCGTGTTGCAGGTGAAACGTCCCGACGGCACGGTGGTGCCCCTCGTGAAGACGCAGTGGGTCTTCTCGAAGTCGGAGCGCCCACGCCCGCCCGAGGTGCCGCCCAACTTCATCCCCGCGATCTTCGCGTTCGCGGTGTTGCTCGGAGGACTCGCGCTCGCGCTCGGTCACTTCGGGCGTGAGGGTCAGCGGCTTCCGCGCGTGGTGTTCGGGCTGCTGCACATGGTGATCGGGCTCGGCTGGGGCAGCCTGGGGCTTTTCCTCTTCTTCATGGGGCTGTTCACCAACCACACCGTCACGCATCGCAACGAGAACCTGTTCCTCATCAGCCCGATCACGTTCGCGGCGTTGCCGTTCGGCGTGATGCTTGCGTGGGGCGCGAAGCGGGCGAAGCCGCTGCTCAAGTGGACGTGGACGATTCTGTCCATCACCAGCGTGCTCGGCGTGCTCGTGAAGGTGTTGCCGCCGTTCAACCAGGACAACTGGAACCTGATCGCGCTGGCGCTGCCGGTGAACGTCGCGTTTGCGGCGGTGTTCTGGCTCGACGCGCGGCGGGTCAAGAAGGCCAGCTGACACACGAACGCCCCGCCGGAGATCTTCTCCGACGAGGCGTCAGGGCACTTCGAGACCGCTCGCTTACTTGAAGTTCTCGGCGGCGAAGT
Organism: Myxococcales bacterium; assembly: GCA_030681895.1. Taxonomy (GTDB): domain Bacteria; phylum Myxococcota; class Myxococcia; order Myxococcales; family Myxococcaceae; genus Xiheimicrobium. The sequence continues at coordinate 6,675 of JAUXRI010000120.1, read as the reverse complement.
CCCAGTTCACGAGCTTGTCGAGGAAGGTGTCGAGGTACTTGGCGCGCAGGTTGCGGTAGTCGATGTAATAGGCGTGCTCCCAGACGTCGCAGGTGATGAGGGCTTTCTGGCCCTTCGTCAGCGGCGTCTCGGCGTTGCTGGTGGTGACGATCGCGAGCTTGCCCGCGTCGACGACGAGCCAGCCCCAGCCCGAGGCGAACTGCTTCACCGAGGCCTCGGCGAACTTGGTGCGGAACTCGGCGTAGCTGCCGAAGTCGCGCTTGATGGCATCAGCCAGCGCGCCCGTGGGCTCGCCGCCGCCGTTCGGCTTCATCGACTTCCAGTAGAAGTCGTGGTTCCACACCTGCGCCGCGTTGTTGAAGAGCGGGCCGCTGGCGCCCTTGATGATCTGCTCAAGGGACTGCTCGGCCTCGGGCTTGCCGGTGAGCAGGTTCTTCAGGTTGGTCATGTACGTCTGGTGGTGCTTCTCGTAGTGGAACGAGAGCGTCTCTTCGGTGAGGTGCGGCGCCAGTGCGGTCTTCGCGTACGGCAGCGGGTCGAGCTCGAACTTCATCGGGACTCTCCTGACAGCTGACTTCGGGTGGATGCGGCAAGACCTAATCAGCAGCGGCACGCTTGTCAGCCTGTGATTGGCGCTCTCGTCGCTCTCGCTTGTCGCAGACGCCCACTCGTTCTATCGGTATCTCCATGGCCACCGACGCAGTGCAGGACCAGGTGCTGGATCTCCAGGCGAGGCTCAAGAGCCTCCGGGGGTCCCTTTGACGTCGATCGCAAGAAGAGCCGCATCGCGCTGATCGAGCGTGACTCGGGCCTGCCGACCTTCTGGGACGACAACGTCAAGGCGCAGGGCATGCTGAAAGAGAAGACGACGCTCGAGAAGCAGCTCGCGTCGTTCGAGAGAGCGGAGCGCGCGGTCGACGACGCGAAGACGCTGTTCGATCTCTCATCTGAGATGAACGACGCCGCAAGCCGCCAGGAGTGCGTCGCGCTCATCCCCGGCGCCGAGGAGCTGCTCAAGGCGCTCGAGCTCGAGAAGATGTTGTCGGGCCCGAACGATCGCATGGCGTGCTTCATGGACGTCAACGCCGGCGCCGGTGGCACCGAGTCGATGGACTGGGCGGCCAAGCTGCTGCGCATGTACACGCGCTACTGCGAGAAGCGCGGCTGGAAGGTCGAGATCAACGACTACAACGCGGGCGAAGAGGCGGGCATCAAGAACGCGTCGCTGCGTATCGAAGGCGAGTTCGCCTACGGCTACCTGAAGGCCGAAATGGGCGTGCATCGTCTGGTGCGCATCAGCCCGTACGACTCGAACGCGCGCCGTCACACCTCGTTCGCCTCGGTCGACGTGTACCCGGAGATCGAAGACGACATCAAAATCGAGATCCCCGAGACCGACTACGAGCTGAAGTTCATTCGCGGCAGCGGCGCCGGCGGCCAGAAGGTCAACAAGACGTCGTCGACCGCGCAGCTGCGGCACATTCCGACGAACATCGTCGTGACCACGCAGACCGAACGTTCGCAGAGCGCCAACAAGGAAATGGCGTTCAAGATCCTCCGGGCCCGCTTGTTCGATCTCGAGGTGAAGCGCCGTGAGGCCGAGACCCAGTCGCGAGAGAACCAGAAGATGGACATCGCGTTCGGCTCGCAGATTCGCAGCTACGTGCTCCAGCCGTACCGCATGGTGAAGGACCTGCGCACCGGCATCGAGTCGGGTCAGCCTGACAAGGTGCTCGACGGCGATCTCGACGAGTTCATCGTGGCGCAGCTGATGGGCGTGAAGAACCCGGCGAAGTCGATCCCTGAGTAAGGCGTGATGGAACGAAGCGAAGCCCTTGTGCGTCTGGCCCGCATGCGCTCGCTGGTCGCCTTCGCTGGGCTCCTCTCGTCAATGGCCGTCGCGAACCCGCACCTCGACGCGATTCGCAAAGCTCGCGGTGACGACGTGAAGAAGCTGCTCGCCGACGCGGGCCTGCCGTCGCCCGTCGACGTGGTGTACCTGCGCTCGTTCAAGGAAGAGAAAGTCGTCGAGCTGTGGGCGGGGAAGAAGGGCACTGCGCTGGTGCTGGTGAAGACGTACCCGGTCTGTGCGGCGTCTGGAGAGCTCGGCCCGAAACGCAAAGAGGGCGATCTGCAGGTACCCGAGGGGCTGTACGAGATCTCCGAGTTCAACCCGGGCTCGAACTTCCACCTGTCGATGAAGGTGTCGTATCCGAACGCCTCTGATCGCCAGCGCAGCGACGCGCGACGACCGGGCGGCCTCATCTACATGCACGGGAACTGCGCGAGCATCGGCTGCATCGCGATCGAAGATGGGCCGATCGAAGAGGTGTACCTGATCACCCAGGACTCGAAGGTGCGCCCGGTTCGCTTGGACATCTTCCCCGCGCGGATGACCTCCGAGTGGATGACGGCGCACGCCGAGTCCGCGCACGCCGCGCTCTGGAAGGAGCTCGAGCCCGCGTTCCGGCTGTTCGAAGAGGCGAAGAAGCCTGCCGCCTTCTCGGTCGGGGCGGGTGGGGCGTATCGGGTGAAGGAACCCAAGCGACCGTAATCGTTGGTCGATTCGCTGATCCTCGCCACCCGGAACCTGATGCCCGCCCCGGTGTCAGGACGACTACGCTGTCGGCCCATGGCCGGGGAAGGTGATGACGTGCCGAGTGACGTGCTCGAAGTGCCCGCAGCGATCCTGGCACAAGAGCAGGTGCCGGCACCGGTGAGAGACGAGCCCGGCGACGCTCAGCGCCAGTCGGACAGGGTGCTCCTCTCGAAGCTCCGTCGCAACGACTCGGCGGCGTTCGAGCTGCTCGTGAAGCTGCACCAGGATCGCGTCTACGACTTCTGCGTGCGCATGCTGAACGATCGCGAAGAGGCATTCGACCTCACGCAGGAGATCTTCCTCTCCATCCACCAGAACGTGGACAAGTTCAGGGCCGACGCGAAGCTGACCACGTGGATCTTTCGCATCTCGCGGAATCACTGCCTCAACCGGCTGAAGTACCTGAAGCGACGCGGCCGAGGGCGCAGCGATGAGTTCGGTGAAGCGAACGAGGGTGACATCAGCGCGTCGATGGGCGGCTCGTCAGCGCCTGACGAACACCTGACGCGAAAGCGTGAGCGACAGCTGGTCCACACGGCCATCGAAGAGCTCGACGAGGAGCAACGCTCGCTCGTCGTGCTGCGGGACGTCGAGGGCCTCAGTTACGATGAGATCATGGAGATCACCGAGTTGCCCGAGGGCACGGTGAAGAGCCGCCTGCACCGGGCTCGTGAAAAGCTGGCAGGAATCCTGACGAAGCTTGAATCTACCTTCGTCAATCGAGGAGAGTGACGTCGTGCAGCGAGAACTGACCAAAGCCGAAGTCGAGCGGCTCTTCCTGGGCGCGGTGGATGAGGCCCTGGACTCGAGCGACGCGGAGTCCTTCCGGCAGGTGCTGGCGGGCGACGCCGAGCTGAAGGTTCGTTTCGAGAAGTACACCGGCGCGGTGAAGGCGCTGAAGGAATTGCCTCGCGAGAAGGCTCCGGCGTCGCTGGCGTCGACGATTCTGCGCCGCACCAAGCGTCGTCGTTCGATGTTCCGCTCGATGGCGGAGCACGAGGCCAGCTATCGCGTGCCGGTCGAGGTGATCATTCCGTTGCTGCTGGCTGCGGTCGTGGCTGCGTTCCTCTTGATGGCCGCGCGCTGAATTCCCCTTGCGCCCCCAGGGCGGCTCTGAAAAGCCGCCCGGCATGTCGGACGAGAGCGAAGTCGAAAAGAAGCTGCGGGAAGAGCGTCACCACAAGGGCGCGAAGCTGGCCGAGCTCGGGGTCAACCCGTACGGCAATGGCTATCGCCCTGAGCACCTGACCGCCGACATCCTCGCGAAACACGCGAACGACACGCCTGAGGCGCTCGAGTCCGCGAAGCCCGGGCCGTACACGATCGCCGGACGCGTCGTCAGCGTGCGCGACTTCGGCAAGGCCGGCTTCATCATGGTGCAGGACCGCACCGGCGCGCTCCAGGTGCACGTGAAGAAGGACGTGCTCGGCGACGCGGCGTTTGCTCCGTACAAGCTGCTCGACATCGGTGACTTCGTCTTCGTGAAGGGCACCGCGTTTCGCTCGAAGACCGGAGAGCTCACGCTCGCCGCTTCCGAGTACCGCCCGCTGACCAAGACGCTCCGTGCGATGCCCGGCAAGTTCAGCGCCGAGGTGAAGCTGTCGCCCGAGCAGACCGAGCGGGTGAAGGTTGCGGTGGCGGCCATTCACGCAGCGACCAGCGAGATCGCCGACGCGACCGAGCGTCACACCGTCTCCGAGAAGACGATCGCCGACCAGCAGGCGCTCATGAAGGACGACCCGGTCGCTGCGAAGGCGCTGCCGCACGCCGTCGCGAAAGCGTGGGCCGAGAAGAACGCGCTCCACGACACCGAAGAGCGCTACCGCCGCCGCTACGTCGACCTCATGTCGAACGCGTCGGTGCGTGAGACGTTCGTGAAGCGCACGAAGCTCGTGCAGTACATCCGCAGCTTCCTCGACGCGCGCGGCTACCTCGAGGTCGAGACGCCGATGATGCACCCGCTCGTGTCGGGCGCTGCGGCTCGTCCGTTCGTCACGCACCACAACGTGTACGACGTCGATCTCTTCATGCGCATCGCGCCGGAGCTGTACCTCAAGCGCCTGGTCGTCGGCGGCTTCGACCGCGTCTACGAGATCAACCGTAACTTCCGGAACGAGGGCGTGTCGACGCGGCACAACCCCGAGTTCACGATGCTCGAGTTCTACGAGGCGTACGCGACGTACGACGATCTCATGGACCTCACCGAGGAGATGATCTCGGGCGCGGCCGTGCACGTCACCGGCTCGACGAAGGTGAAGTACGGCGAGCACGTCATCGACTTCGGCAAGGGCTGGCCGCGAATTCCGATGCGCCAGTCGATCCTCGACCGCGTGAAGGACCTGAAGGCCGAGGACTTCGCCAACGTCGACAAGCTCCGCACGGTGGCGATGCGCCGGGCCGAGACGCCCGCTGACAAGGCTGCAGTCTCGACGATGAACGCTGGCGAGCTGATGGGCACCCTCTTCGAGCAGTACGTCGAAGGCGAGCTCATCAACCCCACCTTCATCACCGAGTTCCCCGTCGAGAACAGCCCGCTCGCGCGCCGCAACGACAAGGACCCGACGATCACCGATCGCTTCGAGCTCTTCTGCATGGGCCGGGAGATCGCCAACGCGTTCTCGGAGCTCAACGATCCGGTCGATCAGGAGCAGCGCTTCCGCGCGCAGGTCGACGCCAAGGGCCGCGGGCAGCAGGAGACGATGGACTACGACGCCGACTACATCCGCGCGCTGGAGCACGGGCTTCCGCCCACCGCCGGTGAGGGCATTGGAATTGATCGGCTCTGCATGCTGTTGACGGATGCTCAGTCGATTCGCGACGTCATTCTCTTCCCGCTCCTCCGGCCGAACACCACGAAGTGAAGAAGCCTCAGCTCACCGCGATCGGTGTGTTGCTCGCCCTCGGCGGGCTGGTGGCGTTCATCTACGCCTTCGCCACTTCGGGCCTGTTGCCGATGGTGCTTGGGGAGTTCTCGTCGGTCGCCATTGGCTTCGGGCCCTTTCTCGGGTCGCTCGGGGCTGCCGGCTCGGCGTTGATGTTCGAGTCGCAGCAGACGACGTACGCGCTGATGGTCGTTCCGGGCGCTGTCGAGACGGCTCAGCGGGTCGTCGGCGTGGGCGTGCTGCTCTGGGTCGCTGGCTGGGTGGTGCTGACGAAGGCCCTGCAACCTGAAGCCCAGCTCGCGTTCGTCGACTCGCCTGCGAAGGGCAAGGCGCTCTTCCCGCGGCTGGCGAACTCGCGCGACTTCCACTGGGGCACGCTCGCGGCGTACGGCTTCGGCCTGTTGCTCTCGGAGCTCGTCTTCATCGGCGCGTACCTGCTGCTCGTCGGCAAGGCGTCGGGTACGGGCGCGGTCACTGGTGGCCTCGCGCCCGTCTACGCGTTCCTGTGGGCGTTCATCGTGTCGTTCCTGGTCGCCTTCGGCTCGGGCTTCCTCGGCGCCGCCAACGCGAAGCGCCTGTCGATTCCCGAGCTCACCATCGCGATCCTGTACTTCGGGATCCCCGTTCCGCTGTTCCTGACGCTGATGCACCACGTCGGCTGGCTGATGCTGAACATCGGCTACCGGCTGCGCGAGCTCGTCTACCTGTCGTCGCTGCTCGGCGAGAACCGGCCGGAGCTCGGCTACTGGCTCATCACCGCCGCGCTCGCGCTCTTCGTCTTCATCGGCATCAACCTCGGCTTCGTCGCGACCGCTTCGGGCAAGTTCGACCTGCGCGCGTCGTACGAGTCGTTCATCGCGTCACGACACGTCGCGGTGTTCCGGCCCCGGCTGCTCATCGGTGTGTTCGCGGTGTTGATCTTCGGCATCGTGCCTCCCTTGATTCTCCTCGCGATCGTCAGCGCGGCAGAGAACGCCGTGAACCGCACGCGCATCAAGAAGTTGGGCCTCGTCGATCCGCTCCGGGCTGCCGAGGCGCTCAATCAGCAGAAGCTCGACGCGCAGACGCCCACCGCGATGATGACGGCGCTGTCGGTCGGCGGCGTCGGTGTCGGCGTGATGGCGCTGATCATCGTGTTGTCGGTGATGAGCGGCTTCGAGGCCGACCTGCAGAAGAAGATCCTCGGCACGAACT
>JAUXRI010000114.1 GCA_030681895.1 Myxococcales bacterium | reverse complement strand
GAAGTTCATGGCCGCCGTGTTGGTCGGGCTCTGGTCCAGCACCAGGCGCATGGTGTCGACGGCGCGTTTCCACTCACCTCGTCGCTCGAGGGCGGCGGCGAGCGCGAAGAGCAGCGGCTCGTCCTTCGGGCTCTTCGTCAGCGCGTCCGAGAAGAGCCTGATGGATTCCTGCTGTCGGCCCTGTCGATCGTAGAAGCCCGAGAGCGCGTCGAGCACCTCAGCGGCCTGGCTCGTCGCGAAGGCCTTGAGCAGCGCGCTCTCGGCGTCCTTCACCTTCCCTGCCCGCTCGAGCGCCCGTGCCCACGCCGGGAGCAGGCCACTGAGGGCCGGCCGCTCCTCGTTGAGCTTCGAGAACGCCTCGAGCGCCGGCTTGTTCTGCCCAAGCGACGACTGGCACATCGCCTTGTGCAGGCGCGCTTCGTACGAGAGATCGGAGCCGTCTTTCGGCACGCTGTCGAACGCGTCGGCCGCCTTCGCCCAGGCACGAACCCGCTCGTGGACCAGCCCTGAGTAGAAGTGGAGTCGAGGTTCTTCGTTCTGCTTCCGCGCCGCGTCGAGCACGCCCGCCGCATCATTGAGCCGGTGCATTGCGAGGTACGAGAACGCGACCTTCACGACGGACTCGGGGTCTCTGCCGAGCGAGAGGAGCTGATCGAAGTAGGCGCGCGCCTCGACGATCTGATCGGCCCGCAGCGCCATGCGGCCAGCGGAGACGAGCACCTCTTTGTTCTCGGGGTCGCGCTCCACGGCCTTGCCCCACGCCTCGAGCGCCTTCTCCGTGCGCCCGCTGGACTCGTACAGCCGCGCCAGCGTCGTCCAGCAGTCGATGTCACCGGGATCTCGTTCGACGGCGCGGATGAGCAGGCGTTCGGCGCGGGCCGAGTCTCCACGTTCAGCGAGCGCGAGGCCGAGGCGGCGGTAGCCAATGGGTTCACCAGGCACCGCGCCGCCCAGCTCCTCGACCGTCTTCACCGCTTCTTCGACCTTGCCTTGATCGAGCCAGAGCTGCGTGAGCACGAGGTACGCATCGGGATCGTTCGGGCGCAGCTTGATGGCGCGCGTCAGGTGCGCCCTCGCGCGGGCCGTCTTCTGCGCTTCGTAGAGCACGCGGCCCATGAGCAGCTGGGCCGACGCGTAGTCAGGGTGCTTATCGAGGACGCGCTTGAGCTGGGCCTCGGCGCGCTCCAGCTCGGAGGTGCGGGCGTATTGCTCGGCGAGCTGGGTCAAGAGGAACGGGTTCGCGTCATCGGACGCCAGCGCGAGGCGGAGCTCGTCCATCGCGCCGCGGTGATTGCCTTCGTGATGCGAGAGCCTGGCCCGCAGGAAGTGGGCGTAGGAGGCAGCGCTGGGGAACTGCGTCGCTGAATCGGCCGGAGCGCCCATCGCCTCGTGCATCGCCTGGAGATCGACGGCCGGCCGCTTCGGAGGCGCTGCGTTCGCGACCAGACCCACGACGATCACCAGCACCGAAGCGCGCGACATCTGATCGTCACGATACCGGGGTCGGTCGCTGCTACGCCAGCAGCCGTTCGAGCAGGACCTCGGCGCCCTGTGCGCCTTCGCGTACATCGATCAACCGCGGCTGGTAGTTCAGCCCCAGCTCCTCGAGCAGTGCGCACAGCCGATTGACCAGCAGCCGGCCATCGTCGATCGCCGTCTCGGGCAGGAGCACCGCAAAGACACCATTTCCAAGGTGGCCGATGACGTCAGGCGAACGCAGCTCTCGCCGAACGACTGCCGCGCACGCCGTCACCTTCGTTCCGACCGGCCCTGTGGGTTTGAGCACGCCGACCGTGAGCGCGCGCCCGTAACGACCGCTGCGAGAAAGCTCCTGATCGAGGCGATTGACGAGGCCGAGCTGATCGAAGAGCCCCGTCTCGGAATCGACGCCGACCGCCGAGACCTTGGCGGTGCTGCGCTTCATGCTGTCGCCGACACGCGTGAGCAGCTGGCTCAACGAGAACGGCTTGGTCAACGTGTCGATGTGTCCCAGCTCGAGGGCGCGCAGCTTGTCGGCGAGATCGGGGTGGCCCGAGATCAGCAGCACAGGAATCGCGGACGTCGACGCGGTGCTCTTGAGCTCGCTGAGCGCGTCGAGCCCGTCGCGGTTGGGCATGAAGACGTCCATCACGATCATGTCGGGCAGCAGGGCCTTGGCCTTCGCCACGGCTTCGTTGCCATCACGCGCGACCTCGACGCGGTAGTGGCCCGACAGGCCCATGGTGCAGACGCGCGCGAACACGGGGTCGTCTTCGGCGAGCAGCACGAGCGGAGCGGCTGACGACACGACGGGTTTGCGAGCCGGCTTCGCCTGACGAATCGGCAGCGTGAACGAGAACCGCGCCCCACCCGTCTTCGGGGCCTCGGCCCAGATCTCTCCACCGTGACGCTCGACGTAGTCGCGGCAGATCGACAGCCCCAGACCGCTCGACCGATCGAACGCGAGGAGCAGCGCGCTGGAGTCTGCGACGAGCCCGTCGTCCTGCACCTCGATGAGCGCCACGTCACCGTCAGGTTGCGGCTTGAGGCGGGCCCGCACCGTCACCTGTCTGGCCTGGGTCGCGTGTTTGAGCGCGTTGGTGATGAGGTTCTGGAGCACCTGACGAATCTTCGGCTCGTCGCCCACGACCTCGAGGCTCATCGGCGCCTCTGCTCGCAACGCGATGCTCTTCTCGCGCGCGAGGATCTGCAGATCCATGACCGCCTCCTGGCACGTCTCCGAGACGTCCATCGCCTTGGTGAAGAGCACGATGCGGCCGTCTTCGGCGCGGCTGCTCTCGAGCAGTGACTCCACCAGCTCGAGCATCTTGCGGCTGGAGCGCTGAATGGCCTCGGCCGACGGCTTGAGGATCTGGGGGAGCGAGCCATCGGTGAGGAGAATGTGTGAGTGCCCGAGCTGAACGTTCAGCGGCGCCCGGAGATCATGGCTCAACACCGCGAGCAGCTCGTTCTTGCGACGGTCGAGGGCCTTGAGCCGCTGGTTGGCCTCCTGCAGCTCCTTGAAGCGCTCGAGGTAGGCAGACTCAAGCGAGGTGCGGGTCCTGGTGACCGAGGCCTGCGCCTGAACGTGTTCGGCCGCGTTCGCGAGCGCGACGCAGATCGCATTGAGGAAATCGCGCTCCTCCTGCTCGAAGGGCGCCACGCGCTTGAGGACGAGCGCCGCGAAGGCCGCCGGCTCGTGGGACACCGGGTACACCCAGGTGCCGTCGCCGCCTGCCACTTCACGTGTCTCGATGGCGGTGCGAAGCGTCGGAGCGAGCGCGAGATCGATCGGCGTGCGCGAGTCGGCGTCGACCAGGAACGCCTTTCGTGGGCCCTCTCCTTCGAACTGGAGGACCTTCGCTTGCTCGCAGCCCAACGCGTCCTTGAGTCTTGGAGCGACGACCTTGCCGAGCTTCGAGAGCGCCTCGCGATTGGTCGCCGCGCGGGTGACGTCCAACAACAGCTCGAGGCGCCGCCGCACCAGCTCGTCGCGATCGGCGACGCGGCGCGCGCGAATACCGGCGACCAGCTGCTGCTCGAGCTCCTCGAGCGACTTCGCGATGACGTCGACGTCGAGCTTGCCGAGGCTGCGGGCTGCGACGCGGCTGCCATCGAACACCAGCGGAACGCCGCGGGCGCTGGGGCTCTGGCGCAAGGCTTCGAGCGCGCTGGATGCAGACCGCGCAGGAAGAGAGATGACGATCGCGTCAGGCCGGCTCCGGGAAATCGACTTGAGCGCGTCGGCGGGGCGGGCCGAGGCCTCGCACTCGAAACCACGCGACTCGAGGCTCGCCGCCAGGCCCGGAGTCCTCCCCCCAAGAATCAACACGCGGCCCGAAGACACGCTCGCAGTGTAGCAAGGTCGCGGCTAGAGTCCGCGCCGGCCGTCACCCACACCGGACCCATGCACCGTACATTCCTCCTTATCGGACTCTTGCTGGCATCCATTTCTCTGGCCCAGACGGGAGATGAGTGGAGCAGCCCGTTTACGGCTCCTGCCACCCCGCCGCCCAAACCGGCCACCCCTCCGCCGGGTGATCCCGAGCCGCCGAAGAAGACGACTCCGCCGGCAGCGGCGCCCGCCCCTGCGGCAGCGCCACCCAGCTCGAGCCGACTGCGTGATGACGACGCTCCGCCGCCGAAGAGCGACGCGAAGGCCCGCACTGAAGAGCGGTTGAGAGCGGCGACCGGCAAGGGCGAGCCCGACGTCAAGGACGCCGACAAGTTGCCGATCATCTCGAAGAAGGAGACGTTCCTTCCCGGCACCGAGCCGCACAGCCCGTCGACGTGGATGACGAACATCGACGCGCCCGGCAACGCGCGCGTGACGCTGGGCCAGGTGACGATGGGTACGGCCTACGTGCCGAGCGCGCGCATGGGGCCCAAGGGCCTCGTCCGTGTCGGGTTCCTCGGCGAGTACCTCAACCAGATCGACTTTCCGGTTCGCAACGCCCAGAACATCCGCTCCGGCATCACCTTCGCGGCGAGCTTCCAGCCGTTCACGTGGGGTGAGGTGTACGTCGGTTACGCCGCTGCGGCGAACACCAACAACCGCACCTCGCCCAACCTGATTCAGGCGCTCGGCGATCTCACGCTGGGCATCAAGGCCTCGAACGAGTGGGCGAAGGGCTTTCACGCCGGCATCGATCTGCGACTGCTGACGTTCTCGGGCGTCGGCAACCAGGGCATCGATCGCTTCGCGGTCGGCTTCAAGCCCACCGCGCTCGTGACGTATGACGTTCGATCGCTCTCGCCGAAGGTGCCGCTGATCGCGACCCTCGCGTTTGGCTTCACGCTCGACTCGACCGCAGCCCTGGTGACCCAGCGGCTCAACGCGGCTGAAGAGTTCGCCCTCGGCATCAACCGCTTCAACCGGTTCAACTTCGGCGCCTCGCTCGAGGTGCCGCTGCCGTTCGTCACGCCGTTCATCGAGTACACTCTGGCCGCTCCGCTCGGCGTTCCCAGCGGGCTGCTGACGGGCCCCGACGGCGCGACCGTTCCCGTTGGCGCGGCGATGCCCCAGGCGCTCGGGCTCGGCCTGAAGGTGACGGCCGTGAAGGATCTCACCCTGCTCACCGGCGTGAACCTGGGCCTCACCCGCAACGTCGGCCTCGGCGTTCCTGCCACGCCACCGTGGAACTTCTTCGTCGGCGCGAGCTTCGCCATCGATCCGTTCCAGCGCGGAGAGACCAAGACTGTCGACACCGTACGTGAGCGCAAGGTCGAGCAGAAGGTCGAGCTCGCGAAGGCGCGCGTCGAAGGCACCGTGATCAACGCCGCGACGAAGGCACCGATCGCTGGCGCCATCATCGCCGTTCCTGGCGTGCTCCCCACCGCCACCGATCCCCAGGGCAAGTTCACGACCCTCGAGATCAAGGACGCGAAGCTCGCCAAACTGTCGGTCTCGCGCGATGGCTTCAAGACGGCCGAACAGTCGGTCGCCCTCGAAGCCGGCAAGCCCGCCAAGGTCGAGATCGCGCTCGAAGAAGACGTGAAGAAGGGCGTCTTCGAGGTCTCTGCGACCAGCAAGAAGAAGCCGGTCAAGGCGCTCGTCGCGTTCAAGGGCGCCACCGAGGCTTCGACCGAGACGGTCGAGAGCGGCGCGAAAGAACTCGAGCTGCCCGCTGGCACGTACACCGTGACGGCGACGGCCGAGGGCTACCTCTCGCAGACGCGCGAAGTGCAGATCCCCGCTGGCGGCCGGATGCCGGTTGCGTTCGAGCTCAACGCGATGCCGAAGAAGATGTTGGTCATCTTCAAGGGCGACAAGATCGAGATCCTCCAGCAGGTGCACTTCGCGACGGGCAAGGCGACGATCCTCGCGGACTCGTTCGATCTGCTCCAGCAGGTGGTCGACGTCGTGGTGCGCAACAACGTCAAGCGCGTCTCGGTCGAGGGCCACACCGACAACAAGGGCGTGAAGGTTGCCAACCAGAAGCTCTCGGAAGATCGAGCGCGTGCGGTGGCCGACTACCTCATCGCACAGGGCGTCGAGGCGAAACGGCTCGAGTCGGTGGGCTATGGTGACACCAAGCCGATCGCACCCAACCTGACTGCGCGGGGCCGAGAGCTGAATCGCCGCGTCGAGTTCATCGTGCTGGAGAAGTAAATGCGCCGACTGCTGAGCGGAGTGGTGGTGGCTGGCCTGCTGCTGGTCACGGGTTGCCCGATGGAGCCCCCTCCTCCCCCACCCCCGCCAGCGCCGCCCCGCGCGTTCCTCACCCTGCCGTCGAACACGGTGATCGCCCCGACCATCAAAGGGACGGTCACGACGATGGGTTGCAAGAAGGTCGGCCAGGTTCAGCTCCTCGAGAGCGGGAACTTCCTGACCGACGCGCGGTACACGGGCGAGCCCACCAACTGGGAGATCCAGCCGGCGCAGCTCAACCCGATCTACCCGGTGCGCGGGTTCGCCACGCCCCTGTCGTTGTCCGCGAAGGTCATCTGCGAAGAGGTCAACACCTTCCCTGACGGAGGCTTCTCGACCCGCGAAGGCACCTCGCAGCCCATCAGCCTCACGTTCCTGCCGGTCGCGTCGGTTCGCACCGACATGGGCCGCCAGACCCTGCCCGACACCTTCGTCGCCGAGGGCGGCGTCGCTGGCCAGCCCACCACCTTCATCGGCTGCGCCGGAACCACGACGGGCCGCGCGCTGATTCGTGTCGACTCGAACGGCAACATCGTCGCATTCAACGAGGGGCTGCCGTTCAACTGTGACTTCAGCTCCAACATCACCGATCGCAACCCGGTCTCAGGCACGCGGTGGCTGTGGATGCCGCAGGTCGGCGCCTTCGCCTTCGACGGGAACCTGAACATCCTCTCGTCGATGACTGGTGAGATCACCCGGCTGTCGGTGTCTCCGCTCGAGGGTGACGCGTTGATCACCATCGAAGATGTGGCGGCGGGGGCCACCAAGGCGCAGATGAAGCGCATTCGGGCGCGGCCCGCGATGATGCAGGACCCGATGGCGTGGACCACGCTGACGGGCATCTTCGACACCGGGTATCCCGGCGAGTTCAACAGCGACCCCGTCGTCGACCCCGGCACCCGGCGCGTCTTCACCTCGTCGTGGCAGAAACGCGGCGGCTCGACGACCGGCGTGATCGCGGTCCTCGTCTACAACTACGACTCCGGGCTGATCGTGAATGAGCCACCACCCGCGATTCTGTCGTTCGAATTCCCCAACCAGGGCAACCGCCCCATCAAACCAGTCGGCGCCTTCAAAGAAGACGGCACCGTCTTCTACGCGCCGCTCCTGTCGGTCGGTGGAGGCGGTCAGCTCTCGACGACCGTGCTGGCGTGCGCGACCAACGTCGCCGGGTGCCAGGTCTCGAACGGCTCGCGCCGATGGACGAGCCCGACGTTTCAGGGAGAGCTGCTGAACATCGTGCTGTTCTCGCGTGGGAACTACGTCGGGCTGGTCGGCCCGTTCGCCACCTACTTCCTCGGCGCTGGCGATGGCGCGGTGAAGAACTTCGGCATCAGCGACCCCAGAGAGCCGCTGCGCCCGAGTGGCAGCCTGATCACGCTTGGCGTCGTCCCCGGCAGGGGCAACGACTTCTTCCTGCTCAACGGCCCGATCCCGAACGGCACCGAGACGACCTTCCCGACCGAGATCATCGCGACCGATGCACCGCCCAGCGGAGAGCTCTGGAAGTTCGCGATTCAGGGCGGCACGCAGCCCGCTGACTCGCTGTACCTGGCGGTCGACGACAACGGACAGGCGTGGATGCGCGTCGGCGTCGATCAGGTGCGCCCGTTGGGCTTGATGGAGTACCGAAACCAGCGCGGCTCTCAACGCCCCTGAGCGGGACGCCGGGCGACGAGCAACCCTTCGACGTTCCCTGCGGGCCCTGGTACCGGGCAGTCCATCACGCCGACCACCGAGAGCCCCTGCTCGCGGACGAAGCGCTCGATCGCGTCGATGGAGCCTCGGCGAACCGCCTCGTCGCGCACCACGCCGCCCTTCTCGATCTGCGCAGGGCCGACCTCGAACTGCGGTTTGACGAGGGCGACCAGCACCCCGCCCGGCCCCAGGCGCGGCAACACGCCAGGGAGCACGAGCTTGAGTGAGATGAAGCTGACGTCGATCACCATCACGCTGACGAGCTCGGGCAGCTCGTCGTTGGTGAGGTGGCGGGCGTTGACGCGCTCACGGCTGATGACCCGGGGATCCTTGCGGAGCTTCTCGTGCAACTGGCCGTAGCCCACGTCGATCGCGTGCACGCGAACCGCGCCGCGCTGCAGAAGACAGTCGGTGAAGCCTCCCGTGCTGGCCCCGATGTCGGCGCAGATGGCGCCCGTGACGTCGACCTCGAAACGATCGAGCGCGGCCTGAAGCTTGAGCCCTCCGCGCGAGACGAACGGGAGCACCTCTCCCTTGAGACGCAGCTCGGCGTCGACGGAGACCCGCGTTCCAGGCTTGTCGACGCGTTGATCGTCCACCACGACCTGACCCGCGAGGATCAACGCCTGCGCCCGCGTCCGGCTCTCGGCAAGGCCTCGCTCGACGACGAGAACATCGAGGCGCTCCTTCTTCATGGCGCGCCCTGCGACAAGAGCGCGTGGCCCGCCTCGCGCAGCCCGTCTGCGTGGAGGCCCAGCGCACGCCGCTGCGCGTTGGCTTCGCCGTGCTTCACGAACTGATCGGCAGGCAGCCCGACGACGCTGACTCGTGGCGACAGCCCTTCCTCCGCGAGCACCTCGAGCACCGCGTCGCCCAGGCCTCCGCGCGGCGACGCCTCCTCGGCGATCACCAACGCCCCGCTGCTCGCTGCGTCGCGGAGCAGCGCCCGATCGAGCCGCGCGACGTCGCCTGCGTCGAGCACGCCCCACGGGAGCCCCTGCGCCGCCTCTACCGCCTGGAGGCCGAGCACACCGGACGTCACGAAGACCAATGTCGTCGGGCCTGGAGGCCGCGCCAACCATCGGCTCGCAGGCGCCGCAGCAAGCCCGCCTGGACGCGGCCCTGTAATCACGCCGCGGGGAAATCGAATCGCAGACGGGCCCGCGCGCTGCATCGACCAGTCAAGCAGCTCGCCAAGATCGTCGAGGTAGACCGGCGCGGCGATGGCGAGCCCGGGCAGCGGACGAAGGAACGACACGTCGAAGGCGCCCTGATGTGTCGCGCCGTCAGCTCCGACCAGGCCGGCACGATCGATCGCGAAGACGACGGGGAGCCCGGGCAGCACGACATCGTGAACGACTTGATCGTACGCGCGCTGCAAGAACGTCGAATAGATGCAGACCACGGGTCGCGCGCCCGCCTTCGCGAGGCCGGCAGCGAACGTGACAGCGTGCTGTTCGGCGATGCCCACGTCGAAGACGCGCTCCGGGAAACGGGCCTGGAGCGCCGAGAGCGAGCTGCCCTCGACCATCGCTGGTGTCACCACCACGACCTTTGGATCGATCGCCAGTCGCTCCTCGAGGAGCCGGGCGAACGCGTCAGACCAGGTCGTCTTGCCGGGCCTCGCGCGCACGAGCTTGCCGTCACGAAGCTCGTACGGGCCCATGGCGTGGCCGCGCGTGCGGAGGTCGGCCTCGGCCGGCGCGAAGCCCCTGCCCTTCTCGGTGCGTGCGTGGACGACGACGGGCTTCGACGACGCCTTCGCCGCGCGCAAGACGTCGATCAGGTGGTGCACGTCGTGTCCATCGATCGGGCCGACGTAGACGAAGCCCAACGCCTCGAAGAAGCGGCGCGCATCGCTCTCGAGCAGGCGGGCCACCGCGCCCACGTTCTGCGAGATGCTCATGCCGTTGTCGTTGAGGACGATGGTGAGGCCGCGCGAGGCCACCGACGCGTGGTTGAGCCCCTCGAACGAGAGCCCGCCCGTCAGCGCGCCATCACCGACGATCGCGACGACCTGCCCCGGCGCGTTCGTCACGCGAAGCCCTTCGACGAGCCCGACCGCGACCGAGATCGCCGTGCAGGCATGGCCCGCCCCGAACGCATCGTGCGCGCTCTCGGCGGGGTCGAGGAACGGTGCCAGGCCTCCTGCCTGACGCAGCGTCGAGAGCTGAGCTCGTCTGCCAGTCAGCAGCTTGTGCGCGTAGGCCTGATGGCCGACGTCGAAGACGAGGCGATCGACGGGGCTGTGGAACACCCGATGGAGCGCGACGATCAGCTCGACCGTCCCGAGCGATGCACCGAGATGGCCACCGACGCGGCCACACACCTCGACGATCGCTTCGCGAACCTCGGCACAGAGGGGCACGAGCGACTCGGGCGGGAGCGCGCGCACGTCAGCTGGAGAGCGGATGCGCGCCAACACGCTCAACGCGTGCGCTCCACGGAGTACTCGGCGAGCGCCGCGAGCGGCCCGGCGATCGGCTCGACGACGCGCACCGAGTCCTTCGCGCGCGCGACCAGCTCATGCGCCAGCTGACGAGACGCTTCGAGCCCGACCACGGCGGGAAACGTGAACCGGCCAGCCGCCGCGTCTGCCCCTGCGGGCTTCCCAAGCGCCGCTGCCGAGCTGGTGGCGTCGAGGACGTCGTCGGCGATCTGAAACGCGAGCCCGAGGTCCTCCCCGTAGCGCTCCGCCGCCTCGAGCGCCTCGGGGGAGCCACCCGCCGCCAGCACGCCGAGACGACACGCGGCCTTGATCAGCGCCCCGGTCTTCATGCGGTGGAGCCGAACCAGGTAGTCCTTCGTCGCGGCCCGATCGTCGGCGATGTCGAGCACCTGCCCACCCACCATGCCGCCTGCGCCCGCAGCCTGCGCGAGGGTGGCCGTCATGCGCGCCCGCGTCATCAACTGAGCGTCAGGGCCACTCGCCAGCATCGAGAAGGCGTCGGTCAACAACGCGTCGCCCGCGAGAATCGCCAGCGCCTCGCCGTACACCTTGTGATTCGTCGGCCGGCCGCGGCGCAGATCGTCGTCGTCCATCGACGGCAGATCGTCGTGGATCAACGAGTAGGTGTGAATGCACTCGACCGCGCAGGCCCCATCTTCGGCCATCGCGCCGCCGCCACCGAGCGCATCAGCAAAGGCCAGACAGAGCACCGGCCGCAGCCGCTTCCCGCCATCGAGCAGGGAGTACCGCATCGACTCCGCGAGCCGATCGGGAGTCCGCAGCGCGATCACCTGCATGCGATCGGCGAGGAGCCGCTCCACACGCGCCTGGGCGCCGGGGAGCCATGAAGTCAGAGCGAAGGTCATGGGCTCCTCAGAATTCAGAACGGAACGTCGTCGTCATCGGCCGCTGGCGCCGGCTTCTTCGGAGGCGCCGGTGGTAGGGGCGCGCGCGTCGCAGCGGTCGAGGGCGCTGCGGGCAGCTCCTTCACCTCGATCGGCGCCGTGCGGCCATCTTCCGAGAGCAGCTGCTCGATGCGCTTCTCGGCGTCGGTCAGCAGGCCTTCACCTTGCTTGACGAGGTTGATGCCCTCGGCGAAGCGCTCGAGCGAGTCCTCCAGCGACAGCTCGCCACCCTCGAGCGACTCGACGATCGTCTCGAGGCGTTTGACGACCTCGTCGTATTGCACCTTGCCGCCCGTCACCGTCTTCGCCACGTGTCACCCCTCGTCCTTGCCGTCGGCGCCCGACTCGACGCGCACTGTGAGCGAATCGCCCTGATCGAGGCGCACGGTCAACAGATCTCCGCGCTCGACGTCGGCCGCGCGGCGCACCACGACGCCTTCGCGTGCGACGATCGCATAGCCGCGGCCCAGCACCTTGAGGGGACTCAAGGCGTCGAGCCGCGCGCTCAGGGCCGCGAGGCCTCGGCGCTCCTGCTCGAGACGACGGCGCACGGCCAGCGGCAGCGCGGTGGCGGCAGACTCGACGCGGCGTCTGGCCTCGCGAACGTGGGGCCGCGGGCTGGTGCGCTCGATCGACAGCCGCAGGCGCGCGAGGCGGGCGCGCTCGTCACGCAGCCGGCGGGTCAGCGAGGTTCGAACGCGCGCGGTGAGGGCCGCGAAGGCAGTGCGGCGTTCCGCAACCCGGGTTTGTGGCCGGAGCCGGGCGAGGCGGGCCTCGATCTCGGCGAGGGCCCGCTGACGACTGCGCACGCCACGCTCGTGGGCGCGGCGCATCTGCTCGCCGAGCTCAGAGAGCCGCAGGCGTCGTGAGGTGAGCTGCCGGCGTGGATCGCCCAGCGTTCCCCGAGCGGCCTGCAGCTCGTGCCGCGCCTCGAGCACCCGTCGCTCCACGGCCTGGGTGAGCCGCCGCCGCGTAGTGCGCAGGCGATGGAGCACGTCGGCCACGACGGGCACGACGGCCTCGGCGGCAGCGCTTGGCGTGGGGGCGCGGAAGTCGGCGACCAGATCCGACAGCGTGAGATCGGTCTCATGGCCGATCGCCGAGACGACCGGCACGGGGCTGTTGAAGATCGCTCGAACCACCCGCTCTTCGTTGAAGGTCCACAGATCCTCAACCGAGCCGCCGCCGCGAGTGACGACGATGACGTCGACGTCGGTGCGGGCAAGCCAACGCAGCCCACGGGCGACCTCGAGGGCCGCATCCTCGCCCTGCACCCGGGCATTGCAGAAGAGCACCGACACGCCGGGGTGGCGGCGATGCAGCACTTTCAAGAAGTCGCGCCACGCAGCGCCCGAGGAGCTCGTCACCACGCCGATGCGCCGCGGCAGCGACGGGAGCGGCCGGCGGGGTTTCGTTCGCCCTTCGCCGATCAACCCCTCCTTCACCAACTTCGCCTTCAGCTGCTCGAACGCCAGAGCCATCGCCCCGACGCCTTCGGGCTCGACCTTCTGCGCGATCAGGCTGTAGCGGCCCTGCACCTCGTAGATGTTGAGGGCGCCTTCGATCAGCAGCGACAGGCCATCACGGAGCTGGAAACGAAGCGTTCGAGCGAGGGTGTGCCAGACGCGCACGTCGAGCTGGGCGCCGGCGTCCTTGATGGCGAAGTACAGGTGGCCCCGGGCGTTGGGCCCGCGAAAGCCAGTCACCTCGCCGCGTACGATGAGGCGGGAGAACCGCGGCTCCATCGTCTCTTTGAGTTGGTACGTCAGCTCCGAGACAGTGAGGACCTTCCGCGTTGCGGCCTCGGGAGCAGGCTTCCTCCACGCCGGGACTGACGCGGGCTCGACGACTGCCAGTTGGACAGGGGGTGGTGCATCAGGCGTCGCAGACGGTGAAGTCACCGGCAGAGCAACCCGTGACGGCTCGAGCGCAGCGACTGACGCGGGTTCCACGCCGGCCGGTCGTGCATCAGGCCTGGCAGGTCGAGCGGCTGCTGGAGCAGCACGTGACGGAGACTCGTCCGGTGCAGGGCCGGGCGGTGCACCAAAGAGATCGGCCTGCTTCATTGCCGCTGCAGTTCCTCGAGCCGCGACTTCGCCTTCTCGTGATCGGTGTCGCCCGGAGGCGTCATCATGATCACGTCCTTGAAGAGGCGCCCGGCCTCGTCAGGGCTGGTCTCTCGCAGCTGGTAGCCACGCAGGTAGATGTCGTGCGCCTGCGAGCGGGCCTCCTGGATGATGGCGTTCGCGCCGGGGTGGCCGGGGTCGACCTCGAGCACCGTCTGCGCTTTCTGAATCGCGGTCACCCAGTTGCGCACCGTCTTCGCGTTCGAGGCCTCTTTGTAGAAGACCGTCGCGAGGCGGGTGCGGAGCTGCTTCGCGAGATCGCTCGAGTTGCCGCCGGCGATCTTCTTGTCCAGCAGGTAGAGGTTCTTGAGCTCGGCCGACGACAGGTTCTCGAGGTTCTTGTTCTTGGCGTCGAACTCCTTGATCTGCGCCTCGAGGCCGCGGCACTGCGCATTCTTGCCCGCACAGGCCTGCGCCAGAGACATCGCGCCCGATTGATCGCCGTTGCGGAAGCGCTGCATCACCTCGATGTGCGGCGTCTCGGGGATTGGCGGCGGCAGGTTCGGGTTCTTGATGCGGTTGATGTTGTCTTCCGACTGCCGCTTGATGTCGGGCGCGTCACGATCTTCAGGCCGCGCGGCGAGCACGTCTTCCGCCATCGCCTTCACCTGCTCCATCGCGGCGAGATCGCGCGGGCTGGCCGACAGACGCTT
>JAUXRI010000109.1 GCA_030681895.1 Myxococcales bacterium | reverse complement strand
GGAGCCGTCAACGCCTTCGACGAGCTCGCCCCGTTCTCGAACCGGGGTCCCGCGCTCGACCTCGTCGCGCCGACCGGCACGTTCACCACCGACCTGTCGGGCGCTGCCGGTGAAGACCCGGGCGACTACACCAGCCTCTTTGGTGGCACCTCGGCCGCCTGTCCCGTCGCAGCGGGCGTCGCGGGCCTGCTCGTCTCTGCGCAACCCGACGCCGGCCGCGCCGAACTGGAGCGCTGGCTCATCGGTACGACCAGGCGTGCTCCTTTTGCGCGGGCGGACGCAGGCCACGACGACGAGTACGGCACCGGAATCGTCTCGGCGTCGCAGGCCTTGAGCCGCGCGATGGGACTCGAGCCCGACGCTGGCCCGGTCCGCTCCACCCCGTCGGTACCAGACACCGTCGGCAACGCGGCCGGTGCCGGTTGCGGGTGTTCGTCCGGGAGCGACGCGACGTGGTTGCTCGCCGGGCTGGTGTTCGCATCCATCAAGCGGCGGACGTCGAGGGCCGGCTCGTGACGCCACTGCGAAGTGCTGCCCTCCTCTTCACCACGACGGTCGCGCTGGGCTGCGGGGAACCTTCACCTGCCCGGTCGCGCCCGATGCACGACGTGGTTCGCTCCGAGCTCCGGCCAACCGATACGTCAGCGACGCAGATGTTCCGCTTCGAGCCTTCGGAACGCGTCGAGGCCTTCGGGGCCGACGGCGGCGATTTTCTCGTGCACTTCACTCGAGCTGGACGCAACCGCGTGCCCGCCGCCGATGCCAACGACTCGGGCGTGCCTGACTTCGTCGAAGGCGTCAGCGACGTCTACGAGCGCGTCGGAGCGACGTACCTCTCGTGGGGTTTCCGGCGACCGCCACTCGACTCGAGCGTGTCGAGCAACGGAGGCGACGGCCGCTTCGACGTCTACCTGCTCGACTTCGCCGGCTCGGCTGACGGGGCCTTCCGGCAGGACGGGTGCACTGAAGAGCGGTGCAGTGGCTTCATGGTGCAGGAGAACGACTTCGCCGGGTACGGCTACCCCTCGCTCCTCGAGGCGACTCGTATTCTGGGCAGCCATGAGTTCTTTCACGCCGTGCAGGCGGGCTACGACGCCGCGCAAGACGTCGTGGTGTCCGAAGGCACGGCGGTCTGGGCGACCGAGCAGGAAGACCCAACGAGCGCTGACTTCGAGAACTTCATCGGCGCCTCGCTCGCGGTGCCAGGCCGCTCCATCGACAGCGCGCCTGCTGGCCCGGTGCCGGCGTCGGCCTACGGCTCGGCCCTCTTCTTCCGCTTCTTATCCGAGCGCTTCGAGCCCGCGCTCGTTCGCGCGCTCTGGGAGCACCTCGAGAATGGAAAGGGCTTCGACTCCGAGCCTGAGAACCGGACGAACCCGACGTGGGTCGTTCAGCTCGATGCGCTGCTCCGCGCCGACTATCAGTCGTCGTTCGCGCGCGCGTTCGAGGAGTACGCCACCTGGAACCTGTTCCTTGCCGACGCCGCTGACGCCTCGCGGAGCTACCGCAACGGCAACCAGTATCCCGCGCCTGCGGTGAGCCTCGTCGCGGCGCCGTACCGCGCGGTGCCGTTGCGGGTGTTCTACGCGTCGACGCAGTACCTGCGGATGCCAGTGGGTGGCCGGGCGACGATGACGGCCGCGCTCTTCGATGACCCCGGCTCCGACGGCGATGAGACCGAAGGGCTCGTGCTCGTGGTGGCGTCGAGACGGCAGGGCCGCAACCTCGAGGTGACGCGCCTGGCAGGGAGCATCGACACGTCGGCGGCCGATGAGCTGATCGTCGCCGTCATCAACACCGCGCGCGCTGGCGTGGGCATGGTGCTGAGCAAACGCCCGGGCCTCTGCATCGGAACCGCGGACGAGGTTGCTGGCTGCCAGACGGTGGACGCGAGGCGCGACGCGGGTGTCGATTCGACGGCAGACGCGGGCATGGCGCTACGTGAGGGACAACTCGAGGGGCCTGCCGCCGGAGCCGGCTGCGGGTGCACGGCGAGCGACTCCTCTGCCGTGCTCCTCTTGCTCGTCGCCGGGGCCCTCACTCGCCGTCGGCGTGCGAAGGGCTACGGCGGGTCTTTGCGGAACAGATAGCCGCGCGCGCGCACCGTCACGAACCGCCGCGGGTTCTCGACGTCCTTCTCGAAGAGACGTCGCAGCCGCACGATGAAGTTGTCGACGGTTCGGTCGGTGGGGAACTCGTTCTCTCCCCACGCGGCGTCGAGGATGTCGTTGCGCGAGAGCACCTCGCCCTCGCGAGACAGGAAGAGCGACATCACCTTGCGCTCCTTGTCGGTGAGGAGCGTCTCGCCCTCGCTGGTGTGCGAGAGGCCCGTCTCGGTGTCGAGCCACCAGGGGCTCAAGTCGACCCGATGCGACGGCGCGCTCTCGGGCGCCACCGACTTGCGGCGCAGCAGCGCTCGAACCCGCGCCAGCAGCTCCTCGGTGTGGAACGGCTTGGTGACGTAGTCGTCCGCGCCGCAGTCGAGGCCGTGCACCTTCGCGCCAACGTCGTCTCGCGCCGTCAACATCATGATGGGGAGCTCGAGGCCGGCCTTTCGCGCGATGCGCGCGAGCTCGAAGCCGTCGCCACCGGGCAGCATCACGTCGAGAATCGCCAGCTCGTAGGCGCCCGAGAGGAGCGCGTCTCGGCCCTCGGAGAACGTGCCTGCGCGACGCACCTCGAGGCCCATGTGCGAGAGGTTGAGCGCCACCATCTCGGCCAGCAGCGCATCGTCTTCCACCAACAACGTCGGCACCGTCATGTCGAACGAACCTCGGGAACACGAGTCAGCCACAGATGAAACGCCGCGCCTTTGCCCGGCCCTTCGCTCTCGGCCACCAGATCTCCACCCATCGCGCGCGCGAGCTGCCGGGACAAGTGAAGGCCCAGGCCGCTGCCGTGCGTGACGCCTTCGCCAGACGACGCGCGCTCGACCTCGAACAACCGCTCCGCGTCACGAGGGAGAAAGCCGCGGCCCGAGTCGGCGATGGAGATGCGCAGTCGTTCACCTTCGGCGACGCTGGTGACGGTCGTCTTCGCGCCTCCGTATTTGCGCGCGTTGTCGAAGAGGTTCTCGAGCACCACCCGCACGGCGTCGCGATCGGCGCGCACCAGGCAGCTCTCGAGATCGCCGATGCGCACCTCTTCACCGACGTGCGCGGTGCGGCGGTGGTCGACGATGTTCAACACCAGGCTCATGGCGTCTTGCTGGCCGAGCGCGCGCGGGTCGATGGCGCGGCTGCGCTGCAACACCAGCATCGAGTCGGTGAGGTGCTCGAGCGAGTCACACGCGTGGAGGCCGTGGTCGAGCAACCGGGCCTGCGCGTCGGCCGGCACCTTGCCTGCTTTGAGCGCCTCGAGGAGCGCCTTCAGGCCCGCGACCGGCGTCTTGAACTCGTGGCCGGTGAACTGGAGCAGGCGCGCCATCTGCTGCGTGCGCCGCTGACGCTCCTGCGCGACGAGCCACAGGCCCACCACGAGCGCGACCAGCATCGAGGCCAGCACCGCCGACTCGCCCACGATCATCAGCTCGAGTCGCTTCGCACGCTCCAGCGCCTGCTCGGGCGGCATCACGGCGACCTGCTCCTGCAGCTGCAGGTTCTCGCCGATCAACCGGCGACTGAAGACGTTCCACCAGCTGATGAGCACCCCGATGACGCCGAGGGCACCGAGGAGGAGCGCGATGTCGAACCATTGGAGCTGCCGCCGGGACGCCACGCCTCGTGGGGTATCGCTGGGGGACCGAAGGAGTGTCATGTGTTCGTCAGAGGTCCGGCCTGAAGGTTGCTCAGTCGTCCTGTCGACCTCTACCCCAGCTGTCTTTCCGATGGCTTGGGTCGCGGCGCTGACTGGCATTCACACCGTGCCAGTCAGTTTTGACAAGCTGACCGGGAGAGCCCAATGACCGAGGCGCGAATGAGCCGAGACGTGACGCGAGAGCTGCGGGTGCTGACGGCCGGCGACCTGGCGCCTCCGATGATTCGCGCGATGCGCATCGAGCGGCGTGGGCACCCTCCGCTCGTGCTGCCGCTCTACCCCGACGTCGAATACGTCTTCGGCCGCAGCGGCGACTCGAGCGTGGTGTTCAGCGACGACGCCGTGTCTCGCCAGCACGGGCGGTTGTGGTGCGACGCGCAGCTGAGGTGGGTCTACCGCGATCTCTCCTCGAGCAACGGCAGCTTCCGGACGCCGAAGGGCCGGCCCGACGTCATGCTCGAGCTGCGCGGCTCGACGCCCGTGGAGTTGTCGGTCGGCGACGCGCTGCTTCTGGGCACCGAGCGCTCGCGCATCGTGCTGCTCGAGACGGCGCCAGTCAGAGAGGGCCGCGCGGTGCAGCAGTCGGCGCTCCACTCCGAGGCCGCCCGTGCGCTCGAGGCACGCGTGCAGATCGTCGCGCATCACCAACTGCCGGTCGTGCTCTTCGGCGCCTCGGGCACGGGGAAGACCTTCACCGCGCGCCGCATTCACGAGCTGTCGGGCCGCACCGGGCCGTTCATTCTCGTCAACTGCGGCCGGTTGCCACGTGACGTCGCCGCGCTGCAGAGCGAGCTGCTGGGTCACGTGAAGGGCGCGTACACCGGCGCGACTGGAGAGCGCCCCGGTAAGTTCTTCGCGGCGGCGAACGGCACGCTGTTCCTCGATGAAGTCGAGTCGCTGCCGCGCGAAGCGCAGGACTTCCTCATCGACGTGCTCGAGGGCACGGGCGCCTTCGCTCCCCTGGGCGCTGCAGCCGATGACCGGCCCGAGGCCCCGCGCTTCCGGCTCATCTCGGCCTCGAAGACTCCGCTGCGACAGACGACGCTCCGGCCCGACCTCGTCGAGCGCCTGCTCGGCGATCCGCTCACCATGCCGTCGCTCGACCAGCGCCGGGAAGACATCGCTCCGCTCGTCGCCCAGTTCCTCGCCAACCTGCGCACCGAGCGAAACATCGACGCCGAGGTGACGCCCGAGGGCCTGGCGATGCTCCAGACCCGCAGCTGGCCGGGACAGATTCGGGAGCTGCAGCGGGTCATCGAGGTCACCACCCAGCGGCTCGCCGCGGAACGTCGCGCGCGCGGGCTCGACACCGAGCGGCTCACCATCGGCGTCGAGGCCCTGGTGCAACACCTCGAGGAGCAGGAGAAGGTGCTCGGCGCGTCGAACACCGAGGTCGCGCCCACGGCCCAGTTCGCCGCCATTCGGAAGCGGCCGGCCGATCTCACCCGAGATGAAGTCGTCGCGATGGTCGCCGCACATGGTGGGAACAAGACCCACGCCGCCGAGGCGCTCGGCATCGCGCTCAACACGCTCAAGAAGAAGCTGAAGCAGGAGTGACGACGGTCGGGACTAGACTGTCCGGCTCATGAGCGACCTCGACCCCACCCAACTGGCCAAAGCCTCGAAGCTCTTCGAGGCGCTCGACCCCGAAGGCCGCAAGGAGCTGCTCGCGCGCTCGGGACGGCAGAAGTTCCCCGCGGGCCACGTGCTCTGCCGCGAAGGCGAGTCGGGTGACGTGCTCTACGTGCTCGCGAAGGGTGAAGCGCGCGTGAGCCTCGACGATTTGGGAAGCGACAAAGAGGTCGGTCGTCTGTCTGCCGGCCAGTTCTTCGGGGAGCAGGCGATGCTCTCGGGCTCGAAGCGCCAGGCGACCGTCACGGCGGTGACGGAGCTCGAGGTGGTGTCGTTTCCCCGCGCCGCCGTCGACGCAGTGCTGGCGAAGAATCCGTCGGCGCGCGCAGTGCTGGCCACCGTCGGCCTGCAGCGCAGTGAAGCCTCGATGCAGAAGCTGATGGAGTGACGTTCAGGCCGTCGAGGGCTTGAGCGTCTCGAAGTAGTACCGGCGAAACTGCAGCGTCGCCTTGTCGGTGCGCACCGAGCGCTCGTCGGCCGCCGGCGGCACCTCGACGGGAAACGACGACTCCACCACCGCGCGGTCTTCGTTGGCGATGCGCCGGTTGCTCCAGTTGAAGAACGGGTTCAGCAGCCCCAGCGTCGCGAAGCTGCGCGCGCCGACGATCACCATGCGCACGCGGTTCTGCTCGGCCGGCACACACAACGAGTGCATGCGGAAGGTCTGCTTCGGAATCGGGATGGTGAGGACCATCATGTTCGGCCGGTAGAACTCGAGGAACCCCGCGTCGCGGGAGCTGTCTCCGTCGATGATCGAGCTCAGCTTCGCGCCGTACGAGGTGTCCTCCCAGCCAATCTCCATGCTCGAGTCGCGCTTCAGGTACGGCCGCACGAAGCGCCCGATGGTCTTCTCGTGCAGGAATGGCACGTGCGGCGAGTCGAGCATGTTCTCCATCGCGCGCGACCAGTGCGCGTTCCACTCGAGCTCGAGGTACGTGCGGGCGAGGCCCGGCCGGGTGAGCGTCTCGGGAACCACCAGCTCATGCGGCGCCTGCTTCACCGGAGCCGTGTAGACCCAGAGCAGACCGCCGGCCTCACGCGTGGGCAGCGCGGTGGCGAACAGGCGCTCCCGCTTCGCGTCGGGGTTGAGCGGCACGTGCGCGCAGGCTCCACCCGGCTCGAACTGCCACGCGTGAAACGGGCACTCGAGGCAGCCGTCCTTCACCTTGCCGAGTGAGAGCGCGACGCCTCGGTGTGGACAGCGGTCGAGCAACGCACCGGCCGTTCCGTCGGCGCCGCGGAAGAAGACCAGCTTCTCTCCTGCGAGCGTGACAGCGAGCGGAGCTCCGGCCTTCAGACGGCGCGCGAGGGTGACCGGCGTCCAGACGTTGGCGAAGCCTTCGAACATGACGCCAGACTGTCGACGACGGGGCCCGCATGCACGGAAAACAGGCTCGGCGCCGAGTGAGTCGGAGAAACGTCAGCGCCAGCACTCGTCGTAGCCGAGCTCGACCGTGCCGCCCGACGCCGGGCAGGTGTCGAGCTCGATGCTGCCCTGCGGATAGGTGGTGTCGGGCGGCGTCGCGCGGAAGGTGGAGGCCGCGCCGTTGACGGTGACGCGCACGCGCCGGCTGCGGTCGAGCGGGCGCTTGAGGCCGATGATGCAGCGCTGGTTGACCAGTCGCCCGGCCGTCGTGCGCAAGATGTTGACGTAGTCGGTGGTGCACAGCGCGAGCGTGCCCTCCTGCTTGAACAACGTGGGGAGCGTCGCCAACCGCCACCCGCGCACCAGGCCGGGGAAGAGACAGCCGTCGAGGCCGACGATGGACGTCACCGACAGCCGCTGATCGCCGGTCTTGATGCCACGCAGGAACGTCTCGAACTCCGACAACGGGAAGGGGGACTGGTCGTCTTCGTCACCGAGGATGATCAACGCGAGGTCGGCGTTGTCTCGCAGGAAGTTCTTGTTGGTGCTCGACAGCAACGGCTCGGTCAACGCAGCCCGGGCGGCGGCGAGCGCGCGCTCCTGAGCGCTGCCCTCACTGCCGACGTTCACCAGCTTCGAGAAGGCCTCTTCAGCCTTCGCCGTCTTGTCGGTGATGACCGGCCCCGCGAAACGCCCCTGTCTGGTGTCGTCGTCCATGTCGGTCGTCACGGCGGCGACGCGGAAGTCGACCTGGTTCGTCTTGAAGGAGCCGAAGAAGGCGTCGAAGTTCGCCGCGAGCGCGGCCTGGTCGTTCTCCATGCTGCAGGAGTCGTCGACGACGAACAGCACGTCGATGGGCTGCCGCTTGAAGGGCTCCAGCGTGTACTGGTCGGTCGCGACCACCTGGCAGCCGTCGGGCGCGACGGTCACGTTGGTCATGGACTCCACGACGTCGGGAACGGGCGGTGCCTGGAGCAACTCCGTGCGCCCGCAGCCGAGCGAGGTGACGACGATGAAGATGAGGATTCGTGCGTTCATGGACTCGAGGTCGCTTCGGCCACCGGCTGTCTTTCAACCACACCTCTGGCGGTCAACGCGAACGGCCCCAACCGATTTCACAGGGCCCCAACCGAGCAGGCGCTGGTAGAGCCGCTCCATGTCGGATGCGGTGACGTTACTCGAGGCGGTGCGGGCAGAAGCCAAGCCAGGCGTCTGGTCGAACGGCGTGAAGCTCGCGCGGGCGGGCGCCGTGGTGCAGGAGTCGACCAACGGCACCGAGATCGTCCTGCGCGTGAAGGCAGGCGGGCGGCCCGTGCCGTGGACGGTGGTGCTCACGCCGAAGGACTCGTCGTGGGAGTGCAACTGTCCCGCGCCGGTCGACCCCTGCGAGCACTCGGTCGCCGCGGCCATCACGCTCAAAGAAGCGGCCGAGTCGGGCACCACGCTGGCGTCCGTCGAGAGCCGGTACGCGCGCGTCGTCTACCGCATCGTGCGCGTCGAGAGCGGGCTGCAGTTTCAACGCGCGGTGGTGACGCCCGAGGGCATCGAGACTCCGCTCGACTCACTCGCCGCGGCGCTGGCGAACCCGGCCACGGCGAAACACCTGCAGGTGGAGCAGCACGACCTTCAAGCCGACCGGCTGCTCGAGAAGAAGACGAGGCTCGCGTTGCCGCCCGAGCGGGTCGACGCGGTGCTCGGCGTGCTCCAGTCCAGCCGCACCGTGCTGCTCGATGGCCGGCCGGTGGCGATCGCCGCCGAGCTGCTGCTGCCGCGCGTGACGGTGAAGGACGAAGGCGAGAGCATCGTGGTGACGGTCGCGAAGGACGCGCGCGTGACCGAGGTGCTCGGGGCTGGCGTCGCCGTCGCGGGTGACACGCTCTTCCGCCTCGGGGAGCAGTCCTTCACCGGCGCGTGGCTCGAGAAGCTGCCCGTGGTGAAGACGTTCTCGGCGTCGCAGGCCGGTGAGGTCAGCGCGACCGTCGTGCCGGAGCTCGCGCGCCGCTTCTCCGTCGAGGTCACGAGCTCGCGGCTGCCACGGGTCGACTCACGCCTCGAGCCGCGCGTGGTGCTCGAGGTCAATCAACTGGAGCAGGGTCTCTCGGTGCTCCCGACCCTCGTCTACGG
The DNA here is from genome assembly GCA_030681895.1 of Myxococcales bacterium. Classification (GTDB taxonomy): domain Bacteria; phylum Myxococcota; class Myxococcia; order Myxococcales; family Myxococcaceae; genus Xiheimicrobium. The sequence goes on along the minus strand of JAUXRI010000109.1, from coordinate 5,311 downwards.
CGCGCCGCCGACGGTGCGCATCGACGCAGGCCGCATGGTGTACCTGCGCGGGCCGGTGCCGGTTCGCGACGAAGCGCAGGAGCAGCGGCTGCTCCATCACCTGCGCGACACGCTGAACCTCGTGCCGGGCCGGCGCATGACGGTGAGCGGTCCAGAAGCCATTCGGTTCGCCGACTCGCTGCGAAAGTGGCGCGGCGGGTTGACGGGCGATGCGGCGCGCAAGCTGAGCCCGGACTTGAAGCTCATTCCCCGCATGAAGCTCGACGACCGAACCGGCGCGGGCGTGCCGTCGGTCGCGTTCTCGTTCGACTTCGAGCTGGTGGGCGGCACGGCCGGCATGCCGACGCAGGTCGACGGCGCCGCGGTGCTGCGGGCCTGGGAAGAAGGGTACGGCCTGGTGCCCATCGAAGGTGGCGGCTGGGCGCAGCTGCCCTCGGAGTTCCTGGAAGCGCAGGGCGCCCGCATCGCCGCGCTGCTCGCCGCGAAGCAGGAGAACGGAACGCTCGCCAACCACGCGCTCCCCCGCCTCGCCGAGCTCTGCGACTCGCTCGAGCAGCCCACGCCGCTCGGCCTCGACAGGCTCAAGCCGCTGGCCGACGGGTTCGAGTCGCTGCCCGAGCCCACGCTCCCTGCCGACCTCACCGCGACGCTGCGGCCGTACCAGGTGCAGGGCGTGGCGTGGCTCCAGTTCCTTCAGCGCGCGGGCCTGGGCGGCGTGCTGGCCGACGACATGGGCCTGGGCAAGACACTGCAGACGGCGTGTGTACTGGGGAAGAAGTCGCTGGTGGTGTGCCCGACGAGCGTGTTGCCGACGTGGCTCGCCGAGCTCAAGCGCTTCAGGCCCTCGCTCACCGTCAACGCGTACCATGGGCCCAGCCGCGCCCTCGACGACGTCGACGTGACCGTGACGACGTACGCGATTCTGCGGCTCGACCTCGTGCAGCTGCAGGCGCGGGAGTGGAATGCGCTGGTGCTCGACGAAGCGCAGAACATCAAGAACCCCGAGAGCCAGGCGGCGAAGGCGTCGTTCGCGCTGAAGGCTCCGTTCCGCCTCGCGCTTTCAGGGACGCCCGTCGAGAACCGCCTCGACGAGCTCTGGAGCCTGATGCACTTCACCAACCAGGGCCTGCTCGGTGGCCGCCGTCAGTTCGACGAGACGCTCGCGCGCCCCATCGCCGACGGGAACGCCACCGCGAGGCTCGAGCTGAGGAAGCGGCTCAAGCCGTTCGTGCTGCGCCGGTTGAAGAAAGACGTCGCGAAGGATCTGCCGCCGCGCACCGAGGTGGTGCGCACGGTGACGCTCGATGAACGCGAGCGCGCCACGTACGACGCGATCTTCGCGGCCACGAAGGATGAAGTGGTGAAGCTGCTCGGTCAGGGCGGGAGCGTGCTCAAGGCGCTCGAGGCGCTGCTGCGGTTGCGCCAGGCCGCGTGTCACCCGGCGCTGATTCCGGGCCAGCTGGCGAAGACGTCGTCGAAGGTGCAGACGCTCGTCGAAGCGCTCGCCACCGCCGTGGCCGATGGACACAAGGCGCTGGTGTTCTCGCAGTGGACGAAGCTGCTCGACCTCATCGAGCCCGAGCTGACCGCGGCAGGCGTGCGCTTCTCGAGGCTCGATGGCTCGACGCCGAATCGCGGCGAGGTGACGTCAGAGTTCCAGACGGAGGCGGGCCCGCCGGTGATGCTCATCTCGCTGAAGGCGGGAGGCACGGGGCTCACCCTCACTGCGGCGGATCACGTGTTCCTCGTCGACCCGTGGTGGAACCCGGCCGTCGAAGCGCAGGCCGCCGACCGCGCGCATCGCATCGGGCAGGACAAGCCGGTGTTCGTCTATCGCCTGGTGTCGCAGGGGACGGTGGAAGAACGCATCCTCACGTTGCAGGACAAGAAGCGCGCGTTGTTCGAAGCCGCGCTCGGAGATGGCCAGTCGGCCGGCGCGCTGACGAAGGACGACCTGCTGGAGTTGTTCGCGTAGCCGGGTCGCGAGCTCGAGCCGGGCGTTTGGGCGCGGTACGAACTTGCGGCGATGTGGCGCGCGGGCCCCACTTCCTCTCGACGCGTTCCCCGCCGGCAGCCGACGAATCCTCGCACTACGAGCTGAAGCACGGCTCACGCCGCTCGCGAGAGCGGTGCTGACAGCATTTTCCGAAGTTCGTCGATCAGCTCGTCGGGCCGGTCGTGAAGGGCTGCCCACGTCCACCGCAGCACGCGGAAGCCTCTCACGGTGAGCGCGTTGATCCGTTGCCGGTCTCGCTCGAAGGCGTCGACGGACGAGTGCCACGCGTACCCATCGGCCTCGAGGACGACCGCCGTTCCGGGGAACTTGAAGTCGAGCCGGTAGCGTCGCCCGCGCGCCGTCACCTTCTGCTGGAGCACCGGTCGCGGCATGCCGTGCTCATCGAGGAGCTCCAGCACTCGCGACTCGAGCTCGCTCTCAGGCACCCCGCCGAGTCCAGTGCGCTGCTCGGTGAGCCGGCGCAGCACGCGAATTCCCGGCGTTCCTCCTGCGCGGTCGATGAACGCCGTCAGTCGCTCCGGGGTCGTGAGCTTTCGTCGAAGCGCGTCGTCGAGCGAAGTCGAGACGTCGGCCTCGCGCTCCTCGGCTGCGAGGTCGAGCAACGTTCGCTCGATGGAGGTGACTCGCAGGCCACCGGCCGTCGACAGCTCTCGCGGCAGCAGCGCGCTCATTCGAAACACCCGCACGCCGGAAGGGGCGCTCACGTGCCGGGTCGAGGCGATGACGATCGGCCCCGCGTCATCCGAGAAACCGGAGAGGCCCCAGAGCGCCGCGGCCGTTCGATGCGAGAAGACGCACCGTGGACCGAACCAGAGCGCGCTCGCTTTGAGACGTTGCCGCCACGTCTCGGGGCTTCCTGCGATGACGCAGACGCCAGGGAACAGGCGTCTCCAGCGCCCGGCGCGCACCCGGCGCTTCACCTGATCGACCGACATGCCGCGCTCGACCGCTTGCTCGACGCTGACGACGCCGTGCTGACACGCCGCCAGGTTCACGACGCTCTGCTCTGCTGCACGCATCCCACCCTCCCCGCCCGTCCGACGAATGGGGAGTACCAGAGGGGGCTGACATCGACCGTCACCGCGCGCGCGGAAACCGCCCGATTCGTGACGAGTGCTGCGGCTCGAGTCAGGGGCCGGAAGTCTCGTGGCCTGTGACGTCCTTCACCCAGGCGTCGATCAACCGTCTCGCGATGCTCGCGCGGGGTGGAATTCGGGGCAGCGCGTCGGCACGGAAGAAGCGCGCCTCCTTGATCTCCTTGCCGTCAGGCACCACCTCGCCCGAGACCCAATCGGCCGTGAAGCCGATCATCAGCGAGTGAGGGAACGGCCAGGGCTGGCTCCCGAAGTAGCGAACGTTGTCCACCCGAACGCCGACCTCTTCATGCACCTCGCGCACGAGGGTCTCTTCCAGCGACTCCCCCACCTCGGAGAAGCCGGCGAGGGTGCTGAAGAAGGCGACGGGGAACCGACCCGAGTTGGCGAGCAGCGCCTCGTCTCCGCGACGCACGAGGGTGATGATGGCGGGCGAGATGCGCGGGTAGTTCACCATCGCGCACGCCGGGCAGCGAATGGAGCGGTCGGCCGCATCACGAGTCGTCGGAGCCCCACACCGCCCACAGAACCGGTGCGTCGACGCGAAGTGCGCGAGCTGATTCGCGCGCCCGGCGATTCCGAAGAGCGTCTCGTCGAGCCGGGCCCACAGGCCGCGCAGCCCGACGAACTCGAACCCCTGAGGTACAGCGCTCCCTCGCGGCCAATGAAGTGACAGACACGAAACCCCGTCGAGGAGCCCGACCATCTGAGCGTCGGCCGGGTCCAGCCCCGTGAGCTCGTCGAGCGTCGGGAGCTGTGCCACGCCGCCAACGCCTTCCCGCCGAAGCAGCACCTCGTTCTCCCCGCACACGAACCAGTGCGCCACGGGAGGCAACGGCGACGGAACGACGACCTGCGGGAGGAACGGCATACGGGTGACTACCCCAGGCGCAGCTCCCTCAGCGTCACCATCCGGGCGAAAACCGCACCAGAAGTGACACTCGTTGGGGCCGGTGGTGCGCCGCGTCAGCTCAAAACGGCCCCCTTCGCGCGATTCGCCGGAGTACACGTGGGGCCCTGCTGTTCCCCCCGCTCCAGGAGCCCCGATGAACGGCCTCATGATGACGCAGCCGCTGCTCATCTCGTCGCAGCTCGAGTTCGCCGCCCGCTTTCACCGCTCGGTCGAGATCGTCACCCGCACCGTCGAAGGGCCCATCGTTCGCACCACGTGGGCTGGCCTCGCCGACCGCGTGCGGCAGCTCGCCAACGCGTTGACCGCCGCGGGCATCAAGCCAGGTGATGTCGTCGCGACGCTCGCGTGGAACACCCAGCGTCACCTCGAGCTCTACTTCGCCGTCTCGGGCATGGGCGCGGTGCTCCACACCATCAACCCGCGCCTGCCACCAGACCAGCTCGCCTACATCGCCAACGACGCGGGCGACGTGATGCTCTGCTTCGACACCACCTTCACCCCGCTCGCGAAGCACCTCGCGTCGGTGCCCGGGCCTATCAAACAGTTCGTCGTCCTCACCGACGAGGCGCACCTGCCGAAGGACACCGGCATCGCGGGCCTTCGGGCCTACGAGTCGTTGCTCCCGGGGCAGCCGACGACCTTCTCGTGGCCTGCCCTCGACGAAAACACCGCCAGCTCGCTCTGCTACACGTCGGGCACCGTGGGGATGCCGAAGGGCGTCCTCTACTCGCACCGCAGCACCGTGCTGCACAGCTACGCCATCTGCATGGCCGACGCGCTCGCCATCTCGGCGCAGGACGTCACGCTCCCCGTCGTGCCGATGTTCCACGTCAACGCGTGGGGCGTGCCGTACGCCGCGGCGATGGTGGGCTCGAAGCTGGTGATGCCGGGGCCCGCGCTCGACGGCGTGAGCCTGCTCGACCTCATTCAGGCCGAGCGTGTGACCAGCGCCCTCGGCGTTCCGACCGTGTGGCTCGGGCTGCTGGCGGCGGCGAAGACGAAGCAGGTCAGAATGTCGACCCTCACGAAGGTCACCATCGGAGGCTCGGCCTGCCCGCCCTCGATGATCACCGCCTTCCAGGAAGAGCACGGCGCGCGGGTGCTGCACGCCTGGGGCATGACGGAGCTGTCGCCGCTCGGCACCGCGTGCGTGCTCCTGCCCACCCACCAGGCCCTCTCGAAGGAGCAGCGCCTCGCGATTCAGCTCAAGCAGGGCCGGCCCATCTTCGGAGTCGACCTGCGCCTCGTCGACGACGACGGCGCTGTCGTTCCTCACGACGGCAAGAC
>JAUXRI010000106.1 GCA_030681895.1 Myxococcales bacterium | reverse complement strand
CAACACCACCACCTGTCGCTACACCTCCGCCGGTCGCGACACCGCCACCTGTCGCGTCACCGCCCCCTGTCGCGACACCGCCACCTGTCGCGACACCGCCACCTGTCGCGACACCTCCACCCGTCGCGATGCCTCCACCCGTCGCGACACCTCCGCCCGTCGCGACACCTCCAGCCGTCGCGAGACCTCCGCCCATGCCAGCGTCGCTGCCGGAAACGCCGCCGCAGCTCGAAGTCACAAACAACGCCGCGAGTGCGATCATCAGCCGTCGAGTCATGAGTTCTCCCGCGGCGACCATAGCCCGACGGCACCCTGAGATTGGCGAGTGCAGGCCTCTCTCAGTCGAAGCGGCCTGAGCGCTCGAGAAACCTCTTCGAGGATGCGGAGCGTTGGTGCGCGAGTGAAGCCGGGCTTGCGAACTCCAGACGCAAACCGAACCGCGCCGGCGCCGCGTTGGATGTGCGGAGCACCAGCTTCGCGACGCTGTGGTGGGCGGCGCAGGCGTGACGGCCACTGTTTGTGCTTGCTGGGCCCGCCGGGCGACAGGCGTCGTCTCGCAAGGCGCAGACACTTGGATAGTCTCTCTAACGATATGGCGCCTTGGAACACGCGCTCAGCTCCCGACCTTCACGATGTTCCTCGTTTGGAAGCGCTGGTGGCTCTCTTCAGCATGTCGAACACGGTCGGAATTCCCGAAGCGAGACAGCGCGAACTCGGAGACCTCTTGCGGTTGCGGAACTCGACCATCTCGGTTGCCATCAAGAAGCTGCTCGCAGCAGGTCTCGTCCGAAGAAGCCCCGACGCCGCCGATGACCGTGCGTGGCGAGTGACTCTGGAGTCCGATGTACCCGCGAGGCGCGTTGCGTCTCAACTCGAGTGGTACGAGGAATCGCTCACGCAGAAGTACATGAAGGAGGAGCTCGCCCTCGTTGGGCGAGTCCTCGACGACTGGATTCTGCTGCTCAAGGGCGACCCATGGTTGCCCTGGTAGTCGGCTCCGAGAACCGCGTTGCGGGCCTCAGCGGTTCGACCGGAGTCGCACCCCTTCGACGAGGGCGAGCGCGACGAGCTCAGCAGGCGTGTCGAGCGGCACACCGAGCAGTTGCGGCGTCAGCACCTGCACCACCACGCGCTCCTTCACCGCGGCCATCGCGGCCTGCTGCAGCTCGACCTGCACCTTCAGCACCGCTCCGAGGCGAGACGGCCCATCGACGTCGAGGTCCTTCGCAGAGACGAGCACGACGGCACCTTCATCGGGCTGCAGCGCCACGACTCTCGTCTCACTCGCCGCCTTCCATCGCAGGTCGACGAGCGAGGCCAGGCGCGAGAAGACGACGCGGCGAACGCGGGTCGGCGTGGTGACCTCCGCCGCTCCCGCTTCGAAGACGACCCGCTTCGCGCGATCTGCGCGTGCGAGATCGCTGCGAGTCACGGTCCACGCATCGACACCGACGTCCTTCGCGTCACGGAGCAGCCGATCGGCTTCGACGGCGTCGTCCGTCACCAGCGCGCACACCGGCAATGCCGCCTGGAGCGCTGCGGGCTTCACGTGCAGCCGCGCTGCGGCGAGGAACACCTGGTCTTTCGCCAGATGGCTCGCCGAGGCAAACACGCACACGGTCGACTGGAGAAAGGCTCTGGGCTGCACGTCACGAGTGTCTCACGTGCAGCGCCCGAGTCCTTCCGGCTTCAGCGCGAGCCGGGCAGCGCGGGGTAGTCGAGGTAGCCCTTCTCTCCGGGCGTGTAGAGCGTCGAGAAGTCGGGCGGGCTGAGCGCCGCGCCCTGCTGCAGCCGCGCCGGCAGGTCCGGGTTGGCGAGGTACGAGCGGCCGAACGCGATGAGCTGCGCGTCGTTCTTGCCGAGCGCTTCGTTGGCCCGCGCGAGGTCGAACGCCCCGCAGAGAATGACGGGGCCTTTGAACTCGCGACGAATGGCGTCGAACGTCTCGGGCTTCGGCTTCGGAGCGCCCATGCCGCTGTGGTCGACGAGGTGCACGTAGAGCAGCCCACGCTCGCCGAGACCGCGCGCGAGCGCCGCGTACTGCGCCTCGAGCTCCGGGTACTCGACCATGCCCTGATTCACCGAGTGCGGAGACAGGCGGATGCCGACGCGGTTTCCACCGATGGCCGCCGCGACTGCGGTGGCGACCTCGAGGGCGAAGCGGTTGCGACGCTCCCACGTGCCACCCCAGCCGTCGGCGCGCTGGTTGGTGCCCGGGTTCAAGAACTGCTCGATGAGGTAACCGTTCGCACCGTGCAGCTCGACGCCGTCGAAGCCGGCCTCGATCGCGTTCTTCGCGGCGGTGACGAACTCGGCGATGGCGGCAGTGATGTCCGCTTCGTTCATCTCGCGCGGCACCGGCATCGCCTGTTCACCCTGGCTGTCCGTGTACATCTTGCCGGGCGCGGCGAGGGCCGAGGGCGCGACGAGCGCTCCACCGACCGGCAGGTTGTTCGGGTGCCCCACGCGACCGGTGTGCATCAGCTGCATCACGATGCGCGAGCCCTTCGCGTGCACTGCGTCGGTGACGGCCTTCCAGCCCGCGATCTGCGCGGCGTTGTAGATGCCCGGGATGCGCGCGTAGCCAGTGCCGTTCGGCGACGGCCCCGTGCCTTCGGTGATGAGGAGGCCGCCGTCTGCGCGCTGCGCGTAGTACTTCACCATCAGCTCATTGGGCACGTTGCCCAGCGCACGGGAGCGCGTCATCGGGGCCAGCACCATGCGGTTCTTCAGAGTCATCGAGCCAAGGGTCAGCGTGTCGAAAAGAGTGGTCATGGCGAGTGAGGTAGCGCCCTTCCTTCGCGCGGGCCCCTCGTTCTTTCGGGACGGACTGTTGCGCCCATCGTCACCGTCTCGTCTCGACGGCATTTCACGTTGAACGGTGCCCGAGGCGGCGACATACAGGCGCGTCATTTCACCCTTGGAGAACGCATGATCCGTCGAGTGCTCACCGCCGTCGCCGTCCTTGTCGCTGGCACCACCCTCGGTCAGAAGCCGGCCGCACCTGTAGCCGCCCCCGTTGTGAAGGACGCTGGCGTGCCTGCCGCGCCGCCAAAGCCGACCGCCGCAGTTACGTTCTCCGAGGGCCTCTCGACGCCTGAGTCGGTGCTCTACGACGCCGAGACCGACACGTACCTCGTCAGCAGCATCAACGGTTCGCCGCTCGCGAAGGACAACAACGGCTACATCTCCGAGCTCTCGCCTGACGGGAAGGTCGTCGCCGCGAAGCTCATCGAGGGCGGGCAGAAGGGCGTGACGCTCAACGCGCCCAAGGGCCTGACCATCTCGCAGGGCGTGCTCTACGTCGCCGACCTCGACACCGTTCGTCTGTTCGACCGCAAGTCGGGCGTGGCGAAGGGCGAGGTGAAGGTGGCCGGAGCGACCTTCGTGAACGACGTCTTCGCGGCGGCCGACGGCAAGATCTACGTGACCGACTCGGGCCTCAAGGGCGGCAAGGATGGCTTCGAGCCGTCTGGCACCGACGGCGTGTACGTCATCGAGCCCGGGAAGAAGCCGAAGCTCAAGACGTTGCTCAAGTCGAAGGACTTGAACCGCCCCAACGGCATCCTCGCGACTGCTGACACGATCTACGTCGTCTCGTACGGCGCGAACGAGCTGCACGCGCTCGACCTGAACGGAAAGAAGAAGGGCGACGTCGTGAAGCTGCCAAAGGGTGGCCTCGACGGCATCGTGCTGGTGGGTGACACCTTCTTCATCTCGTCGTGGGAAGGAAAGTCGGTGTCGTCGGGCAAGGCTGCGGGTCCGTTCACCGAGGTCTTCACGGGCCTCGAGTCGCCTGCCGACGTCGGCTTCGACACCAAGCGCAACCGCCTGTTGGTGCCCCACTTCATGGGGACGACCGTCGCCGCGTGGGACGTGAAGTGAGCTGACTCGATGGCACGACGCGCCTGGCGATTCGTTGCCAGCGTGTCAGTCGTCGGTTTCGGGCGTGCTCCAGTGCGCTGAAATGACGTCGTGGCACCGCGCTCGCACTGCGTGGTGCCATGACTCGTGTTTCTTCGTCGGTGCTGCTCGGCGCACTGCTCGCCTCCAGTTTGTCTCTCGCTGAGCCACGCGAAGGCTGTCTCGAGCTCAAGAAGGCGGCGCGCTTCACTGTCTATTTCGAGCGCGTGGAGCTCGACAAACTCGTTCAGACCGTCAGTGACGCGACCTGCAAGTCCTTCATCGTCGCCGACGGCGTGAAGGGGCGAATCAGCATCGTGGGCCCTGAGAACGGGCGGCTGATGCTCGACGCCGATCAGTTCTACGCGGCCTTCCTTGCGGCGCTCGACGCGAACGGGCTCACCGCGGTGCCTCACGGGCGCTTCGTGCGCATCGTCGAGAAGCGCACCGCGCGGCAGTTCCCGATTCCCGTGCTCGAAGGTGACGACCCGATTCCCGCCGGGAGTGAGGTGCTGACCCGCATTCACCGCCTCGCGCACGTCGAGGTCGAGGCCACGCGCGTGGCCGTCGCGGCGTTCTTGAGCCAGGGCGGAGACATGGTCGCCGTGCCGCCCGACCTGCTCATCGTGACGGACCTCGGCTCGAACCAGCAACGCATCGCGCATCTGCTCGAGCAGCTCGACGTGCAGCGGCCGTCGGTCGAGGTGACGCGCCTGGTGAAGGTGCAGCACGCGAGCGCCGATGAGCTGCTCGACAAGGTGACCCGCGCGCTGGCGTCGAAGGCGCCGTCGAAGCCGCAAGACGCGCTCACGGCCCTCGCGGACGATCGCACCAACCGCATTCTGCTCGTCGGTACGGCGCCCATCGTCGACCGCGCCGAAAAGTTGATCGGCGAGCTCGATCTCGAGGTGCCCGGTGACAGCCGTGCCCGCGTCGTGCGCCTCAAGAACGCCGACGCGAAGGACCTCGCCAGCACCCTCGAGGCGATGACCGGTGGCGCGGCTCAACGCAAGGCGCCGGGTGGTGCACCGGCCGACATCCGCATCACCATCAACGAGGCGCTCAACGCGCTCCTCATCGTCAGCGGAGCCAGTGACTACCGCGCGCTCGCCGACGTCATCGAGCAGCTCGACCGGCCCGTGCGACAGGTCTTCATCGAGACCGTCATCATGGAGGTGAACCTGCAACGCGGCTCGAAGTTCGGCATCTCGGTGCACGGCTCGGCTGGCACGGAGGACGTCGGCGCGGTGTTCGGCAGCCAACCCGAAGGCGCTCCCTCATCACTCAGCATCAGCTCACTCGCCGCGTCGACGGGTCTGCTGTTCGGGCTGCAAGGACCCGTGCTCAGCCAGGTCGCCAGCCTGCTCGGCATCAAGGTGCCGTCGTTCGGCGTCACCGTTCAGGCCTCGCAAGGCACCTCGGACGTGAACGTGTTGTCGATGCCGCACCTCCTCACCGCCGACAACAAAGAGGCCGAGATCGCCGTCGGTCAGAAGGTGCCCTTCCAGCTCGGCGTCAACCAATCGCAGCTCGCCGCGGCGCTGGCCTCTGGCAACACGAACACAGCCAACCTGACGCAGCTCACTGGCAGCATCTCGCGCGAGAAGGTCGAGCTGCGCCTGACGGTGAAGCCGCACATCGGCGACGGGGGAGACATTCGGCTGGAGATCAATCAGCAGGCCGAAGAGCTCGCCGGCACCAGCAGCTCCGCGGGGCCGATCACCTCGACGCGCTCGCAGAAGACCTCGGTCGTCGCGAAGAACGAAGAGACGCTCGTGCTCGGCGGCATCATGCAGGACCGCGACATCGAAGAGGTCTCGAAGGTGCCCTTCTTCGGAGACATTCCGCTCATCGGAAATCTGTTCCGCCACACCGTGAAGACGCGCACCAAGGTGAACCTGCTCGTCTTCCTCACGCCGCACGTCATTCAGAGCAGCGCAGACTTCAAGCGGCTCATCGCGCGGAAGATGGCGGAGCGGAACAAGGTGCTCGAGCAGGTCTCAGCCGCGCGTGCCGAGTACGATCCCACCAGCGTCGACGTCGAGCGACGGCCCGGGCCGCTCGCTGCCATCGCGCGCGCTCTCGCTCAGGAAGAGAAGGGCGTCATCGAGCCGAGGTGACTCAGCTCCCGATCCACAGCTCTTCGTACCGGACCTGCGGCGGCGTCTGATGCAACCGCAGCCCCTGCACCGAGGCCGTCGCGATGGCGTGAAAGCGCTCGTGGTACAGCGGCACCAGTACGCAGTCCTCGCGCACGAGGTGCTCGGCCTTCCGATACAGCTGCTCACGCAAGCCTGGATCGATGGTGACACGCGCCTCATCCGTCAGGCGATCGAGCTCCGCGTTCTTGTAGCCCAGCCCGTAGTAGCTCTGCGCCTTCGAGTTCAGCAGCAGGTGCAGGAAGTTGTCGGGGTCGGCGACGTCGGCGATCCAGTTGCCGCGGAAAATGCCCAGTCGGCCCTCTCGAACCTTGTCCCAGAAACCATCGGAGATCGGCTGGTGGTCGAGCTCGACGAGGCCCGCCTCGATGAGCGGCCCGAAGAGCACGCGGTCTTCTTCACGCGTGTCGCGATCGGGCGGGTAGGGCAGGGTGATGCGCAGCTTCGCGTGGCCCGCCTCGGCCAGCAGCTTCCGCGAGAAGGTGACGTCGGTGCGCGGCTCGTGAATGCGATCGACCTCGAGCAGGTTGGGTGGCGTGAGGCTGCGGGCGACCCGTGCTCCGGGGTGGAAGCGATCGACCGTCGCGCGCACGTCGAGCCCGGCTCTCAGCGCGCGGCGCACCCGCACGTCGTCATACGGCGCCGTTCCGGCATGGAAGCCCAGGAACCAGCTGTTCGGCGTGTTCACCATCGAGGTGTCGGTCGGCTCGAGGCCTGCGCCCTTCAGGTCCTTTGCGTGCAGGTTGCTGACGAGCTGCACGTCACCCGTGGTGAACGCGCGCACGGCGCCGTCGCGATCGGGCAGCTGCTTGAACTCCAGCCGCGCGAGGAGCGGGAGGCCCGGCTTGAAGAACG
>JAUXRI010000105.1 GCA_030681895.1 Myxococcales bacterium | reverse complement strand
GCATCTGCCCCATCGAGACGCCGGAAGGCCCGAACATCGGCCTGATCTCGTCGCTTTCGTCGTACGCGCGCGTCAACGAGTTCGGCTTCATCGAGACGCCGTACCGGAAGGTCGAGGCGGGCAGCCTCACGCCCGACGTCGCCTTCTATTCGGCGCTCGAAGAAGAGAAGCACACCATCGCCCAGGCCAGCGCAGCCCACGACAAGAAGGGCAAGCTCATCGGCGACGGCGTGCAGTCACGCCGCGGTGGTGAGTTCGTCTCGGCCAAGCCGGAAGACGTCGACCTGATGGACGTCTCGCCGAACCAGCTCGTGTCCGTCGCCGCCTCGCTCGTGCCGTTCCTCGAGAACGACGACGCGAACCGCGCCCTCATGGGTTCGAACATGCAGCGCCAGGCGGTGCCGCTCATCCGCACTGCTTCTCCGCTCGTCGGCACCGGCATCGAGTCGGTGGTGGCGCGTGACTCAGGCGTCTGCGTGGTGGCGCGCCGCGAGGGCGTCATCGAGTCGGTCGACGGTTCGCGTATCGTCGTGCGCGCCGAAGTGCCGGCCGCGTTCAGCGACGTCGCCAGCGAAGTCGACATCTACAACCTGGTGAAGTTCCAGCGCTCGAACCAGAGCACCTGCCTCAACCAGAAGCCCATCGTGAAGAAGGGCGACAAGGTGAAGAAGGGCGACGTCATCGCCGACGGCCCCTCGTGCGAGACCGGTGAGCTGGCGCTCGGCCAGAACGTCGTCATCGCGTTCATGCCGTGGCAGGGCTACAACTACGAAGACTCGATTCTGATGAGCGAGAACATCGTCAAGAACGACGTGTTCACCTCGATTCACATCGAAGAGTTCGAGGCGATCGCGCGCGACACGAAGCTCGGCAAGGAAGAGATCACGCGCGACATCCCGAACGTCGGCGAAGAGGCCCTCAAGGACCTCGACGAGTCGGGCATCATCCGCATCGGCGCTGAGGTGAAGCAGGGCGACATTCTCGTCGGCAGGATCACGCCGAAGGGTGAGACCCAGCTGTCGCCTGAAGAGAAGCTGCTGCGCGCGATCTTCGGCGAGAAGGCCGGCGACGTGCGTGACACCTCGCTCCGCGTTCCTCCCGGCGTCACCGGCACCATCATCGGCGCCAAGGTGTTCAGCCGGAAGGGTGTCGAGAAGGATGAGCGCGCCAAGGCCATCGAGTCGATGGACGAGGCTCGCCTGCTCAAGGATCAGAACGACGAGATCAAGATCCTCCAGGACTCGGCCTTCGGCCGCATTCGCAAGCTGATCGTCAACAAGGACGCCAGCTCGAAGCTCGAAGACGAGAAGGGCACCGTCTACTTCAAGAAGGGCGAGAAGCTCTCCGAGGAGCTGCTGTCGAAGATCCCCTACAAGTACTGGGGCGAGATCTCGGTCGGCGAGCAGGTCGACGTGAAGGTGCGCGAGCTGCTCAAGAACCTCGAAGAGAACAAGGAGGCCGTGAAGCTGGCCTTCGGCGAGAAGATCGCCCGCATCAAGAAGGGCGATGAGCTGCCCCCCGGCGTGATCAAGATGGTGAAGGTGTACGTCGCCATCAAGCGCAAGCTGCAGGTCGGCGACAAGATGGCAGGCCGCCACGGCAACAAGGGCGTCGTCTCGCGCATCCTCCCCATCGAAGACATGCCGTACCTGGAAGACGGTCGTCCAGTCGACATCGTCCTCAACCCGCTCGGCGTTCCCAGCCGCATGAACATCGGCCAGATCCTCGAGGTTCACCTCGGGTGGGCCGCGCGCGGAATGGGCGAGAAGCTGCAGCAGTACGTCGAGAAGAACTTCTCGGGCGAAGCGCTCCGTAAGCAGCTCAAGAGCGTCTACGACGACGAGAAGTTCGGTGAGTTCCTCGAGAAGCTCTCCGACAAGGAAGTCGTCGAGCTCTGCCGCCGCCTCAAGCCCGGCATCCACGTGGCGTCGCCGGTGTTCGAAGGCGCCAACGAGGGTGAGATCCTCGGGCTGCTCGAGAAGGCCGATCTGCCCCGCACGGGCCAGATGGTGCTCTTCGACGGCCGCACGGGCGAGGCGTTCGACCAGAACGTCACCGTCGGCATCATGTACATGCTCAAGCTGCACCACCTCGTGGACGAGAAGATTCACGCTCGCTCCATCGGGCCCTACTCGCTGGTCACCCAGCAGCCGCTCGGTGGCAAGGCGCAGTTCGGCGGTCAGCGACTCGGTGAAATGGAAGTGTGGGCGATGGAAGCGTACGGCGCCGCCTACAGCCTCCAGGAGTTCCTCACCGTGAAGTCCGACGACGTGGTCGGCCGCACGCGCATGTACGAGTCCATCGTCAAGGGCGACTACACCCTCGAGTCGGGCCTGCCCGAGTCGTTCAACGTGCTGCTGAAGGAACTCCAGGCGCTGGGGCTCGACATCGAGCTGCTCGAGCAAGCGCCGCCGGAGCGCCGCCGCGCGTCGATCATGGTGGTGTCCGACGAGAGCATCAAGACGGGGACCGACGCCTGACCGAACGGGTCAAGTCGTCGCTGACGAGTCAACGTAAGAACCAAACTTTCAAGCCCCAGGGTGAACCGTGAAGGACATCTTCAACTTCTTCGAGAAGCCGAAGGACCCGCTGTCGTTTCAGGCCATTCGTATCGCGCTCGCGTCGCCGGACAAGATTCGCCAGTGGTCGCACGGCGAAGTGAAGAAGCCTGAGACCATCAACTACCGCACGTTCAAGCCTGAGCGTGACGGCCTCTTCTGCGCCCGCATCTTCGGGCCCGTGAAGGACTACGAGTGCAACTGCGGCAAGTACAAGCGCATGAAGCACCGCGGCGTCGTGTGCGAGAAGTGCGGCGTCGAGGTGATTCAGTCGAAGGTGCGTCGTGAGCGCCTCGGCCACATCACGCTCGCCACGCCTGTCGCGCACATCTGGTTCCTCAAGTCGTTGCCGTCGCGCATCGGCGCGCTGCTCGACATGACGCTGAAGGACCTCGAGAAGGTGCTGTACTGCGAGGCCTACATCGTTCTCGACGCGAAGAGCATTCCTCCGACCGAGCTCGAGAAGGGTGAGCTCATCACCGAGGAGCGCTACCAGAAGCTCGCCTCGAAGTTCGGCGACGAGGGCTTCACGGCCGCCATGGGTGGCGAAGCCGTTCGCGAGATCCTCAAGACCATCAACGTCGACGGGCTCTCGGAGCAGCTGCGCGAAGACATCAAGGTCACGACGTCTGAGGCGAAGCGGAAGAAGATCGCCAAGCGCCTCAAGGTGCTCGAGTCGTTCCGCGTCTCAGGCCCGGCCGGTCAGCGCAACCAGCCCGAGTGGATGATGCTGGACGTCATCCCCGTGCTGCCGCCCGACCTTCGCCCCCTCGTGCCGCTCGACGGTGGCCGGTTCGCCACGTCGGACCTCAACGATCTCTACCGTCGCGTCATCAACCGCAA
>JAUXRI010000088.1 GCA_030681895.1 Myxococcales bacterium | reverse complement strand
AGAAGCGGATACCGGCAGGACCGTCGTACGACCCCGACGCCTTGAAGTTCCACAGCGTCCGCTCTTCGAGCCCCGGCTGGTTGGGGTTCTGCGGCACGCCGTTCGGGAAGTTCGACATCATGGTGTAGCCGAAGCCGGTCGACGCCGACCACCGGTTGCCGTAGCGCTTGTTCATCGAGACCTCGACGGTCTTGTAGCGCGAGTAGTTCTCGACGTTCGACACCACCGCCCGGGTCGAGAAGTTGGCGGCCTGCGAATTCGGGAAGCCGAGCATCGGGATGATCCGGTCATCCGCCGTGCCGCGGCGGCCGTCGACACCGATGTCGACATAGTCGAACGGCACCGTGTACGCCGAGGGCGGACGGCCCGGCTGCCAGCCGGTCGAGATCAGGTCGTCTTCGGTCTTGTAGACGAAGCCGGCGCGCATACCCATCGTGTCCGACAGCTGCCGCTCGACCCAGGCGCTCGCCTCGTGCGTGTACGGCGCCGTGAGGTTCGGGTCGATGCCGACCTGGCCTTCGAGCGACGCGGCCGTCCGCGTGATCTCTTCACCCGGCTGCCAGCGCTGATCGCGGTTGGCGTCACTCCAGGTGTACGTGGCCGACTTGCTCGCGGTGTTCGGGTTGGCCGAACCGCCGGGACCCGCACCCGGGTTGTGCCAGTAGAGGCCGTAGTTGCCCTTCAGCACCGTCTTGCCGTCGCCGGTCAGGTCGAACGTCACGCCAATGCGCGGCGCGATCTGGTTCCAGGTGTAGAAGTGCGTCTCGGGGAACGACTTGGCGGTGACCAGGCCCGACAGCGAGGGGAACTGGCTCGACCACGCCGACAGCGACCCTGGCAGCTGTTCCTGTTCGGGCAGCCAGCCGTGGTAGCGGTCGTAGCGCACGCCGGCGTTGACCGTGGCGCGGCCCATCGACCAGGTGTCGTTCAGGAACAGGCCGAAGTGATCGAGCGCCGCGCGCGCGGTCAGGTCGTCATGCGCGCTCAGCTTGCCGGCATCGGTCGCCGTCTGGAAATAGAAGACGACCGTGTTCGGGTTGCCGTTGTTGTAGTTGTGGCTGATGTTGCCACCGCGCTGCTGCAGGTAGCCTTCCCACGACTGCTCCTTCAAGAGCTCCGC
>JAUXRI010000077.1 GCA_030681895.1 Myxococcales bacterium | reverse complement strand
CGCTTCGACAACCACCCGCTAATGCGCTTCGACACCCAACCGCTCAAGCGCTTCGACACCCAACCGCTCAAGCGCTTCGACACCCAACCGCTCAAGCGCTTCGACACCCAACCGCTCAGACGTCTAAGAACTTGCCTTCTCGTCCCGAGGCCGTACCCTGTAGCAACATGATCCTCTCGCTCGTTTCACAGAAGGGCGGCGTCGGGAAGTCGACGCTGGCGATTTCGTTCGCTTGGGAGTTGCTGGCGCGAAAGCGAAGGGTGCTCATCGTCGATGCTGACCCGCAGGCGACCGCTTCAGTCGCGGTCGAGGTGGCAAAGGAGCTTGGGCATCCTGCGCCATCGGTCGTGGCTATGGGGAAGGAGATGTACCGCGACGACCAGCTTCCGGCGATCGCGAGGGGCTTCGATGACGTTGTCATCGACACGCCCGGCAAGCTTGGTGACATCCAGAAGGCAGCGCTCATGGTCTCCGACTTCGCATTGATTCCGGTAGGTCAGTCGGCGGCTGACGTCTGGACGCTGAGTTCGACCGTCGTATTGCTCGAGCAAGCACGCACCTTTCACCAGAGTCTCCAGGCGGCAGTGGTGTTGACGCGCAGGAAGCCGAGGACGGCGATCGGTAGGAACGCAAGAGCGCCGCTGGAGGCCAGTGGCCTCCGAACACTCCAGAGCGAAACGACGGATCGCATGGCGTGGCAGGAGTGCATCGGGGCCGGTCTTGGAGTCGCGCAATACGCCCCTCGAGACCAAGGCGCGGTCGAGCTCCGGAGCATCGTTGATGAGGTCTTGTCGTTGATGGTCGTCCCACGAAAGAGAAAGAAGGTTTCGAATGGCCGGTAAGCCCCTCCCTCAGCTTCGAAAGCCGTCGGCGTCTTCTGCTGCTGCCTTTGTCGAGTCATCGAGCGCACCGGCGCCAACCCTGGAGGTCGTACGTGCCGTGTCCGATACGGATACGGCGGTCACCGGTCAGGTGAAGAAGCGTTCTTCACCTCAGAAGCCGTCGCGCCGTCGAATGACGCTCTACTTGTCGAAAGAGACGGCGAAGGCGTTGAGGCTCCAGTCCTTCAATCAAGAGAGGGACATGAGCGATATCGCCGAGGACATCTTGGCAAAGGCGCTGAAGCAGACGCGGTAGCTCTGAGGTTCTTGCCGTTGGGAGCGCCGTCCGCCCGGGAAGCCGCTCGGCCTGCCGTCGGACCTCAACGGCGCCCTCAGCGTGGACTGCGCCTCGGGCGGCCTCGACTGACGCGTCGTCGTCGTCAACGCCCTGCGCCGCGCGCTCAAGTAGCCCGTCACACCCTGAAGGGGCTGATCTCAGAGGTCGGTGAGAGGGGCGGCTCCGACGTCATCGCCTCGAGCACTTGGAGGAGGGCGACCTCACGCGCGCCCTCCACGACCAGCCGCGCATCGAAGGCAAGACTGAAGCGGCGAAGGGCCTTGCCGACAACGAGCACGGCTCCGACCTTGAGCTGCTCGTCATTCGAGGCCGAGGCCGCGTTCGACGCCTGCCGTACAGACGATGAGCCAGTAGAGCGACTGCCTCACCGCACACGTCGCAGAGACGGTCGCCTAGCGTGTCATCCGGCATGAGTTGAGATAGTGCTGTTAATGTGCATAATGGACACCTGAGAGGGTATCCGCATGCGCATCTCTGTCATCAACCAGAAGGGTGGAGTCGGGAAGTCGACGACGACGGCCAACCTCGCCGTCGTCCTGGCGCGCGACTTCAGGCGCCGGGTGCTCGTCATCGACTGGGACGCTCAGGCGAACGCTTCCGCGTTCCTCGGGCTCCCTGAGACGCCTGCGTGGGGCAACACCAACCTCGTCCTCGAGCCGACGCGCGGCTTCCACCCCGCGCGCGACGTCCTCGTCGACGGCCTCGACGTCGTCCCTGGCTGCCCTGACTTCGCCCTCGTCGAGCGCCAGCTGCTGGGCGACCTCCTCACGGGGCCTCGTCGCCTTCGCCGCGCCCTCGAGCCTGTCGCGAGCCGCTACGACATCATCCTCACCGACTGCGGGCCGACGCTGGGCATGCTGGCCATCAACGCAGTCGCCGCGTGCCCTGACGTCCTCGTGCCCATCGAGCTCGCCCACGCGGCGGCTCTGGGCGCGCTGACGCTGCAGAAGTTCCTCGTCGAGGCGCAGAGCAACCTCGAAGCCTCTATTCGCACCCTGGGCGTCCTGCCGACGTTCCTCGATGACAGAGAGAAGACGCCCCGCGAAGTCCTGGGCGACCTCTCGCGCATCTTCGGCGCTTCGCTCTTCACCACTGCCATCCACAGCGCCGCGAACGTTCGCGACGCAGGAGGGCAGGGGAGGCCCGTCGTCCTGACGGAGCCCCATTCACGCGGTGCTGAGGAGTACCGCGCTCTCGCAAAGGAGGTTGTCAACCGTGGCTGATTCCAACTCGACGCTCTCAGGCCGACTCGCTGCTGCTTCACCCGTCTCGTTGCCGCGGAGGACCGAGGCCGCCGCGCTTCGCGTGCCCGTCGACCTCCTCGACCAAAACCCCTACCAGCCGCGCTCTGCGATGGATGACGGGAAGCTGAAGGAGCTGATGGCCAGCATTGCGGCCTCAGGCCTGCTCCAGCCCATCGCCGTCAAGCGCGAGGGCGAGCGCTTCATCATCATCGCCGGCCACCGGCGCGCCGAGGCCTTCAAGCGCCTCCGCGATGCTGCAGCCCAGGCGGAGCGCGCCTCATGGGAAACCATTCCGGCGCTCGAACTGGCTGGGATGGACGCGACGCGCATGGCGACGCTGGCCTTCGTGGAGAACGAGCAGCGCGAGAACCTCTCCATTCTCGACACCGCTACGGCCGTCTCGCGAATGCTGGACGACCGCCTCTATGAAACCGTCGAGGCGGCAGCCGCAGCGCTTGGGCGCTCCATCACCCGTGTGAAGGACCTCCGGCGCCTCGGCCGCGCCCCCGCAGTGTTGAAGCAGGCGGTGGGCTCTGGACTGCGTGTTGTCGGTGGCGCGAATGACGACGGCACCGAGCGCTACGAGGTGCGGCGCCTCGAGTTCGCCCACGCGCTCGCCTTCCTCTCGATTCACGAGCACCTCACGAAGCAGGGCGTTCCAGCCCGCAAGGTGGACAGCCGCATCGAGGCCTCCATGCGTCGCGCCCTGGCGGCGAGCTGGAGCTCGAAGCGCACCGAGGAGTACGCGCGCGACATCATCAAGGGGAAGGCGAAGCTCGAGGACGCTGAGGCCGAAGTCGAGCCCGCCGACGTCTCCCTCTTCACCGACACCGCCGCCCGCTTCAGCATCGACAAGCGGAAGCTCGCCGGTGCGTCCGCGGCCCAACGCGCAGCCCTCCAGGCCGCCGTGTCGGCGCTGCTCGATGAGCCAAGCCAGCCGGCTGGCTAGAATCGGCGCGGCAATCGGCGGAGCAATCGGCGTGGCAATCGAAACGCGTGCCGATTGGGGCGCCGATTCAGACGCTGATTCTGTCGCCGATTGCCCGTCCCTCTGGACCCCACCCGTTTCCCCTCGTCTCGGAGCACCTCGTTCCGGGGGGCGTTCAACCCCCGACCACCCCCTCCCAACGACTGAAGAAACAGGTGGGGAATGGGTGGTCGGGTCTTGAACAGGAAAGAGGTGAGTGAAGGGGGTTTCGGGTGGGGTCCAGAGGGAGGGGAAAGGAAGTCAGTGAAGGAGGTGACTGGGATGAAGGAGGGGTGGGGAGGGGAGAGGAATTCAAGGAGAGGGAGGGAGGAGATGAAGAAAAGAGAAAGGAAAAGAAGAACAAGAAAAGCAACAGCAACAACCGGCGGCGCGGGGACGGGGTGAGGCGAAGGGTGTGAGGGCGGCGAGTCGGGCGGCGAAGGGCAGGGCAGCGCGAGGCGACGTGGTGCTGGCGAAGGCGGACAGGCGAGGGCTTGAAGATGGCGCGAACGAAGCGGGTGACGGAGCGAGACAGGCATGCGTGCGCCATCGTGCGGGAGGCGCGGACGCTGTCGGGCGAGCAGCTGCTGCGGCTGGTGTGCCCAGGGCGAGGCGGCAGCACGCAGCGGTGGGTCCTCCAGTCGCTCGTTGAGATGTCTCTGTTGCGGCGGACGGAGTGGGTTGGCCGTTCGGGTGTGGTGCCTGTCTATTCGGTGACAGCGAACGGCGACTACGAGGCAGAGCGCGTCGCGCCGGGTGGCGTCAGCGCAGACGTGGTGGACGTCGCCTCGCTCGAGCACCACCTGGCGTTGTCGGAGGTGTACGTGCGCCTGCTGGAGGCAGGCATCACCCGGCAGGTGGCGGCTGCTGCGAAGGCTCCGCGTCGGCGAGGCCGCGCTGGCGCGCTCGAGGCCGTCTACGCGCGGGCCATCCACCCGGCCTGGCGTTGGGTGGTGGCGGGTGACGGGGTGAGTCTGCCGTGGAAGGAGTACGCGAAGGGCGCCCTCAAGGAGCGCCTCATCCGGCCCGACGCCGTCCTCGAGTTGCCTGGCGCCGGCCGGCGCCTCTTCGTCGAAGAGGAGACTGGCAGCCACACCATCCGCGCCGTCAGCCCCGACAAGCCCGGGGCCACCACGGAGAAGGTGAAGCGCTACGTGGCCTACGTCACCGGGTACGTCGACGCGCAGGCCCGCACCACCTGGTACCAGCGTCGCTACCCGGACGGCCTCCGTCCGGAGCTCGTCCTGGTGGAGCCGTCAGAGGCCCGCTGCGCGTCGGTGCGGGCTGCGGTGAAGCAGCTCGTCCGGCCGCCCCTCGTCGTCCATGTCTGGACGCTCGAGGCGGCGGTGGCTGCGCTGACTGTCGACGTCGGGCTCGGCGTCCTCTCGTCGGCTGCGGCTGAGGTGCCGACGGGCCGACACGAGGTGCCCGGTGGCACCGTCCTGAGTCCCGCCGAGGCCGAGGCCCTCAAGCGCTTCTTCGTCTCGGCGCGCAGCGACTTGAAAGCGCGCCAGGCTGACGCCGGGCAGGCGCTGGCCGCCCTGCTGGCGGCTGGCGTGGCTGTGAAGGGACTTCCCGAGCAGCAGCAGAAGCTGCTCGCCGGCGTGAAGGCCTTGCAGAGGCGGCTGCAGGCGCCGATCGCCCCTGACGAGTACGACACCATGCGGGCGCTGGTGACTCGGCTCGGCGCGGTGCTGCGGTGAGTGGCCCTCCCGCGAAGGAGTCGACAGGGCGCCCGGCCCAGCCGTGGCCGTGGCCCTTTCGCCTTGGGCTCGTGGCCGCCGTCGGCCTCGCGCTGGTGGAGGCCTCGTACTGGGCGTCGTCGGGCGGCTACGGCACCAGCGGGCAGCAGCTCGCCCTGCGGCAGCTGCTGGCGCCGCTCTTCGCGCGGTACCTCCCAGTCCGCACCTGGGTGCTGGCCCATCCGGCCGTCTCAGTGCTTGCCGCTTCGCTGCTCGCTGTCGTGGCCGTCCTGGGCACGCGGTGGTGGCTGCTCTTCTTCCACAACGAGGTGAAGGCACGCCTCACCGGGACGCGCCTGACGCCCGAGGGCGCCGGCTTCCCGGAGCACCCCTTCGAGCTGCTGCCGCTGCTGAAGGCGCGCCCGGTGGGCACGACGTTCCTCGGCCTGCAGGCCTCGCCGGGCGTCGTGGGCTGGCGGTGGCGCCCGTACGTCATCACCGAGAAGCAGCGCTCGATGCACTGCCACGTGCTGGGCAAGAC
>JAUXRI010000075.1 GCA_030681895.1 Myxococcales bacterium | reverse complement strand
CGAGCGTCTCCGGTTGATCGCCAGCGATGACCGCCAGCGTCTGACCGCGCGCCTTGAGGGCCTCGAGCGTGCGGACGAGGAGCGTCGTCGTTCCACTCCCAGGGGCCGAGCTGAGGCTGACGACGAAGGTGGCCTCGGCGGCGAAGCGCGTGCGATTGACCTCCGCGGCCCGGTGGTTCTTCGCTTCGGGCTCGAGCGCCCGCGCCCCTGGAGGCACACCCGAGGCGTCACTCATGGGGAGCGTGCGCCCGGGTCACGACCGCTCAGATTGAAGGTCCTGGCGTCAGATTGGTTGGGCGCTGGTGAGACACGAAGCTCGCCGAGAGGGGCCTGGACGCGCTCCCGGTCATCAGGCCGTGATGTCACCGCGCAGGTCTGGCGGGCGAGACGAGCGCGCTCAAAGAGGTTCCGGGTCGAGAAGTGGTCGTGCATCCGCCGGGGTGCTGCATGGGAAATGCCTCAGCTCGCTTTCATCTGTATCGGAATGCGGCGACGGCCGAAGTCGCCGGCCTTCACGTCGAAGTGACCGGCGATGGACCTTCCACAGGCACTGCAATCACCGCGGGGGCCAAGGCGGTACGCGTTGAGCTGGTACCAGTCGCGCTCGATGACCGCGGCCTGGCACGAGGGGCAGAGCGTCGTGTCGCCTTCGGGGTCGTGAACGTTGCCGGTGTAGACGTAGCGGAGCCCGGCCTGCATCGCCTGCCGTCGCGCGCGCGACAATGTCTCGGGAGGAGTCGGCGGCAGGTGGGTGAGCTTGTAGTCGGGGTGAAACGCCGAGAAGTGGAGCGGTACGTCAGGCCCGAGGTGACCCATCACCCATTCGGAGAGTTCGGCGATCTCCCGCTCCGAGTCGTTCAGCGTCGGGATGAGCAACGTCGTGAGTTCGACCCAGACGCGCGTCTCTTTCACCAGGTACTCGAGCGTCTCGAGCACCGGCTGGAGCTGGCTGAGCGTCTGCTTCTCGTAGAACGCTTCGGTGAACGCCTTGAGGTCGACGTTGGCCGCGTCGATCTTCTCGTAGAAGGCGCGGCGCGGGTCGGCGTGAATGAAGCCCGCCGTGACGGCGACGGTGCGCACGTCGAGCGCGTGGCAGGCGTCGGCGACGTCCATCGCGTACTCCGCGAAGATGGTGGGATCGTTGTAGGTGAAGGCGACGCTCTTCGCGCCGAGCTGCTTCGCGCGCGTGGCGATGGCTTCGGGTGACGCTTCGTCTTGAAGGCGGTCGAGCTCGCGGACCTTCGAGATGTCCCAGTTCTGGCAGAAGCGGCAGCCGAGGTTGCAGCCGGCGGTGCCGAACGAGAGCACGCTCGAGCCGGGGAAGAAGTGGTTGAGCGGCTTCTTCTCGATGGGGTCGACGCAGAAGCCCGACGAGCGGCCGTACGTCGTCAGCACCATCTCGTCGTTCTCTCGTGCGCGCACGAAGCAGAAGCCACGCTGGCCTTCGTGGAGCTTGCAGTCGCGAGGGCAGAGGTCGCACTGCACGCGGCCGTCGTCGAGGCGATGCCACCAGCGCGCGGGGACGACGGGGCCCTTCATGGCGTGGGCTCCTCGAAGAGCTCGGCGGTGAAGCGATCGACCGTCATGTTCTCTGGCCACTGCTCGAGGGGAATCCGTCCCTTTCGGCGCAGGTACCAGAGGAACTCCTTCGGGTCGGGCAGCTCCTTCCACATCTCGGGAATGAAGACGGCGCTGCGAAGGCCGGACGTCAGCAGGACACCGTCGATGCCGACGCGCAGCGCCTCGAGGGTCTCCTGCTCGGAGTGGACGTCGAGCCGCTCAAGAGCAGAGAGGACGGAGATCTCGAGGTGCAGGTCCGGCAGCTCCGACGCGTCGAGTGGCGGGAAGCGGGAGTCGTCGAAGGCCGCGGCCCTCGCGGCGTCGACCACGGCGTCGAAGAGTGACAGCCGGGCCTTCAGCTGGCCGATGCAGCCGCGCAGCGCACCGTGCTTCTTGAGCGTGACGAAGACCGCGCGCTTCTCGTCGAGCCACGGCGCGTCTGCGGGGCGTTCGAGCTTCGTTCCGTCGAAGTGCGCCTCGAGCGCTCTCCGCGCGATGTGCAGGAGGGTCTCGCCGCGAGTCATGGGGCCTCCTCGAACGAGAAGGCGCCGTAGCCGACGACGCGGGATCGATCGCCTGCGGTGTCTCCCGAGTTGCGGAGATCGAGCGCCCTCGCCTTCAGGCCACGACGTCGGGCGACCTCGAGCAGGCCGTTGATGGGCCGGCAGCCGCACGCTTCGTCACCTTCGAGCGCGGTCTCGTCGAGTGAGACGATGTGCTCGGCCGTCTGTCCATCGAGGCGCTTCGCTGCGTCCCACGTCAGGAAGTGCGAGAGATCGGAGCTGATGAGGACGACGGTCTCATCGCCGCCCCAGAGCGCGTCGAGCACGTCGGCGACCTGGGTCGGCGTGACGTCACCGACGACGAGCGGCACGAGCGTGAACGTCTTCAACACGCGCTGCAGGAACGGGAGCTGGACCTCGAGGGAGTGTTCTTTCTCGTGGGCCTTCGGGAGCTCGCGGACCTGCGGGAACTCGAGCGCGCGGCGCACGCCGTCGACGTCGAGGGGAATGGAGCCGAGCGGCGTCTCGAAGGTGTCGCAGCCCGGGAGCGCGAGGCCGGTGAAGCCGACGTGGTGCGACGGGCCGAGGAGGATGACGCGTGTCGGGAGCGGACGCTGTCGTGCGAGCTGCGCGTAGGCGGTCGCGGCGATCGGGCCGGAGTAGTCGTACCCGGCGTGGGGAACGATGAACGCGTGCGGTCGGCCGGAGGCAGGCGTGACCTCGGTCAACAGCGCATCGACTTCATGAGCAAGCGCGGCGCTGTTCCCCGAATAGAACGAGCCCGCGACCGCAGCTGGCCGCGTGGTGTGCATGTGAAGACCTCGACGTGAAGCTAGCCATGGCCCGGGAATTGGCCAGCGAGGGACAAGCGCCGGGAGTCCAGGCCATTGGCCGGATAGCCGACCCTTCGAGGCCCTACTTCACGGAGGCGAGCAACCGGTCGATCGCAGCGTCGAGCTCGGCGCAGTCCGCGTCCATCGGGAGCGCTTCGAGCTTCTCGAGGATGGCGTCTTCCGCGACCTCGAATCGACGGAAGGGCTCAGGACCCAATCTGGCCGCGAGGACACGGTGCTGGCCGAGGTCGACCTGCGCCGCCTTTCGCCATCGGAGGTCCGCGACACACTCAGCCCGCGGCGCCGCGACGGGCCTGGCCTTCATGGATGTCGGCCGAACGGGCGCGACGGGCAGCGGCTCGGGTGCAGGGACTGGAGGCGGCACCACTGCAACGGGCGTTGGCTGCTCAGCACCGTTCGCCGCTGCGGTCGTCGGCTGGCTCGGCTGTGGGGGCGGAGGAGCAACGGGCCTGACTGGTGCCACGGCGGGAGTCGGTGCCTTGAGCGCGAGCATCGCGACGGTGATGCCTGCGCCGAGCGCTGCGAGCCCGATGAACATCATCGCGAGCGGGAGCGTGCGACGTGGCTGCCCACGGACCGCGACCGGGAGCTGCGCGGTGTTCGGGTGCATCGTCCGTCCTTCGCCAGGACGAGGTTGCGGGAGCGGCTCCGTGCGAGCCTCTGGCGTGGGCTTCACCGACGGGAGCGGCTCGGTGGCAGCATCCGCGCACGCGATGAGCACGCTCCGGCCGTCTGAGGCGACCGACGGCTCGACCCCGCGCAACGACGGGAGCAACGACGCCGCCTCTTCGAGGAACACCTTCGCCGTCATGCCGTCTTCAGCGTTGCCAGCGAGACGAAGAATGGCCTCCTGGCCGGTCGTCGGGTGACGGGCGAGGTAGAGCAGACCGGAGCGGCCTGATCCGAGCGTCTCGACGATGACGAAGCCGTTGACGTTCAGGCCCTTCATCGATGGGTCAGTTGCAGCCGGGGTTGCGGGGGAAGAGCGACTCGTCGTCGTTGCCCGCGTTGCCTGCGGTGCGTTGCCACTTCGGCCAGGGAGCCGTGGTCGAGAGCTTCGAGGAGTCGACGAGGATGGCGGCAACGGTGCCGTCGGTCGCGACGACGTAGAGGACTCCGGGGCGGCCGGCGACGAAGGGCCGAGTGCAGTCGAGCGTCGGGTGGGCGTAGACCGTTTTCCCGGCTCCGACGACGTCGGCCGCGATTCCCGTCCATTCTGCCGAAGCGCCAGCGACTCCGTTGACCGCGGAAACGACGAAGCTGCGAAGCGTCCCGTCCTGCGAGACCGTGAAGAGCCGGTCGGCGCTCCCACCGACTCCGTGCGGCAAGCCGCCGCCGCCAATGACGGGACTGGTGACGAGCCGGCTCGTTGACGGGGTGGCGCTGAGGCCAACCGGGCTCGTCATCGAGGGTGCGGTGGCGTCGGCCACCGAGGAGACGAGCCAACTCGAGTTCGCTGGCCCGGTGAGATTGGTACCGAAAATCGCAGTCACCCCCGATGCACGTGATGCAAGGACGGGGGCAAAGGTGGTCAACGGTGAAGGTGACGGAGCACCAGCGTCAGGAAGATCGACGGGCTGTTGGAGGCTCTTGGACACGACTAGCGCCGGGAACCGATTGGTCATGGCGAGGAACGTGGAGTCACCTGCTGCACAGAGAGCAACCGGACTCCCCACTGGGCCGACGGTCGTGCTGCCACCTGGCTGCCAGGCCCCCGAGGCAAATCGCTGCATCGACAAGCCGCGTGGCGAGCTCTGGTCGTCCGTCGGGAAGACCAGTTGGTTACCACCATCGCGCGCAAAGGCGATGGCGTTGACGGGGCTGAACGGAGCCGAGGAACCCGGCACTGGCAGCACGTATTCTGAGTTGGTGGGAGAGCTATCGAGTTGCAGAGGGGCCGCGCTTCCAATCTGCCCATCAGAAACGCCAGCCACGACGGTGTTGAAGACCGCTGCGGCACCAACCTCCGGAGCAAGACCGCTTTCCGTTCGGAACAGGGCGAGTGCCGAGTAGGTCCTACGGATCAGATCAACCATCGAGGTGCCAACCGGCCCTGCGTCCGCTGCCCAGTACATGTCGACTCGACTTCCGGTGACGACATTGCTGTTCGCGTAGACGAGTTCGGCAACGGTCGGCGCAGTGTCAATTCGGCTCTGGCCGATCGAGACCGACTGAACAGCTCCCGTGGTGATCGGGAAGTTGGTGCGCATGCCGCCGTCGATCGGGTTGAGGGAGACGATCCGTCCCGTCGTGCCCGAAGGCGCACTTGGGTCTTCGGTGCCCAGGTAGAGATTGCCCTGTGAGTCGAGCGCTGGCGCCGCTCTCAGAGAAGCGACTCCCGCGATCGTCGTCCGCCACCGCAACCGCGTCACGGGGACGAACGTGCTCCCGATGCCCGAGTTCCCGTACGCATCTCTCGCCGACGCCTGCAGACCGAACGTCCCCGTCAGTTGTGCGAAATCGGGCACCGCCAGATCGAGCTCGTAGCAGTCGCACCTTGTCCTGCCACACGACCACCCTGGGCACGCGCCGGTCCCAACCGTCCTCACACCCGCGTCCTCGAACGAGACCGCTGGCGGCGACTGCAGCGCCTCACTCGACTCGAGCTGCGCCAGCACCAACTCATCGCGCTTTCCGCCCCCGACGCCACCATCCGCCTGGAGCTTCCACGTCAAGTCAGGCCCGAGCGCGTCGACCTGCACCGTGACACTGGCGTCTGGGCCACCGAGCCAACCAGCACGAAGCGTGAAGGCCCCGTTCGTATTCGGAGTCGTCGCAGTGCCGGTGCGCGTGTTGCCGGTTCCGGTCAGCATCGTTGCTCCGCTCCAGGGCACCACGCCCGCGAACGGACCTTCACCAGCCGCCACGGTCAGCACCACCGTCGCTCCCACCGACGCGTTTGGACCGAACGTTCCACCATCCGGAATCGAGAACGCGACGGACAGGACCACTGTCTCGCGACGCCCACCGTCAGTCGTCGGCACGCATTTTTCCCAGGGCTGAACCGACGACAGGGCGCCTGCGCAGCTCGTAAAGGCAACGTTCCGGGAGACGTCATCGGGCCCCGCGTCCCAGCCAAACGTCACCACGCCTACCCCGGCGGCCGACGCGGCCGCGACGGAGCTCGGAACACCGTTGAGCACTCGCGCGGTCGCGCCCCATGAGGTGGTCACCGGAATCGACGCGTCAGCCGGCCAGGCACCGCCACCCTGCTGGGTGAGCGTCGCGAGCAGAGGAACCACACCACCTGCATCGAAGGAATCTCCGTCGACAGGGGCAGCGACCGTCAGAACGCCCGACACGCAGCCCAGGCCGCCGTCAGGCAGCAGAGTGCACGCCGCCCACTCCGAGCATGCAGACGAGCAGACGGCAGGGACTCCTCCGCCCATTCCACCGCCCGTCCCGCCACCCATGGCGCCACCGCCACCCATCGCACCACCGCCACCCATCGAGCCGCCAGCGGACCCGCCAGCCGTCGAGCCGCCAGCCGACCCGCCACCGACCGAGCCGCCACCGCCTCCGCCATCGGGCAGCGCCTCACACAGGTTCTGCGGGCCGCAGATAGCGCCGTCGGTGCAATCCGAATTCGTCATGCACTCCTTCGCGCACAGGCACCCGGACACCGACAGCACCGCGAAGGCCACCAGCAGCCGCGTCATGGCAACACTCCAGTCACGAACACCGCAGCGCCACCCGGCATGGGCGCCGCGAACACCGACGTCTTCACGGGCTCCGCCGGAGCCATCATCAGCATCACCAGCCCGGCGCCGATGGCCGCGACCCCGAGACCGGCGACCGCCACTCCCGCCGACTGAAGCGACGTCGCGTCTCGCGCCGTCCTCGCGTCCTCCGTGGTCCCACCGGGCTTCAGCACGCCACCTTCCAGCAGCACCGCGCCCGCCTGCCCACGCCCCACGATGAACATCACCGTGCCGCCAACCGCGAGCGCACCACCAGCGATCGCCGTCACGATGCCCGCTGGCCGCAACACCGACTCTTCAGCCGGAGGCGGCGGTGGTGGCGGCAGATCGATCACGCCCGCGTCGACGGCAGGCGGCTTCACCAGGTCCGGAGGCTTCACGGGATCTGGCGGCTTCACCGGCGTCACCACCTCGCGCACCGCCGGCAGCTGCGACAACTTCAGCGCCGTGAACAACTTCGGCAGCGCACGCTTCATCGCCGCCTCGATGGGCTCCTTCGGCTTGCGCTCCTCGACGATCTGCTCGGGCCCCGCCACGCGCTTGCCGTCGTCGCGCACGACGCGCCCAGCGACCGTCACCGCCGTCGGGGTTGCCGCGACGCTGAAGTACAGCCCGTAGAGCGCGTCTGAGAGCGTCGCGAGCTGCCGCAGACAATCGTCCTCTGTTCCACAGTCTTGCCGCTTGAGGCGCTCGAGGGCCGACTTGATCGTCCCCTTCGGCTGCGCGGCGACGCCGGCGTTGGAGAGCAACCGGCTGGCGACCGATTGCAGCTCCTCGACCTTCGCGGGCTCGATGCCCCGCGTGAGTACCTCGAACGGGTACGGCGCGACGGTCGGAACCGCCGGCTGCGCCTCCGCCACCACCGAGAGCAGACACCACCCCACCACGAGCCCGCGCATGTGAGTCCTCATTTTCGGTAGTCGGTCAGCAACCGGGTGGCGGCCGTGTCGGCGTCGACGCACCCGGCAGACGTGCTCACCTTCTCGGAGTTGATCTTGTCGAGCACCCGCTCTTCGTCCTTCTCGAACCGAATGAAGAGCGCGTCATCGTCCTTCTTCGCGACCTCGGCGTGCAGATCGCGCAGCTCCTGATTCACGGCGCGTCGCCACCGATCGTCGCAGACCACCGTCGGCGCCGGCTTGATGGCTGGCCTCACGGGAATCTTCCCGAACGGTGTCAGCTCCTCGTCGCCCGCGTCGACGTCAGGGCTCACGACGAGCGCAGGCGCGACGCTCGCATCAACTGCCGCAACGACGGGAACGGACGGAGGATCGACGACGGGCGTGACGCGCGTCGGGTCGCCTTGCGAACCGCTCGAGGGCCACAACGAGAGCGCCGCGACGCCGCCGAGCACGAACACGAACAGCCCGGCGAGCAGCGCCCAC
Source organism: Myxococcales bacterium (assembly GCA_030681895.1). Classification (GTDB taxonomy): domain Bacteria; phylum Myxococcota; class Myxococcia; order Myxococcales; family Myxococcaceae; genus Xiheimicrobium. The sequence continues at coordinate 6,825 of JAUXRI010000075.1, read as the reverse complement.
CGCGGCTTCGGCCTCACCTGCTGCGCGAGCTGATCGGTCGAGACGTGGTCAGGCGAGACGGCTCCCGACGGGGTGACGTTGGTCGCCTTCGGGACGATGCGCTTGGGCAACACCAGCGTCGACGTCGGCGGCAACGGCGCCGTTCGCAGCTTGAAGTTCGTCTGGGTCGCGCCGCTGGTGAACCGCGCGTCGAGACGCTCCAGCACGTGCTCGACTTCCCTCGCGCGAGGCCGGCCGGAGCGGTGTTTGCCCAACATTCGCTTGAGCAGCTCATCGAGCGTCTGCAGCAGCTCGGGGTCGACCGCGCGCTGCTGCGCTTCATCGAGGTACGAGAAGATGCTCGGCGGCGGCGCGCTCTGGTGCATCATGCGCAGCTGCAGCGCCTCGAGGATCGACGAGTCGGTCACGGTCGGGTCGAAGCCGAGGCCCGTGAGGAAGTCGGTGCGCTGCTCGTCGGACAACTTCTCAGGCGCGTACGGCGCCTGCCCCGTCACCATGTGGAACAGCACGCCACCGAGCGCGTACACGTCGTCAGCCGGGTGCGGCGGCACGTGGCGATCGTGCTGCTCCGCCGGGCAATAGAGCGGGCTGCCGACCGGGTCGCCCTTGAGCGGCTTGCCGGCCTTCAGCGCGATGCCGAAGTCGATCAACTTCACCGACAGGCGCCCATCGGCCCCGCGCAACGTCACCATCACGTTCTCGGGTTTGACGTCGCGGTGCACCAGCTCGCGCGTCTCGAGCTCGCTCAGCGCGACAGCGACCTCGCGCGCGATGCGCACGGCGTCGACCATGCTGAGCTTGGGGATCAGATCGGCCAGCGGCTCACCGGCCGCGCGCTCCATGACGATGGCGCGGTGCTTCTCGTCGAAGGCCAGCACGCGCACCACGTTCGCGCTCTGCAGGCCGACCAGCACCATGGCCTCTTCTTCGCCCTGGTCTTCGCTGGCCACCTGCTTGACGACGACCTGCCCGCCTTTGAGCGTCGTGTTGCGCGCGAGGTAGGTCGCGCCGAAGCCACCAGAGCCGAGCGGCGACTCGATCTCGTAGATGTGGGCCACGATGGTGCCGCGGGCCAGCTCAGCCATGGGCGACACCTGACGACACACTGTTCGTGGGCAACGGAGTCATCGGAGCAGGCGGACTTGTACCAGTCGCCTGCAGTTCCGACAAAAACCAATCAGGCCCCGACGACGCTCGTCAGCGCATCACTTCGCTGCGCCGAACAGCTCCTTGACCTTCGCAAAGAAGCTCTTCGACTGCGGGTGCGCCTCGTCGTGATCGAGCGTCGCGAACTCCTCGAGCAGCTTCTTCTGCTTCGACGAGAGGTTGGTCGGCGTCTCGACCACGACCTTCACGTGCTGATCGCCGCGGCCGCCACCGTGCAGGCTGGGAATGCCCTTGCCCTTGAGGCGGAACACTTTGTCCGTCTGCGTGCCCTCGGGAATCTTCATCTTCACCACGCCATCGAGCGTCGGGACGTCGATCTGCGCGCCGAGCGCGGCCTGCACGAAGCCGACCGGCACGATGACGAACACGTCCTGGTCCTCACGGTGGAAGAGCGAGTGCTCCTTCACGTGCACGACAACGTAGAGATCGCCCGGAGGCCCGCCCTGCTCGCCGACCTCGCCTTCGCCCGCCAGCCGCACCCGTGTGCCGGTGTCGACGCCGGGAGGAATCTTCACCGTCAGCTCGCTCGTCGCGTCGAGCTTGCCGGTACCGCCGCAGCTCTTGCACGGGTCGGCCACCACCTGGCCCGAGCCGCTGCACTGCGAACACGTGCGCGCGACCGCGAAGAAGCCCTGCGTGAATCGCACCTCGCCCGCGCCACCACACGTCGGGCACTGGCGCATCTGCTTCGACTTCGAGCCCGTGCCTTCACACGGCTCGCACCGCTTCGGGCGCGGCAGCTTCACCGTCACCTCGGCGCCGAACGCCGCCTCTTCGAAGGACAGCTCGAGGTTGTAGCGAAGGTCGGCGCCGCGGTTGCGCTGCCGACGCTGCCGGCCGCCACCGAAGAAGTCGCCGAAGATCTCTCCGAAGATGTCGTTGATGTTCGCGCCGCCGAAGCCCTCGCCTGGCTGGAAGCCGCCCATGCCCGCGTGGCCGAACCGATCGAAGCGCGCCCGCTTGTCGGGGTCCGACAGCACCTCGTACGCCTCGGAGATCTCCTTGAACTTCTCCTCGGCCTCCTTGTTGCCGGGGTTGCGGTCTGGGTGGAACTCCATGGCCAGCTTGCGGAAGGCCTTCTTGAGGGCGTCTGCGTCAGCAGAACGTTCGACGCCCAACACTTCGTAGTAGTCGCGCTTCGAGCCAGCCGGCATGGCGGCGCATATAACGCAGGTCTTCCCCCGGGCAATCGACCGGTGACGCTATTCGCACTCCGTGAAGCCACCCATTCGCTCAGCGTTGTCCTCGTGGTGGCGGCTGGTTGGCTTCGTCAGGCCGTGGCGCGGGCAGGTCGCGCTGGCGACGGCGGCAGGCGTGGTGGCCGCGGCGGCGACGGCGGGCTGGGCGCGGCTGCTCGGCCCGTTGCTCGAATCGGTGCTCAAAGGCGGCGCCGTGACGCTCGCGGGCGTCACCTTCGAGCCGAAGGAGCTGGCAGTGAAGCTGCCGCTCGCGGTCGTCGGCGTGGCAGTGCTGAAGGCGCTGTCGACGTGGCTGCACTCGGGGCTGATGTCGAACGTCGCGCAGCTCGCGCTCGCGTCACTCCGACGGGCCCTCTACGACCGGGTGCTTACCTTGCCGCCGAGCTGGTTCGAGAAGCGTCACTCGGGCGAATTGCTCTCGCGCTTCACCGCTGACGTCGCGCAGGTGGAGTTCGCCGTCGGCACGTCGTTGTCAGCGTGGGTGAAGGACACGCTCCAGACGCTGGCGTTGCTGGCCGTCTGCGCGAGCATCGACGGGCGGCTGTTCCTCCTCACCTTCCTCGTCATTCCAGGAATGATTCTTCCCGTGAGCCGCTTCGCGAAGAGCGCGCGGAAGGCGGCGACGAAGGGGCAGGCCTCGTTGGGCGCGTTGACGCAGCTCGCCTCCGAACACCTGCAGGCGCTGCCCATCGTTCAGGCCTACGGCCGGGAGCCCCAGGCGCTCGCCGCGTTCGACGCCGAGCAGGGCCGCTACCTGTCGGTGATGAAGCGCTCGCTGTTCATTCGCGGAGCCTTCACCCCGACGACCGAGCTGCTCGGCATCATCGGCGTGGCCATCGCGCTGGTCTTCGGTGCGAACGCGGTCGCCGAGGAGCCCCAGCTCGCAGGCCACCTCGTCTCGTTCCTGGCGGCGGCGCTCCTCATGTACCAACCGGTGAAGAGCCTCTCGGGCAACTTCTCGCAGGTGCTGGTGGGCCTCGGCGCGGCGGAGCGGCTCTTCGAGATCCTCGACGCGCACGTGGAGCCGGAGCGCGGCGCGCAGGCCGGTCCGCTCGAGGCGCTCACCCTCGAGGACGTTCGGTTTTCGTACGGCGATGGGCGTGAGGCACTCGCAGCGGTCAGCTTCTCGGTGAAGGCGGGCGAACACGTCGCGCTCGTCGGACCGTCGGGTGCAGGCAAGTCGACGGTGGTGTCGCTGCTGCTCGGCTTCTCCGCGCCTGCCGGCGGCGCGCTGCGATGGAACGGGGTGGAGACGAGTCAGCTCTCCCGTCGCTCCATTCGGGAGAACCTCGCGTGGGTGCCGCAAGAGCCGGTGCTGCTCTCGGGCACGGTGCGCGAGAACCTGTGGATGGCGAAGGAAGGCGCACCCGATGACGCGCTGTGGACGGCGTTGGAGCACGCGCACGCAAAGGCCTTCGTGCAGGCGCTCCCCAACGGACTCGACACGCCCATCGGTGAACGCGGCGCGACGCTCTCAGGTGGTCAGCGCCAGCGCCTCGCCATTGCCCGTGCCTTCTTGAAAGCGCCGAGTCTGTTGCTCCTCGACGAGCCCACCAGCGCCCTCGACGCGAGCACGGAGCAGGAGGTGCAGGCCGGCCTCTCGGAGCTGATGGAAGACCGCGCCGTACTCGTCATCGCGCATCGGCTCGCGACCGTGCGGAAAGCCGATCGCATCGTCGTGATGGAGAAGGGCCGCGTCGTCGAGCAGGGCACGTGGGACGCGCTGATGGCCGCGAACGGCGCCTTCTCGAGGCTCGTCGCGCACGGGTTGGGCTGAAGCGGGTCGACCTTCCGGAGCGTGTACACTTCGAGCATGAAACTTGGCGCGCTGCTCCTCAGTCTCTTTGGCGGTGGTCTGCTCAAGGATCTCACCGCAGGTGAGTTGCGACTCTCAGTGCCTCGCGCGTGGACGGTCGTGCCCAACAGCCAACTCCTGCTCGAACTGCACGTCGGGAAGAACGGAGATCGTGGTGTCTTGCAGATCTCCCGGTTGGGAGCTGACGGCGTTTCGGCCCTGACGGACAAGGATCTCGGAGCCGCTGCCGTGAAATTCGGCGAGGTGAACGGTCGTCGAGGCCAGAACTGGGGCCGCGCGGCTGGCTCGAAGCAGGTGCCGTGCACGATGGGCCAGTTGGGCATGGCCATCTTCGCCGGCGGGGAGTTTCCGTCGATGGTCGTCTGGCTCACGGTCTCCAGCAGCTCGGCCTATCTGTGGACGTGGCTCGGGCCCGATCCCGTCGCCGGCGAACTCGAAGACGCCGTCAAAGCGGTGATGGGCGCAACCGTGTCTTCGCAGAAGACGGCACCCCTGAAGCCTTGACCCGCAGGGATGAACTTCGGGATCGAGGTCCAGCCGCGAGCCCGCCACGAAGCGCGAGGCGTTCGGAAAAGCCTGTATGGTGGCACGCCATGTCTGCTTCCCGACGCGTCGTCTTCTCTCTCCTCTTCGGCATGCTCGCCGCTTCGGCGCTCTTCGGGGCCTGCGGGCCGACCTCTCCGCCGTGCGCGAGGATCAAGTGCGACACGCCCAAGCAGTGCAACCCCACCAGCGGCGTCTGTGAGCTCCCGGTTGGTTACGACGGCGGCTCTGGCGGCGGCACGGCAGCTGACGCGGGCCTCGCCTGCACGCCCGGCTGCACCGGAAACACCCCGCTGTGCGACACCGCGACTGGCCGTTGCGTGCAGTGCCTCACCTCGGCGCAGTGCGCCTGCCCGACGCCGATCTGCAGCTCGAACGTCTGCCAGCCGGACCTCGAGGACGCGGGCGTCATCGTCCCCGCTGACACCTGCGCAGCCGCGCCGACGGCCATCGCGTGTGGGCCGAAGACGTTCGACGTCAGCGTCAATCTCTTCTCGACGAACACGGACGTGCAGACGGCGTGCGCCGCGCCTGACGCGGGCGGTGGAGACGTCGTCTTCAACGTGCTCCTCGGGGTTGCCTCGGACGTGAAGGTCACCGTCTCGCCTGGCCCTGGCGGCGCGCAGCCGGTCGCGGCGCTCCGCACCCAGTGCTCCACCGACGTCGATCTCGCCTGCGTCGACAGCGGAGGCCTCGTCGCCAGCTTCCGCGCGCGTCGCCTGCAGCCAGGCCCGTACTCGTTCGTCCTCCAGGGCTACGATCGTTCGGGCTCAGGGCCGACGCTCGCGAAGGTCGAAGTGCTCCCGCCCACCGGCTCGACCAACGAGACGTGTCTGCAGGCCCAATCGCTCGCGCTCGATGGAGGCACCAACCGGGTCGATCTCATCGACGCCGACGACGACGTTCAGCTCAGCTGCAACACGACGCCCCGCAGTCCCGACCTCTTCTACCGCTTCACGCTGCCCCAGGCGTCAGACGTCGTCGTCACCGCGGTGGGCTCGGGGCCACAGCTCCCGGTGATGGCGCTGTGGACGGGCCGGGCCTGCCGCCTCCCACCCGTGCAGCCCGCGTGTACGAGCTCGACGTCGTCCACGGGTAGGCTCATCGCGCGGCGCCTCAACGCGGGTGACTACACGCTGGTGGTCGAGACGCCGGGCCCCGTCACCCTCGGTCGCCTGGAGCTGAGCGCGACGGCCGGGCCCGCCTCCGTTCCACCCAGCAACGATACCTGCGCACTGCCGCGAGACCTCGTCTTCCCAGCTGGCCTCAACGAGACCAGCGCCTCGGTCGACACCAGCCTCGGCACGGACGACAGCGCCGCGACGTGTGGCGGCGCGGGCAGCCCCGACCAGGTCTTCCGGCTCTCGGTCACCACCACGGGCACGTACACCTTCACTGCGACGCCCGAGGCCGGCAGCGGTGGAGCTCCGGTGATGGCGCTGCGGAAGGCCACCTGCGACGCCATGACGGCCGAGCAGTGCGCCGCCGCGCCGGCCCTCGACCAGGCCGCGACCTTCACCACGACGCTGGCGCCCGACACGTATTACCTGTGGCTCGATTCGACCCAGCCCGCGACCGCCGGCCGCGTGACGCTCACGGTTCGCCGCTGACGAGGCGCGAATGACCACCGCGCTGGCCCGACGCTCACCGCTCCTCGATGGGCGTGAACCCTACGCCGAGGTCGTCGTCGGGCCGAACCGGGTGGCGTTGCTCCGCGACGGGTACCAGGCCTACCCGGCGATGCTGGCCGCCATCGCGCTCGCCCAGCACACCATCTGCCTCGAGACGTACATCCTCCGAGATGACAGCACGGGCATGCGCTTCGTCGACGCGCTGTGCGAGCGGGCGCGCGCAGGCGTCGAGGTGCTGTTGATGGTCGACGGCTGGGGCACGGAGGTGTCGGACATCACGCTCCTGCACCTGCGCAGCGCCGGCGTGAAGGTGCTCGTCTTTCTGCCGCTGCGCTTCGGCCTGGGATTCACGCGCTTCACAGCCCGGCTTCGGCGCCGGAACCACCGCAAGTCGCTCGTCGTCGACGGCGAGGTCGGCTTCACCGGAGGCCTCAACCTCAGCAACGAATACGCCGCCGTCGCAGATGGA
>JAUXRI010000073.1 GCA_030681895.1 Myxococcales bacterium | reverse complement strand
AAGCTGCACGAGGAGCACATCGCGCCGCCCTTGCCGCACTCCGAAGACGAGGAGCCGGTGCGGCACGTGCCCGTCGCATCGCAGCAGCCCGACGCACAGGTCTCAGCCGAACACCCGGGAGGCGTCGGCGTGCCACAACTGAACGACACCACCGCCAGCGCGACGACGAGCAGAGAAATTCGCATGCGCGAACCTTGCTTCGCGTCAGCCACCGTTTCAAGCGGCGCGCGGGCTCAGCGGCGCTTGCCGGGCCCGCCGCTGAAGAGGGTCTTGCCGGACGATTTCTGTCCGCTCCCCCCACCTCCACCGCCGCCGCCGCCGCCGCTGCTGCCGCTGCTGCTGCTGCCGCGGTGCCCGGTCGCTCGCGCGCCACGGCTCTGCTGCCGCGACGAGCGCGGCTGTCCCTGGCGCTGCCTGGACTCGTGGCGAACGGCGTTGCCGGGCTGCGCGCGGAACGTCTTCTCCGAGGCCAGCGCCTTCTCGAACGACTCCGACTCGCGGGGAATCGGGCGGCGCGGCACCGGCCCGCGAATGAGCTTCTCGATGTCCCTCAGCAGGGCCATCTCTTCGGGAGCGCAGAACGCCGACGCATGGCCCGAGGCCGAGGCGCGCGCGGTGCGGCCGACGCGGTGCACGTAGTCCTCCGGCACGTGCGGCAGATCGAAGTTCACCACGTGGCCGATCTCGGCGACGTCGATGCCGCGCGCGGCGATGTCGGTCGCCACCAGCACGCGGTACTTGCCCGTCTTGAAGCCCTCGAGCGCCTGCTGCCGCTGGTTCTGGCTGCGGTTGGCGTGAATGCGATCGACCGTGTACCCACTGCGCGCGATCGACTTGGCCAGCACGTCGGCGCGGCGCTTGGTGCGCGTGAAGACCAGCGTGCTCTCGTCACCCTCGGCCAGCAGCGAGATGAGGAGCGGCGACTTCTCGTTCTGGCCGACCTCGTACACGCACTGGGTCGCGTTCTTCGCCGTGGTGCCGCTGCGCGAGACCTCGACACGAACGGGATCTTTCGAGTTGAGCTTCGCGAACTGCGCGACCTCGCCGGCCATGGTGGCCGAGAAGAGCAGCGTCTGACGAATCTTCGGCACCCGCGCGAGGATGCGATCGAGCTGGGGCTTGAAGCCCATGTCGAGCATGCGATCGGCCTCGTCGAGCACGAGGATCGAGACGTGCTGCAGGCTCGCGTGGCCTTCCTGGAGGTGATCGATCAACCGGCCGGGCGTCGCGATGCACAGCGTCGCCGTCTTCAGCGCCTCGATCTGCGCGCCCATGCCGACGCCGCCGATGAGGGTCGCCACCTTGACGTGGTGCGGGCGGCCGAACTCGATGGCGTGCTCGGCGATCTGCAGCGCCAGCTCACGCGTCGGCGCCAGCACCAGGCCGCTCAGGCCGCGCTTGCCGGCGAGGCGCTCCACCATGGGAAGAATGAAGGCCGCCGTCTTGCCGGTGCCGGTCGCGGCGCAGCCGATGACGTCCTTGCCCGCGAGGCCGGCGGGAATGGTCTGCGCCTGAATGGGAGTGGGAGCCGTGTAGCCCTTGTGGGCCAGGGCTTTGAGAGAGAGGGCGCTGAGGCCCAGGGCCGAAAAACCTGTCGCTGTGTCGTTCACGCGGCGGCCCATACCCCAGAACGGCCTCTCAACACCCGAGTCGTGTCAACCCGTTGAATTGCCGAACGGTCCACGACAGTCTGAGCGGCCTTGCCGGTCCTCCTTCTCTTCTCGCTCGTCGTGACGACGGCACCGGGCTCGCGGCCGACCGCGATCACCTGGGCTGCGCCCGAGGGCTGTCCATCGACCGAAGCGTTCGTGGCGGCCATGCGATTTCGCACCGAGCGCATCACCGTCGTGGGCACCGATGAGACGCCCACGGCCTGGGTCGACGCGGCGATCGAGCGCCTGGGATCACGGTTCTCGGGCCGGCTGACGGTCAGACTCGCGTCGGGAGCGACCACCAGGCAGCTCGCGGGCGCGCGCTGCGAGACGGTGATGGAGGCGTTGAGCCTCTTCGCTGCGCTGTTGATTGACCCGGAGCACGCGAAGACGGGGCCGCTCCCGGCCGTGGTGGCAGCAGCCCCGCAACCCATCGAGCCGCCGACGGAGCCATCGACGCCAACCACCGTTTCCGAGACGCCGACCCCCCTCCTCGTCCCTACGGAGCCGTCGGTGGCGACGGACACACCCGCGCCACCCACCACGACCGCGTCCTTTCGGCTGTGGGGGGCCGTCCACGCGACGACCGCGATCAGCGGCCTGCTCGACGTCGGCGGCACGGTGTCGGGGTCGCTCAGCCTTCACCGCTTCCTCGCCAGGCTGTCGCTCGGAGGCGGGGCCGGCTCGACCGTTCAGGGCTCGGTAGGACGTGCGCTCTACCCCTTTCATCTGCTCGCCAGCGCTGAGGCCGGTGTGCACTTCAGCGCCGGCGTGTTCGTCGCCGACGCGACGCTGGCCGCGACGGCGCTCATCGTGAACGTCACCTCGGTCGACGCAGCCGAGCCACAGCGGGTCTGGCGATGGTTGCTGCCGGTTGGGCCCTCGGTGAGGGCCGGCTTCCGCGTCGGTGGCTGGCTCTTCGGCGCGTCCGTCTTCGTCGGGCTCAACACCCGCCGCGACACCTACCAGGTCACTCCAGACGGCGATGTCTTCACCACACCAGCCTTCTTCATTCACCCGGCCTTGTTCGTGTCTCCGTCGATCTGATCCCATCGGCGCCCTCGAGGTATTCAACGCGTGCTGTCCTTCGCAGCCACTCTCACCGCGGTCGAGGCCACCGAGGCCACGGCGGGCCGCCGACCGCTGACCGACGGGCAACGAAACCGGCTCCGGGCGCTGTTCGTCTCGCACGCCGATCTGGTGTGGCGGCTCTTGCGCCGTCACGGGCTGACCCAGGAGCAATCAGACGATGGGCTGCAGGAGGTCTTCTCGGTCGCCCTGCGCCGGCTGAACGCGCTCGAGGCCGGCAAGGAGCGGAGCTTTCTGTGCTCGACCGCCGTCGTCGTCGCCAGGCGCGTCGGCCAGATGAAGGAGTCGCTGCCCGGCACCCTGCCCGACGTCGAGAGCCCCCTGTCGCTCGATGAACAATCTGACGCGCACCGGAAACGAAGGTTGGTGATCGAGCTGCTCGGCCAACTCGAGGAGCCGCTTCGAATGGTCCTCGTGCTTCAAGACGTGGAAGGGCTCTCGAAGCGGGAGGCCGCCGAGGTGCTCGACATTCCCGAGGGGACCGTCGCCTCGCGGACGAAGAAGGCGCGAGCGCAGTTCAGGGCCTTGCTGGAAGCGCACGTCGGGAGGCTGGAATGAGCGAGCGCGATCTCGACAAGCTGACCGACGAGCTGATGGCCGCTGCGAAGAGCGAGGCGCCCAGCGACGCGGTCAAGGAGCGGGTCCTCACCGCCGTGCTCGACGACGGGCCCGGCGGGGGCGCACGACCGCTCTCGCGGTGGATGAGGTGGGTCGGCGGACTGTCGCTCCTCACGTTGGGGCTCTTCGGCTGGCTCGCGCGCGGAGCCGGGACCACCGGACCCGTCGCCATGGCCGAGATCGACGCTCGCGAAACTCGTCCATCGCCGCCCCTCCCGCCTCCGCCCGTGCCTGACGCCCCGACGGTTGCTCCGCCACCGTCGGCCGACCCACCAGCGCTCGGCGAGAGCGCCGAGGTTCCGACGCCTCCGCCTTCGAAGGAGCCGAGCCCTCGAAGACGAACGCCCACGAAAGCACCGCCACCCGCTGAGGAGGACGCGCTCGGCAGAGAGCTCGCCCTGCTCGACGTGGCCAGAACGGAAGTCACCTCAGCGCCGACCCGGGCGCTCGCGACGTTGCAGGAACACGCGCGACGATTTCCAAAGGGCGCCCTGGGCACGGAGGCCGATCTGCTTCGAGTCGAGGCGCTGGTGAAGGCCGGCCGACGGGCCGAGGCCGTTCGTCTCGGGCAGCGGCTCACGGCACAGGGGACCACCGGACCGCTCGCCGAGCGCGTTCAGCGTCTCCTCGAGGGAATCGGCCCCTGAGCACACATCGCACGGTCGTCTGGAGCCGTCTGCAAGCAACTCGAGCGATGTGCTCGCGGGTCCTGGTCCATCGCTGGCGCCGTCGAGAGGCGCGGGCGAATCTCACGCGGTTCGCGAGCGACCAGTTTGTTCTCCGACGGCTCCTCTGGATTCTGGTGCTCGGTCTCGGCTGCGCTGAGAACGTGGTGATCGGCACCAATCCCAGGGGTGACGCCGGGACTCGCGATGGCGGCGCGGTCGACGGCGGCGCGGTCGCGACAGGTGGTGGTGCGAGCGGTGGAGGAGCGGGCGGAACGAGTGGCGGCGGAAGCGCTGGCGGAGGCGCGTCTGGCGGCACGAGCGGCGGTGCATCCGGCGGCACGAGCGGCGGCGCGTCTGGCGGCACGAGCGGAGGCGCGTCCGGCGGCACGAGCGGCGGTGCATCCGGCGGCGGGACTGCGGGCGGCGGAGTTGGTGGCGGAGCGTCGGGAGATGGTGGCCCCGATCTCGCGATCACCCTCACCTGCCCGCTCTGCCTCGAGACGGGCTCGACGTCGGTCGCGACCGTGACGATCGAGAACCTGGGCGGCGCACCCTCTGCCGGAGTCGACGCCACCGTCACCTTGCCAGGCGGAGCAACCTTCGTCTCGGCGGCGGGCTGCATCGGCGTTGGCCAGCAGGTGCGATGCGATGGCGGAACGCTCGCCGCCGGCGCGCGCCAGGACATCCCGATCACCGTGGCCTGGCCGGCCACCAGCGGAATGCACCGCTTCACGGCTTCGGTGTCGGCGTCCTCCTTCGACACGAACGCCCTGAACGACACGACCGATGCGTTCTCGGCGATCACGATCGTCGGCTCGGTGGTCGCTCCGATGAACGCGCCGCGCATGCTCGACGGCTTCGCCTGTTTCGGGACGAATCTGATGTCGTATGCCCAGTGCACGCTGCCCAGTCTCATCTTCGAGCGCACCTATCCGCAGGCCGACAGCGGAGTGGAGAACGACGGTGGAGTGCCCGGCCGGTGGCAACAATCGGCGTCACAGCGAAACCTGTGCATGAAGTTCGACGGCCCGATGGGGGGATCGCTGTTCTACGGCGTCGCTGTCTCGGCCAACTGCTTCGAAGGCCTCATCGACGACTTCCAGATTCCGGAGCCGAGGGTCGGGGCGTGGCGGGGCTGCCTGCAATGACGATCCAGTTCGGCGTGTCGCTGTATTCAGCGCATGCGCTCTTCATTCAGTCAGCTGCTCACTGTTTTAAGCCTCGTTGTTTCGGTCGGTTGCGGCGGCACCCCGTCTGATTTGGACGCCGGCCCAGCGGCGGGTGGCCCAGCGGCGGGTGGCCCAGCGGCGGGTGGCCCAGCGGCGGGTGGCTCAGCGGCGGGTGGCTCAGCGGCGGGTGGCTCAGCGGCGGGCGGCTCCGCAGGAGGCGGCTCCGCAGCAGGCGGTTCTGCGGCCGGCGGTTCTGCGGCGGGCGGTTCTGCGGCCGGCGGTTCTGCAGCAGGCGGTTCTGCGGCCGGCGGTTCTGCGGCCGGCGGTTCTGCAGCCGGCGGTTCTGCGGCGGGCGGTTCTGCGGCAGGCGGCTCAGCGGCGGGCGGCTCAGCGGCGGGCGGTTCTGCGGCCGGCGGCTCTGCAGCCGGCGGTTCTGCAGCGGGCGGTTCTGCGGCCGGCGGTTCTGCAGCCGGCGGTTCTGCAGCCGGCGGTTCTGCGGCCGGCGGTTCTGCGGCCGGCGGTTCTGCAGCCGGCGGTTCTGCGGCCGGCGGTTCTGCAGCCGGTGGGTCCGCAGGCGGCGCGCCACTGAACAACGGCGCGATGTGCATGATCGGTAGCCAGTGCGCGAGTGGCTCGTGCATCGACGGTGTCTGCTGCAACACCGCGTGCGGTTCGGATTGCTCAGCGTGCGTCGTCGCGAAGACGGGCCAGCCATCGGGCACCTGCGCTCCGGTCACGATCAACACCGACCCCGACAACGAGTGTGACGACACGGTGCCCTCGTGCCGAACAGGGGTCTGCAACGGCGCCGGCGCGTGCACGCCTCGACCCAACTCCACGATCTGCCGCGCAGGCGCCGGCACTTGCGACGTTCCGGAGCTCTGCGCCAATGGCACCTGCCCCGCCGATGTCGTTCGGCCAGCCGCCTTCGCGTGCCGAGCGAGCGCAGGCGCGTGTGATGTCACCGAGTCGTGCAACGGCACCTCGCCGCAGTGCCCCGCAGACACCCTGTTGATGGGCTCCGTGTGCCGCGGCGCCGCTGGCACCTGTGACGTTCCAGAAGTCTGCTCCGGGCTGTCGGCGGCCTGCCCTGCCGACGTGCTGGTCGTCGCGACGACGGAGTGTCGTCCGTCCATCGGGGCCTGCGACGTCGCGGAACGCTGCACGGGTTCATCCGCGGCCTGCCCGGTTGACGCACTCGTCACCAGCGGAATGGCATGCCGCCCGAGCGTTGGGACGTGCGACCAAACCGAGACGTGCAACGGCGCCACCGCGCTCTGTCCAGCCGACCTGTTGCGCCCCTCGTCGTTCGTCTGTCGCGCGTCGGCGGGCCTCTGCGACGTCGCCGACGTCTGCACGGGCGCGAGCGCTGCGTGCCCGACCGACCAGGTCGCCGTCGCAGGCACCTCGTGCCGCGGCGCCGCGTCGAGCTGTGACGTCGCCGAGGTCTGCAACGGCAGCTCGAACACGTGCCCGACCGACGCGTTCCAGGCCGCCAACACCGTCTGCCGCGCTTCAACCGGTGCCTGCGATCTCGCCGAGACCTGCTCCGGCGCGTCGGCTACGTGCCCGGCGAACACGTTCGCGGCCAACACGACGGTCTGCCGCGCCGCCACGGGCGCGTGCGATCGCGCCGAGAGCTGTACGGGCTCGACCGCGGCGTGCCCCGCCGACACGCTCGAACCCACCACCACCGCCTGCCGCGCGTCGGCCGGCATCTGTGATTCCACCGAGTTCTGTAACGGAAGCTCCAACGCCTGCCCGTCGAACACGTTCGTGGGGGCCGCGGCCATCTGCCGCCCCAACGCGGGCCCGTGCGACACGCCCGAGACCTGCACCGGCAGCGCAGCGGCCTGCCCGAACGACGTTTTCCTGAGCCCGCAGAACTTCTGCGGCGGTAACGCGTGGCGGTGTTCGGGGTTGTCGGCGCCTTGCCCGACGACCTGCACGACGAGCAGCCAGTGCAACTCGGCCAACGGCGTCATCTGCAACGTCGGAAGCTGCACGCCAACGAAGATCATCTTCGTCTCTTCGACGAACACCGACGGCAACATGGGCGGCGCGGCTGGCGCAGACGCGATCTGCCAGGGAGAAGCGACGGCCTCAGGCCTGACGGGCACCTACAAAGCGTGGATCTCGACCACCGGCACCGGTGGGCAGACGGCCGCGCAGCGCATGGTCCAGCACAACCTGCCCTACGTCAGGATCACCCGCTCGAAGATCGCCGACAACTTCGCCGATCTCGTCGACGGCAGCCTCGACTCGGCGGTGCAGCTCGAGCGCACCGGCATCAACTTCTCCGGGCCGGTCTTCACGGGCACGGCGGCCAACGGTGGAGCCGTCGCGAGCAACTGCAACAACTGGACGACCAGCAGCGCCGCGGTCAACGGGCTCATCGGCTCGTCGTCATCGACGTCGGGCACCTGGACGAACCTCGAGCTGCGCAGCTGCGACCAGGCGAACATCCGCGTGTACTGCGTCGAACAGTGACGCTCAGGCCAGCCCGGCCTCGACGAGCAGGCCCTGCGTCCGGGGGGACGGCGGGGCCGTGAGGATCGAGAAGAGCGTGTCAACGAGATCCGAGATGAAGAGCTCTCGGAACGCCGACGACGGGTTCTCGGCGCTCAGCCGACCGAACGCGAGGATCGAGCTGTAGAGCACGTTCGAGAAGCGCTCCTGGTGCATCATCAGCAGTTCGCCGGGGATCGAGATCAGCGGGATCATCGCCTCGGCGATGCGCATGGCCCCGGGGGTGGCGTTGGCGGCCGGGCGCATGAACAGCGGCATCGTCGGGTTGACGGTGAGCTGCGCCGAGATCGACACGAACTCGGGCCCGCCGTCGGCGTCTTCCAGCTTGGCCACCAGGGGCCGCACCAGCACGTCGAGAATCGTGCGCAGCTCGAGCTTTCCCTGCGACTGGAGAAGATCGAGCTGGGCGACGTAGCGCGCCTGAATCGGGTCGGCGTGACGGTTCAAGATCGCGTCGATGAGACCCTCGCGCGACTTGAAGTGGTACAGCACCGCGGAGTTGTTGCGCTGCCCTGCCGTCTCGCTCACCTCACGCAACGAGACCGCGTCGACGCCGCGCGATGAGAACAGCTTCTCGGCGGCCCGCATCAACGACAAGCGCGTGCGCTGCGCGTCGCGCGGCTGCTTCGCCTTGGACGACTTGCGTGGGGCACGAGCACGCGTCACGGAGCGACGCCATACCGCAAGGAGCAGCACAAGGCATCAACGCCGCTGGACCTGAGGCGCAGGTCGCACCGGCGCGGTTTCCCAACGAGCGCCCCGCGTCGGCGCGAGCGACTCGAGCACGACCGCTCCGGCGCCGACGCGCGCAGGCGGCATCGACCGACCGGCCGAGCTGTCCACCGCCGCGCCGCTTGAACCCGACACCGTCGCCCCGCAGGCGCTCGCGGAGCGGAGCACGACGCGACGACGCCTCTCGTCGAGACCGTGCCGGAGCCTGGCGACGACGAGCCTGCCTACTTGAGCCGGAGCTTCTTCACCGTGGCCTCGTTCGCGGTGATCTCGATCTCGACGGTGTGATCGATGGCCTGATCGGCGTTCACGAGCCGCAGCTGGTGCCGACCGACGGGGAGCGACACGTCGAGCAGCGGCGTATCGCCAAGCTTCTTCCCCGCGAGGGTCACGGTGGTCCAGGGCACGGTGTCGAGCCGCAGCGTTCCTTTTCGGGCGACCGCGGGCTGCCGAACCGGCTTCGACGTCACGACGGGAGCGCCCGCATCGACGATCGTGGGCGGCGGCTGCGCCTTCAGCGCGATGACGAGGTGCTCGTGCCGGCCGGCCCGGATCGCCACGGTGCGCCGCTCACTGACGAAGCCGGGCGCGTCGACCTCGAGAACGTGTTCGCCGGGGGTGATCGACGACGGGCCTGACGCGGCCGGAGCACCGTCGAGGCGGGCCACGGCGATGGCCGGGCTCAGCTCGAGCTCGATCGTCGCCGGCTCGACGACCGCTCCAGCGTCGACCTCGGCCACCACGGGCTTCGTCTCGACCGTCGGCCGCGTCGCGACCCAGACCCCGCCAGCTCCGAAGAGGAGCACCACGACGGCGACGACCGGCAGCAGGCTGCGCTTCGGCGCGGCTGGAGGCGGCAGCTCGACGCGGGTGTCGTCGATGGTGATCGAGACCTCGAGAGGGCCGTCCTTGAGGTCGCCGGCGATCGCGCGCCGGAACCCGCCCGTCGACAGCTCCGGCGCTTTGGCCGCGCTGCTCGACCCGCTGGCCGACCCCGATCTGAACGCGTCAGAGGGCAGCTGGCTCGGCGTCAGCTCGCCCTTGCGAGCGGCGTCGATGAGCGCCTTCCGGGTGGCGATGCGGTCGGCGAACAGCGCGCGCATGAAGTCGGCGACATCGCCAGAGGTGGTCCGGCTGCTCGTCGTCACCAGCCAGTCGTCGAGGGCGAGCTGGAAGTCGCGCGCGCTCTGGAACCGCAGGGCCGGGTCTGGCGCCATGGCCATCGCGACGATCGAGTCCAGCTCGGGAGGAATGTCAGCGCGCCGCTGGCGGACCCTGGGGAACTCTTCCATCGACGTGATGTTCTTGAGCAGCGTCATCTCGTCGGCGCCCGGGAACAGCCGGGTGCGCGAGAGCAACTCGAAGAGACAGACGCCCAGGGCAAACACGTCACTGCGCGCGTCGACGGCCTCGGCGCGGCCCTGCTCCGGTGCCATGTAGGCGAGCTTGCCCTTGAGCTTCCCGCTCGACGTGGCGTGCGAGGCCACCTTCGCGATGCCGAAGTCGACGACCTTGAGCGTGCCGTCCATCGTCACCAGCAGGTTCTGCGGGCTCACGTCGCGGTGCACGATGCACAGCGGGCGCCCCTCGTCGTCGACGCGGGTGTGCGCGTAGTGCAGGCCCTCGGCCGCCCACGCCATCAGCCGGCACGCGAGCTGATCGCTCAGCTGCTTGCCCTGCTTGCGAGCCTCCTTGAAGACCGTCGACACGCTCTCGCCGTCGACGAACTCCATGGCGATGAAGAACGAGCCGGCGTCTTCTCCGAGCTCGTAGATCTGCACCACGTGCGGGTGCGTCAGCTTCGCCGCGAGCCGCGCCTCCGAGAGGAACATCTCGACGTGCTCGGGATCGTCCTCGAGCGCGCCCACCATGCGCTTGATCACGACGAGCTTCTCGAAGCCTCGAACCCCGGGCTGCCGCGCCAGCCAGATCTCGGCCATGCCTCCCGAGGCAAGCGGCGTCAGCAGCTGGTAGCGACCAACCGTCTGCTGGGGGAGCCACGGGCGAGCGTTCGACACAGGGGCGACAGTGTCGATCGCCCCAGCGGCAAGTCAATGAGGCAAGGCATCGCCCGAGACATTCGGTGTACGGTGCGCCCCCATGATCTCAGCTCTGATCCTGTCGGCGGCGCTCGCCGCACCCGCAGGGCCTGCCTCGCCGACCCAGCGCCTCGCTGAGGCCCGCAAGCTCGTCGACGATCTCCAGTACGACAAGGCCGTGAAGGTGATCGAGGCCGCGCTCGCCCAGTCAGGCATGGAGCGCGACACCCTCATCGCGCTCTACGAGCTCGCCGGCATCTCGTACGCGACCCTCGACAAGGCGGCGAAGGCGAAGGAGGCGTTTCAGCAGCTGCTCTCGCTGGCGCCCGACTTCAAGCTCTCGAACGATCTGCCGCCCCGAACCCGCACGCCGTTCTTCGAAGCGAAGACCTGGCTCTCCGAGACGACCCCGGTGGCGGTCGCGGTGAAGTCGACGCTCGAGAATGGCCGGCTCAGCGGGCTCGCGATCACCGTCACCGACAACGCGCTGGTGGTGGTGAAGGCCGTGCGGGTGACGATCACCCCGCCCGGTGGCCAGCCCGAGACGGCGACGATCGTGCTCGAGGGGAAACAGGCCTCGACGCCGCTGGGAGAGAACGGCGCCGCCTACACGGTCGAGGCCATCAACGATCGGGGAGTGCTCGCGAGCACCTCCGGCGAGGCCAGGCCTGCCGCGCCGACTCCAGCCGTCGCGAAGACGGTCGCCCCAGCGCCCAGCGGCCTGAGCTGGCAGGCCACCACGGGAATCCTGCTCGGGGTCGCCGGCGTGGTGACGTTGATCGGCGCGAGCGCTGCGGGCCTGGCGTCGTCCAGCGCACGCACCCGAATCTCCCAAGCCGAGCGGAGCCCGACCGGCGTCGTGGTGGGCCTGACGCAGCGAGAAGCCGCGCAGCTCGACGCCTCGGCGCGCTCGACGGCGCTGGTCGCCAACGTGCTCTTCATCACCGGCGCCGTCGTGGCGGCGAGCGGTCTGGCCTTCTTCATCTTCGGGAGCCCGTCGGAGCCGGCGCCGAGCGTGGCGCTGGCGTTCTCCCCGATGGGCGCGCTCGTCAGCGGAGCGTTCTAACGCTACTGGTAGTGGCAGTAGTCGATCGTCGCGTTGATACACCTCGAGCCCTGGCCTGAGCTGGCGTTGCCGCAGCGATCGTCGTTGCTGTCGCAGGTGCACTGGTTGCTCACGCAGGTCTGCGACGAGAAGCCCGACGGCGTGGGACACTGGCCGTTCATGCCCGACGGGCAACTGCAGGTGCCCGACAGATGCGTGCCGGAGCCGACGGGGATGCAGGTGCTCCCCGCCAGACACGTCAGCCCGCACTGGCCGCAGCTCGTCTGGCTCGTCAGCAGCGTGCAGGTCGTCCCGCAGCAGATCGAGGCCGAGGTCGGCCCACACACCTTGTGGAAACACTGGGAGTCGGCGCAGTCGATCGCCAGGTCGCCGTCGTTGTCCATTCCGTCGGAGCAGTTCTCGACGCCCATCATGCAGTTGGCCGCGGTGGCGCAGTTGGCGTCGAGGCAGTCGATCTGCCCGTCGCAGTCGTTGTCGAGGCCGTCGTTGCAGGTCAGCTCCGTCACCTGACCGGCGCCAGCGTCTGGCAGCAGACACCGGCACGTTCCACCGGAGCACCGCAGCCCATTGGCGCCGCACGCCTGGTTGCCACACGCGATCTCGGCGCAGTCGATCAGCCCGTCACAGTCGTTGTCGCGGCCGTCTGCACACGCCACCTCGGCCATCTGCGACATGCCGCCGTCGACGACGCAGGAGCAGGTGGTGCCGACGCAGGCCTTGCCGAACGCGCCGCACGAGGAGCCCGCACAGGCCGCCTCGGCGCAGTCGACGAGCCCGTCGCAGTCGTTGTCGAACGCGTCGTTGCAGGTGGTCTCGGCCGCGGGCCCGACCCCTCCATCGGCGGTCAGGCAGCGGCAGGCGCCGGCAGAGCACGTCAGGCCATTGGTGCCGCAGGCGCGGCCGGAGCAGTCGGTGTCCACACAATCCGTGCGGCCATCGCAGTCGTTGTCCATCGTGTCGTTGCAGCTCTCGATGGAGGCCATCGTCTGGCCACCACACACGCCAAAGCCGGTGCCCCCATCGGACAACGCGGCGCACGTCTGCATGCCGCGCCGGCAGACGCCGAGACAGACGCCTCCGTCAGGAGGACACGCCGCGCTCGAGCCGGTCCAACACGAGACCGAGCTGCTGACGGTGCAGGTGCAGCCGTCGTCGGCCTGGCCATCGCACTCGTTGTCGAGGCCGTCGCCGCAGACCTCGTTGAGCGCGTACCCGCTGGGAGGGTTCGTGGCGTAGCTGCAGGCCACCTCGGCGCCGTTCGAGCACGTGCGGTTGGCCGACGCGCAGACGCCAGGGCCGCACGGCGACGTCTGGACGTTCTCGTCGGTCTGTCCGTTGCAGTCGTCGTCGATGCCGTTGCAGGTCTCACCCACCGCTGGCAGCACCTGACCGACACACTGCAGGCCGGGCGCCATCGCGCAGTTCCACACGCCCTGGCGACAGGCGCCGATGCCGACGATGAAGGGGCTGCCCTGGAAACACGCCCGCCCCGTCTGGCACGGGCAATTCGGCGGGTCGGGCAGCCCGTCGCAGTCGGTGTCTTGCCCGTCGCAGAACTCGAGCTGCGGCACGTGCGCGTTCTCGCAGGCCGCGCCGTAGGCGTTGTCGACACACGCCTGCGCGCCGGCCGAGCAGCCGCCACCGCCGTCCCACGTGAAGCGCAGCGTCGGTGAGCTCAGGCCGCCGGGGTAGCAGGGCCGCGCCGCGGCACACGGGCAGCCATCGTCGAGAATGCCGTTGCAGTTGTCGTCGACCTGGTCGCCGCACACCTCGGCGTTGCCCAGGCAGCCGGCGTCGACGGTCGAGCCTCCGGCGGTACCGCCGCCCACGCTGCCTCCTGCGACGTTCCCTCCACCGCCGTCGCCCCCTCCCGTCGCGCCGCCACCTTCTCCGCCTCCGGTGAGGCCGCCACCCATGGCACCACCGCCGCCCGCAGCGCCGCCACCTGCAGCACCGCCCGCGGCCCCGCCCGCAGCCCCGCCGTCGCCAGTACCAGACGTTCGACAGATGCCGCCCACGCACGAGTTGCCCGACGAGCAGTCTGCGTCGGCAGTGCAGGCGAACTCGAGGCGCTCGTAGTCGGTGGGGTCGCAGGTACAGCCGCCGACGAGGCCGACCACCAATGACGCGAAGAACGGGGTCCGCAGGTCAGCTCTCACGCGCGCACCATACCGCAGCCGCACCTGCCGCTCGTCTCATTCGAGCGAGCGGGGCCCGCCGCTTGATCGTCGGCGGCCCAGCGTCAAGCCGCACGCCAGCAACACCAGGAGCGCGCCACCGGCGCCTTGATCGCAGCCGCACCCCACCCTTGCGTCGAGGCGCTCACACGCCACGACGAGCTCGAACGGCACGGTGACGCCGCCTCTCGACAGGGCAAGGCGGTAGGTGCCGCCAGACGCAGCCGGTGGCGTCCATCGGAGCGCGCCGTCATCGCCGTCGAACGTCAGGCCAGGCGGAACGTCACCCTCACGCGCGCTGAGCGTGCCGGGGCCCACGCTGTCGAAGAAATAGGCCGTGAGCGGCAACCCGCACCGGGCCTGCACGGTGCGCACGACCTGCGCCGTACCACCGGCCGCGGCTCCTCCCCCGGCGCCTCCACCACCGGTCATGCCTCCGGCGTCGGTCTCACCGCCCGCGTCCGGCGTGCCCGCGTCCGACACCCCGCCATCACCTGCGCCCCCATCGACGAGCGGAGGAAGGCAGAGCGACATCTCCGAGGGCTCGCCGCGGGCGATCGTGAGCACCCCTGGGCTGCGCACCCGCACTGCCCGCCGGGTGATCGAGCCACCGACGAACCGGACCCTCACCACAGCGACCTCGTCGGACACGGTGCCGAGGCCGAAGCGCATGCGGGGCTCAGGCATCGTGCCGCGCCCGGTGCCCCCGCTCACCTCTCGCCGGCCACTCAGGCGTCCTCCGTCGCAGCTTTCGAGCACGGCCGAGGCGCCGAGGGCGTCGCGGGGCTGACCCGACTGCGGCTCGACGGCGCGAACGAGCAACGCTCGCTGGCCCGCAAGCTCGTTGCTCCAGAGCTGATCCGCCGGCTGCCGGTGCACGGCCAGATCGAGGTCGCCGTCGCGGTCGGCATCGAACAACACCGCGGCGACGGCGCTCCCACCTCCGAGGCCCGGCGTCGCCGTCGCGCGAAAGCCTCCGTCGCGCTGGTTCAGGAGGACGAGGTCAGTGAGCCCTGACGCCGGGCGCCCGCCGTCGACCTGCGCCTCCATCACCAGCACCAGATCGTCCCACCCGTCGCTGTCGAGATCGCCACAGGCCGAGCCCCCGACACGCGCCTGACCGCCGAAGAGCCGTTGCCCCTCGACGAACACCCCGGGCGCGCGCTGCCACCTCACGGTGTTCTCGCCCTCGTCTGTCGCGTCGGTCCACACCAGGTCGAGCAACCCGTCGTTGTCGAGATCGCAGAGCGTGACGTCGCCCTTGTTCTCGTTGTTGGGCTGGAGGTTGAGCGTCGACCCGAAGGACTGGCCCAGGTTGACCCAGACGTCCGGCACCTCCTCGAGCCTCGCCACCAGATCGACGTCGCCGTCGTCGTCGAGATCGGCGACCGACAGGTACTCCCCGTTCACTCCAGGCGTCTGAGGAAGGCCCAGGCCGCCGAGCTCACGCGCGAACCGACCCGCGCCGTCGTTGCGCCACACCTCGAGCCCTTCGAACTGCGCGACGATGTCGAGATCGCCATCACCCTCGACGTCGAAGAGGCCAACGCCTTCGTAGTTGTTCAAGATCGAGGTGAACGGAAAGCCCGGCGCCGACTGGAGCGCGAAGGGAGGGACCGCCGAGGGCCCGCCATTGAGATCGACGTACAGCGACAGGGCGCCCGTTCGTACGACATCAGGCCACCCATCGCCGTTGAGATCGCCGACGACCACCGACCGCTGGGCGCGCTGAGTCGCGAAGTGAGGCGCGATGGCGCTGGTGACGTCGGTGTAGCTCGGCGCCTGGCCGCAGGTGGTGTGCAGCACCCGCGTCCCCGCGTCCGTGCCGTCATCGGAGTTCGTGATCACCTCGGGGCACCCATCACCGTCGAGATCGACCGTCGCCAGGCCGGCGAGCCGATTCCCGGCGGTGACGAACCCGGTCGCTGCCGTGACGTTGGTGAAGGCCGGCTGCGCCGCCACGCTCAGCGACGCCAGCGCGCCAACGACCACGGCGACGCGGGGGATCACCATCGACCCAAAGGACATGCTCTGGTTGTAGCGCGACCACATGGAGCCGACGAGTCTGCGACCGTCGAGCGAGAGGGCTTTCGTCAGATGCGAGTTGGCGTGATCGGCAGCGCGTGGGGATTGATGCACGTCGGCGCCTTTCGGGCAGCTGGGGCTCAGGTGGTCGCGCTCGCCGGCCTCGACGCGAAGAAGACCGCAGCCATCGCCACACGAGAGCAACTTCCGTTCTCGACGACCGACCTCGAGGCGCTCTTTCAGGCCGTCGACGTGGTGGTGGTGGCGAGCCCCGATCACCTGCACGCGCGCCACGTCCTCGCGGCGCTCGCCGCCGGCAAACACGTGCTCTGCGAGAAGCCCCTGGCGGGCACGCTCGAGGACGCGAGAGCGCTGGTGCACGCGGCCACGGCGGCACGCGCGCTCACGACGGCCGTCGGCTTTCCGTACCGGCAGCTGGCACCGCTCATCGCCCTTCGCGGCTGGCTTTCGTCGCGTGACCCGGTGCTCGAGCTCGAGGTGGTCGTGCGGTCGTCGTTCATCGATCGCGCGGGCGGCCCGGGCTCGGCAGACTTTGGCGGAGCCTCGCACCCCATCGACGCGGCGCTCTGGCTGACGCGGGCCCGGCCGGTCTGGGTGCAGGCCGCGCTCGAAGGCCATTCGCTCGCGCTCCAGGTCGGCCTCTCGAGCGGGGCCCGGCTGACGCTGAGTCATCGGCCGACGGTCGAGCCTGGAATCCACGGCGCGTGGGCGCTCGCGGGCGCTTCGTGGGAGGCGGGCTTCTTCGCTGGCTACCAGCCTCAGCTCGGCGGCTGGCGGGTCAGCGCACCGCGCGCCTTCATGGGTGAGTGGCTCGATCTCGCGCCGGGCGTGGCGCCGCTCCCGGGGGTTCGCGAGCCGTGGGCGCAGGCGCACGTCGACGCTGCGCGCATCCTCCTCGGCGCTCCGGGCGAGCTGGCGACGTTCACCGACGGCGCCATGGTGCAGAGCGTGCTGGACGCCGCGCAGCGATCGAGCTCGTCGGGCGCGCGCGTGAACGTGCGGCCCTGGGTGTGACGTTCAGGCCGGCCAGATCTCGGCGAAGCCCGGCGGGTTGTTGCCGTGGTGCGTGAAGGCCCAGAGATCAGCGTCAGTCCACCGGGTGATCTGCGGCCGCCACGGATCACACACGATGTAGTTCCCTGCCTCGTCGAGGCCCGACAGGTAGATGAAGTGGCCACCGCCTCCGAGATCGCCGTTCACCACCGCGCCATGCCCACGCTCGAGCGCCGCGCGAACGTCACCGGGCTCACGGGAGCCGTTGGCCTCGGCGTTCACTCCGAATCGGCGCGCGACCTCAGCGATGAGCGAGACGCCACCCGGCGTGCCGACACCTGCTCGCGCGCCCAACGCGCCGACGAGCTCCCACACGGTGTCCTGGTTTGCGGGACGCGCGCCGGTCGCAGCCAGCGCCATCGCGAGAGAGGTCGGCCCACAGCTCCAGCCGTTGGGCTGCTGCAGGTAGAGCGCGTCACGATCAGTGGTGAGGTTCGGGTGCCTGGCCTGGAACTCGGGCGACAGGCCGATGACGAAATCGAAGGCAGCGCGGAGGTCGCCAACGGACTTGCCCTGCCCCTGGAGTTCGGCGCCGAACGCGATCATCCGGGTGAGCTCGTCACCGTTCGGCTCGCGGCCGAGGTGCGTGCGGTACGCGTCCTTCGCCTGCCACTCGGGCGTCAGCGCCGTCACGAAGTTCATCGCGGCACGAAGCTCTTCGACTGACTTGCCCTCGGCCTGCAGCTGGGTCCCGAACTGCGTCAGCTTCGTGAGCTCGTCGGCGTTCGGCTCTCGGCCCAGCGACGCGCGGTAGGTGTCCTTCGCCTGCCACTCGGGCGACATCGCCGTGACGAAGTCCATCGCGCCGCGCATCTCGGCGACCGACTTGCCCTCGGCCTGCAGCTGCGTACCAAACTGCGTCAGCTTCGTGAGCTCGTCGACGTTCGGCTCGCGGCCCAGCGAGGCGCGATACGTCTCTTTCGCCTGCCACTCGGGCGACATCGCGGTGACGAAGTTCATCGCCGCGCGCACGTCACCGACCGATTTGCCCTCGACTGCGAGTTGGCTGCCGAACTGCGTGAGCTTCGCGAGCTCGTCCGCGCTCGGCTCACGGCCCAGCGACGTTCGGTAGGTGTCTTTCGCCTGCCACTCGGGCGTCATCGCGATGACGAACTCCATCGCCGCCCGGCGCTCCTCGAGCGACTTGCCCTGCGCACGAAGCGTCTCGAGGAACGTGACGGCCTTCGCGGTCTCGTCGGCGCTCGGCGCGCGCTCGAGCCTGGCCTGATAGCTGGCGGTCGCCGTGGCGCGATCTTCAGCGCGGGTCAGCGGAATGACGGGAGGCGTGGGCCTCGCTGGCTGAGCCGGTGCCGGAGTGAACGCGTCGGTCGTCGGAGCACGACGTCGAGCGGGAGGCGGCGGCGGCGGCGCGGGCCTCGGCTGAACGACGGCCTGCAGCGCGCGGCGAACGGTGGCGAACGTGCTCATGGGTGGTTGTCGCACCGACAGCGTCGCTCGCGTTTCGAGAGAACTGTCGCCGGCCTTCACACCTGGGAGAATTTCCCGGCCTTCGCACGCAGCGCCCGTTTGTTTCGTGTGAACCGGAGTGCTCAGGGCCCGCCATCGCGAGCGCCAGCATCAGCCGCGCCTGCGTCGGGAAACACGAGCACGCACCGGGCAGAGACGCACTCCGCTCTCGGCGTTCGGGTCTCGGTGCAGGGCAGCTTGGGCCGGCACGTCGTCGCGGCGCAGAAGGCCGAGAGCTCACGGGTCGCGTCGACCGAGAACCGCGCCTCGCCCGAGAAGCTCACCGCGACGCCTGGGCAGCGGCCGTCATCGAGGCAATTGGGCGGGAAGCGGAACAGCGTGCAGTCATCGCTCGAGCGGCACGCCGCAGCCGTGGCCTGGAGTCGGTCGACGCGACATCGGGCCCGGGCCGCCGACGGGCAGACGCCACCGTCGATCTCGCACGCGTCGACGCCAGCGTCTTCGATCGGCTCCGGCACGACCGGCGTGCACGCGATGAGCGCAAACACCCACCAGCCCGCCCGGCTCATCCGACGATCCACGTCACCCGCACCGGCGCCGTCGCGCTCGGCGAGACCGGTGCCGGCTGGGGCACGCTCTTGTTGCTCGAGCGGCTGGCGTCGGGGATGAAGAAGAACGTCGCGGACTGGGTGGTGGAGGCGAACATGGCGCGCAGGGTGCCCTCGCCGGACGATCGCGCAAGTTTCTGGAATTACTGATCATTTCCAGATCAGGACGCCACCCGAAACCCTCAATGCGTCAGGGGTTTGGGCTGCACTTCTGATCGGACTCAGGTGGCGCAGAGCAACCTGATGCCGATGCCCTGATCGTCTGCGCGTCGTTTGCAGTCGCCACCGAACCGGATGCGGGTCGTCTTGGTGGCCTCGATGGGCGTGACGCTCTGCAGACCGCCGTTGAGCTGGGTGCACTTCACGACGGCGCCGGCCTTGCGCGTGATGCTCAGCTGGATCATCGCGGGGTCGGGAGCGTTCTTCACCTCGATGGTCTGACTCACCGACGCGAGCTCGGCGATGGTGATCAGCGTCTCGCGATACGAGTCGCGGCAGATCGAGTCGAGGTTCACCAGGGTGGAGTCAAACAGCTCGGCCATCTGCCGGTGCCGGATGCCACTCTGGTTCGAGGTCGGACAGTCGAGGTTGCGCACCTGGCCGTTGTCGACGATCGCCATGGCCGCCTTGGTGCCGCGGCCGACCGGAGCGATCGCCGTCCAGATGACCTCCTTCGGCAGGCCGTCCGAGTTCTTCAGCTCCTGGCTGAAGAGCCGGTGGTACTCGTTCACCGGCGTGAGGCTGTTCGACTGATCCGTACAGTCCGCCACGCCCGGGTTGTCGGACACCTTCACGCGTGAGGGACGGGCGATCTCACTGCAGTCATCTTCGTCGGTGATCACGACCACCAGCAGGCGAGCGCCGTCTCGGAGGAACCCGGCGTTGCCACCGTCGGCCAGCGGCCTGGTGGTCAGCTCCGTCATCAGCGCGAGCCGCACCGCCTCGAACGGCGTCTCTTGACCTGACCCGGCGACGCCCTGCTGCACGAGGCGCGCGAACTTGTCGACGAGCTCCGGGTCCTCGCCGGTGAGGACGCGCTGCGTCCCGGTGCCGAGCAGCACGCCACCATCAGGAGAACGATCGGGCACGGGCTGAAGGCGGCCGGCCTGCGTCGGGTAGTCGCGGAGGAAGACGACGCCGTTCTGGCTGGAGTGCTGGTAGACCGCCGTGGTGATCACCCCGACGTTGAAGTCCTGACGCACGCCGCCGGCCTGTTTGATCTCGTCGACGAAGGCGGTCAGCTCGCGGGCGACGGCCTCCTGCTCCTCACGCATCGAGTTCGAGTTGTCGATCACGAAGAGGATGTCGAGCTTCTGCGGCTCGATGAGCGGCGCCTCGGCCTTGCACGACCGTGGAATCGTCGAGTTGCTGGCGTCGAGGGGCGAGGTCTTGCACCCGAAACAGCCCTCGCAGCTGGCCAGGAAGGCGATGACCACCGCCCAGACGTGTCGACGGGTAAGAGGTGTCAGGTGGTTCATGGCGGCAGGTGATTGTGCCCCTCCCCGCCCCCCAGGTCGAATTCGGAGCCCTTGAAGGGGTACCTCACCGTCCGAATGGCCCGAATGGTCCTTTTTTCGCTCGTTGCCATTGCCGCAGCGAAAACGATTGCTACCCTCATCTCAACCCGCTGACGTCCCCCTCAGGAAGCCAGCGCCCCCCGGCCGAACTACTCCCGAAAGAAGCAACAATGTCCGACGACAAGAAAAAGGCAGCCGGCGCCCAGACGATGCCGGCCGCGATGCAGCCTCCGGGCACCATCAACAAAGACGACATTCCAGCGGTGCTGCCGATTCTGCCGCTGCGAAACTCCGTCTTCTTTCCGGGCGGGGTTCTTCCGCTCGCGGTCGGCCGTCAGAAGACCATCGCCCTGATCAAGGACGCAGTGCGCGACGATCAGGTGATCGGCGTCGTCACCCAGCGCAAGGCTGAAGAGGAAGATCCCGGCGCGTCCGATCTCTACAACATGGGCACGGTCGCCCGGATCGTGAAGCTGCTGAAGATGGGCGAGGACAACTACTCGCTCGTCGTTCAGGGCCTCGCGCGGTTCCGCGTGCTCGAGCTCGTGCAGGAGTCGCCGTACCTCAAGGCGCGCATCGAGGCCGTCGAAGACAAGACGCCGTCGGACAACGTCGAGATCGAGGCGCTGACGATCAACCTGAAGAAGCTCGCGCGTGAAGTCATCGACATGCTCCCGGAGATTCCGGTCATGGCGAAGCAGCTCCTCGAGAGCAT